>NZ_JARTVX010000002.1:0-424982 GCF_031450875.1 Caballeronia sp. LZ001 | reverse complement strand
TTTTTCTCGCAGAAATCCTTGTGACATGGGGGTTTAAGCCATGGATGACTGTTCCCGACGATGTTCGAAGCAAGATAGCTCGCGCGATCTCGGCGTATGACGCTGCAATCGCAGAAGAGGAGCCGTTTTTCGATATTCTTGGTCCGCTTTACCAGGAACTTGCGAGCCACGGCGGAAAGCAGCTTTTGGGTCAATTCTTTTCTCCCTGGCCGCTAGCAGCTCTCATGGCGACGATCACTGAGCCTTGGTCAACTGAGATCGACGCCGGGCGCCTGGCGGTTGCTTGCGATCCTGCGTGCGGCAGCGGCATCATGATGCTCGCCACCGCGCACACGATCCTGAATGCGCAAGGCCCCGCAGCTCTGAAGTCATGGAGCTTTGTCGGCTGCGACATAGACGGCATTTGCGCTCGCATGATGGCCATTCAGTTTCTGGCCAACTGCGCTGTCCACCGGATCGAGGTGGGCGAAGTGATCGTCTTCTGCGGCGACAGCCTGCGCGTCGATCAGCCGAAAGAAATCGTCGTTCACGCATCGGCACCCGGCATCAAAGTGGCACCGGCAAATGCACCGTACAGGCAGGCGATGCTCCGCAATGCGGCGCAGTCAGCCGGTGTTGTTTCTGAGAACGCGTAAAAAGGGAGGGCGCGATGTTTCACGACCAGCGGAAGAAAGCGATCGAGGAGATACGCGTGCGTGCCAGGCGTGACGCACAACGCGATCACGTTGATGGGCGCTACAGGACGATGCCTCCTCCCGACCTGATGGGGCTGGACAGGGTCCACTACGCAACGGCATACGACCTGGCCCATCCGGACGGAGTCGAGGGCGGAGCACAACGGTTGGACCCAACCGCGGCAGTCGTGCTCGCCGTCTGAGATGTAGTAGAGGGGGTGTGATTCAAGTCACACCCCTTTTTGTTTTTGTGGTGAGTTGCTGGGTTGCCTCCACGCGTGCTGACCAGATCGAGATGATCCTCATCCCACTGCCAAGTATCCGCCCGCTACGTGCGCGTGTGCTTCATCACTCTCCCGTTATGTCAACCACCCTGGGAGAATGTCATGCGGAACCGTTTGCTGTATCACTCGACGCCGTCGTCGAATCGCGAAAACATCGTCTTTGAAGGGCTATCCGAGCATTTCGACCGGACGGGCTCTGGAGCCGTATTTCTCACGGATGTCCCGCCGCCCCGGAAATTGGGTCTCGACGTGTGGCTGGTCGATGCTTCCGGACTGCACCTTGAACCCGATCATACTGGCGAGCCGGAGGGCGGCGAAAGCTGGCAGATGTTCTACGGAACGATCGAGCCTGACCGTCTTACGCTCGAGAAGATTCGCTTGCATGTCGTTGCCACATCGGCGGAACTGCACGGCGAGATGCTTGTTCGGGTCACGAACCCCGAAACGGGCGAGGAGTCGGCGCTGTACAGGCCAGACGAAGCCATTGAGATTGTCCGCCTGGCGCAGACTGGCCAGCTTGTCGGCTCGTTTCTTTCGGGAGTGGCAGCATGAGCGTGGCCGAGGCATCCACCAGCCGGAGAGACCACCTTCTCGCAGCAGCCAACCAATGGCGAGAGCAGGAGGCGTTTTATGCGTCTCAGGCGACGCGAGAAGGCAATCCAGCAGCTCGTGCGTTGGCGCGTACGTGCGGCGACACCGCGAAATCCCTTGAGCTGGAATCGGAAGATGGTGTCGCTCGCTGCGTCTGCTGCCTCAAACCCTTCGGCAGTCACAGGGATCTGCTGCCGTACTGGAAACGCTGATAACCCGAACCGATTGTAGAATTCCAGCAGTATCTGGCCACCCTCATCGCAGGGTGGCCTTTTTCTTATGGCAGAACAACGTGGTCGTGCCCATGGCCGCGTTCATCCCGCGTGTTCGACATCCCAAAGGCGTTCAGTCAATCAAAGGAGTAGGTCGTGAATACGCTGATCCAACTGCTTGCCGCAATCGTAGGTATCTTTCTGGCGACCGCTGCACACGCCGGTGATCTCAATGAAACCGTCGGAATGGTCGCTGAGACGCACCAGACGACCCTCGCAACAATTAACGGAAGTGACGCACAGGTCATCTATGTCGGCAGGTTCAATGGCTGCGAGTCAATCGCAGTCAGATCGCACGGCGACCACTACCAGCACTTCCGGGTGTGTGGCGGCCGGATCGAACCTCGAAACACGGTCGCGCCAAGCTGGCCGGACGACTCGAGCGGCAAGCGGGTCCTCGCGGCTGTCGTGCAGAACGCCATTCTCTACGGTCAGGCGAGCCAGTCTGACGAAAATGGGTATCTGATCACCGCGCGTACGCTGGGGTCCATCGAGGCTTCGTGCAGGAACATTGAAGTCGTAATTTCCTACGACGGAGATCTGGTCGACCGCGGATTGAAGAAGGTCTGCGGTTAGCCACGTCTTCCAATTTGCCCCGCCCGCCCGGTTCTTCAACCGCGGCGGGCTTTTTTCATGCTGCCTGTCTCACATCACGTTCCGTATGTTCAATTCAGACAGGAGAACGCGATGAGCAATATGAACGATGCTGTCCCCGCCCAGTCGGGCAAAGACCAGGCGGTCGACAAGGACGCGCTGACCCGCGCCGGGTTCCGGATGCACTGCGGAGGTCGTTTCGACGGTGCACTGTGCGGGCGCTGGTGGTGGACCTTATGTCAGCCTGGTTGGTCCGGCGTAGAAACCGCGGCACTCGACTTCGAGACCGAGGACGAAGCGTGGGCGGATGCTGCAAAGCACCTTGAAAACGACCCGGAGCTGTCGCAGTAACGCGCGCCGAAATCGATGCATTCAGGGAGGTTCAATGGCACTCGTCTCATGGAAGTCGACGTACAGGGCGGAAGCGGATTTTCTGGTGCTGGCTGGTCCGCTGGCCGGTGAAACGATCAGTGTGCGGTTCTTGACGGCCGACTTTTACGCAAAGGACTTTCGCGACAGTAAGACGGTCTGGCGCTGCGACTGGGAAACCTACGAGCGGGAAGTCATGACATCGGTCGGAAAAGTTAGGCGCAGGGGAGGACGCGACGTACCAGAGGAAATCGTTGCGGCCGTCAACGCGTATTTCGACGACTTCAGGAAGCTGGACATCGGGCTCCTCGCCTCGTTCCAGGGCGCGACCTACGATCCGCAACGTGGCTGGCTTGCACACTGACGCACTGACTAACGTTGTTGTGGCCACCGGACATTCCAGTCTGGTGGCCTTTTTCTTTTGCAACGCGCTCCTATGCTCGCGCCAGCTCAACAAAGCTCGTCGATTCGCCGCTCCATTCATTTTCGTCAATGGGCGCGGGCAGTGCGTCGAGCGCCGCGACGATCGGCTCGAGCGGAACGCCCGTGTCGTTGCGCGAGCCGAGGATGAGGCCGGTCCCACCGTATGGCGCATGCATTCCGGCCCACGATGGTTTGGCGAAGGAGAAGCCGTAGCGTTCGCCCCACGCAAGCCTCTCTTTGTCGACGAAGACTGTTTCCGCACTGTAGGGCTCATCCGTCACAAGATATCGTCCCTCGGCGTCCATCCAGATGTCGGTGTGGTCCTGACTGGGGATATGCAGTGCGCTCGGATGTCGGCCGTTCGGGTATGCCCGCCGGCGACCGGATGACGGGCGCAGCCTGGTTGCGTCGATGAACTGGAGCGTTCTGGCGGCCATGCAGACAACCGCACGGGCTTCAGCCTGATCGCGGTACGAATGCTGACGGCTAAGCACAGAGGTTCGATCACCTTGCTCCGTGGACGGCTCAGGCCGCATGCCTACAAGCCCGCGGGCGTCATCCAGTTGGCGTATCGCGATCAGGTCATTCCACCTCGCCGACAACTCAATCGTCAGCGATTCCCGCCCGCGGGTGCGAGACTCACGCTCGTACCAGTATGCGCAGAGAGTAAGCGGAAAGCGGCTCATCGCCCCATCACCTTGTCCGGTGCGGGGTAAGACGTTCTGCGCATGCCGGAAATTGTCGAAGCCGTATTCGCGAGACGCCTCGTTCAGCGCCTCGGAATGCTGGATTCCCTTCTCTTTCTTTATCGCCTTGGCGGCGCGTTTGATGGCTTCAATCGAAGCCGGGCGGCGTTTTGGTTGATGCATGGTTGGCTCTCCGGATTCTCACCACCGTCACCCGTCTACCAGCGTGAATCTGAAAAGTAACCTGCACTCGGTGCGATGTGCGTTACAGGCAGTGCCGATACAGCTTTGCTACGACGGGTGGCGGGCTCCTGCCAGAGCCAGCCGCAATTTTGGCATCAGGCGGCGATCAAGCGCAAGGTATTTGTGTGTCGGCATGCGCCCGTTCAACCTGGATAAAATCCTGCCTTCTGCTGGAGAATTTGAATTTCATGAGCAATATTCGAGAGCTTCGTGCGCAACTAGGTCATGTCAACCTGCTTCTCTCTGAGGCGAAAGAGCGG
The DNA here is from genome assembly GCF_031450875.1 of Caballeronia sp. LZ001. NCBI lineage: Bacteria > Pseudomonadati > Pseudomonadota > Betaproteobacteria > Burkholderiales > Burkholderiaceae > Caballeronia > Caballeronia sp. LZ001. The sequence continues at coordinate 420,586 of NZ_JARTVX010000002.1, read as the reverse complement.
GAGAAGGCGGAGGCGCTTGCCGCCTTCAAGGAGCAGGTGGATTTATATGGGATCAGCGAAAAAGAAGTGCTCACCGCCCTGGGGTTCGCGAAGGGGCGCAAGGCCCGTGCACCCGCGAAATACTATGACCCGTCGAGTGGGAAGTCCTGGACCGGCCACGGTCCGCGCCCAAAGTGGCTGCAAGGGCGCAACCTCGACGACTTCCTGATCCGGGAACATCCGCCTCAGCCCTGGTGGCCCGAAAAGGTGTAGCCGCTTCAAAAGTTACACGTACCTGTTTTGCCTCTCCTGGATGCAAGTTCTATCCACTCAGGAGATTCAAAATGCAAGATACCCGTTTCATGCTGTTTTCGCCTTCCGAGGCAGCCAACACAGGCGCAGGATTCTGGTCATCCGAAGATGGCTGGTCGCAGTTCGACAGCGCGTCCGAGTTCGACGAGGTGGTACGTCATCGCATCCCCTTCCCCAAGAGCGCCCGGCGCGATGCTGGTTGGGTTTTGGTCGGCAGCATCCTTCATATGGCCTTGGCTCGAGACTTCTCGAAGCTGGACGCCGCGTCGAAGTTCGATCAGCTCGCGGATCGTTACGCCGACAAAGTGATCACCGGACGCTCTCATCTTTTCGATGCCCTCGAAATTCAGGGCGTTCGCGAGGACCATCAACCGGGCAATCCGTGGGGTAGCTGCATCGAGGTGAATAACGAAGACCCGCAGGTGTATTCGGTCTACGCGCATCAGATTCACAACGGTGAATTCGGCGGAGTGGAATGCATCGGCGACTTCGCCCAACATGCCGCCGCCGTGACGTTCGCTGCGGAGCTCCGTGCCGCGTATGGTTGGCCGGTGCACGACTACGTCCCCGAGACTTCGAGGACACCTCGCAAGGAGTGCTGGCTCGCCGGCGGACTTGGCTATCCCTCTCCGTTCACGCACGCGGCGATCGCCGCGCGCATCTGATCCCGGACGGAGAGGCACATGCGCCCAAACGATCGTGTTGTCTTCAACGCCGCGGTGATTCGTCGATGCCTGCATGACCCAGACGTCGTCAACTTCTCAGGTGAGATCGAGAAGCTTGAGGCTGGCGGAAAGCTCGCTGTCGTGAAGGTTGACGGTGGCGGCTCCAGAACGATCCCGGTTGCCAATCTCGCTCGCAGCACGAGGACACACGGGATCATCGACCCTACCAACTAGCAGCACTACGAGGCCGTCTCATCATCGAGACGGCCTTTTTCTTTTCCTCTTGCCTGTCACTCATCACCGTTCATACGGAAAACGCGGGCCGCAAGGCCTGACGACGACAATTTAACCACCCTGCGGGAAGCTTCCCGCAAGGGAGAGCACCGCGATTTCAGTGATGAGGATCTGGATAATGGAAAAGATCGAGGCTGCAATCAACGTAGTGCTTGACCTGATTCGGAAGGGCGCAACTTTCACCATGGCACTGTCCGGCGGGAAAGATTCGATGACAACCACGTTGCTCTGCATGGAGGCGATTCGCCGTGCCAAGCTCGAGGGCGTGCAGCAATCTACACACTATGTCACGAGCGCATCGACGGGGGTGGAGAACCCTGCGATGGAAAGCCACCTGCTGGACATTCATGACGAAATCACCGCGCACGCATGGAAGACAGCTCTGCCAATAGAGGTGAAGCTTGCTCACCCTTCGATCGCTTCTTCGTTCGTGGTTAGCACAATCGGTCGGGGGACTTTGCCGCGGTTCCCAGAGAACTCTAAGCACAGGTCATGCAGCGTCGATTGGAAGGTCAGGAGTCAGCAACGTTTGGCATCCGAGCTATTAAAGAGCGCGACTTCCAGAGGGCTCCACGAGCCTATTGCTGTCATCGGTACCAGGTTCAGTGAATCGAAAGTTCGGGCAGTCAAAATGTCGCGACGTGGCGAGTCATCCGTTGTTCCAGTGCGCGATGTGAATGGTCGGCTGTCGCTCTCGTTGATCGCTGAATGGGAGTTGCAGGACGTTTGGGATCTGCTGGAGCTGTTTCTGGACCCGACGACGGCGCCTTTCCCTACCTTCACGGACGGAGCGAGCATCTATCGACTTTTCGAGCTTTATCGCGAAGCGAATGAAGGCGCATGTGGGATCAATCTGGGCGACGGAGGCAACAAGGCTCCTTGTGGTCCCAGGTTTGGTTGCTGGGTGTGCACGATCGCTGGCCAGTCGGACAAGAGCATGGAATCTATGTTGAGAGAACCCAGGCACCAGTACATGCGAGGGCTCAACGATTTCCGCAACCTCCTGATGGCTACGCAATATGACCTAAGCAGACGGGAGTTGGTGGGAAGGCAGATCAGCGAGGCCGGGTATTTGCCCGTGCGCCCTGATGTCTACAGCCTGGGATTCAGGCGAGACCTCTTGGCGTATCTAATTACCCTGGACGTTCTCGAGGAGGAAAGGGCGGAACAGATGGACGCCGATATCTGTGCTGGCAGAGTGCCTGACACGCGCGAGAACCGGCGCCTAACGACGCCCCAGTTCGAAAACGTCTCGCTTGCACAGCTCGTCGCTGTTGACTTCCAATGGTCGATGCATCACTACGCCCCCCATGCTTTTCCTGCGGTCTCATTGTGGTACGAGATCAGAATCTTGGGGAGGCGGTTCCCGGTACCCAAACTGGAGACGTTTCCCAAGTCTCCGATCCCGGCAAAGCGGTGGTTTCCGGTTGGCAGTTTTGACCGCGACGCTCCGACCGACGGCCTGCGGGACTACAAGGCAGAGCAGTGGAACCCCTACCTTCACCCCGAACGTCCGCTGTCGCACCGCCAGGTGAACGGCGAGCGAACGGTGTGGTTCGAGGAGGAGGATGGGCTCGAGGTCGATGCAGAAAGAGCCTGTCAGTTCGTCACGTGCGAGTATGAATCGATGATGATCGAAAGCCGGCGACATTCGGCGATCGAATCAGCACGATTCTGGCTCAACGAGGAGATCGTGAAGCTTCCGTCTGGCATGGCGGCGCGGTATCAGCACATTGCCAAGCGGGGCCAGTACTTCGCGCATCTGACCGAGAGACTCAATTGCACGGCGGCAGAACTCGACGCGTATCTCGTGAAGCACTCGATCAGCGACGCGGAACACAGCAAACTGATCGGCGAGGCCCCGGAACCAGAAGTCATCCAGGGCGACCTGTTCTCGATGGCGGCCTGATGCCTGTCTAACCCACCAGCCCGGCTCTCCTTCGAGAAGCCGGGCTTTTTTACATGTTCAGCGCCATCACTACACCGCGGCATCACCCTGGCATACTTGAAGGGGCGGGTGGCAAGCCTTACTTACGGATGTGGTTCATTCCAGCTCGTTAAGCCAAAACCTAACCGAGAGGACAAGCAACATGACTGACGACCTGCAAGCCGATCGCGAGTATCAGGACGCGGACGGATACCGCATCGTAGTATCAAAAATGGGAGACGAGGTAGAGTTTTTCCCGCAGGGCGGTGGATTTCTGCACCGGATGAACCGGGCCGAGTTTGATCAGAAATTCTCGGTCGCGCAACCGGCGCCGTTCGCTCGCGTGAACGTCACGGGTGATTGGCTTGACGATGGGGTCTCGCTCCCGGCTTATAGCGACGGTCGTCGCTGGAACGGGTGGGCAATGCCGTACTTTACGCGGGAGGAGGCCACGCGGTTAGCGACGCTGATTGGTTGCATGCATTTCGATGCCGACCGCGATGCGTTCGTGGCGCGGCTCGAAGGCGACGACGAAGACTACGTGTTTGCATCCGTCCGGATTCACGTGGACGCGGCCGACATCGTTGCGTATCCGATCGGCGCCGGTTGCTGGTGCTGGGAGGATGCTGACGAGATGTAGTGCGCAGAAGAAACGTTCATAAAAAAGCCCCGAATAACCCGGGGCTTTTTTCACGGCAGGCTCTGCTAATTGGCTTCATCGAAATCTGTCCGGACCCGCTCCGACTGACCCAGGGCTGTCTCGATCTCACCCATGATGTTCATCACTACCTGTGCCATGGAGTCTTGCAGAGCCGGCATCACCACTTCAGAACCACCCCTTTCCGAAGGGTCCCGTTCGGATGCCGCCGGGAGGAATTTGATTCTCTTCGCGAGCGACTGTCCTGTACCGAGCCCGCGCATCTGGTCCGCCATCAGATCCCCATACTGCCTTCGAGCGGCGAAGTCATGGTGCCTGAACAGTCGGAGGGTTTCTACTTTGGCCGCGATCGCGGGCACGACGGCCATTTGCGCATCCTGCGTGACCAGTGTGACCGTCGCACACTCGTGAATCGCGAGCTCGCTCAGCATTTTCAGGAACCACAGCTCATGAGCGTACAACTGGACTTCGTCGGCGACGAGGAAGATCTCTCTGAGATCTGGCTTCTGGAACCCAAGGTCCTTGCAGGTTGCAGCGATTCGCGGTGTTTTAGCGGCAAACCCGTCCCACGTCAGCAGGCAGATATTCGAGATGCCCTTGGACATCGTTACTTCGCCGTCAGGGCTGACGACGCATTCTCTGCCCCCCATCGATTTGACCAGTTGCTGGTACTCGTTGAAGGGTGAAATTACCAATACCGGTCGCTGTGCCGCGACAGCTTCGACCAGCCGCCGCTTCGCATAGACGCTCTTCCCTGAACCAGCGGCCCCCGCGACGAGTTCCGACTGATTGGCGACGGGCGGCTCGTCGGCCGCGCGTGCAGCAAGCACATTCCAGTTTGCGCGGGGGATGCCTTCTTCTGCCGCGATCGCAATCAGGCGTTCGCTCGCGGAAAGACTTAACCCGAAGTTTTCGTAGAGATGTTTGGCGAGGCGCGACGCACGCACCTTATAGGATTCCAGACCCATGATTTCCTTCTGAACGGTGGCATTTCGAGTGCTCGCAATTGTCGACGCCGGTTCATATGGACTTGGGCATCAGAAAGCTTTACCACGCTGTTTTCACCACCTTGGAAACCAAGGGCGAGCGGCAGGAAACAGAAAACCCGTGAGCAAGTATATCAATACTTGCATCGTATGCCTACGCGTTATTAGCCGCCGCCACATACAGGGCGATGTAGCGCATATCCGGAGCGCCAGGGCTACCAAAAGGAGAAACGCTTTGAAAGTCGCACAGATTGGAACGGTAGGGGATCTTGCCGAGGTCCGCGCTACTCGGACTTATGCAGACGGGAGGAAGGACAATTTCGAGCTTGCTCTTGCGATCACACCGGACATGGTTCGATCTGGAGGGCGCTTCCACAACGGTGCAGCACTCACAGCACGAGGTGACCGGATCAGGTTGACCGACTTCGAACGTGAATTCATCGAATACAGCGTCAACGAGGGCGGAGTACTGGCGTCGAGCACAAGCGACGGCGTCGTCAGTCCGGCCGAGCCCGTTTTTCACTTCGCGGTCGTCACCATCGGTGGCCGCGAGGTGGAAGCTTCGGCTACTTGACCATGCAGAATAGGGACCACTTCATGGAACCGAATCAGGCCAGTAACCAGCCGGAAGGCGAAACGCAGGAAACCGCGGAGGATGACTTTCTCGCGGGTATCACGCCTCAGGAGAACGCCTGCCCGCTGGACGGCTCGTGCGAGAGTTGTCAGTAGAGACCGGCATCCTAACTTCCCATACCCCGTCGTCGCCAGATCAGGCGTCGACGGGGTTTTTCATTCTACGTTCGTGTGCGCCATCTCCACGGGCTAGGCGATCGCAAGTCCCCTATGCGCCCACTATCCCTTCAGGAGATCGAGTATGAACACGGTTGTTTCGCAAGCAGAAGAAACGGCATTCGTTGCCGCAAAAATTCCGATCGATCGCACGCAGATCGCTTCGGCCGCATTGCTTCACCTGGTCGAACTGGTCGAAGTGCTCCGCGCCCCCGACGGGCAACGCACGCTCTGGCAGCTTCTGGTGGATGCAGGCGCCGACATCGAACACATCGTCTATCGCGACGTTCCGGAAGAACTGCTGGGCAGCCGTGATGCGGCCCTTCAGTTCAAGGTCGATACCTCGAAGCTGAAAGGGTTCCTCGTCATCGAGGACAACCCGCTGGATCGCTGCTTTCGCCTACTCGTGCAATCCGAGGAGACAGGCTTCCTGAAAACCGTCGCAGACCGCGTCTTTCTCAAGAAGTTGCCGGAACGGATCGCCGCGCTGATCGACGACGGCACCCGCCGTTGGGATGACGCCGTTGGACACGCCATCCTCCAGGACTAACCCCATAAGCCCCATCGCGCTCATAGCCGATGGGGTTTTTCTTTGACTGTCACTCCTATCACCTTAGGTCAACCTGTGCCGCATAACCATGGGCCTAATCAACGACACGGAGATTTGTCATGAAATCCTTTGTATTGCATCAACCGACCAGCGGTCGACTCGTGGTTCGACACGCCGATTCGGGCCAGGTGCTGCTCGGCGTGTTGTGCCTGCCCGAAGCATTCGCGGTAGAAGAGGGCGCAGCCTACGTTCTTATGATGGCTGGCGGGCAGGTATCCGTTGTCGATCAAAAGATTGACAGTGGACTTCCCAGGGAAGTATCGGGCTTTGGCATCGACAGTTATCTCAGGCACGCATGCTGGCGGGCAACTTCGGTCCCAGGCACGCTTGTCGTACGTTTTCTGCGTGTCTTCGGCGAAACGGGGTATGTGGTGTTTGGCCCTTCGCAGAACTCGATCGTTGATGACCGCCTGTTCAACCGAAGTCACGCGTGGTTCGACGTGATCGATGGCGAACTTCGTTCCATCGACGCTCCCTTCGATGCGTGCGGCTCCGCCTGCTCCCAGCTCCTGAACTCGAACGTCGTTTGGCCAGACCCCTCTGGTACGTTGTACGCTCTTCCAACGCATCAGTCGGCATGGCGCCCGGTGTATCTGCAACATGCATTGCTGATGGCCAGTCTCGGCGCCGGCGAGATCACAGAGGAAACGTTCATCGAAACCGTACACGCCGATCCGCGGCTTTTCCATATCCGATCGCGGTCGATCGACAGGGAGTATGCGAAGTATCTCGCACGACTTCGCCAACTGGATGGGATTTGCGAGGCCGGGCCGAAAACGGCCGATCAGTATCAGCGGACGATAGAACTCGCACAGCAGGCCTTGCGCGACACCATGTCAGCCATGGCTTAAACGCATCAATCATGCCCCTATCGTTGCGACGACGGGGCATTTTCATTGCCGGATCGTCGCATTGCGTGTGCGTCATCTCCTGATCGCATCGTCAACCCTTCTCAGGAGATTCAAGTGAAAGTCATCGACACGCAACTCGGCCGTTCGGGTCAACAGGTTTTTTTCAGAAAGCTGATCGAACTCGCGGGGGCGCTCATGCTCATCGAGATCACGGTGGATTCGATCGATTATCAGAGCAAGGCCAAGATCAGTAAATGGAGTGGGGACACGTGGGAGCCGTGCTATTCGATCCAGCCCACTGACATGGATGTCGACTTCAAGCTCGCTTATGCGCGGGAGCCCTTGCGGGAAAAAGCGCTTGAGGGCATTACCTCTCGACTCATCGCCGTCGCCGAACAGATTGTCGCTCCGGCTACAACTCTCGTTAAGTATCTGGCGGAAGGATGTTCGGTGGATGGGCTGAGTGACGCCGAAAGGAAAACGCTCGGCCGCAACAGCGACGTATCGACAGCACGAGTGGAGCTCGCCAACGGTCGTTCCTTCATCGCGCAGGGCCCGTTCGAAATGGTCGATGGCATGTGGAAGGTCTGGACGCCTCTGGAGCCCGAGACATTCGCACTCGTTCAGCCGCAGCAGATCGCAACGATCGCTTTCTCGGAATAGGCCTAACGTCCGCCCTCAGCGCGCACATCTTCTCTTGTGCGACTGGGGGCTTTTTCATCTTCTCTTTCCCTGTTGGCCATCTCCAAGTCGCAAAGTCAATCCCATCAGGAGATCCCAACATGGTATCGCGAGCTTCGGCAGGAAACACCTACATCTACGTCCTCAACGGTTGCCGTTTCACGGACCTGCGAATTAATGGCCAATGGGTTACGCATCGCGTAGAACCCTTGCCTCTATAACCGATTCCAGCCTTCCAGTCAGGAATCCCAGACCCTCTTCTACGCCATGCGTGAGAAGAGGGTTTTTTCTTTTCGGCCGCTTTCACTGCCTGTGTTCGCCATACCTCGTCGTCAGGCCTTCGCAAGGGGTCTTTTCCTTCCTTTTCAGGAGATCTTCATGCCTCATTTCGTAAAAGCTGTCGACCGTCGGTCCCGCAAAGCCATGATCTCGTTCCTTGAGACGCATGAGCGCTACCACACTTTAAACGTGAACAGTCGAAGCACTTCGTACGCGCACTGCATCAAGTTTCATCGTCTCGGACTGACCAGTGAACAGGTCGATGCGGCCTACAAGCTGCTCGGCGTCGAGGACTACTGGGACCACATTGATGAGCCGATCGCCAATTTCACCAGGGCGATGCACGGAGACTACACGATCGGAACAAATGGGCGGAGCGGGGGCTTCCTGGTCGTGTACCACTCCCGATACGAGTCGACCGAACACAAGTCGTGGTGTCCGTCGTGTGGTCAACGCAACTTCAAGCGGGTTGCAAAACCGCTGGAAGGCGCAGAGGCCATCATCGGCGCCGAAATCCTCCGGAGCAATTCAGCATGGTTCGACAAGGTGTATCTTGGTCAGTCGGCCATTCAAGCTCTCACGCTCTCAGACGACGAAAAGCTGACGCTGATCGCCAGGCTGAAACGTGAGCTGAAGGACTGCACACTGGGGAATCGCTGCGGCCGGTGCGGTGCGGAAGGTGACCGAGGACGAGTTAATTTCGCCCAGTCGCCACGCCATCTCGTAACGTACTCCGGTCGCGCACTGGATCAGGACGAGGATTTTGCCGAATGGTCGATTGATCAGTTGCGTCGGCGTGTCGAACTTGTCACCGCTTTTGATCAAGCGTGTGACGAGATAAGGTCAGCGTTCATCGACTTGCTCGAGGAATACACGCCTGTCGAAAAGACCGTCATGGTCCCCAAGAAGGTCACGGTTCTTGAACCGCGGGCCTCCGCCTAAACCACCCAAGCCCACCTGACATTCCTGTCCGGTGGGCTTTTTATTTCTCAGGAACCACCAGATAAAAAATGCCCCGGAGCAAAACTCGCGGGGCATTTAGGTTGGTTAGGAAGAAACGACTTTCAGGTCATTCGCGAACGTGGCCGAGCGCCTTGCTGATGCCCGAAAGCGCGGGTGAGAGCCTGTTCCAGTCGTAGCCTCCTTCTGCTTCCGAAAGAACATTGATCTCGTGAACCGCAAGCATCGCTGCATGCTGCTCAGGAAAGAGCGTTGCAAACAGATCAGCGGGAGCACCGGCTAGCAGCGCAGAAAGCTGGTTGATCACCTCCTGAATCACGGCGTTCCCGTCGCGCATTTGCGAAAGGGATTGCAATCCCGCCGATAGCTCGCCCCGATGCTTCTCGAAGTTGTCCCCAAGCGGCACAGGGAGGTCGGGCTTCAGGAAAACCCTTTGCGGGAACTTTAGAAAGTGGGCATCACCTTCGAAATCCTGTGCGACGAAGGCGTCCCCGACCCAGCGACCAGCGGCGATGTTCTCTTCGTTGAAGCGCGTCGACATCTCCATCCCGGTCCGATCGAACCAGTCAAGAAACAGCACGTCAGTCCCGTCGATGCCAGCCGGCTCGGCGACCTGAACTTTCGCCAACGTGTCATTGATAAGAACGTGCTCGACGGACGCAGCCATTGCCAGGACTTGTGCCACAACTGCGGAAATTTGCTTGCTCATCGGTTATCTCCGTGGAAAGTTGAACGTGCGGCAGGAGATGCTTTCCAGGAAGACGTACGCATGAGGCCGATCTGCGTAGAAAGAAGATTACGGCGTCGGTCAACCGGCGCGTCGGTTTCGATCTGGCATTTTCAACATGGTTTTACTCCGGAGCACTATGGCGTCACGTCGCAAATGTGATTAGTATTTGAGCAACTCCAATGGCGCAGCTAACAGTCGGCGCTTTCCGTACCCACGACATATCCATGCCCCAGATGACACAGTCAAGTCTGTTCCCTACAGCGCCTTCAGAGTGGGAGGCCGATCCCATGAAGGCGTTCGAAAACTGGTTGCGGAGTCTACAAACCGGCCGACTGGGTTCGCCCGAGCTAGACACGTCCACGGCTGATATTTACAGGGTGCAATGGCGTAAGTTCGTGGATTTCTTGTCAGATCGACACGTACGTCTAAGCCGATTGAGCGCAGCAGACATCAGCCTGTTCCTTGAAGGGCTACCAGATAACAGAAGCCAGAGAGACCGATATAGAAAGCTGATCGAGCGCGCACTGACAGCGATGTATGACGGCAAGCCCCCTCGGGGCTTCCTGAATCCGGCAGCCGTTGCAATGAAGGAGGCCGGCGCAGCCTGGAAAGCGGTAGAAGGTAACCGCCCAACCGGTTTCCTGTCGCCGACGGAGCGGGAGATGCTCGTTGCGCATCTGGTGTCCCCGATCTCAGCTCCGGATCAGATGTCCAGATGGCGTGAGCTTCGGGACCGAACCATCGTAGCAACCTTTCTCGGAGCCGGGCTGAAGGTATCTGAGGCCGCGGGGCTGACTGTTAGCTGCATGCCGACCAAGGGTGAGCCGTGGCTGCAAGTCGACAAGAAAGAGTCTCGCTACTCACACAGGACGATGCCGGAGCCGTTTGCGGTGGGCCTGCTGCGACGCTGGTTTGCGGAGCGTACAAGCGGTCTGAACGAGGGTGGCACGCAGTCAACGACACTGTTTCCGGGTCAGGTGGACGGCGGCCCTATGCACTCTGTGACGATGTTGCGGATCACGGAAGCCATTGTCTGTGCGAGCGGGGTCGCCGACGTGCGGCCGGAGCGGGCCAGCCCTCAGACCATGCGCAACTCGTTCGTTGCTGGGATGTTCGAGTCCGGGGCGAGCACAGTCGCTGTAAGCGAGAGTCTCGGCTTCGCACTGATTACTGCGGAACGAATGAAGGTTGCATGGAGCAAGTGGAAGCAGGCTTCTGAGCGGCGGTAGTCGGCGCGGCGGTGGACGCCCACAAACCAAAAAGCCTGCCCTTTTTAAGGGGCAGGCCTCGTGGTCGCAAGTTCAACCTTTCGGTTGTTTCCCAACTTCAGGAGATCCGCCACAACGCCTGGCGAGCCAAGCATCGGAGGGATGGGGGAGCAGCGTCGCCGCTGCCATGTGAAAGATTAGACCAAATCCCCGACGTGGGCGCAAGCACCTTTACTCCGGGGTTAGCGAATGCGCGGCACCGCTAGAGTCAGCACAGCAATACTATGTCGGAAAACCGTTGCCGAGTAAAACTATGTCGAAAAAGCGGGATACGACCGTCCACGTATTTTCGACATAGTCTTGCTCCAAAACCCTTGCTATATGCGTACGCTTTAAGTATCTGATTGATACTGATAAAATATCAACACGATATCTTACCGACAAGGCTACTGCATGCGTCTGATCCTAATGCTGCTCGTCGCGGGCTGCGGCTATCACTTCGTCTCGAACGCCCTGGACGATCGCAATCCGACGGCTGCCGCGCCGGAATCGAAGGTTTCGTCAAACGGCGCATCGGTCGAGTCGATGCTGAACTGGGTTGATGCTGCGAAGACCTTCCTGGCAGGCGCGAAGACGCAGGCAAGTTCCATAGCCGATGAGGCGACCAGCGCGCTGCCGCGTGAGACCCAGTCCCGGCTTTCGCATGCCACGCAGACGGCATCTGACAAGTTACACCTTCGAGGCGCTGGCTGCGGCGAGCCCGACGCAACCGGTAACCTCCGTTATTGCTTCAATGAGCAGCGGTAAAGCACGTGCGCAACTCAGAACTTCTTCAAGTGACACTGAGGGCCCTAGTCGACGCGGACACCCCGTGTAGCCGTGAGTCATGCTCTTTGTTTTTCCGCCGTTGCTTGCCCTCCGACCGACGAAAAAAATCCCCCGCGCGTCGAGCCGGGGGATTCTGACTTTTACTTCAGTTCGTTCGTTCATCTATCTGCGCATTCACACACAGGCCTACGACAAGCAGCAACAAAATGGCATGGCGATTCAGCGCTGCGATGAGGCTGTTCAAACCGGCCGCATCGACAATCCCAGCTCGCGTCCGGGGATGCAAACACAAGACCGCCAAAACTACGAATGACCCTGGCATCGCAAGAAAGGTCGCGAGAGCAAGTTTTTTCATGGTGACTGTTCCGTTATCTTATTGAACGGATATGTTCCACGCACGAAAATAACCGCCGGCCCCTGCTGTCGACCAACCCACCCACCGATACAAGCGCCGGGAGCGGTTTCTTGTCCCGCGTGCGTCATCACCTCCTGCAAGACAACCTGACAGGAGAAACCGATGCATTTTCCCGACCTTACGCTGCCTCCGATCAACCTATGGAACGTTCCCAGGCGGCACGAGCCAATCACCGCTCGGACTGTTCCATCTACCGGCGCGCAGCACGCCGTTCGTCAGCATGTGAAGGGCGACTCCCATATCGCCGCTGAGATTCGCAGGCTGACGCGTTCGCGATGACCAATCCTTATATTTCACGCCCCGGATCTGAGCTTGTTCTGTTCGGGGCGTTGTTATTCCCGCCTGTTAACCATTCCAGCACGCAAGGACTTTTAACCCCGGAGCAGACGCTTCCGAACGCTCAACAACAGGAGAATGAAATATGCCAATCAATTCGCTTAGCGCCGCAGGAAAGAGTGCAACGGTCGCAGCCGCGGAAGTTCTCCGCGATCTCACTCGCAACACCAGCAAGGGCAGGGATGAACGACTTGAGGCCGTTATAGAAAAGGGACTGTCCGGCGATCCGTGGGCTTTTTGCGGATTGATCGACCAGCTAAGGGCCGTGCATCTCAACGCCTGTGGCAAGGTCAAATCGGCCGCAATGGATGCAATACGCAAGCTGGAGCCATCTTCTCTGGACACAGACGCCGAGATCCAGGCAGTCGGTATCGCGAACGTCACGAGTGTCGGCAACGAAAATGTCTACCTTGAAAAAAATGGCGTCTCCTACTACTTCAAGCCCGCGTGCAACGAGCGATTCCGCGAAGGCCTTCACGATTTTAGCCGCGAGGTCGTTTTCGGATGAACCCTTGTATGTGCAATGCGCTATACGCATTGCACATAGACCTAACCAGCAGTAGCCCCGGCGTGCACCCGGGGCTTTTTTCCGCCCTCGATCCACGCATCGACGAGTGCAGGTTGTGCAAGATTATTGGTTTCGGATCGATGGGTTTCTGCGGCTGAGATCAGAGCGCGGTAGTAACTCGCGTCTTCACCGTTCTCAAGGCTACAAAAGACTCTTCGTTCACACTCCTCGAAGCGGGCGGCTGTTATGTCTGCCCCAAGCTCCCAGCACATTGAGCCGAATCTGACCAGGGCGGCGCCGAGCGGTCGACCGCGCTCGCCGATTATCTCGACCCAGTCAATCTGACCGACGATTTCGTCGTCGTCGATCGCATCAGCCAGACTGCGCTCCCAGAGCGCCTCAATGTAGTCGATTGACATGACTGTCGTTGCCACGTCGGCGCGACAGGGAACCAGCTCGAGCTTCACCGTCACTCGGCGATTCCCATCGCCCACGCCGATCCATCCTCGCATGTGCACGGCCATGGCTGTCATTTTCCTCACCTTTGTCATCGTTGTTTTAATCAGCCGCGCTGCTCGAAGGGCTTGTTACAGTCGTTGCAGTTCGCGTTCAGGCCAGTGCTACTCCAGATATTCCGCCCACAGCCAGCGCATGAGTATTTCACCCGGTTGCTGCTGTTCGATCTGCCGCCCGACGAGCTTCCGGTGCCAACCACTCCCGCGATTTCGAGGCCATTTTCCATCGGTATTGGCGAAAAGACTGGAAGCTCGACAGACGCGCCATCTAGCTTGCTGCCTTCTTCCTCCGACTCTGGCTCACCCTCATCGATGTTGGACGACACTTCAATGCCACGGCTTCCCGTGGCCACAGCGAGTTTGGCAGGCACCGCCACTGTTCCAGCGTATGCGTAGTCTTTTCCGGAGAGCTGCGGATATCGATCAAACCAAATGATCCCGAACGAATGCGTCAGCAGTTCCTTGCACACCTTAATGAACGGTCCATCAGGCACGACGTAGTGGGACATCTTTTCGCCAACAGCTTTTCCGCCAGGACTACCAGTCGAGCTTGGCTGAAGACCGATCGACTGCATCTTGCTACTCCACTGCTTGTCGTGATAACAGCGGCGCGGTGGCGTCCCTGCGTATTCTCGCCACTGATGACATTGCTCGTGAGCCAAAGTCGACAAAACGTCCTCGACAGGGCGTGAACTAAACAGGGCCGGATTTAGGTTTATTTCGTCAGTGATATCGCTCGTTCGGTTCACGAAACGCTGCGGTGAAAAGTGACCGAACGACCGCCCGGTGCGATTCAACGTGATAAGGCACCCCCGCAACTCGCCATTGAAAAGGCGTTCATTGAAGAAGTCATAGGCGAACTGAAGCGCCTCATACGCTTCTTTCGTTGGTTTCAGCTCGCGCATCACCCGCGTCCCGTTAGTGATATCCACCCCGAAATTTTAAAATACAATGGACGTACACGCACGTGTTATGTATCTAAAAGCTTGACTATCGCTAACACGTACACGTAACATCCGGAACGGCACGTTCAATAACTGAGGGATTTCCATGAAGAAGTTTGCTGCTGCACTCCTGCTGGCTGGCCTGTCGGTCGCTGCATTCGCGTCGCCCGAAACGGACAGCGTTCTCGCGACGCTCAAGTCGAAGTATCCGAATACAAACTTCACGTCGATCGAGGCCTCGCCGCTGCCGGGCATCTACGAGCTGACGATGGGCAAAAACATTGCCTACTCGGACAAGGAAGGTCATTACTTCCTGTTCGGTAGCCTCTACGACATGGAAAAGCGTCAGGATCTGACCGCGCCGAAGCGCGAAGCGGCGAGCAAGATCGACGTGAGCAAGCTGCCGCTGAAAGACGCGATCGTGCGCGTGAAGGGCAAAGGCACGCGCAAGCTGTACCTCTTCACGGACCCCGACTGCCCGTTCTGCAAGGAACTCGAGCGCGATACCCTGCCGAAGCTCGACGACGTGACGATCTACACGTTCATGTTCCCCCTCGATTCGCTGCATCCGCAGGCACGCGCGAAATCGGAATCGATCTGGTGTCTGCCCGAGAAAGAGCGCGGTGCCGCCTGGGACAAGCTGCTGACCACCGGCACGCCGCCGGCATTGGCGAAGTGCGACAACCCGCTGGCAGAGCTGTCGTCGCTGGGTGACAGCCTCGGTGTCCGTGGCACGCCGACGATGTTCAGCGAAGACGGGCGCATCCTGCCGGGCGCGGCAGCGCCGGAGCGTATCGACGCATTCCTGAACGCAGGCAAGTAAGTAGGCGTGGCGCTTTGCCTCCGTTACGCCGAGAGACGGTGTGACGACAACAACCGCGGCCGGATCTACGGCTGCGGTTTCAGCGTTTGAAACGCTCAGGCCCAGCGCCTCGTTTCCGCTGCAACCGCTTAGCGCCATTACAGTGCAACGCCAATCGGAGCCGAAATGAAGTTGAAACGCATCATTCCATGCGTCGTCGGCCTTTCTCTGTCGTTGTTCGCATCCCTGTCGCCCGCCGAAGACCTCGGCAACTATGGCAATACCTGGAGCATCCAGGAGCAGGACGCGATCGACATGATCAAGGGTCGTCTGACCCAGATGGAGAAGAAGGGCCAGTTGAAGAAATTCTGGGAAGACTACAGGCAGAAGCAGCTCTCGAACCTGGAAAATCCCAAGCCGCTTCCGGGCATCACAACAGCCACCGGCCCACGTGTATGGACGTTCGATCCGACGTACACGTACCCGGACAACGTCAAGGACCATCTGGGCAATATCCTCGTACCCGCCGGTACGAAGATCAATCCGCTCGACTATACGGCGCTGTCGAAGTCGATCGTGTTCATCGACGGCCGCGACGAGCGGCAGGTCGCCTATGCGAAGAAGCGGATCGACGCGAATCCCCGCGATAAAGTCGTTCTCGTCGCCGGGTCGTTCCTGAAGCTCGACCGCGCGTGGCACAGACCGGTCTATTTCGATCAGCAAGGCATTCTCGTCCACCACTTCGGTATCAAGCGCGTGCCGGCCGTCCTCTCCCAGAAGGGGAAACTGTTGCAGATCGAGGAGTTCGCACCGTGAAGAAAATCCTTCTGGCCTTCAGTCTCGTCTTCGGCCTGTTCTTCACGGCGTCATCGGCAAACGCCGACGATCTCTGTCAGGGCAAATTTCCGAATCTGATCACCGATGTCTGCTGGTCCTGCGTGATGCCGATCAAGCTGTTCGGCAGCATGACTTTGCTCTCCAGCGGGCAGGAGGACTTCGACTCAGGCAGCGGCAAGGCATTCTGCTTCTGCCAGAACCCGCCCAAGGTCGGCATCCCTACGTCGTTCTGGGAATTCGACATGATGACCGACGTGACGGCCGTCCCCGGCTGTTTTCCGCTGCTCGGCGGGGTACGCGTCAGCACAGGCGTGAACGCAGATGCCTTCGGGCAGGTATCGGATGACCAGTCCGGGGAGATTGGCGAGACCCGCGCTTCGTTTATGCAGGTGAACCTTTACATCAATCCCGCAATGTACGTGCTCGGCGCAATCCTCGACGACACGTGCATGGACCAACGCGGCATCGACATCCCGTGGGTATCGTTTGCCGATCCTACCCACAACGATGACGAGCTGGCCGGCATCATCACGCCTTACGCGTTCCCATTCGGGGGGATGCTGGCAATCGGGGCGATGTCTGCGGACGCTGTGGCGGCCACCGCCGGATTTCCGCTGCAATCGATCTTCTGGGCGGCAGGCACTTACGGGCATATGTATCCGCTCACGGGCAACAACGAAGCGCACATGAGCAACGAGCAGAGCGCGCGACTTCAAACCACCCGGATACTCGCCAAGCTGCACGCGGCCGGCACCCAGTATTCGGCCTTTGGTGATGACGCGATGTGCGGCTACTACCCGCAGATCATCATGGACAAACGGCAGTACAAGTTCACGCGCCTGTACCCCATTCCGCAGACGGCGAAGATCAACGGCCGGTGTTGCGATCCGATCGGACGCTCCACCATTCTTACCCAAACGAACACTGAACTGCCCATGCCGGGCTGGAGGGATTTCGGATATGCGATTTTCCGCAAACGCGATTGTTGCGGCGGCGCTATTGCTGGCCAGTAGTGTGACCGCGATCTCGGCAGGCGCGCAGTCGCTGCAAATGCCGTCAGATGCGCAGATCCGCGCGCAGATGGCCAAGCAGCAACAGGATGCCTCCGCCGTCCTTGCCCAGAAGGTCGTGCCCGTGAAACCGGGCACGTTCAAGGCCGACGTGCCTGTGATCAAGGCTCCGCCACCGGTCAGGACGCAAAGCCTCGACGAGGTCATGCAGCAGTATGCCGAGGCGAAAAAGGGGCCGCAAATCAAGCGCGGTGCGAGCGACCTCATCATCTTCGTGTCGTTCTCGATGCCGAAAGAGGTGCTCACGGAACTCGCGCGGCAAGCGCGGGCGAGCGGGGCGGTGATGGTGGTTCGCGGGTTCAAGGATGGCTCACTGATGGAGACCAAACGTGCTGCACTCGAGGTGAACCGAGCTGGCGCCCCATGGGAAATTCACCCGGAGCTCTTCAAGGCATTCAAGGTGAAGACTGTGCCGACCTTTGTGGTGGCGAACGCTGAGGCCGAGTCCGTGCTCGACGACGGCTGCTCACCCGAGGCGAGCTATTCCTCAGTGTCGGGCGATATCTCCGTGGACGTGGCACTCGACACGATCCGACGGCGAGCCCAGCCTGCGATCGCCAAGATGGCTGAGAATCGGATCGCGATGATCCGTGCGCGCAACCAGCAGGGATCGTTGCACTGAGTGCCGCCAACGCCCCCGGTCCTGATGCCAGGGCAGGGGGAATTGTGCTTCCAAGGCGCCCATGGGGCCTACTCATTCAAGTGGAAAAACGAGGTACTCAATGTTGAAAAAACTCGCCTTTCTGGTCGCGGCTTCGACCCTCTCGATGGCCGCGGTTGCCGCAAGCACGACGGTGATCAAGTCACCCTTCTCGGGAATCGTGCCCGACTCATCCGTTCTGCCAGCAGTCAAGCAGATCAACGGCATTGACGGCGTCAAGGCTGGCGATGCGCGGTCCGCCTCTGCCGGCAAAGCCCTGGTCAATGTCACAGTATCCACGAAGACGACAACAGCGTTCGTCGAAGTCGTGCGCGAAGTGTCGCTCACGACCGGCGATGCGACGCTTACGCTGAGACCCGGTGCCAGAATTGCTCCGGCCGCTCGTCTCGTTGACGCGAACGGGAAGCTCTTCTATCTCGTGAAGACCGACCGGAACACGAGCTCGTTCTTCAAGACCAACCGGTTCTTCGCCGTGACGGAAGAAGGCGCGGTGCTGGACCATGCGTTCAGCGCCACCGGCGATACCTACGAGGCTCGCGAGACGGTATCAGTGACACCGGGCGACATGGTCGTTACGACGAAACTCACGACCGGGCCGGCGCTTTGCGGCCTGACCGCGGTCTATCTTGGCGGCAGTGAGGGGGTGGCCAAGTTTCGCGTCTTGCGCACGTCGAGCGATGGCCGCGTGACTGCGGAGCACGAACGCGCGTTCGCGAGCGATCTCAAGTTCATCAACCTGTCCGGCACGGACTTGACGATCGACAAAATCGACGCTGACGCGGTGCGAGTGAAGGTGCGTGGCCTGGATCAGCCGAGCTGTACGGGCACGATCTAGTTTCGGGTCGCAGCCACGCGCGAGGGGTACGACGCCCCGGCACCCGACGGTCCAGCAAAAGAAAAAGGCGGCACGGATGAAGTCCGTTGCCGCCTTTGTGCTATTTAGCGACTAGCGGCTCTGCCTCCGCGAGTTGCCTGAAAACATCAGCCAACTGGCTGAACACCGTTCGATCGCTGGGCAGCTCGATCAAGCACGTACCCAGTTTCCCACGCGACGTAATTGGCTGAACCTGAACAGCGCCAGCCGTCTCGCGTATCACCACGCCCGCCGATTTGAACGTCCCGTTGCGCCCCGTGAAAAGGCCCAGTTTCGGATACTTGACTGCCTGCTCGTTTGTCATTGCTTGCTCCTGTTTGAGTCGAGGGTGCGATTACCTTGCAGGAACGTTATGCGCCCCAGACTCACGTAAAAGAAAGGCCCGAATCCGATGGATTCGAGCCTTCACTGCATTAGTCATCGTCGCCCGAGAGATCCTCCGAGTCATGCGGCTCGATCTCTTTGCGACACGACGGACAGCGATCGTTGCATGCGCAACTCCACTTGTCGGTCCATTTTTCCCCGCACGTGCATTCGTAGTGGTTCAGGAACGTCATACGGCAGGCTCCTGTTCAGCGCTCTCCAGCTTGGAGCGGAGTGCATCCCATTCCTGTACGGTGACCCGCCGACGATGCTGCTCGTGCACCTCCCCGTTCACTACATGCCGATACTTCACGATGAAGAATCCGGGCGTGACGCTCGGCGTGCCTTCACATTCGTACAGGTTGAACCCGAAAGCATCGGTGCGCTTGGCCGTCACAACCTGCGACCGGAACATCCAGTTGCGAAATGCGATCAGAACCAGTTTGAGAAATTGCAGGAATTCCATGATCATCTCCGAGTTGATGCCAAGCCCTTGCGTTGGCTTGGTCTCAGGAGATGCGAATCAGGCAAGCTGAAAATCAGAGGCCGCTCGCGCGTACGCTACGGCAGGACGACGCACGGCGGCTGCAAGGTGATGGGCGTGCGTGGCAACAATCAATCATCGTGAAGTTGCGCAACAAAAATGCGGGAGTGATATGGATGAACGGCTGAAGCAGTTTATGGATGATTCTGAGCGAATTCGAGCTCACCTACGGGATTTCTCGGTGACGATCGTGACGATGACCGCGGAGCCGAAACCGGCTGCCATAGGTTCAGGGACACTCGTGAAAATCGGCGAGCGCTACGGCATCTTTACCGCCGCCCACGTCGTCCGCGACGTTCCGAAGGAACGATTCTGCCTGGTCTTCGCGGAACGGCAGGAGGGGCTCAATGCCTTTATTAGTAGCGTACGTCTCGAAGGAGGACGCACGTACCCGGACGGGACCTCTGATCTCCTCGACGTGGCCTTCCTCGAGCTGAGCGCAGAGGGCGTGGAGACTGTCGGACGACATAAGCAGTTCCTGCCCGAGAGCCGAATCGAGGTCGGTACAGCTTATCGCGATGCACGCTTCGTGGCGTATGGCACCCCGCGAGCGCTCCTCACTGGCCGCGAGAAGCAACTTGAAGCTAAGCCACTCTTCTATGTGACAGAAGCTACCAACGTTCGTGTGAACGGTCGAACCGTCGCCGATCATATCTTTCTGGAATATCCGGAAACTGAGAATATTCACCTTACTGACGGTTCCGTGTTCGGCCTGACGCCCAAAGAAGGCAGACTGGTCGCGGACCCTGCTGGAATCAGCGGCGGTGGGATCTGGACACCACGCCTTGAGGGCGGTGATTACTCGCAACCGGAAACGTTCGTTCTAGTCGGCGTTCTTACTAGCTTTACCCCCGAAGTCCGCCACATCGTTGGTAACCAAATACAGCACGCCCTTAAGGTTGCAAACAAGGCTATTGAGCGGGATTGACCGCCGTCCCGGGGACGAAGGAGCAAGCGCACAGCACGCTCCTTCTCCCCCAATACTACTGCCTTATGGACTTTCTACGTCAATGGCCACGAATCAAAACGGAATGGAGTCGTCGTAAGAATCAGAATCATTTCTGGAAGGCTGGCCGCGATTTTGACCATTATTTTGCTGATAGCCGCCTTGGCCACGACCTTGACCTGCACTGCCGGCACCTCGGCTGCCCTGATGTCCACCCTGGTTATCCCCACCACGGTCCTGATCCGAGTGTCCACCACCTTCACCTCGACCACCCAGCATCTGCATCTGCTCCGCGACGATTTCGGTCGAGTAACGATCCGAACCGTCTTGAGCCTGATACTTGCGTGTGCGAATACGACCCTCGATATAGACAGACGAGCCCTTCTTCAAGTACTCCGAAACGATCTCCGCTAAACGGCCAAAAAACGAGACGCGGTGCCACTCGGTGGCATCGCGCATCTCGCCCGACTGCTTGTCCTTGTATCGATCAGTGGTTGCGAGACGGATGTTGGCGACTGCATCGCCACTGGGAAGGTAACGCACTTCTGGATCTGCGCCGAGATTCCCGACGAGAATGACTTTATTGACTGACGCCATTTCTGGTGTCTCCTTTCCAAACCCCAAAGTGGGGATTAACGATGTGGGAGGTAGTGCACACTGTCCTTACTACCACCCTCTGGGTTTCTCGATTCACTGGAACGAGACGCCAGCTTCCGACATCCAACTACGCCACATCGAAAGTAACTGCATCAATCACAAATATACATACTTTTTGGATACCTAACTACAACTTCATTCAGCCTCGTACTCAGCCTCTCCACCGAGACTTTCGACGAGATCCGGGAAGAACCGCGACAACTCAGCGGTCATGATTGCGAAGGTCGAATGGAACACTGCATCAGCATCCTCAGCATCGAGATTGATCTCTTCCATCACCGCATCGAGAAAGACAAGCTTTTTCACCTGCCCCTTGTCAGTGAGGATGAAACTGGCGCGATCATCCCAGGTCATTGCGAGCTTGGTCGGCCGCTTGCCTTCCTCGATGTGCTGGCGGATCTCGTCACGCTCAAGCGACAAGCGTGAGTATTTGACCGTAGGCTTTTCGTCTTCTGTGCCCTTGAGTTCGCAGTCACGGTCGACCGTAAAGTTGTCTGGCGCCTCACCCGATGTCAGCCAATCCGCCATGGCTTGAGCGGGCGACTGATTGGTGCGAACGAGCGAGATGGGTGCAGTGGAGGTCGTCTCAATTAGCGCGGCCACGACATCATCGGCCTTCGATGGCGTGGACGTGTTCATCGCGATCCAGCCAGACTCAGCGTTGATCCATACCTGAATTGTCGCCTGCTTTGGAAAGGCGCGAGGGAGCAGCTCCATGAGTGCCTCTTCCTTCATGTCTTTGAGCACCTTGCGGCCCGGCTTGTACCCGTTCCGCTGCTCGTAGTCCTTCGACTTCTCCGCGACGGCTTTCTTGATCGCATCCCCAGGCACCGACTTCGTTTCAATCCGAAGTGCTAGTAGCCATTGCCGCCCCAAAGCATGCACGAGCGGGCCGCGCTCCTGAGGACTGACCCACCCGGCGGATTTCTGGTCCTGGCTCCCGCATGGCTGAAACGGCCGTTTCCCGACCAGTTCCTCCAGACGCTCAGCCGTCATGTCCCACTCGCGGGTAAGTCGATAAATGTGCAGGTTTGAAAACATGGTCAGACCTTTAGGCTGGAAACATAAATTTTGAATGCCTTACGCATGACAAGGCACCCGATTCAGATGTCAATGGAGGAGGGCATCTGGGCTCCTTTGCCCATACTGTCCATGGCAGTAGCCTTCAGATGTTCAATCTCCGCAGCGATGAGTGCGCCCGCAGTGACGAGCTGCTTGATACGTGACTTGTCGGAGAGCAGGCTTTCGGACCATTCGCGCGGCCAGGCTCCCGCCACCCACTTGGTGTCACCGAACAGGAAGCAGGCCGCGAGTTTCACGAGCTCGCCTTCTTCCAATGCTGCGTCGCTTTCGATCGTGAATCCGCGCATCCTGTGGGCTGCTAGCTCCTGTGCTATCAGATCCGTCGACGATCCAGCGTGCACCCGGGAATCGTCGGAAAATCGACTTGCATCTGCCGGTCTAAGCATCGGCAGCTTCCCGCAACGGGGCGCCAACCAGAACCGCGGGTGAGATCCGTCCTAACTCCGCGTCTGTCAGTGTCTGGATCGAGATTCCAAGCCGCGTGGCAGCCTGAGATGCCGTCTCTTTCACAGCCATACGCGCTTGGCGATATGCTCGGCCGCGGTTGATCCAGTTGATCTGTTCGTCACTGATACGACCGATACCACCGCACATCGCGCAGGGCGCCTCAGCCGTGATTCGGGTCTTCCCAGATTCCGGCTCGGTCACAAACCCGCAGCATCGTTTTTTGCCTTCGCACGAAGGACAAGAATGCGTTCGCTCCATACCCGTTCACCCATAGCGATCAGTTAGACTCGCCCCTATTTGGGCTTTAACACTTGTGTATAATACTATCAGTATTCGAAACGAACGTCACCAAACAACATTTACAATGTTTCGACTCCCGACACGCGTATCCGCGCCAGCCGGATTTGTCGACCCACGCTTTCTCGGGGTCGTAGGCCCGCAACTTCTGGAAATCGGCGATAGCGCCTATGCGCTCACAAGGTTCGAACTAGGCGCTCTTCACCGTCTGTTTGTCATCACAGAGTTAGCGGACAACGGCGGACAGCCCCTGTCGTTTGCAGCCGAGCACGTGGCAACGGAAGTGTTGCGCAGATATGGAACCGATCTTGAGCCGTGCAACGCCGTTTTCGTGGAGCACTATGATCCCGGCGTTTCTTTTCGGAGCGCGGCCACTGCGTGCTGTGAACGCTTTCTTGAGTGGAACGTTACCTGGCGCAACCGCCGAGCCGTGTTTATCCAACCGAAGCCCATTTGCAGACAGGGGACGCACTGAATGACCGCCATGCCGACTGTTCATGAACAACTCGCGGAACTTCGCGAACGAGTGGCCTATCACGCCCATCGCTACTACGCACTCGACGATCCCGAGATCGCTGATCACGAATACGACGACCTCTTCCGCAAACTCGAGGGTCTGGAGGCCGCGCATCCCCATCTGATCTGCGCGGAATCGCCAACACAGCGCGTCGGAAGTGTTCCACCTGACCAATTTCACCCTGCTGCACACGCGGTACCCATGCTGTCCCTCAAGGACGGGATGACCGAGGACGAAGTCATGTCGTTTGTTGAGTCGAACGCGCGAGAACTTGGTCAGCCGGAGGAGCGGCTCGAATATTCCGGTGAGCCCAAGTACGACGGCCTGGCCGTCGGGCTGCGGTACGAACAGGGCGTCTTTGTGCGGGCAGCAACGCGTGGCGATGGTGCCGTCGGCGAGGATGTGACCGCCCAGATCAAGACGATCCGCAATATTCCGCTCCGTCTGCCGGAACCGGTCGATCTTGAAGTGCGGGGAGAGGTGGTCATGCTCAAGCGTGATTTCGCCATTGTGAACGCGCAACAAGAGGCGAGGGGGGAAAGAAAGTTCGCGAATCCCCGTAACGCCGCCGCAGGCAGCGTACGGCAGCTCGACCCGCGCGTGACGGCTGAGCGGCGGCTATCCTTCTTTGCATACGGCGCCGTCCTCCCCGATGGCTCCGCGCCGCTTGGTGTGGCCTCTCAGGTCGATCTGATCGACTGTCTGCGTCGACTTCACTTTACGATCAGTCCGCTCGCCGCTCGCGTGGTCGGAAAGTCCGGGGTCAGGGAACTCTTCGCGCGTATTGGGGCGGCCCGCGCAGACCTCCCCTTCGACATCGACGGTGTCGTCTTCAAGCTCAACGACTTCGCTGCACAAGCACAGCTCGGCTGGAACAATCGGACGCCCCGTTTCGCGATTGCCGCCAAGTATCCCGCAGAAGAGCGTACGTCAACGGTGCAACAGATCGTCATCCAGATCGGCCGGACGGGCGTGTGCACGCCAGTCGCGAAGATCGAGCCGGTATTCGTTGGAGGAGTGACTGTCTCGAGCGTGACGCTGCACAACCTCGACCAGATCCGGCTGAAAGATATCCGGGTGGGCGACACGGTGGTTGTTCGTCGTGCCGGCGACGTGATCCCTGAGATCGTGCGTACGCTCACCGAGTATCGCCCCGCGTCCACTCCGGAGTATCAGATGCCTGCTTCCTGTCCGGTGTGCTCTTCAGCCGTGCACCAGGCGGCTGGGACTGCCTTTCATGTCTGCACAGGCAATCTGCGTTGCCCAGACCAGCAACTCTATCGGCTCGCGCATTTCGCGTCCCGGCTCGCCATGAACATAGAGGGAATGGCGGAGGGCACCATCAAAGCGCTGGTCGATGCCGGACTGGTCAAACTGCCGTCCGACTTCTACACGCTTCATGCAGAGGCGATCGCCCGCCTTCCGAACTTTGCCGAGGTTTCGGCGCGGAAGCTCGTCGACGCGGTCGCGGCATCGGTCGCCCCCGAACTGCACCGATTCGTTTTCTCGCTGGGAATTCAGAACGTCGGAGAGAAGACCAGCAAGGATCTGGCTTCCGCGTTCGGGTCCTGGCAAGCTTTCCGGAACGCTACGGAGCAGGATCTATACCGTGTGAGCGATGTCGGCCCAGTCACTGTGCAGAGTGTGATGGACTTCTTCGCCGACGCAATGCTCGGCCAGGAAGCCGACAGGCTTGCGGATTTGGTCAGGCCTCGCGACACGATCAAGCGTGAAGGTGGGCCGTTATCCGGCTGTACCATCGTGCTCACGGGTACGTTGCCATCGATGACCAGAGAGGAAGCGCAACTCATGATTGAGGCTTGCGGCGGCAAAGTGTCGAGCAGCGTTTCGAAGAAGACTCACGCTGTCGTCGCAGGAGAAGCGGCGGGAACAAAACTGGAAAAAGCGACGGCGCTCGGTGTGGCTATCTGGGACGAAGCGCGTCTTCGAAGCGAGTGTGCGGCACTCGCAGACTGAGTCGGGCCAAAAAAAGGGCAAAGCCCCCGGCCGACCGGAGGCTTTGCCACACTTACGATCAGAGGGCGTCCCCTCAACATAGCGCTGCTGCATTACAGCTTAGCCTGTTCATCCTCTTCGGATCGCACCTGACAGTCGGGAATGGCGATCATCGGCTGATAAGTCAAAAATCGCCCCAAAAAAAAGCCCGCCGTACATAACGGCGGGCTTGATTGTTTAGTTGGAGACTATGGGTGCTTGCAGTTCCGACGCCTTTGCACCAACAATACTTCTCCACGCGGCATCACGTGCTGCTTTGAAGCTGTCACCCAGCAATTCACTGGTGCTGTACGGCTCGCCATTGTCGGCAGCGTTGAGAATGTCTTTCAGACCTGCTGCCAGAATGACCTCGTCGTTCGTGCTGAACCGCGCATCGAAACCGATACGTTCAGCGTCATGACGAGCGATCGCATCAAGAATCGACTGAGT
The DNA here is from genome assembly GCF_031450875.1 of Caballeronia sp. LZ001. Lineage (NCBI taxonomy): Bacteria > Pseudomonadati > Pseudomonadota > Betaproteobacteria > Burkholderiales > Burkholderiaceae > Caballeronia > Caballeronia sp. LZ001. The sequence continues at coordinate 394,568 of NZ_JARTVX010000002.1, read as the reverse complement.
CAATCCCGTCTTTCGGTAGTTGAGGTTCGTCGCCTGTGCGCTGGCCAGCAGTAGCGTTCCGAGGGCAGAGCCAAGTATCATCCCATCCGTTGTCGACGCGCTATCCGAGAATGCGTACGCGTAGCCTGGATCGGTCTTTGTAGGATCGTCTAAGGTCACCCGACGCGTCGACAACCCCTTCAAGGCGCGAGCGAAGAAATAGCCCGAACCGGCGCTATCCTGATCCCCTGTTGTAACTTGAAACTGGAGTTCCGGACGGGCGCCATACAGCGGATTGATCCGCATACCGATCGCAGCTATCGCCACGCGTTGATTCGCATATGGCGCGAGAGCGGGCAGCTTTTCGATAGCTTCCGTCGAGAACTCGGCCGAATGAAACAACGCTCCATACGCCGGCGCTCGTCGCTCATCGGCAAAAACAGGCGCGGTACCGCTGACGCCATCAATGTGTTGCTGCTCTTCGACTACTGCTTTGGGCATCCAGGTCGTTTCCATCGTGCACTCTCCTTATCACAGTTGAATTAACTTGCAGGAAGGAGATGAGGAACATTTTGCTATATCGGACTTGAGGTCACGCGACCGAGAAGAGAGACACGACACGACACGGAGAGGAATCATGCTCGCCGGATTTCCTGAATGGATGTCGGCGCGGTGACATACGCAACCACCGGGCCAGTGCCTTAGCCCGTAGCCAACCTGCCACCGTCCGCTCAGTCGTTTGGCCGGTACGAGAACCCTCCACGTGCGCCTTGTGGTGGCCTACCCACCATAGTCTCGCTGTCGTCGGCCGGCAGCCGACCAGCGAAGTCTTTGAAGTGCGCTTGAGACCCTACGAATTGGAGACCCACCGTTCCCGTTTCACCCATCCGTTGCTTACCAATGATTGCCTCGGCAATTCCACGGAATTGGGAGTCCGGGTTGTAATACTCGTCCCGGTACATGAAGATGACTAGGTCTGCGTCCTGCTCTATCGACCCACTTTCGCGCAGATCTGACATAAGCGGACGCTTGTTTGCGCGTTCCTCCACCTTCCGCGAAAGTTGCGAAAGGGCGACCACCGGAACGCCGAGATCCCGCGCCATTGCTTTTAGCCCGCGTGTGATTTCGGAAAGCTCCTCAACGCGCCCGCGACGCGCGGCCGACTCCGAACCGGACATCAGTTGCAGATAGTCGACGATGATCAGGCCCAAGCCGTGTTTTCGCTGGAATCGCCGCGCTTTCGCGTGCATCTTTGAGATAGAAATGCCCGGCGTCTCGTCGATGAAGAGTTTCGAGTTGTGCAGGCGCTCGACCGCTACCGTCAGCTTTGCCCAGTCTTCAGCGTTCTGCATTCGCGTGGGCGACCTGAGGAGGTTCAGATCGACCTTGCCGGCGCTCGACAGCGATCGAAGCCCAAGCTGGAGATTACTCATTTCAAGAGAGAAAACTAGAACGGGGCAACCGTCGACAATGATCGGCGCTCCGCTAGCGTCTACAAGCGATGTCACCCCCATACTCACGTTCTCTGCGAGATTCTGCGCCATCACTGACTTTCCCATGGCCGGTCGTCCGGCCACGATCACGAGGTCTCCATCCTGAAGACCCGAAGTCTTGTCGTCGAGCCCTTTAAATCCCCATGACCGTCCTGTCAATGGTGAATCCGCGCTGTGGCGTTCGTCAATCCATTCGAGTGTGCCACGGACGACTTCGGACATCGACTTCGGCTCGTCATCCACCGTCGATCCTTCTGTCAGATGCATCACCAGACTCTGCGCAGCATCCATCTGCTGTCGAACATCGCCCGGTTCGTATGCGAGCTCTTCCATGCGTCGCGATGCATCGATCAATTGCCGCTTCATGCGACGCTCGACAATCACCTCTGCGTACTTGCGAACGTTTGCGGCCGAAGGCGTAGCGCGTACGATCTCTTCGAGGTATTCGCGGCCTCCGGCCTGCTTTAGTACTCCGAGCGCCTCCAGTCGTGCTGTGACCGTCACAACGTCGGCAGGCTGCCCCGTCTGGACTAAGGTCCCGACGATTCGATACAAGATCTGGTTGCTCCGATAATAGAAGTCGCTGTCCGCCAACAAGTCCGCCACCTTGTCGAAACAATTGCCCCCTGTTAGCAACAAGGAGCCGAGCACGGCCCATTCTGATTCCGCGCTATGCGGCGCTTCATTTCCACGCATTCAAAATTCTCCGGTGAAGCGATAATCAACGGTGATAGTTGCCTTCGAGGATCTTGGCGAAGTTCTTCGGCCGCACGATCCATTCGAGGCTTGCGACGAAAGGCGCTGAGTCACCTCGAGGCGGAGTCCTACCGCTCAGGAAGGCGGAATTCCCACAATGACTTAGAAAATGCTTCCACCACGCCAACCCTTGCTCGGTCGTCTTGTAGCCTTCGCCGAGTTGATCACTTCGCGTGACGGCCATTTCGCGCCATCGTGTCCGCAAGAGCGCTTCCCGCTCCTTGTTCCATGTCAGAACTCGAGGGTTCGTTGGCATCAGCTCGTGATAAAGCGCGATGATCTCCTGCTGCGGGCACGAGGGTATCGCGTCAGCGGCTCGCGGCGGTCTCACAACGTCAGCGCTCTCATTACTTTCGAACAGGGTTCCGCTCCGCCCGTCGGCGGCTGCGCCGGCGACATGCATACCGGAGGTATGCATATTCATTGAAGCAGTTGCAGGTGCAGATGCAGTTGAAAGGCCATCGCTTGCCATTGCCCCCGATCGTGCATTGCCATTTTCCCGCTGCGATTCCGCAGGTAACTCGTTGTTCCAGCGACGATCCGCGCCGATTTTTCCGGCGGCAGATCGGACTTCGCGATTGGTCGCCTGCTTCTCTCGCTCCCTCTCGAGACGTGCCTGGACAAACCGGTTCGGCAAATCCGGGTGGGGATCGAAACAGGAGGCGATTTCGCCCCATATCTGCTCCATGTCGGCCACACTTTCACCGGCCAGACGTGCAAGTTTCGAGAACTCGCCCGGGATCGAGCCTTCGAGCCACGCGTAGCACATCAGGCGGACGTACGCGCCCAGCGCCTGATTGCTCATCACGGCGACGTTCTCATCCGAGAGAAAATCACGGGCATAGAACTGGAACGCCGGGGATTTTTCGACGGCGGCTCTCACAACCATCCCCCATTCGAATCGTTCAGGTCCTTGCGGGTCTCAGGCCTAATGGTGAAAAAGCCGAGCACATCTACGTCCAGCAGCGCATTGTCCGTGAGGGACTGAAGCTGCTGCTCGCCGCGATCTCGGTCCACACCCAATTTGTGCAATGCGAGGTCGCCCTCGAAGGGCAACGATTTGTACTCGCGCGAAAGCTGTAGCAACAGTTTGGCCGCATCCTTGCCGACTGCCCTCAGCCGCTCAGCGGTGGTGTCCCCCACGGGCGTCGGACTGCCGACCAGCACCGCTGAGACCAGCCGGTTATCCGTCGAGCTCACATGAGGGTAGTGGTGGTCAACGATATACCTGGCCACGCTCTCAGTCAGAAAGACGCAGCCCCCGCGCCCAAGCCGGCGCCGCCGAGGAAGCTGCGCCTCCGGAATCTTCTTCACGGTATTGGGATGGCTTCTGAGCCTGATCGCAACCTCCGTCGTTTTCATGAAGTCGCCGTACTGGTTGCACAGCTCCTTGGTGAGTTGATCGAGAGATTTCATGTGACTGTGATCCCGTTAGCGTAATTCGTTAGTATCGTTTTGCGACTTAACACGTCGCAATAATTTAACCTCAAAGATTGGTTACTGCAACCAAAGAACCGATAGTGGAATTTATAGAGCCAAATCGCACTCGTTTTCTGGCTCAGTCATCTCGGCGCGATTCGCATGTAATTGAGCCCGCCAACGCTGCGTCATTGCACAGGGTTGGGACGCCGTCCCTCTTGCTTTGGCATCTCGATAGTGTCGAGATGACGCTGCCAACGTGTGTTGCTCGGGCCAGGCCCCTCCCGCGGTTGCTTGTCCCTGTCGCGCATCACCGAACTGCATGCATATCGCGGCTCGGCCGCATCATTCTTGGGGAGCAAATCATGCTAACGAACGTTGAACCAATGGCTTGCGGCAACTGCGGAAGCGGCGGTTTTCGCATCTTTCGGCAAGAGCAACCGTATGGTTTCCGGCTTGTCGTTGAGTGCGAAAAGTGCAAGAGCACCTCGATCATTGAACCTAAACCGGCTGAACTGACGATCGAATTCGGCGAGCAGTCGGATGGTCGGCTTTGCCGCATGGAACCGAACGACTAAGGAGGCCGCGCCATGACTGTGGGACATCATTGCAATCACGAAGACAGCAGGTCGCCGGTGGTAGTCGATGTCGATCTTGCTAATGCAGCAGAGGTGATCGGTGCTCAGATGTACGCAAAACTGCCGGGTGGTGAGGTAGTGGTGGAGCCGGCGAGCGACGGACGCAGCGTCGAAATCGTCAAAATCATGGCCGGCACCGAGATCAGAGGAGATGGCACGCGAGCGATGAAAGTGGCGACCACCCTCGCCGACGAATTGGGGATCACACTGACGCTGACCCCGGACGGGAGCTACTATGTCGACGAGGCAGCGGCCGAGGCTCGATTGCGTAGCTTCTATTCGCGATTCGGATTTCGTTCGACGGAGGAGGGCGCCATGGTTCGCTATAGCGGCGCTCCGTTAGGCCGTCTCTGCATTTGAAGAATCGAACCAATTTGCTTCTGCTAAACGACGAAAGAGCAAAATACACAAGCCCGCGAGTCGACTCTGTCGATCGCGGGCTTTTTCATTGCCCGTGTCGTTAGGCCGCTGTATCGGCCCATGTTCTGCATCTCTTCCCGCATGAAAAACCCTTCAACTGGAGATGCAACATGAATCAGCAGAACGACGGTCAAATCGCAACGACGACCCGCGCATATCGCGTCCATTTGTACGCTGTCATCCGCGTGCCGGTGAATGTGCCGGATGCTGTGTCGCAGCTTGACGCGATTGAAAAAGCCGAGGAATCCGTGAATCTCGAGCTCGACTGGAAAGGTGGTGAATATGCCGACGAAGTTGTCGGCGTGCTCGTCGACGAAGTTGGCGATGGCGAGTACATGAACACGCGCAACTACGTGGCGGACGCAGACTCCGGCAAGTGGGTTGAGGAGCGCCCTCAAACAAACGGGGCCCAGCAAACCGTCAACCCTGACGGCGCCTCGAGTGTCGAGCTCCGCCAGGCGCTCCGCAAGTTGATCGATGCGACAGCGAGTGCGAACACGAACAAGGCAATGGAGGCTCGCGAGACAGCCTATGCGGCTTATCGCAATTCCCTCAGCGCCAGCGAGCGTGAACGCGTCGTAAAGGAGGCGCAGTCGCAGCAGAAGTCGGCCCCTAACGGCCATTTTCTGAATGATCTCGATCCGATCGAAAGCTACGACGACGCCCTCCGAACCTTCGGAAACAGCCTCATTTACGAAGTTCTGGGCGCCGACGCCTGATCGCAACTACCCACCCCGTGCCTGTTCAAGTCAGTCACGGGGTTTTTCTTTTCTGGGGTCCCGTCGACGCCTTACCCACACGATCACCGGCGACCGTTTCTGATCTGACCGCGCCGCTGCCCGGCCGCCGCACTTACGCATCCGCGTTAGACATCACGCTGCACCAAGGATTTCCATCAGGAGCATCGCGATGAGTCAAAGCAATACAACAGCGGCCAGACCGGCACGCGTCGATTTCTCGAAGGTGCGCGATAAAGTTCCTCTCGACTGGTTCTTTGAGCATCTTCTGGGTGGAACCCCCAAAAAAATGAGTGGCTCGATCCGTTACACGGTCTGCCCGAATCCTCAGTGCGGTGAGTCGTCAAAGGATTCGGTAAAGATCAAGGTCACGGGCGACAGGTGGCAGTGTTACGCCTGTCGTGAGCATGGTGATGTGGTTGAGGCTGCTTCACTTTATTGGGGGAAGTCGCTCGCTGATGCAGGTGCCGAGCTGCTTGGTGCGGACGAGGACATTTTGAGGTCCTACGTCCCTCCCAAGCCGCTGCCTGCTATCAATCGAGACGACTCGGCCCTCGCAGAAGCCATCTCACGGCTTGTTGCGGCGCTGCCTGAGCCTTCGCGCGACGGTATCGAGTATCTCGCTGGACGGGGCATCCCTCCAGAAGTGACTCGCACCGGATGCAAGAAAGGCATCGTTCTGACGCTTCCATCGAAACCGAACGAAGCGAAGGAATTTCTTCTGGAGACACTCGGTCAGGAGCTCATGCTCCGAGCCGGGTTGTGGAAGGAGGGGGCCAAGGCGCCGTCGGCAGCCTTCCGCCCTTTGGTGTTCGTATCGAACAGCAAAAAGGCGGCGGAGTTTCGGTACCTGCGCAAGACCAAGCCTGGTGAGGTGAAGTCTTTGCGCTACGGATCGATTGCTCCGTGGGGATGGCTGGGCGAATCGGATCGGCGGATCTTGATTGTCGAGGGCTGCATGGACCTGTTGTCTGCTGTCGCGCTTGGAACGAAGCGCAGCATCATGGGCCTTCCGGGCTGCGAGAACTGGCGACCTGAGTGGTTTTCCAGATTTCGTGGCGCTGATGTCCTGACTGCCTTCGACGACGACGACGCAGGGCGCACTGCGTTCGAGAAAATTCGCCCCGTGCTTGAGGAAGCCGTAGGTGGCCCCATAGGCGCCTACAAGCACATGACCGGGGCGGAGGATCTTAACGAGGAGCTCTGCCTGAAACTGGGCCTCGCAATCGCCTAATCCACCCATGCCCGGCATTTTTTGCCGGGCTATTTTTTTGCCCGTCGTTTTCTCACCTCGCATCTCCTTGGCCGGTGCATTAGCGCTAGCTGTGGCCCATCACCTGGGTATGAGGACTATCCCGGTCCTCGCTACCACTCAGGAGAAGAGCAATGGAACAGTTTCACCTTTTTGATGAGGCCCGCCCCGATCACCATGACGTGCAAACGCTGCCGCCAGTATCACACCCCGTCGCCGCAAGCCCCGCAGCGCGACCTGACAACCCGTACGTGCAGCTTGCGTACGACAACGGGTGGTGGTCGGACATTCTCGCGTTGAGCGTTCACAAGGGCGAGATCCATCAAAGCATCAAGTCGCAGATGATTCTCAATATCGCGGATCGGACCGACGATCTGAGTGATGCTCGCCGCGCAGTCCGCCTGATCAGCGAGCGCATAATTGCCCTCATCCAGCAACATGTTCAAAACGAGCACGTGATCAAGGCAAAAGAGGGAGGCGTTTGGGACGACCCCGAGTCGCTTCACGTCCTGCTGACCGATCTTCAGGGCGCGTTACCGGACCGCAGGGCAACTGTCGCAAACAAGAGTCCAGCCGTCGCGGAGACCCGTCTGGCCGTGGCTGTTTTCGCTGCTCGGCTATCTGTTCTCCGTCAGCGCTTCAATTGATCACCGCCCCGGCTCCGCTTATAGCGGCCGGGGCTTTGTCATTCCGCCCCGGGAATTCTGTTCCCGTGATGTTGGTGCAGAGACTTGACAAAAAAAACGCGTTGCCCATCCATTACACGTGCCTATAATACCGTCTGTATTTATTCGATACAGGCGATGATATGACTCAGGAAGGCAAGGTCTACGACGAGTCCGATTTTGATGTGCTCGAAGGTCTGGAGCCGGTTCGACAGGTACCCGGCATGTACACCCGTACCGAAAACCCGATGCACATTATCCAGGAGGTTCTTGACAACGCCGCAGACGAGGCGCAGAACGGGCATGCATCCCGGATCGACGTGATCGTCCACAGGGACAACTCCGTCACCGTCGCGGACAATGGCCGCGGCATCCCCGTTGGTCTTCACCCAACGAAGCAGATTCCCGTTGTCGTACTCGCCTACACGAAGCTCCATGCTGGCGCCAAGTTTCGCAAGGGCAATTCATACCAGCGATCTGGTGGCTTGCATGGCGTTGGCGTAGCCGTTACAAACGCGCTATCGACCAAGGTCGAGGTCGAAGTAAAGCGAGAAGGGAAGGTTCATCGCGTTCACTTTCTGGACGGCGACCGCGAGATCTCCGATGTTGAACTGGTTGGCGATTGCGGACCTCGCACAACGGGAACTCGCGTACGTGCATGGCCAAACCCCAAGTATTTTGCATCGCCCCAAATCCCTCTCGCCAAGTTTGAAGAACTCCTCCGATCCAAGGCGATGCTGATGCCCGGGGTCACCGTTAACTACCGGAATGATGAAACCGGTGACGAACGCAACTGGTGCTACAAGGACGGAATTGGCGACTACCTCTCCGAACGCATTGCAGATCTGGAGCTCGTTGGAGAAGTCTTCACGGGTCAGGGGTACGTCGCTGAGAGCGTGGGCTCGATCGTTGAAGGTGATGGAGCGAAATGGGCGATCGCATGGACCGTAGAGTCAGGAAGGGGCGAATCGTATGTGAACCTCATCCCTACGCCGCTGGGCGGCACCCACGAAGCTGGATTGCGCGCTGGACTTTTTGAAGCTCTGAAGGCGTATTGTGAGCACCACGCCATGCTTCCCCGCGGCATCACGCTCCAGGCTGAAGATGTGTGGTCGCACGCGCAGTTCATCCTGTCGGCCGCCGTCACAAATACACAATTTCAGGGACAGACCAAAGACAAGCTCAACAGTCGGGAAGTTGTGCGTCTGCTGTCCAGTGTGGTGAGGGACCCCTTCGATCACTGGCTTATCGATCATCCTGAGGCCGCGAAGAAAGTCGCTGAGCTGGCGATCCGGCAAGCCACCGCACGTGCACGCCAGGGCAAGGTAGTCGAAAAGCGCAAATCGTCCGGTGTTGCGACGCTGCCGGGCAAGCTGACCGACTGCGAATCAACTGACATCACTCGCAATGAACTCTTTTTGGTCGAAGGCGATTCCGCCGGCGGCAGCGCTAAGCAGGCACGAAATCGTGAGTATCAAGCGATCCTCCCGTTGCGCGGAAAAATCCTGAACACGTTCGATACCGCTCGCGATCAACTCTTTTCGAACAACGAGGTGCACGACATCTCAGTCGCCATTGGCGTCGATCCCCACGAGCGCGGATCGGCAGTGGATCTGGCCGGATTGCGTTACGGCAAGATCGCTTTGCTCACTGACGCAGATGTGGACGGATCGCACATCCAGACCTTGCTGCTCACCCTCTTTTTCATTCATTTCCCGGAGTTGGTCGAACGGGGGCACGTCTATATCGCCCAGCCACCGCTATTCCGCATCGACGTGGGCGCACAAGGGAAGGGGCGCCCCGCGCGGAAAATCTACTGCCTCGACGACGCCGAGCGGGTCGCGGTACTTCGACAGCTCGCCGATGAAGGCGTGCGGGATTCAGCGCTGTCCATATCACGTTTTAAAGGTCTCGGCGAGATGAATCCCGAACAACTCAGAGAGACGACCATGCACGCTGATACACGGCGCATGTTGCAGGTCGGCGTCCCGGATGACGGACTAGCCGATACGCTGAAGGCGTTTCATCTACTGATGGCCAAGGGCGAGGCGGGGTCTCGTCGCGCATGGCTCGAAGAAAACGGCGATCTGGCAGAGCTGGACGTTTAATCGGGGAAACACAATCATGATCGAAGCAAACGACAACGGAACCGGCGACCTCTTCGCAGTCGTAGAGGCTGAACGCGAATCGCCCCAGCCAAACTCCGCCGACGCTGCAACGCCTGTCGCCGGTGGCGCCGATACGCCACCGCCGTCGCGCACCGTCGATATAAGCGAACTGCCCAACGGCCGAATCCCGATCGGCCGATGGGCCGAACGCGCGTACCTCGATTACGCGATGAGCGTCGTGCGCGGTCGCGCCCTCCCTGACGTTGAAGACGGTCAGAAGCCGGTGCAGCGCCGTCTCCTTTATGCAATGAACGACATGGGCCTGACGGCGACTGCAAAACCCGTCAAGTCAGCTCGCGTAGTAGGTGACGTTCTCGGTAAATACCATCCACACGGCGACCAATCCGCCTACGACGCTCTCGTTCGACTGGCACAAGATTTCTCGATGCGCTACCCCCTGATCGACGGCCAGGGGAACTTTGGGTCCCGCGATGGCGACGGCGCCGCAGCCATGCGATATACCGAGGCCAGGCTCACTCCGTTTGCCGATCTGCTGCTTGCGGAAATCGATCAGGGCACCGTCGACTTTCAGCCCAACTATGACGGGGCATTTGAGGAGCCATCGCTGCTTCCGGCTCGCCTTCCAGTGCTTCTCCTGAACGGTGCATCAGGTATCGCTGTGGGTATGGCAACCGACATTCCAAGCCACAACCTGCGTGAAGTCGCCGACGCATGTTCACTGCTAATCCGCCGTCCAGACGCAACCTTCGGTGACGTGATGTCGGTTCTTCCCGGTCCAGACTATCCTGGCGGCGCACAGATCATCTCCGACATCGCGGACATCCATAAAGTGTACGAAGGGGGCCGTGGCAGCCTCCGCGTCCGCGCCCGATGGTCGCTGGAGCAACTCGCAAGAGGGCAGTGGCAGATCGCGGTTACGGAACTGCCGCACGGGGTGTCAACTCAAAAGGTACTCGAGGAGATCGAGGAACTCACGAACCCGAAAATCAAGGCCGGAAAGAAAGCGCTGACGCAGGAACAGGGAAACATGAAAGCCCTTCTCCTGTCGGTGCTGGACAGCGTTCGTGACGACTCTGACGAGAAGCATCCCGTGCGCATCGTTTTCGAGCCGCATTCGTCCCGCCAGACGCCCGAGCAACTGATGAACGTGCTGCTCGCCCACACGAGTCTCGAGTGCAACGCATCCGTCAATCTCGTGACGATCGGCTTGGATGGCCGCCCACAGCAGAAGGGCATTGTGCCGGTCCTGACTGAATGGGTTGAGTTCCGATATCAGACAGTCACTCGTCGAACCGCGCATCGCCTCGCCGAGGTTGAACGTCGAATCCACATCCTCGACGGACGCATGGTTGCGTTCCTGAACATCGACCGGGTCATCAAGGTCATTCGCGAATCAGATGAACCGAAGCGCGATCTGATAGCAACGTTTCACCTGTCTGAAGTGCAGGCAGAGGACATCCTCGAAATCCGCCTGCGGCAACTAGCCCGCCTCGAAGGTATCAAGATCGAGAAGGAATTGGCACAGTTGCGAGACGAACAACGCCACCTTCAGTCGTTGCTCGCGGATCGAGCAGCCATGACAAATCAGATTCTCAAAGAGATCGAAGCGGACAAACAAAAGTTCGGTGACGACCGTCGCACGCTCATTGAATCCGCGGAGAAGGTAACGTCAGGCGCCGTCGTTCCTACCGCCGATGATCCGGTCACGATCATCGTTTCTCGGTCTGGTTGGCTTCGAGCGAGGAGCGGCCACGGCATCGACATTTCGACCCTCACGTTCAAGGCGGGGGACGATCTTCTCGCCAGCATCGAGACGCGCACCTCGACGAGTTTGGCCGTCTTCGACACGAACGGACGTTGCTACAACGTCGCGTCTGCTCTTATTCCCACCGGCCGCGGCGATGGCGTACCGCTCACATCGTTGATCGAGCTCCAAGGCGGCGGCCGACTGACGCACGTTATCGTCATCGACCAGACGGCGAATTACCTGATCGCCTCAAGTGGTGGCTATGGCTACGTCTGCGCAGGAGCGGATATGCTGACCCGCCAAAAGGCCGGCAAAGCATTTGCAACGCTTGAGCCGGGCGAAGTCATGCACGCGCCCGCGAAAACCGCAGGCAATACGGTTTCCGCCGTTTGCAGCGGTGGCCGCCTCGTTCTTTTCCCACTGTCCGAAGTCAAGGTGATGCCGAAAGGCAAAGGCGTGAAGCTGATGGAACTCGAAGCTCGCGAGACGCTGGTTGCTGTTGGGATCGGAGACGGAGCGTCCTGCGTCGTATCGACTACCAGCGGTAAACCAATCACGTTGACAGGGACGGCCTTGGACAAGTATCGCTTGCACCGCGCAAGAAAGGGTTGCCAGCTACCGGGCAAAGCCAAGCCCACCGGATTCGAACAGGGAGAGCCCAGTGGAGAGGCGTGATTTTCTTCGCATGGCGACGGGGGGCGTGCTGGCCGCCTGCACCGAGCCACTATTCGCCGCCACGCGGAATGACTTCTGGGACAAACCACGCAGTTTGTGGGTTAAGCATGAGATCAAGAAAGGCGTCTGGGAGGAGGTGAACGAAGTCCATTTTTGCCAGTGGCAAGCTAGTCTGGCCCGGTTATGCCGCTATCTGCCGCCTTATGCGTGACACCCATGCGGACAAGGCGGTGCAAATGAGCCCCGTCCTGTTCGACATTCTGTATGGCATGCAGGGCTTCTTTGCCTTGCACAACCAGCACCGGGTGATTGTGTTGAACTCCGGTTATCGCACCAGGTTGACTAACGAGGCGGTCGGCGGTGTCGGCGATTCGCGTCATATGCGAGGGGAGGCAGCTGACATCGAGTTTCCAGGCGTACCAGTAAACTACATGGGGCGGCTCGCGCTGTACCTGCAAGGAGGCGGCGTAGGGTTCTATCCCTCACGAGGCTTCGTTCATGTCGATGACGGTGCTTTGAGAAAATGGAATGGATAGTAGCTGGGCACACACTTCCCGCTACAAAAACCCGCAACTCGTATTTATACCCTTGCTGTATCCTTTCGATTCTTTTAGAATTACGCACATTAGCTGATCATAATTGATCGCTTTTAGTGCAGCAGTGGTTTTGGGATCGTGACTGTTCCCTCCCATCGGCCTCTCTTCCTGACATGCTGAGAAGGCTACTTTTAAAGCCAGCTTCCCCCGAGGCTGGCTTTTTTTTTCGCTCGCTCAGCCCGGGTATGGGTCGCTTTCGACACACCGATAAAAAAGCCGCGCTTTGCGCGGCATTCCTTTTCATCAGCGAGCGACTCGTCAGAATTGCTTGGACCACGAGATCTGGCTGGTCAAGGGACGATATGGCGACGTTGACAGGTCGATCGCCCGCAGCATCGGGTTCCGGCCGGTCAGATACCACGAGTCAGCCTGCTGCGACATCAGATATCGCTCTGCCAACAGTTCAAGCGCGTGACGGTATCGGTCGACATTCTCGCCCGCTGAAGCCTCTTCAAGCAGGGCAGCCGACCGAATGCCCGGCTGAAGCCACGCAACCCGCGCCAAGTCGTAGCCCTCGTCGCCGGCGACGATGTAAACCTCCCCCTCGACCGCGTCCGGGACTGGATCGATCATGAACGGAAATTCGACCGGGAACACATACCAGCGCCGCCAGAACTCGTAATGAACACGCAACCGGATAACGTCCTTTCGTGCGCAAAGGGTCTCACAGCACTGCTGGAAACTGAAGTCTCCAAACGTTCGGCCGAATACCCATTGAGCAGCCTTCACATGGTCGGCTGCCTTCCGCTTCTTGTCGAAGAGCGCCTCCACATTTGCTTTGATGATCTGGAAGCTGAGCCGCTCCATCCCGGGCTCGAAGTCTTCTTCCGTGAGATTTCTCAGGTGTTCGTCTTTTTTCGGCCTTTTTGTTGCTCCAGCGTTGGGAACACCACTGAGCGCGGCGAGAGCAAGTTCCTGATTAAAAGGCTGTGTGAGTCCCACAGCTTCTTCATCCCCCAAAGAAGCCACTTCGCCGTCGCCGTCAGAATCGCCAAGATCGAAGGCGTCAAGATCTTTGAAAATATCGGAACAATCAAAGCTCTCAAGCCAGCTACGCACATCAGCAGGGTTAGACAGATCCCCCCGATCACCAGAAACACCATCAAGTCCGACGAGATCATCGCCTGCTCCTTTCGTTGCGAAAAAATCGCTCATATTGCACTCCTTTATTCTTCAGGCGAGGCTTACGCCATGCTCGTACGGGTGAAGCGGTCGGCACCGTCGCGCGGGGTGCCATGGCCGCGATTGAGTTGTTCGCGCGTGAATACGTCTTGACCATCATCGACACGCGGCGCGAAGCCGCGACGAGCCCTCGCATCCGGGGAAAGAAGCACGAACTCCCGCGACGCAAGATCGTGTAGATCGTCGGGGCACGAGACAACCGGATCGTTCATCTCATTGCTCCCACCGCCGGTGACCTCACGACCGAGGTAGCCGGCAAACAGGAGCGATTCGTCGATTCCTTCCAGGTTGAACACAATCTGAGACCCTGTGTTGGCGAGCACAACTTCGGCCAGTACCGCGCTCTTCTTCGCCAGATCACCCATGGATGCAACGCGAAGCCACGTCGATACACCCATGCTGCGTCCTTGTGCCAACAGGCGGTTTGCGAGAGCACGATCGCAGCTCGCCGCACCGTTGAAAACGATAATCGGCGGGACTCCCCCGACATCGCGCGATCGGTTGCCGAGTGCGCCCGCTACATCGAGATAGATCATTTCCCGAAGTGCCGTCGCGACAAGATGCTGTGCCGAACCAGGAACATCCATGTAGATGACCTTGGATTCATCGAGTGCACGCCGGACATCGACTTCGGGCGAATACGTGTTCAGAACCTTCCCCAATTTGCCGCTGGCGAACATGTACAACCGTCCGGCAATCCCTCCCATTCGTTGCTTGAGGGGGAGCGGATCGATCACCCCATCTTTGCGAAACTCATCAAGCCACGCGGACAACGCGTTGGTTTCAGCGCTGTCGGGCGCTATTTGTTCCAGTGACGCAAGCAGGTCCTGCAAGGATTCCGGCTTGATGATGAACAACGATAGGTCGAGGAAGCTGTAAGCAAGGCCTGCGCGTTTGAGCGCAGATATGATTACAAAAATGCCTCGGCGGATCTCTTCCCGGTTGTGGCGGGCCCCTTCGTTGTCTTCCTCTTCCGGCACCGTGGTGAACGCCTGGGCAACTGCCGCCTCCACGTCGCTCGATAGGATCACGTTGTAAGTGTTGCTGAGATCGGGATCGTGAGGCCTCACGACAAGGAGATCCTGCTGGCGAGAATGCTTTCTGCAAGCGCCTGCGAGCGAGTTGAGAATTGCTGTATCGGAGTCACCGTCGAACAGGATGATCGCGCCACCTCGTTCGATCTGTTGTGACAGCGCCTGCGCAAGCAGTTCTCGGGAGCCCGCGCCAGTAGGGTCGACGATCAGCACATGACGCTCCAAGTCTGCATCCTGAAGATGTACCGCAACAGCCTTGTCATTTTCTTCACCGAGCACGATGCCATCGGCTCGGACAATTTGTCCTGTCATAGTATGGATTCCAGAAGTTGTGAGTTACTTATTCGTTGGCAAGCTCTTGCGCGAAGTCGCGTTTTCGACCGCCTGTGGGAACGCTACTTCCGCCAAGGTACTTGTCACTGTTCTTGAAGAAATCTGCCCCTTCTACGCTTGGCTTACGGAAGTGATTGATGCGCACGCGGCCGATTTCCTTCTGAAGTTTCTTGTCGATCGAGATCATCGGCACGCGCAGGTTGAAGATCGTGTCACCTCCGTACATCACAATGCACTCGCCTTTGCTCAATGCCTTCAGATCATCCGGCGACACTTTGTATTCTTCCTGCTCACGCTCTCCCTCAGACAGCCCCGCGCCGCTGCCGGCACCGCCTTCTGGCGTCATGTTTAGCATCGGGCTGTTGATCGACTCATTTTGCGTCGCGCTTAGAGACTTCGCGATCCCAATCTGCATGCCTATCAGCTCCGCGAATTCCTTCGCAGTCTCTTGTGAACCCAGCTTGAATATGATCTTGGTCCATGTATTTCCGATCACCATTTCCTTGAAGTCAGCCGATACAACTTCAAGGTTCGCCAGCGTTTGTGCTGCCGGAAAGAGCGCGATGTGAGCACTGCGTGCCTGCTCAAAGGGGCGCGCGAGCGATGCAACTGCGTACGAGCCGAGTTCGTCCATGAAGACGAGAAAGGGCGGATTGGGCCGAAGGTTTTCCGGCAAAGCCTGTACCCATGAGATTGCGGTACGGAGATCCCCCAAAAACATCTTGCCGAAGTTCGACGCCGCTTCGTTCTTGCCCATCGTGGGCAGGGCGACGTATATGATCTTGTTGCTCCTGATGGCCTCAAACAGGTCAATATCCGGCGTATAGGTGTTCATCACCTTGCCAAAATTACCTGTCCCGAACATATACATCCGGCCGCCGACGCCACCAAACGTATCCTTCATCTTTTTGATGTCGACCATGTTCTCAAGGCCGGAGCCGGGCTTCCCGCCCCCCTTGTACTGCTCGAGGAACAGCGACAGGTTCTTCGTCGCGTCATGGTGAGGTTGCATCTTTTTCAAACGCGTTTCGAGCTCCTCGATCGCCTTGTGGTTCATCAGGAGGATCGAGAAGTCGATGAAGTTATACGCGAGGCCTGCCGTCTGGAGCGCCGCTACTAGCGTTGAAATGCCTTGGTTTGCACTTTGCTTGTAGTGGTCCGCTCCCGGATTATTTTCCGTGGATGGGATGAGCGACAACACGCGGGCCGAGACTTCATCCGGCTCGCCGCGAAGAATTGGGTTGTAGCTGTTGCTCATCGCCGGATTGCCCGGGTTGAGAATCAGAAGATCCTGTTCGCGCCCGCACCAGCAGCAATACTGATAGATCGTCTCGATATCGTCGGCGTTCATTTTCCCGTCAATGAACGCCAGTCCACCGCCACGCTGGATCTGCTGAAACATGAGCAGCTTCCCCAGCACGGTCTTACCGACACCCGACTGTCCACCAATGAAACCATGACGCATCAGGTCCTCATCGGGGATGTACATGGGCTGACCCGTGTCAGTCGTATATCCAATGAGTAACCCATCCGGTCTCGTCAGATCCGCAGCGGACTGGATGCTGATTTTCGATTCGAGAACGCTCTGTTGGCGCCAGAAATCAAACAAACGATTCCCGAGATAGGCGCTTCCCGCGGCGCCCAATGCCATTGGTACTGTGGCTGGCATGCTGGAGAAATATGGCGAAGACAGAAGTGCTCCCGTCCCGAGAGAGCTCAAGGCGAGCGTGTCCAACGACCCGCCAAGTTTCGTGCGGTACATCTGAGCTATGCTCACGCGAACGACCTCCAAAGAAACGCCGGTGCAAGCGGTACACACATCTTGTTCGGTGCGAGATTGCGCATGCCTTCGCCCAGCAAAAAAGCCCCGTATCGCGAAAGCGATCGGGGCTGGGTAGAGTTAAAGGAAAACGCCGTCGCCGCTGGGTTGCTCGGCTTCGGACAGTTTCAGGCGTTTATGGGACAGCAAAAGCGCACGCTCGATTTCCGTAAGCAACCCATCCGCTTGCACAGTCTTGCGCGCAAGCGAAACATCTGCGATGGGCTGGTTTTCGTTATCGAGACGCGACTTCAACTGGTTGTAGCGCTCAGAAAGCGTCTGCTGATCGCCGACATTTCCTCCGCCTTGCTTTGAGGGATTGGTAGCCTGTTGCGCAGATGGTGTCGAGTTCATCCCTCGAGCGCCAGCCGGCGCATTTCGCGATAACGGGGGAGCGTCGTCGTCGGCTTCTCCGTACACGGCCTGAAGACCTTCAACGTACTTCACGTCGCTGAAGAGATTCATGTGCACATCCGCTCCGAAGCCCAGCAGCGAAAGACATTTCGACATGCCGTCCGTGAGACTCTTCTTCGGCGCTTCTTCATCGGTGAAGATGCCGTGTTGGGTCTTGCCGACAAACGTCGTCTGACCGAAGTGGACGATTTCACCTTTCTGAGACTCGCCTGAATTGCTCTTCACCACGTACCACAGCTTCACCTTGAGGCGATGGATGATTTCCCGGCCCCAGAAGTTGCCATTGGGGTCCCAGCCGAGCGGAGCACCCTCCAGAAAATCCTCCTGGAGAATATCCATTCCCCAACCTATTCCCATCGGGCCAAAAATCTTGGTGGCCTTCATAGCAAGATAGGTCGGAGTGATCGCGGTTCCCGAGAAGCCACCTTTACGGTTGAAGCTCTTCGTGTATGCCGGGTCCGTGCTGAATACCTTGTCCCAGATCTCCGAACAACCTTCACCAAACGGCTTTAGCTGCGCGCTATCCGCGTTCTGGCTTTCGCCAGACTTCTTGTTGCCTTGTTCACTCATTCATCGACCTCCTGTGACTAATTCCGGGGAATTCCTTGCGATCGGATATGCGTCACAGACGCGGATAACTGCGCCATCACGTATCGACCACCACACCGATACAGATGCAACGCTTGCGCATACTTAACACGTCGTTATAATTATAGAAACGACACCGACAGTTTGCAATCTGATACACGTGTTGTTGTATTCGTTATCGTTACGTGTTAGCCTTCGCAACAATCAATTTCTGTATTCGAGACTACGTGATGACCAGATTTCCCAAACTGGCCCTTGTTGCGACGCTCGCCACCCTCGCATCTCAGGCTTGGGCAGTGGACGCACATCAGATGGTCGTTCCCCAGAACGACGGCATCGCGATCGAACCCGCTCACCGGGCTCAGGTGCTGGCGAACCCGAACCGGGACTTCGTGCTGCATCGGGAAGATGCGTCATGGCTCGTCACCGAGCCGCCTCGGACGCGTGCGATGATGCCGTTCGACGAAGCGCAACTTGCCGCGGAAGAAGCAAAGCTGAACTCGGACACGGAACTGGGCAACCAGGTGGTTCTCCACTACCGATTCAACTCGGTCATTCCGACTTCATGGGCTCCGCTCAGCAGCATCTTGACTCGGGCGCGCGACGACGAATCACCGATCAAGGTGGTAGGCCACGCCGACGAGGTGGGCGGTGATGATTACAACCAACGACTCTCCGTTCGACGCGCGACTGCCGTCAGCAACTATCTGGTCGCGAAGGGCGTCTCACGCAACCGCATCGAGTCCGAAGGGCACGGCAAGCGGGAACCCGTTTCTCCCGGCGTTGGCGCACAGAATCGCCGCGTCGTCATCGGCTTGATCGGGGAGGGCGCAGAATGACCGAGATCGACATCCCACGTTACATAGACAACCAGCCGCAACTGTTCTTCTGGGAACTGGACGAAGCGATTATTTTCATCGGTTGCCTCGCGGGTGGCATCTCACTGGGGGGCTATTTCACCCTCGTGAGCATGGCAATGGGCATCTTTGCAGTAAAGGCGTTCAAGCGCTTCAAAAACGGCGCCTTGGAGGGAATCCTCTATCACCTCTGTTATTGGGCCGGGGTTATTGGGCTGAACAAACAGTACCCGGACTCCTCGAAGCGCGACTTCTTCTTTTAAATCAGCAAAACGGTCGTTTTTCACGCAGCTAAATTATTGGTACGTGTTATGTATCGTTTTGCAGTCTGAAACCGGAGATTTGATGAAACTGCCTTTGCTGACCTCCTCATGGGAAGGGGCTAACAAGTTCGCGGGAGCGATGCTCGTCTCAAACGTCATCCTCGCGTCGCTGCTGGCCGTGTCCACCGTCGGGAATCTTTCCAGGCACGAGACGACGCGTCTCGTACCTCCGTATCTCGCTAAGGCGGTCTCTGTCGGCTGGGACACGGCCGACATGGACTACCTCGAGGGTATCGGGCTGTATGTCGCCACGCTGACGGCAAACGTAACGCCTAAGAACGTGAATTTCGTAGCCGATCGACTTTCGCAACTGTTGACGCCACGCGTTTACCAAGGTGTTCGCCAGCAGATTCTGGCGCTCGCGCAAGACCCTGTCTTCAATAGCAACGGCGGGTCAGTGCGCTTTGAAGCCACCAAAGTCGTTTCGGAAAAGGAGACGCAAAAGGTTTACGTGATCGGCCAGATGACGACCCAAAGCGTCAATTCGCGCGATACCAAGTCGGCCGTCATTGAAATGAAGATCGTCATGAAGGACGGTCGTCCGTGGGTCGACTCAATGGATCACTACGACGGGGCCGATCCGCACACGCTCACATGGATTGAAAAGAACCCGGGCAAGTTCCAGCAAATCCAGAAGCAGCAGGCCGATGTCGCCGCTAGTGCGACGCAACCGGTCCCCGAACAGTCTGCCCAAGCTTCGGCTCAAACCAACTCGGAGGTCGCGCAATGAAGCGCATTGCATTCGTCGTTGCTGCGCTGTTTGCGCTGCCAGCTCTCGCACAGGAGCTCCCCCCGCTTCCCAAATCCGCCAATGCTCAGGTGCGTCTCAATGCGCTTGCGGCCAAGCACGTCCGGAAGGTTGCTGCTCAACCGATGCCAGGTCTCGGAACGATGCCCGGTGATTCGTCGGTCTATAAGACAAACGTTGTCCGCGTCAGCACTGATCGGACCGAAGTGATCAATGTTTCCGGGCTGTTGCCGAACCGCATCGCGACGCCGTTCGCTAACCCGCAATCCATCGACAACCAGTCTGAAGACTTCGAGGTTCAGGCGGTAGGCCAGTCGCTCTATGTGACGATGAAGTCCGACAAACCCGTCGCGCTCTACGTCACAGGCGACAAGCCGAATGATCCCGTCATCTCGCTGACTCTGGTTCCGAAGAATCTGCCCGCGCAGACGGTGACGCTGCAACTGGACAAGCCGACGACAGGGGGCAGCGGTGATGCGTCCGACGGCAGCGAGCAGGCCCCCGACAGCAACGTCTACACCGACAAACTCCGTTACGTACTGCGGCAACTGGCGATCGGCAAGGTTCCTGAGGGGTTCAGCGAAGGTGCACTTCCGCGCTCTGTCGCACGTATGGGACAGGTCGTGGCGTACCCGCTGACCCGCTACAGCGGACCAAGCTACGACATTTTCCGCTATCGCATCGAAGCCGTCGCCGACAACGTCGAACTCGGCGAAGACGCGTTCTATTCCGCTGGCGTACGAGCGGTTGCGTTCTTCCCGAATGCATCGCTGCATCGCGGTGAGTCGACCGAAGTGTTCGTCGTGTCCGACAAGACGGAGAGCAACTGACATGGCTGGCAACCTCAAAGACATTCTGAAGAAAAAGTGGCTCGAACTGCCACCGAAGACGCGTACCGCGATCGCCATCGGTGCGCTTTTTACCGGCCTCGTTGCAGTAGGGTCGATCTTCGTTCATCCGGGTAACGCGCCGCGAAAGCAGAAGGTTGCGCCGACCGTAAGCAATCTTCTCCTTCCGAAACCGAAGGATCAGACAAGCGAGCAACTTGCGGCGGCAAACAAGGCGACCAACGACGAGGTCGCCAAGATCAAGACCGAACTCGACAAGAGCAACGACGAGAAAGCGGCCCTTCTCAAGAAGATCGACGAGATGCAATCGAACAGCGCTCATCCGGACGTGGGGGTCAATTCGGACATGATGAAAGAGCTCATGGCCATGAAGTCCCGTCTGGACGATCTCGAGAAGTCGAAGGGCAATGGGAAAACACCGGGTCTTAACGATCCGCTGCCGCTGCCATCGGCCGGCGGAAAGACCGACGACGACGCTCCCGTGGCGGCGGCCCAGCCCGAAAAGCCGCATCTCCGTGTGACGACGAACACGAAGGCAATTACGAAGGTGTCGGCAAAGCAGGACACGACGCCTGCGGCGTACCTCACGGCCGGCTCGATGTTTGAAGGCATCCTCCTGAACGGTATGGACGCGCCAACGAGCTCGGTCGCACAGAAAAACCCCGTTCCGGCCGTCATGCGGATCAAGACGGACGCGATTCTTCCCAACAACTACAACCACGACGTAAAGGAATGTTTCGTTCTGGTCTCTGGCTACGGCAGCCTGTCCAGCGAACGCGCACAACTGCGCACGGAGACATTGTCGTGTGTTGGTGACGGCGGGAAGGTGTTGGAGACCAAACTCGATGGATACGTCGTGGGTGAAGACGGTCGCGTTGGAGCTCGCGGTCGTCTCGTGTCCAAGCAAGGGCAATTGATCGCCAAGTCGCTTGCTGCCGGCGTGCTAAGCGGCTTCAGCGACGCGCTCACGCCTCAGCAAATCCCGCGTCTCGATCTCGGCTCCGGCAGTGGTTACATCAGCACCGAACGCGCAACCGCCGGCACCATCGCCGAAACCGGCGTTGCAAAGGGCTTTTCGACGGCCGCCAAGTCAGTTGCCGCTTTCTATCTCGATATGGCCAAGGAAATGACGCCTGTCGTGGAAATCGATGCGGGCCGGAAACTCACCATCGTCCTTATCAAGGGCGTGGAACTCAAATAAGCAAGGAAGCTAGTCATGTACAAGCGACTTCTGGTGGCCTCGCTGTTGCCGCTTTTGGCAACCGGGTGTTCCTCCGTGTTCAACACGGCCGACAACGATTCGTTTTCGTGCCCCGGCATGCCACAGGGAATCATCTGCAAGACACCGATGGCAGTCTACAAATCGACCAACCACATGCCGGCCCCGACGGACAGCGATACGCCGTACGGCCCGAACGTGAAGCAAGTGGGTGTGAAGTTCGGAGACGACCAGGGAAACGTTGTTCGCCCTGAGCTCGCTGCTTCTGCTTCCAGCAGCTTGCCAGGGCTGACCCCTGTCTCCGCGTCTGCGTCCGCCCGGCCAGTGCGTACACCAGCGCAGGTTATGCGTATCTGGATTGCGCCGTGGATCGACAGCAAGGACGACCTCCACTACCCGTCTTACCTCTTTACCGAGGTACAACCCCGTCGCTGGTCATACGGCAAGACTGAATTTGCCGGCAAAGGGATGGTTGTACCTCACCGCGAACTCGTCGCGGTCGCACCGGTTCAGCAGCAAGAATCGGCGCGACAGCGCGGGAAACCTGCTGCGCACGAATTGCCCGATGGGGATGCGCAACAGGTTGACACCGGCCTGACCGCGCCAAAGAGCGCAGACCTTTCAGTGCCGGGAATGCCATCCCCTTCGGACATCAATCTAGATTGATTCACCACTACGTTAGGAGAAGTTCTTCATGAAGCGTAACAAGCAAGCTCTGCTGACCCTCGCACTGTTCGCCGTCGCTCTCGCACTCGACGCGTCCGCCGCCAGCGATGGCACGTTCAGCGAAATCGTCGACCGCCTGACCGGCTGGATGACCGGCTCGCTGGGCACGACCTTCGCACTCGGTTCGCTGGCGGTCGGCCTGGCCATGGGCGTCGTCAAGCAGTCCGTCATGAGCGTCGTGACGGGCGTGGCCGTCGCACTGAGCGCATCGCTCGGCCCGAACGTTCTGCAAGGTCTTTTCACCGCAACGCTGTAATGGCGCCCGCCCGGTGCCCTGGGCTGACCCCGGGGCACCGCGGGGCGAACCATGTCGAACACGGGTTCGCGGCTATGCCGCGGACTTCTCGCCACCATCCCAATATCCAACATTTCGAAGTAAGAGAGGCTTCATATGCTCGGCTTTTTTAAATCGAAGGGTTCAAACGCCTCGCCGGTCATCGAGGGAAGCCGGGAGGACCTCCCTTACCAGAAGGTCACGGTTCAGGCGTGCGACCCGGAAAGCAAGGTGTTTCTCGCCTCTGACGGAAGCGAACACTATCTGGGGGCCTGTTTCGTCGCCGATCCCCTTAAAGGTGCTGACGACTCGACTGTAGACAAGTTTCGCTCGGCACTGAGCATGCCGTTCCCGGCCGGCACTTTCGTGCAGATCGGGTTGCTCGCTTCACCGGACGCCGACGACTATCTCGACGCCTACCTCGAAGGCAAATACCATGACAACGAAGTGCTCCGTGCGCTCGCGTTGCAGCACGCGGCGCTGGTTCGCAAAGGCAAGGATCAGGCCCTCGTGTCTCGTAGCGGCGTCCTGCTGAACCGACAGCGTCTCATCGTCACCATTAAGACGCCGTGCGCACGTGCATTGCCTACCGACGGCGATATCGCCGCGGCACGCGAGACCGCGGATCGTGTTCAGGAAGCGTTCAAGGCCGCGGAACTCCAGACCGTGCAACTCGACGCGGAGGGATATCTCGTCCTCTTGCGCCTCCTTACGAAGTTGTGGGATCACCCGAGCCACCACTACGACGAAACCCGACCGATCAAGGAACAGGTGTACTTCCCTGGCGACGCGGTCAACTTCGACGACCCGACAACCATCAAATTCAACGACGGCTCTCATTACGCGAAAGTGATGAGCGTCAAATACTTCCCAAAGAGGGCCAGTCTGGCGATCATGAACCATATGATCGGCGATCCGCTGGGGCTGTCGAATCAGATCACCGATCCGTATTACATGGTCCTCACGCTCCACTATCCGGACCAGGTGAAGAAGGTCGACTGGGTCAAGGGACGCTCTTCCATGCTGAATCATCAGGTCTTCGGACCGACTGCCCATATGATTCCCGCTTTGGGGTACAAGAAGCACGGCATGGATGTGCTGATCCACGATATCGAAGGAAAAGGCTCGATCGTTTGCGAGGCCAACTTTACGTTGTTCCTTTTCTCGCGCAGTCGAGAGAAGCTCAACAAGCTAGTTGCCGGTCTCCAGGCCTACTACACTTCGCTTGCGTTCGAAATCCGCGAGGATCGGCGCATCCTTGAACCGCTCTGGAATAACCTGCTGCCGCTGAACACGTCCCGCGAAGGGATCAAGAACCTGTTCCGCTTTCACACGATGGGCATTTCACACGCCGTCCAGTTCATGCCCGTGATCGGGGAATGGACCGGTAGCGGGCGAAGCGGCGCACTCTTGCTGGTCACGCGTCGTGGCCAGCCCGCGCTCATCGACCTGTATGAATCGAGCACAAACTACAACGGGGTGGTATTCGCCGAAGCAGGCGCCGGCAAGAGTTTTCTGACGCAAAAAATCGTCAGCGACTATCTCGCGGAAGGCGCCAAGGTATGGGCAATCGATGCAGGGCGCTCGTACTTCAAGCTGTGCAAGGCAGTAAAGGGCACGTTCGTTGAGTTCAAGCAGGATTCCGATCTCTGCCTGAACCCGTTCACGTTCATCGAAAACCTCGAGGAAGAGATGGACATCCTCAAGGCGATGCTCGCGAAGATGGCGGCCCCAGACGAGACGCTCGACGCGTATCCGATGTCACGCCTTGAGGAGGCGATCACTAGCGTCTATACCAAGTACGGCAAGAACGCGACGGTTAAAGCTGTCGCCGAATTTTGCCTCGCCCAGCCCGACGAGGACACTCAGCGCCTCGGGAAGCAACTGTTCCCGTTCGCTGGCGGCGCCTACACGCGATGGTTCGAGGGCGACAACAACCTGGACATGGACAACGCGTTCGTGGTCCTCGAGCTCAGCGATCTCAAGGGCCGCAAGGCATTGCAACAGGTCGTGCTGCTCCAGTTGATGTCGCGGATCAACTACGACATGTTCCTGACGCGCGGCCGAAAGAAGATCCTCATTATCGATGAGGCGTGGGAGCTTCTGGACGATCCGTTGATGGGAAAAGCCATGGAAGCCCTCTACCGTAAAGCTCGGAAAGAAGAGGGTGCCGTTCTTATCGTTACTCAATCGATTGAGGATCTCTACAACTCGCCGAATGCTCGCGCCATTGCAGCCAACTCGGCGTGGCAGTTCATCCTGAAGCAAAATAGCGAATCCATTGACGGCGCGATCGCTGGTGGGCAGTTCAAGATCGAGCCGTACGGAGCGGCAATGTTGAAGACTGTGCACACCGTGCCGGGTAAGTATTCCGAAGTGATGGTCAAACGCAGCGAGAGTGAGTGGGGAATCTTCAGGCTCACTGTTGACCGCTTCACGCAGGTGCTGTTCTCAACGAAAAACGACGAGCGCAATGCCATCTTCGACGCGATCGACCGAGGTGATAGCGTCGTAGACGCTGTCCACCAGTTCATCGACCGTGAGAATTCAGAGAAGGCCGAGTTGGAAGCTGCATAGACGTTCCGCCATACTCGTGCGTCCAGCCCGCCCCATGGCGGGCTTTTTTGTTGTTGATATTCCTATGCAAAAGCGGCAAAAACACGTTTCCAATACTGTTGGCGTATCTACACGTGTTATGATTCGATGCAATCAGCAGCGCTTTCCGAACCACCAAATTCTTCGTGTAATCAACGATCAAAGAGGCCGCAATGTCCGACCAGAACCAACTCCCGACCGAGGAACGCAAAGAGCCGACCGTATCTGGCACACAACCCACGCGCGCAATTGATGCGTCGACAGCAGACGCCAGCGCCACTGCATCCCGCGCTCCGGCCAGGCGGTGTTTCGCTGATTACGGTCGTCGTTGTGTCCGCCTTACTCGCCGCATTCTCGGGTGTGCTCTCGTGGCAATTCTCGACAGCGAACAAACAGCAGGCGCCCCAGTTCGTCACGCTTGATGCACCAAAATTGGTGGCAATGCAGGCGAAAATCTCTCTTTCCCAACCGGGCATGACTGCGGAGCAAGCCGCGAAGGAGGGGCAGCAATTCGTCCAGCGTCTGAATCAAACCCTCGATGAATACACCCAGGCCGGCATTCCGGTTTTTAACGCCTCCGTTGTCCTGAACAGCCCCGGACAGTCGGACATCACTGCTCAAGTCGCGCAAAAGCTCGGCCTGAAGATGGAGTAAAAGCCCATGTTCAGCCTCTTTGATGTCAAGGCTTTTCCTGCGCGGTGCTCTTCGCTAGTGCGCGACCGCAGCCGGATGCGCTTCCTCCGCAATTCCCTGGTCGGAGTTGCTCTAGCCACCCTCGTCGCGGTAGCGGGTGTCTCCGCGTTTCGCGAACACTACCGGGTCGGGATTGACCTCACGTCCATCCGCTGCCTGCCGGAGCGCCTCTACTGGGTCAAACTCGGTGCGCCGAAGGAGCTGAAGCGAGGCGACGTGGTTGCCTTCTTTGCACCCAAGGGCCTGATGCTCCCGCGCTTCGACGGGAAGATGATCGCAAAGCAGATTGCGGGCTTGCCGGGCGATGTCATCACTGTGCGCAACGATCGCGCCTACGTGAATGGCAAGCTGATCGGCGCGTTGATCTTGAATAGCAAGCTTGGGCGCGGTCCAGGCGCGTTCGATCGCCAGGAGGTCGTGCCGCCCGGGAAGGTGTTCCTCGTGGGTACGATGCCCCGCAGTTACGACGGCCGCTATTGGGGATTTTTGGACCAGCGGGAGTTGGTTGGAAGCGTAACGCCCATCATCTAGCCGATCGATTTCGTCGGCTCGTTCGTATTGCTACGAGTAAAGGCATGAAATTAAATAAATTTGTATCGCTTCTGCTGCTCGGATCGCTGGCACTGCCGCTGTTCGCCCAGGAGCCCACAGACCAGTCAGGCCGATTCCTCGAGCGCAAGTCAGAAGGGTGGTTTTGGTACAAAGACCCCAAAGACGAGGTGAAAAAGGAGGTCCCACCGCCTCCGCCGCCCCCTCCTTCTCCGGAGGTTGATGCCAAGCAGCAACCCGCCGAGAAGCCGGATCAGCCTTTTTCAGTCGAATGGCTGCGCAAAAACATGCCGAGGTTTCTCGATGCTGCAATCAACAATCCGACCAAGGAAAACGTAGAAACCTATCTCTACGCCCAGCGTGTCGCCATGGACAAGTCGCAGCGCTACGCGGAGATGACGCAGCGTGTCGTGGCCGCCGACCCGTTTCTTGACGAAAACAACCGCGTGCCTATCGCGGCCTATACGAAATCGTTCTTCCTGCGTCAGTTCAATGCGGGCAACGCTGAGGCACTCAAGCACATCGCGAAGGTCGGCGGGTTGTGGGTCTTTTTCGATTCGAAATGTGAGTATTGCCGACCGCAGGCAAACAGCGTCCAAGAGATCACCAAGAAGTATGGCTTCGTAACGAAGTTCATCTCGATGGACGGCAAAGGACTGCCCAACGTAACCGAGTTCGTGAAGGACAAGGGCCAAGCAAAGCTTTTGAACTTGCGTCTCACACCAACGACGGTTCTCGTGGTTCCCCCGAACAACTACTTCATTGTTTCGCAGGGAATGATGGCGCAGGATCAGCTCGAACAGCGGATCGTTCTCGCTGCCGACTCCAACAACCTGTTGCCACCGGATATCGCAAAGAAGATTCGTACCTACGATCGCGGCGTGCTTTCAAACGACGACATGCAGAAGGGTGCAACCAAAGATCCGAAGGAATGGGTGAAGTATCTGAAAGACCGCCTCGAAGGGCGTTACTAACGCGGAGCGCAAGCACATGAAAATGAGATTCAAGCGAGTCATCCTCCTGATGTCGCTCGTTTGCAGCGTGGGGATGTCCTCGACGGCAAACGCTGGGCTTCAAGACGCCCTCGACGGCATGTTTATGTCGAACTCGACCACGCCGGACAGCTTTACTAACCAGTCGCGTGGGGGACTGGTCGGGGGTGGTGCGTCGGTACGCATGCCTATCCGGAACATCAACCTGATCTCTTTTGATCCGCCACGACTGTCGGCCGGTTGCGGCGGGATCGACCTCTTCGGGGGTGCTTTCTCGTTCATCAACGCTGACCAGCTCGTCGCGCTGTTCCGCCAGATCGCCGCCAATGCGGTTGGCGTCGCGTTCAAGGCAGCGATCGACGCGATCAACCCGGCACTCGGCAAGTTGATGCAGGACTTCCAGAACAAGATCGCCGCGTTGAACTCCATGATGAAAAACACGTGCGCGCTCGCGACTACGATCATGGACAAAACCGGCGTCAGTGGCGCGATTCGGTCATTTGTCGACGAGAACGTGTCGTCCGAGACGGGATCGAAGTCCGGCATGCTCACCGACATGTTCTCTGGTATCGATTCGTTCCTGTCCAACGCGAACACAGTCACGCGAAACGTCCAGAAGTCCGGCAAAGAGCCCGAGCTCGGCAACCTGACGTGGATGGCCCTGAACACCACGCAAGCGGGACAAATGCTCGGTAATCCCCAGACCGGCGAGACCGATGCCAACGGCGCCAACGAGATTGTCATGAGCCTGATCGGCACTGTCGTGAACGGCCCGGAGAACAGTTCTGACACTACCGCTTCAGATGGCAGCGTCGCCGTCGACAATGGCCGCTATTGGGCGCCGACCATCCGCCTGTTGGACCTCAAAGACGGAAACATGAGCGGCAACAAGCCCATGTATGCGCTGCGATGCGCTGATGGATACGACCTCAACAAGTGCATGAAGATCTCGAAACAGAATCTGTCATTCGGCGGTGTGAGTGGCTACGTCAATCTGATGCTGTTTGGCGATGCAGCCGGCCGATCCATCTCGACTGATTCGATCGTCGGCAAGCTGGTCTCGTGCTCAGGCAACGCTTGTGACTTTACGTCCGCGCAGAAGACGTTCATCGGCAACATCAGCGCCCCTGTGCTGGGTCTGATGAAGAAAGTGCAGTCGATGCCCGGGGCCGCCGCGCAGATGGCCGTGCTCACGGCGCCGATCGTGACCGACGAGCTCACACTCAAATATGCCGAGTCAGCACTTGTCGCTGCGCAAGCCGCGTTCAGTGGTACGACATACACGAAGGACGAGAAGATTTCTTCTGCCGAGCGTGACCTCTTGAACGAGGTTATTCAGCTCCGCACCAGCTCCTCTGCCGACTTCGAAAAGTTGAATGCTGCGATCGCCTACTCGAAGGCAATCAGTGAAAACAACCCGGCTGTCTTCGTGAAGCCGCCGATCAAATAACGAGGGGCGCACATGCCGA
This sequence comes from Caballeronia sp. LZ001, assembly GCF_031450875.1. Taxonomy (NCBI): domain Bacteria; kingdom Pseudomonadati; phylum Pseudomonadota; class Betaproteobacteria; order Burkholderiales; family Burkholderiaceae; genus Caballeronia; species Caballeronia sp. LZ001. The sequence goes on along the minus strand of NZ_JARTVX010000002.1, from coordinate 365,399 downwards.
GCTTCAATATCTACGTCTTGGGGGACGTTAGCTCCTTCTACGCGACGCTGAATGCCGTCGCCATGATTTTCGCTCAGAAGGGCTTTCTGAATAGTGCGTTCATGGTCGGCGGTCTCGTGATGCTGATCTCCGGCATCCTGTACATGATCGGGAAACAGAGTGATGGATCTGTGCCCGGCGTTATGGGGCCGATTAGCGGGATGTTCGGGCTGTTCGCTGTCGTTTGGACTTCGACCATCCCGACTTCCGTCATGATCAACGACATCTACACCGGCAACGTTGCCAAGGTGGACAACGTGCCGTTGATCATTTCGGTGCCAGCGAGTGCATTCACCACGGCGAGTAACCGGATCTTCCAGTTGGCTAACACCGCGTTCCAAGCTACGAGCGGAAGCTACATGGCCGTCGGTGAGCAGGGCTTCATGATGCCCCTCAAGATTCTCTTCTCACTGCGAGGAGGCTTCGACAACGCCGATGCGAATCTCGACGCGAGCCTGCGATCGTTCATCCTGGACTGCATCCCGAATTCCGACACTTTCTCCATGGATGCACTGAAGCAATCGGCCAACTCGGTCGACTACATCCTTCAGAACGGGCGCCCCAACGGACTGACCACGTATTGGCCGTCCGCCGATGCCGCTGGCAATCCTTCGCCGACACCACAGGCGCAATCGGTGTCTTGCAGTCAGGCAAAGGCATTGATCGATACAGACGTGTTCGGCAAGTTCTTCTCAGGCTCTAACAAGAACCTCATGAACCTGATGAACCAGAACATGAAGGACAAGAATCCGCACGGTGCGTCCTATACACAGGACGATGCGGCGAACGCGTGGGCGGGCCTCATTCCCGCAACGTGGCAGGCAGCCCAGTCCGCCACGACCTTTATGTCCAACGCACTGACGTACAACACGATTACCAATACGTTCAACTGCATGGGAGCGAACGGGTCCCAGGCGAGCTATGACATGTGCAACGTGCAGATGACGCAGGCTTTCGAGCAGAGTCGTACCGACGCTGCTGCGGCCGGCTCGTTCTTCTCGAAGATGATGATGCCTGCAATGATCTTCATGCAGCTCATGTTCTTCGGGTTTGCGCCCTTGGTTGTCATTTACGGCGTAATGAAGGGCGGTGGTGCGCTCGGGATGTATGTGAAGTATCTCCTGTTCGGTATCTGGACCTCGAGCTGGCTCCCGTTCGCCGCTGTCATCCAGATGTACATACAGAATGACGTTCTCAGCAAATTCGCCGAGATCAAGTCGAACGGTCTGACACTCGGCAACTTCTCACCGATCTACTACGATCTGCTGGCCTCCCGCCTATCGGTGGCGTCAGATATGCTTGCTGCCACGCCGCTTGTGTCATTGGCGATGCTCACCGGTTCAGCGATGGCAGTCACGTCACTCGCCGGTCGCTGGTCTGGGCGTGACCACGTCGACGAGAGGCAATCGAGCCCTGATCTGCTGAAGAATGGCGGGCTCGTCGACGTAGGCGCGGCGGCCAAGTACGGCCCTTCTCAAACGGGGGATCGACTGTCGGGCTCGCTGCGCACCGACGCATCGCTTCCGAGCTTCCGGATGGGTGAAGCGACGGACAACAGCGTGTCTAGCGCATCAGCGCAGGTTGCGTCGAGTCGTGCAGAAGCCGCACAAAGCTTCGAGCGACTGCTGAATCAGATGAAAACCCACTCCACTGGCTCCAAGGTGTCGGATTCCGACATCAGCGGCATCGCCAAGGACTATTCGAGCCGGGCAAGTCAGGTCCACGAGCAGGCAAACGCAATGATGGACCGGCTTGGCTTCAGCCAGGAGCAGAAGTCGTCCGTGCAAGCAGGGGTGGAGGCTTCCGGCGGCTTTAGTAGCCCATTTGGCGGCGTAAAAGTAACTGCACAAGCTATCGCCAACGCCAGCAAGGGCAAAGTGAGCGCTGAGGAGGTTCAGAGCTCGATGTCCTCGAAGATCGGGACAGACGAAAGCTGGGCGACCAGCATTACCAACAAGGCGCAGCACGCGGTTGATCACTATGTCGGCGACGACAACAAGACTGCCCAAGGTCTGGCTGCGTCTGCTCGCGAGTCCATTGGGCGCGTCCAGCAAGCCGAGCAGAGCTTCCAGCGAGCCACCAGCCTGAAAAACTCCGTCGGAGCGGATTTTTCCGTTCAAGGATCGGAGCTGGGCGCGAAAATTCTCGCGAACCCGGCCGCGAAAGCAGAACTGGACAAGGATCACGCTGAACACCTGAACGACAGCGGTTATCACGCACGCTATGAGGCCGCGAGGGGGCAGGTGGCGCGTGCAGGTGACATTCGCGGAGGCGAGGAGCTTGCGCGCTTCATGGCGCTCGCGGGCCATAAGGGCGGCATGGTTGGTGCGGCGACGGTGCTGTCGATGTTGAGTGGCGTCAGCGCTCCGAAAGACTTCGACGCTAACGCTAACCAAAATGTCGGCGCAGCCGCGAACGCAGTCCCCGCGGACCCGTCACGCCGAGCGCTCAGTCTGCGCGACCCTCACGTGCTAGCTCACAGCGCCCCATCGCCCTCGGGCGGAGCGTCGGCGCCGGGGAGTGGTCCAACCGCAACAGGCGGCGGTAGCGGCCCGGCAGCCCGGCAACCAGCGAATCATCGGGTGGCACCGACCCGCGCCGCTGCACCGAGTGCACCGACTGCGGGCGGCAGCCCTGCCAACATGAACGACCTTCAGTCACGGGTGAACGCGCTTGCGGCAAACTCAATCCCCGATTTCGACGCACATCGGGCCGAGCTCGGTGCAAAGACCGGTGGCGTGGACCAGGCGATTGCGGATCAGCGTGCTGATCTTGGGGCATCGGTTCCGGTGCTCTCGGCTGAGCAAGTGCAGGACGTGTTCCATCGCGAAGTTGGAACCGTACAGAATGCGCTTGCCGGTGCCGGAATGGCATATGGGGACTTTGAGCAGGCGCATCCAGTACTTGCGGCTGGAATCGAGATCGGTATGACGATGATTCCGGCGGTACGTCTCGCAAGCGGCGGCATGAAGGTGCTGAAGTTGTCTCGCGTCGCGCAAGAAGGCTGGAAGGGTGTCGAAGCGGCCAAAGCGGGGGTGTCGGCCGCACTGAAGGAGAAGACAGCGATGGAGGCAGCCTTCACGTCCAAGAATGGCGCATTGCTGGGCGGGGGACGGACGCTTGACGCTCGGCGAGTTGCTGATATGGGCTTCAAGAGCACTGACGAATTCCTTGACGCATACGCGAAGGCTGGCAAGAACGTCATCGGCGCCGAGAAACACCTGGCGGAAACGGCCACCGATTACACGAAAAAATTCGGTGCTAGCCTCGGCGAAGGTGGGCTGCCCAAAGATGCCACCATCGGCTTCGTTGCCAAGAACGCATCTTCACAGGTTGCGTCTGCCGGGAAATCCGCCGGCGGAGCGGCATGGCTGTCGATGTCCAAGTACGAGGCGAACGTGCATCAACAGGAGCTCGAGCACGAGAAGGAAGTGCGCGACCTTCGAAAGGGTGTGCGCGGCCGATAGCGGATCTGCATCGCTCAAACTGAAGTCCTGCCCCTCTCCAAAGAGGGGCTTTTTTTTGGGCAGTGCTCGCGCCGATCGGCAGGGGAAGGTCCACATAGATACTTCCCCCGCTGAGCGACCAACAAAAAGCCCAGCAGCTTTCGCTTGCTGGGCTTTCTTACGTCGAGAGACGCGGGCGATCAGTTCATCGACTTCGACACCATCCCATTTGCCAGCTTGAAGAACAGTTCCTGATCCCCGTTAGTGTTGTCCGGGGTAATCACGTAACGCCCGCCAATCGCGATCGACGGCGTCGCGTCGATCCGATAGCTGACCAGCTTGTCGAATGCATCTCTGAGCGACTTCTCATCCACCTTCTTCCACGCTTCGTCGAAGCCATCGAGGTGCGAACTGCGAGCAATGTAGTCCCACGTCTTGCCGTCGTCGACAGGCATCCCACGGTCCTGAATTGCCGAGAACGCGTACGTCATCCACGTCGGAACGTAACTCGCATTCACGAGCTTGGCTGCATAGAAGGCTCGCGCAGCAATCACCGTGTCCCGCTGCGGCTCCACGACGGGAACAAACTCTGCCTTCCATCCCGGCGGCAAGGATTTCGCCCACTTTGCCAGTTGTTCGTGATATCCCGCGCATACCGGGCACGTGAATGAAATGAAGATCAGCGCTTTCTTGCTGTCCTCCGCCTTCGGCGCGACCTCCCTATACGGTAGCTGCGGCTGCGTTGACACCTGCTGCATTGCTTCCTGAGCCATTGTAAGGGCGGGCAGTGCGAGCAACGCGGCGGCCAAAAAATTGAATGAGCGACGGATCATTGAAATCATCCTGTGTGAGGTGGTTGAGTTCGAAGTAAAGATGAAACAGTGACTGGCCAGCCCTTTCATGCCGCCATCGCGCTTCGACCTCAATGCTGAGACTCTGGGAAACCCGCCCGTTCAAAACAAAGTAGCGGATCATTTCCGGGGCGCCTTCGGTGAAACCGATCGCCTCGATAACCTGCTGTGCGGTACACACACCGGTCTCAATCAGAATCTCGCCGATACGTCGCACCTTGCCGCGCTTTCGCAGTTCAACCTGCTGCTCCGCGGCAGCGAACGTCTGCTCGGGTGTGGCGCATCCAAGATCGACCAGAACCTGCCCCAGGCGTTTGATCTCCGGAACGGGTGGTTCATCGCGGTCCAGTTTCATCGCGCGTTCCAGAGTCGTGAAGCCGGCCGCCGCCAATCGCGTCGAGGCCTGCGCCATTGTCTCGAACTGCACTTGTCGCATCGCCGCATTGAACACATCGATCTCGCCACCGCGAGAGAGGATTGCCTCGCGCACGCGGCCATCGGCGCGGAAGATCTCCATGACGGGCATACGTCCGGCGTAGTCTTCTTCGGTCACGTTCGCGGGGAAGCGCAGGCCAGCATGATGGATTCCGGCATTCTCCATCCAGTGCATTTCGGCTTCAGTTGCTTCGCGCATCATCCGTTCCGGATTCGGCGTCAGCTTGTCGACGAGCCGCTGCGACAACACGCCGCGAAGGGCGTCCGCAATCGTCTTTGGATCAAGACCCATGTCTAACAGTCGAGTGACCGCCATTCCGGAATTGTTCGCATGCACAGTTGCCAGCACAAGATGCCCGGTGTTAGCAGCCTGTATCGCGATCATGGCCGTTTCAAGGTCTCGAATTTCACCGACCAGCATGACATTCGGTGCCTGCCGTAGCCCAGCTCGCAGGCCGCCAGCAAACGTCATGTGCTGATTGATAGGCACTTGCGTGATGCCCGGAATGATCTTTTCGACCGGATTCTCAAGGGTGTATATATTGCGGGTTCCATCGTGCAACTCCATGATGGCCGCATATAGCGTTGTGCTCTTTCCGGAGCCTGTGGGACCGCAAACGAGGAAAATCCCGTTTGGCTCCATCAGGATGTCCAAGAGACATTGACGCACCATCGGGGTCATCTCGATCTCGGCCAGCGTCGAGACCGATTCCGAATCGTCTGTCAGGCGAACGACGATTTTCTGGCCGGAGATCGTGGGCACGATCGAGACGCGACCGTCGACGATGCGGTCCTCGAATTTGAGGCGCAGCCTGCCGTCCAAAGCGGTATGACGATCCGATGCTGCAATGTTCGCGCGAGCGCGCAACTTGTCATCGAGTTGTTTCGCGAGTGAATTCGAGACACGGTCAACTTCGACCAGTCCGCCCGAGATACCGTACTGGATCAGTGTGGTATCGGACTCAAACAACATATGAACGTCTGCGGCCCGCCGTTGCGCTGCTCGCAAAAACATATTGTTCAAATAGTCCGCAGCAACGCGATCGTGCGAACCGGTCGGGAAAAAGAGGTCTGGTTCTTTCATGTTGTCACTGACGGCAATCGAGGGAAGGGCCGTAAAAAAGACGACCAAGGAATTTTTGCGTAACGCCGTCGGCAGAGATGCTCCATGAAATCAACCGGAGCCTGCTGTCCTGCGTGAGGAAGTTGTGACCTCCCCATCGAACAGCGTCGAAAGCGATTCGCACAGGTGCGGCGCCACGATAGATGCGTTCGCACGGCTGCTCGGCGAAAGCTGCATAGAGCAGCCAGCCAACGAAGACCACAACAAAGGCACCACCAAATATCTGCTTCATCTACTCTCCTTATTGAAATTCCGCCAAACCTTGGTGATGTACCGTCGTTGCGCGGCTGTGTCGTCCGAATACTTTCCGGTGTTGAAGGCGCCCACCGACTTCCATGTAGCGCCATACCGAACTTGAGCGTCGCGAAGCACCCATGCCCCCACATTGACGTTGATGCACGGGTCCATCAGCCTCTCGCGATCGATCCCATATTTCTTCAGCTCCGGCAGCCAGATCGTGCTGATCATCATCAGGCCGATGTACTCCCAACCATCCTTATCCCGGATCACTAACCGAGGGTCATACGCCGCGTTTTCTGTTCTGGCAATCGCCCGCAGGAGGCGTTCATCGACCTGGTAGCGGTCCGCGGCTTCCTTGAAACAGAAAGCCAATGCGTGCGTGCTCGCGACCGCGAGTACGGCGAACAGTAACGTGGTCAGTAGCTTTTTCATCGCTCGAATAATACAATACACGTATCTATAATCCAAGGGTATCACATGACACACTGGAAGTTTCACGGCGGAAACGTGATCGCCGCGGCGGCGCTGGTCCTGTCATCCTGCCCGGTATATGCGGATCAAGTCGTCTCCGCCCCGGACACACCGTCAACCGAGGCCGTACGCCAGGTGGTTGGCGGCGCCCGACCCGATTCGTTGCCGGCCGAAACGGGCACGCTCGATATCACGGAGAAGATGGGCAATCTCCTCACTACGGCCAAAGAAACTGGTGAGGTGATGAAGCTATACGCGGACTGGAAGTCCGGTCGAGCCGATGCGGTCGCCGACATCTTCACGCTTGCGAAGAACGGGAACGCTCGAGCTCAGAATCTCGCCGGCTACATGCTGGATAATGGCGAGGGCGTCAAGCAGGACAGCAAGGCCGCCGCTGCCTACTTTAAACACGCTGCCGATCAGCTTCCTCTTGCCAAATACAACCTCGCGGTCCTGAACTTCTACGGGCGCGGCGTCAAGAAGGATGAGCGGACCGCTATGGCGCTCTTCAAAGACTCCGCAATCCACGCCGGGGTAGAACAAGCCTGTGTCCAGTTGGCCCTCTATTATTTGCGCACGAAGAACGAGGCAGAGGCTTACAAATGGGCGAACGAGGGCGCCAACCGGGGTAATGTGAAAGCGTTCTATATCTTGGGGCGCATCCTCTATCAACGAAAGCAGTATCAGGCTGCGTGGACATGGATACAGAAGGCGGCGAGCGCATCGGAGCCCAATGCACCCGCCATCGTGTCGCTTATGTATCGCGACGGTCTCGGCACAGGGAAAAACCCGATGATGGGCGCGGCGTGGTGGCTGGTCTATACGGGGATGAGCCGCAAACAGGTTGGCAATAACCTCGCGTCAATCTCCTCCTTCAATCTCACCGAGGACGAACAGCGCCGCGCGATCAACTTCGCGAACAACTGGATCGCCAATCATGGCAGAGACAAGCGTGTCGACTACCAGAAAACTTTGCTTCAGACGAGTTGAGCAGTGGGCGGCGGCCAGGCAGTCCGGATACTGCACCGCTGCATCTTTAGTCACTCAGTCAATCACCGGTCTCAAAGTCTGGAGCGGGGAAGGGTGGCATCTCCGTGCCTGTCAGTGGCTCCCATTTCCACCATTGGGATACTCCGTAGACCCTGTTGTAGTACTCCTCCTTAACCGTCTTCCGCGCCGCGTAGTCGAGGTCGCTTCGTCCAAAGACCTCCATGGGGGTCCCGCGCTCACCACCGGCGTCCCGCAGCACGAAGTCAGGGAAAACCTCCTCGAGATCGGCATCAAACTTGAGTGGTTTCTGAAACGATCGCGAAGCGGTAACCAAGGCATTCGCAACCTCGCGCTCGTAGCTCGACTCAACACTGATCCAGTGATCTGTTATCTGCATTAGAGCGATTCCAACTATTTCACCCCTATAGCTTGACGCTGTCTGACGGTTGGGTTCGAACTGCGCGATCGCCAAGACTTTGTGACCGTTTCGCCATGCCGAAACCGCCAACGGGAAGCGATTGAGCGCCTGGCGCCAGACATCGCCCAGCAATGTAAACTCGATTTGCGGTAAAAAGTCAGCAAGCCCGAACTGTTCCGCCTCCGGCCGGGCTTGAGTTCCAACCAGAGAGCGGTGCAACAAGGAAGGCGCGTCTTTGGCGCTTTACCGATGTCTCCAAGACGGCTTTGCTGGCTTTAGTGTTTGAGAAGACCATCAGGCATTCAGATAGACGCACCTTGCCAACAAACACGCGCTCGGCGCTTTTCAATAGCCTGAATCCGACGTTTCCACGTAGGTCGACTGTCGCCGGCGCACAGTGGTTCAGGCGGGATTTCTCCCATAAAAGATGAAGCAAGCCGACGAGGGTCACTCGAGGCACCTTGGAACCGGGAACACCCGTTTCCGTCTGTCGATGAAAGCTGGAGGCGGGCGTTTCGTCAGCCATCTTGAGGCCCATACCAACGCGAATCGTGAATTCACCTGAGTCGTCGTCGACCACGCCCACCGCATAAGCCCCCAAGCCCGATTTCGATCGGTCTGGCGCGTAGAAACGGCATTCATCATCGTGTTCCTGCCCAGTCAGTTTCTTCTTGGCCAGAAAGAAGATGCTCTCCAGGTTGCGCACTTCCAGTTCACGCTCACCATCGCCCCTCGCGCCACGGCAAAGACACTGAAGGCGCTGACCGGCTACATGCGCCGTCTTCAGGACGCTTTGCCAGCTTGCCCGGGTATTGGTTTCCGTTTGAAAGCCTGCCGAATATGTCTTTTGATTTGACGGGTTGTAGATCGTGCGATGGTTGTCTACCATGATTCTCGGGACGGATTGGGTTCTAGAAGGCTATCACGACCGCAAACGGACGTAAAAAAGCCCCGAATCTCGCGATCCGGGGCCTGTCAAGCTAGTTTTGCTTATGTCGAACGACATTTCACCTATCGTTTTTCATATATCAACTTATGGTGTCTTGTCGGCCGATTTTTTGTGATGGCGCCGTGGCTTAGCCGCAGGAACCTACGTAGCCACACTGGCCGCACTTCTGGCATCCGTCCACTTTGTGAAGCTCGTGGGCACCGCAGTCGGGACACTTCTTACCAAGACCCGATAGCGGAACAGGACCGTTTTCCAGACTGCGGTTCTCTTCCACCTGGCCGATCGCGTTGTCTGCATCCCTGCGTGCCAGACGACTTGCAAGCGCCGCAACGGGTACTTGATTGCCGTCTGCGTCCAGAAGCCCGCGTTTAATCAGGATGCGTTGGAGCGCATAGCCGAGCGCCGCGACCTCGGAATCATGGTACATCGGAACCTGCGTGCCGTCTTCCTTGGTGAAGAAGCCGTAACGCACCGTGCCTTTGTCCCAGACAACTTCCCGCATGTCTGCCAGCGCTTTGGCCACTGATCCGCCCGAGCGGGCAACCATCGACAGCAACCGCATGTTAGACGTGATCCACTGTTGGCCGTCATTGCGCTGGCCAGCAGGCATGAAGAACTCGACCGGACGTTCGATCTCGACCTCATTGCCATCAACCACGCCGTTCACACGCATGAAGTTCACAGTCAGGTAGACCGTCGATTTGCCTTCGTAGGTCATGTACTCGACTTTTGAAGTGACACCTTCCAGATCACCAGCCGGACGACTGTCGAACTGCTTGCGCAGTGGGTCTTCTCCGACAATCGGCGTTACCTCTGCTGCTTTCTCTGGTGCCGCTGGTGCATCGACCGACAATACCGAACCGAGAACCGAGTTCGGACGGTAGGTAGCCAAGCCCTTCAGGCCCGCCTTCCAGGCTGCGAAGTACAGGTTCTGAAAGTCCTCGTACGGGTAATCCGCGGGGACGTTGACCGTCTTGCTGATACTCGTATCGATGTAGGGCTGGACCGCCTGAAGCATGCGCAAATGGTCCATCGCAGACATCTCGAGTGCCGTCACAAACGAACCTGGCAGGCTGTCGGTATTGCCACCGCGGTGGCGATACAGTCGATAAGCATGATCGGCAACTTCGAAGATCTCATGCGTCCCGTCTGCCATACGCTTCTTGCGGTTGTAAGTCCACGAAAACGCGGGCTCAATCCCGTTCGATGCATTGTCAGCAAACGCCAACGTGATGGTGCCAGTCGGCGCGATCGACAACAGATGCGAATTGCGAATACCGTGCTCGCGAATCTGCGCACGGATGTGCTCCGGAAGACGCTTTGCAAAGCCGCTTTCCAGATACTGCTCGACCTCGAGAGCCGGGAATGCGCCTTTCTCCTTCGCAAGTTCGATCGAGGCAAGATAGGCTTCGTCTCGCATCACTTCGGAGATCTGCGCGGCCATCGAGCAGCCTTTGTCGCTGTCGTAACGAATCCCCAGCATGACTAATGCACTTCCGAGTCCGAGAAACCCGAGACCGATCCGACGCTTCGCCATCGCCTCATCCCGCTGTTCCGGGAGCGGCCAAAACGTAGCATCGAGAACCAGATCAAGCATGCGCACACCGACACGAACCAGATCTTTGAACCCCTCGAAGTCGAAGTAAGCCTGGTCTGTGAACGCGTTACGCACGAACATGGTCAGGTTGACGGAACCGAGATCGCAGCACCCATACGGCGGCAAGGGCTGTTCACCGCACGGATTGGTCGTGCGAATCGTTTCGACGGCGTGAAGGTTGTTTTCTTCGTTAATCCGCGAAATGAACAGGATGCCTGGCTCAGCATGATCGTAGGTCGAGAGCATTACGGCCTCCCAGATTTCCCGGGCACGCTGCTTTCGATATACCCATGTCCCGTCCTCACGACGGTACGTATCGGGCTGCTTAACATCCGGGTGCGGCTCCGCCGCATGCCAGAGTTCAACTTCCTCGTCCCGCTCAACCGCACGCATGAATGCGTCCGTCACGCCGATGGAGATGTTGAAATTCGTCAAGTCACCCTTGTCTTTCGCGTGAATGAAAGTCAGGATGTCGGGGTGATCGACGCGAAGCGCGCCCATCTGTGCACCGCGCCGGGCGCCCGCCGACTCCAAGGTCGCACAAGATGTGTCGAAGACTTTCATATAGGAAACGGGGCCAGATGCGCGCGAAAACGTTCCGACTACCAATGCACCCGCGGGACGGATCTCACTGAAATCATAGCCGACTCCTCCGCCGCGACGCATCGTCTCCGCCGCCTGCAAAAGCGCGGGGTAGATACCCGGCACACCGTTTTTGTACTCCGAGACAGAGTCACCGACCGGCTGGACGAAGCAGTTGATGAGCGTCGCTTTGATGTCCGTGCCGGCAGCCGAGTTGATGCGTCCGGCCGGAACGAATCCGTGCTCCAGCGCTTCGTAGAACACAATCTCCTTCTCCGCTCGGATCTCCGGGCTTTCCACTGCCGCCAGAGCGCGAGCAACGCGGCGACGCACGTCTGCTACCGTGACTTCATCGCCCTTCGCATACTTCTCCCGCAGAACTTCGACGGAGATGGTTTGATCCGGCATCGCGCCATGGACAATCTTTTCATTTGCATTCATCTTGATACTCCTGAGTGAGTTGAAAATTTCGGCGCTAAGTCGCCGTGCTCCTTGCAATCGGTAATGTGATTCACGTGGCAATAAAAAAGCCCTCTCGCAACAAGACGAGAGGGCTTTGCTGCTGGATTAGAGAAAGAAATCCGGAGAGAAAGCCTCTCCCTTGTTCGGTGGCGGCTCAGCCTCTGGCTGCTTATCGCGCGTCGGCTCGGGCAGATCCCAAGGCAGAATCGACTCGTCTGGCTGGCCGTTGCCTTCAGGTACGGCGGGGGCGGGCGCCTGCGGCGATTCGATGACCGCGTCGGGAATAGGTCCGACGCGAAGGTTGAAGTCGCCGCAGCCGGCGCGATTGGGATTCAGATACACGGCCTGGACAGTGATGATCCCGGCTCGACGCGCAGCCTGGCCGGTCTGGCACCACAGCATCCCCTCCATACCCCTCACGGTCGCTCTTGCGGAGGACGTGCAGTTTCCGCACGTTTTGCCGCCTTCAATGTTCATCTTGAACTCCTGATGCAAGGTTGTTTTGACGGTGGGATATGCGACTCATGGATGCGGAATCCATGCGAACCAGGCGATTGCGCCAGCCGCGAGATAGATAGGCCAGGAAAGGAGAGAAAGACGCAGATCCGTCGAAGACGGCCAGCACGTCAGAAACTGCGGTGCAAGAAGCGCCCATAGCAGGATGTCCAACGCTTCGAAATGCCAGCCGCCGTTCACTCGCAGCCATGCCACGAACGCCAGCAAAGGCAAACCGAGCAGGGGAGCAAGGCAAGCTGGCGCTGCGTTGTACCAGGTAAGATTCTCAAATGTCACTGATCCCATGACGTAGCCGCGCTTATCCGCCGATCTACGGGGAAACAGACTCATTGAGATGGGGCGAGCGCCCGTCAAGGCTCCGACAATGGCATGGAGGAGCTCGTGAACCATCGTGCCCGTGAGCGTTGCAAGCGCGAAGACGGCGATCCGTCCAGAAAGCGATCGCAACATCAGCGCTGCAATCGCGGGCGGGACCAGGTAGGTGAGCATCGCGGCCTCGATGGCCGTCAGTCCGAGATTATCGGCAGCCACGATGCCTCCTCGACCGCCTGTAAGGGTGAAGCACCGGAACACCCATCGGTGTCGTGGCATCCATGATCACGTGGCACAGGCCGCTCAGACAGAAGCCGAAGGCGACGCACCAACCAAACGTTCCGACCTCAACCGCTCGTACTGCGACCCACAAGCACACGCAAATCCATCCGAGGAGCCAGTGCGTAATCGTGCGGTGAGGAATCAGAGAGATCCGCTTCCCCCATATCCACGACTTGATTTCCAGCGTATCCGGGGCGCTTGAGCCCATGAGGCATCCCACAAAAATGGTCAGCAGTTGCCAGCCTGAGAAGACATCGACGGTTGCATAAACAACGCCGGCGCCGAGCACGACTCCCGCCGCGTAATGGGCCGTTTTTGAACTCATCTCCCGCATCCATCCCTATTTATTTCTGGAACCCACTATTCGTTGGGAAAAGACCACGAACGAACTCATAAAAACAATACATAACGCGTACTAATACGTTTTCACGGTGAAAACGCCCGCAACGGGCAACGCTCCCCGCTACCTGTCCCCCTTGCAAATACAGACAACACGCGCGAGAATACATAACATTTACGCGTACTACAACAGTATCCATTTTGAGGGATTTCAATGTATTCGAGTCATGCTCGCCGGTTCGCCCGCGGCTTAATCGGGCTAACGGTGCTGATCAGCTGCGGTCAGGCCGTCGCGGCGGAACCGAAAGACATTCTTTTTGCGGCGATCCGCAACGGGTCCGCTTCCGAAACACTCAGCGGTGCCTTCCTCGAAGGCTGGCAGTCAAGGACCCATTCGACCTCACCAATCCTGATGACCGCAGAGGTCGTGAAGCGCTACCAGCAGCAGGATTGCGCGCGGCTGCGAGTGACGATGCGACAGGAAAACATTCCGAAAAAGGATGGAAGCACCGGTCCGCTCCAGTTTTCCTACGAACTGAACCTGTGCACCGATGGAATGCCGCCGGCTGAAGCGGTCGACTGGTCGAAAGTGCCGCCGGAAAAATCGGCAGCTTCTCCGGAGCAGATCAAATGAGACGATTTCTACTACTCGGTGCTCTTAGCTGCGCTTTGGCCTTGCAAAGCGGCCTCGCTCTGGCTGACGCGCACTCAGACGGGCTCAGCTATGGCAAAGGCCAGCTCGACAAGCTGAACGGCAATATCACGAACAACAACGCCAAGAACGTACCTTTCTATACGACGACGCCGAGCCAGAGCTCAAGCTTCGGCGGCCCGTCGCTCTTCGACGTGGGCGTGAGCCGGATCACGTCGTGCAAAACAGCGACCCACGGAAGTGACGCCGTCGCCAACCAGGAGTGCGACGCTGTCAATTTTCTCGCCAAGAACCCGGATAACCGGGTCAAGGTGCCGATCGGCAACGACGATCCGATTATCAAGGGCATTGGCGACACCATCAACAACGCGAACGGCCATTACAACGACAACGGCTGCGTGCCGGCGACGACCACGACGCCCGATCAGCACTCGACCGAAGTTTGTAATGAGTATCTGGTCACGGACGACAAGTTGTGCAACATGGGCCAAGTGGTTGAGGTCGACGCGGACAGCAACTACCAGTGCAACGTGACGAAGAACAGCCTTTACACGCAACAGTGCGACAAGGTGCTCAACGTATGGTGTCAGCCTGGGCAGGACGGCTGCGATAACGGGGGCATTGTTCCCGGATCAACGCAGGGCGACATGCGCGTCTGGCTCGGTCCGGTCGGGGGAGGCACATGGGATCTTCAGTTCGGCACATTCGCGGACAACTACTGGGCCGGTGATAAGACCAACGGTGCTGTCTTCGACCGATCGCTGAGCTTCAACATTCGCGACATCACTCAACTTACCCAGTTCACTCTCGTCAGGGCGGCATTCGACGACTGGCTGTGGGTACAGGTCAACGGCATCACCGTGTACGTTGGTCCATACGGTGGCGACCGTCTTTACCAAGTCCAAACGTCGTATCAGGCTAGCTGTGGCGGCAAGGACTCGGGGATGTGTACCTACTACCACACACAGATCCAGTACGGGCCGAATTCCTTCGGCAACGCCGAACTGGGTAGCAGTTGGAACATGGGGCTGAACATCGACTTGCGACCGTTCCTCCATAACGGCGAAAACACCATCTGGACTCGCACGATCGTCGCAGGCAATGGCGAAAGCGCGCTCGATATCTACGCGCGCATGTATTGCCCGGCCGTTTGCTACGACAGTTGGGATAACCAGTGTCAAAACCTCGAGTCGCGATCGTGACCTCAGGCTACCAGGAGCCTCGCATGACAAACAACCGAAACGGCCTTTGGGCACGCGCCATTTGCGCGTTTGCTCTCTGCCTCGTTTCCGCATTCCTATCTTTGCTCGGTCCGCAGAATGCGACCGCGGCCGAGTGCCGTCGCACCGGTGAGGTATGCGTCGAGGGCGGGGGCACGCGCAATATCTCAGGCGTCGACGTCTATCGCGATTGCTGGCGCTATCGGGATACCTACGAATGCAAGAAGCCGGAGTCGATCGATTACTGTGCGCCTTTTTACGCGATGGCGGGATGCTGGCAGACTTCTACCACCTGCGTTGCGACTGCGTGGGACGGTACCTGTTTGACCGAGCAGCGCACATACCGATGCGGCGATCCTTCTACGCCACCTCCGACTAACACGGTCAAGCTCGGCGACACCTACACAATTGTGAAGGATGCCCTTGACACCAAGCAATGCGATCCCTACAGCCAGAATCCGCTCTGTACACTCGCATCGCATACATGCGTTGAAGGCGCAGAAACGCGAGTGATCAACGGGCTGCCGGTGTACAAGGATTGCTGGAAGTGGCAGGACGACTACGCCTGTATCAACACGACACCCAAAAACGATTGTCAGGAGTACATCGACAAAGGTTGCAAGAAGCTCGACGAAACCTGTGTTGAGAGCACCGATCCTGTTGGTTGCGTAATGAAGCAGATCACCTATAGCTGTGTTACGAAACAGGGTACGACGACGACAGGCGAAGATTGTAGTGCGCGCACGTCCTGCTACGACGGGACTTGCTGGGATACTGGCTATCCGCCCGATACCGATTTTGCTACCGCGGTAGCAGGCATGGAGGCGGGCCGCGAAGCCGGTGTCTATGGCGCAAAGGCCATGGACCTGTTTAAGGGTGAACACGAAGAATGCCGCAAAGGCTATGGTGGTCTGAAAAACTGCTGCAAGACCGATCCGGGTGGCAAGAGCAACAACACCATCATGCTTTCCGCGGGTCTTCAGGGCGCTAAAGTGGGCTCGAAGTACATGTTCGACTACATGTATCAGAACACTGAGTGGATGCAATCGGCATTCAGCTCGATGGGCTTTGACGGCATTGACATGGCTTCGCACTTTGGCTCGTCGTTCTCGATGTACGGCCTTTCGTGGACTGCTGGATCGACCGCCCTTGCGGCCGGCGAGACCGGAACAGGCGCGTTAGGGCAGACCGTCTACGGCCTCGGTAACGGCTTTGCGTTCGACCCGTACTCCTTTGCAATCATGGTCGCCATCCAGATTGTCATGTCGCTGATGGAGTGCAATGCAGGCGAGCAGCAGCTCGGCATGCATCGTGGCTCAAATCTTTGCCACTATGTCGGCGACTACTGCTCGAAGAAGACGTTCGGTGTTTGCCTGCAAACCAACCAGTCGTACTGCTGCTACAACTCGAAGCTGGCCAAGATCATCAACGAGCAAGGCAAGCCGCAGATCGGCAAGGGTTGGGGAACGCCCGAAGCGCCGAGTTGCGACGGCTTCACCGCTGAGGAGTTTCAGAAGATCGATTTCTCGGCAATTGATATGAGCGAGTTCGTCGGCGACATCATGGATGCAACGGACATCCCGGACATCGGGAATCTCCAGAAGACCATGTCCGACAAAATGAAGGGGCTTTCGACCAATCCGATTGGCAACACCTCTGGCGTGTCGACTGGCTCCGCGCAGACCGGCTCGACAAAGTAATAATCCTCCGCAGCAACCGCAAGTGGCCCGCATGATCTGCGGGCCATTTTTTATCCTCGCACGACTGGCTTCGAGCGCAAAACTCACCTGTTCTGGTTGTGTATTGCGCAATCCACATCCTCCGGGGGTTTCTTATTCTGCGTTCTGCATCTCCGGGCTGTCAGGTCATCGCAAGTGGCTTGGCGCTCTCAAATCACACAGGAGATCGCTATGTTCCGCGCAGGAGAATGGGTTGGAGCAGGGAAGTGGGCAAACCGGGAATCGCATCCGAGCGCTTGGGGGCGACCCTTTCTCGGTTGCGTGCTGGACCCTGCCGATTTCAGGGCATGGGCCAACTCGTTCGAGTTTCCTGAAAGTCAACCCGATCTGGGGCAGATCATGTCCCTCGTAATCAGACTCAAGGCAGAGAACAAACTCGCAGACCGGGTGCCCGTTGAATGGAACTTCAACAACGTTCGCATCGTGAAGTGGGAGCTGATCAGCAAACTTCGCACGGCAAAAGAGGAGCACGCCTTGTGGAATGCTATGAAGCTGCAACGCATCGACGAGCTGAATCACCCACGCCGTAGGAAAAAGCGCCCTTTAGCCGACTTCCTGTCCGACGGATTCACGCACCTTGTCACGGCTTGAAAATTGATCATCCGCGCCCTTAAGCTTCATGCTTTGGGGCGCGTTTTTCTTGATACCCATAGACTGGATTGTCTTCACATTGCCTTACGCTTACGTGTGATGTATTATTTTTCCCACTGCAATCAAAACCCGCACGCGCCATGACTGACAAGATTGGCAGGTTGTCGCGGCTCGGCTTCCGCTCGCTGGCTGAGTGCCTCCTGTCGGCGCCGAAGGAATATCGCGACTACCTCGAACCACTTCACATCCTGCCGATCCCTGACACCGGCATAAAGCATTACCTCGTCCTCACGCTTACCGAGAAGACCCTCTACGACAAGCAGCGAAATGTGACGAGTCTTTGGAAAAACGCTAGCCGCCTTGTGATGCGTGGCGTTGACGGGCGCGGAGACGGGATTTCGATCACCGTATTCGGTAGTGTCTGGCCGTGGAAGGAATTCAAACTCGGCGACGAGCTTCACCTCTTCGGCGAGGTGACGACCTGGGAAGGGCGGCGTCAGCTCAACAATCCGGACCTCGTTCTCGCTTCAGATCGCGGGCGGGTTGTCCCGCTTTACCAAGGGAAACCCGGGCAGGTGAAAGGCGAGTTGCTTTCGCAGGCAGTCGCTCAGGCGTTACCGATGGTGAACGATGCCTCGTGCATGCTGCTGGAGCAGGCAGGCATGCGTGAGTCTGACTTTCGAAATGCCACTGGTTTCAACGATCCCGCCGACCTGATTCGCATGCTCCACCTGCCGCCATCAGTTCGGGAAGGGGCTGCTGCCGTCGATACGGCACGCAGCCTGTCACTGAAGGCCATACTGAACCGTGCGATCAGAAACCAGTCGCACCAGCCGGTCGCGGGCTCGTCGATCGCCGTCGATCGCGACAAAGTAGGCAGACTTGTCGCTGCACTCCCGTATCCACTCACCTTGGACCAGGCGAAGGCCATCGACGAGATCGTTGCAGATCTGCGATCACCCTTTCCGATGCGTCGCCTCTTGTCCGGTGATGTCGGCACTGGCAAATCCGTCACCTTCATGGTGCCGGCCGTTGCTGCGCATCTGGAGGGGGCGCGCATCGCTATCATCGCGCCGAGCCAGCTTCTTGTTGAGCAGCTCGCAGGGGAAATCCGCCAACT
This sequence comes from Caballeronia sp. LZ001, assembly GCF_031450875.1. Taxonomy (NCBI): domain Bacteria; kingdom Pseudomonadati; phylum Pseudomonadota; class Betaproteobacteria; order Burkholderiales; family Burkholderiaceae; genus Caballeronia; species Caballeronia sp. LZ001. The sequence continues at coordinate 347,025 of NZ_JARTVX010000002.1, read as the reverse complement.
CTTCCCGGGGACGCCCGTGTGCGAAGTTGTATCCGGTTCGAAGATTGGAGAGGGAATCGTGGTCGGCACGACCGCCGTCATCTCCGCAGCGAAAAAGAGCGCCATTCAGTTTGACCTCGTCGTCGCAGACGAGCAGCACCGGTTCTCTGTCGATCAGAAGGCCAGTTTGCTCGCATCTCACACGAACTTTCTGGAGGCCACCGCCACAGCTATTCCCCGAACCCTTGCACTCGTGCAGTTCGGTGGCGTCGCGGTCTCGATCCTGCGGGAGTGTCCGGTGACGAAGCGAGTACGGACACGCATCGTCAACCGGAAAGACGGCGGGAGGCTATTCGACTTCGTCTACCAGCAGATCCAGGAGGGTGGTCAGGTCGCGGTCATTTATCCTCTGGCCGAGGACAAGGGCGACGGAGATCGCAGTTCCGTTGAAGCCGCGTACGCGCGATTCCACGCGAAGTGGGGTGATCGGGTCGGGATGCTTCACGGAAAACTATCGGATGACGAGAAGAATACAGTTATTGCTAAAATGAAGGCTGGCGGCATCGACATACTCGTTAGTTCGACCGTCATCGAGGTCGGAATCACACTGCCGTCGCTCCGGGCCGTGGTTGTGGTGAATGCGGATCGGTTTGGCGTGTCACAGCTCCACCAGCTCCGCGGACGGGTGGCCCGGAAGGGCGGAGACGGGTTCTTCTTCCTGTATCTTCCCGAGGACGCGGAAGACGACGCGATGGCGCGGTTGCGACTCGTCGCGGAATGCAACGACGGATTCACGCTCGCCGAGCGCGACGCCGATCTCCGCGGGTTCGGGGATGTCGAGAGTTCGAGCGATGCCCAAACGGGCAATTCGCGGCTGTTGTTCTGGGGAGTAACGATTGAGCGGAAGGAAATAGAAAGCGGCGCAAGAAGCATGGGGCTGGTGTCGGCGTAGGAATCTGAGAGGCGTTTAGCTTGGCAAAGGCAACACCGCTACCGATCAAGGTGGCGATCTACCACAGAATCATCAACGGAGACATCTCCCGCGTGGTTGCGAAGGACTTTCGGATCAGTCAGCCGACAGCCCTGAAATACGCCGCGGATGTCATCGAGATGCTGAGGGGGCGGGATGACGTAGAGTCCGCGCCCAGCCTTCGCGCGTTCATGGCCCGAACGATCAAGAACCAGTCCTTCCAGTACGCCGACGAACCAGAGGTTCGTGCGCTGCTTGAGCCGATTCTTGCCCCGTACCTCGCGCAAGCCGAGACGATCGATTTCGCCGAGCGCGAAGGGGCTGATAACCCGCTTTCCACACGTGTCAATGCGACAACGTTCGAGCGGTTTCAGGGGATCGTCGCTGAAATGTCGGTGGATCGGCCCGACCTGACGCCTTCTGAACTTCTCCGCGAAATTGTCGAATCGTTCTGCGAACAGGCGGTCGTTCCGGCGCCGACCGTGAATATTGCTGATCCGAAGCACTTCCGTGACGCACTCACGGATTCGATCACGGATGTCCTTCGGAAGTTTGGCATTTCGGGCGTTTGATGGCCGCAGATAACCCGTTCGACCGCCCATCAGACGGCCCCGCCGTGCACATCGCAGCAGACGGCGCTCTTATCCGCCCTGCGCCGGTGAAGGATATGGTCCGCGAGCTCGCGTCTTCGCTCTCCGACCGTAGGCTGAACATTTTCGCTCCTCCCGACCTCAACTACTGGCACGCCTTTACGTGGGACGGCCAACGCTACGCCGCCAACCTGTACATCTGCGACAGCACCGCTGAGACCTTTCTCGACCTATTTCCGCTTGTCGCTGACGCGGCCGATATGGGTATGCCCCTTGCCATCGGACAGCGCGTTGCAGACTGCATTTTTCTCCTGCCTGCCGGAAACGCGTAGCTGATCGTTCGATCTCGCTCGCGGCACATCACGTTCCTATACACACCACGCCGAATGGGGGCGCGGAGCACGTCCGGCGCACGATTCCGTCTGCCTGTAGTTCATCCCGGAGTGCAAGGCTTTCGCGCGTAAGCGCGGCTACCAACTTCACTCAGGAGATCAACATGCAACAACAGAAGAAAGTGTCAATGCGGCACCTGTACCTGTACGCACATCTGCTGCTGGCAGAAGCAAGCCGCAAAGGTAAGGCCGTCCGTATCCAGTGGGCGAATATCCCTACCGCGTGCATCGGCCCTGATCCGGCGAATCCCAGCGGTCTGGTGATGACGCTTCCGCACATGGCGGCCGTGGGGACCGAAGAGGACGCGAAGTTGCTCAAGGCATTGGTATCGCATGAGATTCTTTGTCATGGGCACCATACCGACTTTACAGTTGTTCCAGCAAAGGGTATCGCAGGCGATCTTTCGAACGTTCTCGAAGATCCTCGCGGTGAACTGCTTGCGGCCAAGAAGTACAAGGGCTCGCAAAAGGTAATCCGAGAGGGAATCGAGATCCTGGTCGATCGGCAGATCTTCCGTGGTCCTGACCCTGACAAGGATACGCCCGCCTCGATCCTCGTGAGCTGGCTGGTCACCGAGCTGCGTTCTGAACTGCTTGGGCAAAACTGTCTGGAGCAATTCTCTATCGACTTCCGCAAGCTTGCGATTGAGCAGTTTGGCGCGAAGTTGACGGGTAAGGTGAAGGCCATCGCACTTGAAGGCGCCACCGCGATCGATACGCTTACCGCTGATAACGCGGCGCGGAAGATCGTCGAGTTGTTGAAGATGGCCAAGGAGGAACAGGAGAACCAGCAGGGACAAGACCAGAGCAACGGTCAGTCACAGCAAGGTGATCAGGGCTCCAACGACGCCGGCAATCAACAGCAGCAGAGCGATTCTGGCTCTGGGAGTGGCGATAGTCAGCAAGGCGGAAACCCGGGAGATCAGGGTGGCAAGCCGTCAGGTAGCAGCGGCCAGGGCGACCAACAGGGCTCCGGCTCGACGGCGAGTGACTTTGAACCAGCCCCCGGAGACTTGATCAAAGCGATCGACGATGTCCTGAACGCTGACTCGGCCGACCTCGGCAACTACGGCAAAGGGCTGGAAGATGTGCTGTGCTCCGGTAACGAAGCGATGCAGGAGGCGAAACAGGGCGGTCACGGTCAGAGCCACACTTCGGAAATGACGGAACGGCAAGCACCTTCGTATGCTTCCGCCGACAACCGGTCGCGTCTTCGCGCGGGTGCCAAGGCTACTGCCGCAGCACTGGCTCTGAAGATGGAAGATCTCCTCGAGGCGTTTTCGGCAGCCGTTCGGCGCAATTCGTCATCGGGTAAGCTTCGACCGAATCGCGTCTACCGCGTCGCGCTTGGTGACACTGACGTGTTCCGGAAGAAGGCTCGAACCGAAGAGCTCGATACCTGCATGTACCTGCTCGTGGACGAATCGTCGTCAATGAGTACGTGCTTCGACAGGGAACGGGCGCCGCAACTTCATAAGGCACAGGCCAGTCCGAACGATCCGCACCAGCATTTCGACGTATCGAGGGCTGTCGCGGCAGGACGCGTTGCTGTCGCGGCAGGTGAAGTACTCGATGGTGCGCAGATCCCGTTTGGCGTGGCGAGCTATAACACCGCAGTTCGTGAGTGGCAGGATTTCGACGGTAACTGGTCGAACACGCTGCAACGTTACGAGGCCGCAGCAACTGGCAGCACGAACACACACCTGGCTGTCGTGTGGGCGCTGCGCAAGTTTGTGGACCGGAACGAGCAACGGAAGGTACTCGCTGTGGTCACTGATGGCGATCCCGGCGACGCTACCGTTCTTGAGGCTGCGCTGAAAGAAGCGGAGATGTTTGGTGTCGAAGTTCGCTTCATCCTGATCGGTGCCAGCGAAGAGGTCCGTTACAAGGGCCTTTCTGCTGCGTACGGCGTAGCGACCAACGTTCGAGAGCTCGCCAAGGCAGTGTTCGGTTCTCTCGAAGCGGCAATCTGCTAACCCACGACCCCAGCGACTTTTGTCCTGGGGTTTTTTTTTGTTTCCTCGCCTCTCATCTCCGGGCGCTGACCGACAATATTCCGCGCACACACGCACCCACGCCGCGTCTCGCGATTGCATACCCGTGTTTCACATCACCCTCCTGTCAGGCCTTCGCAAGGGGCCATTCATTCCCACCTCAGGAGAAAAAGCATGGAAGCAATCGTTCGCAAGACAATCGACGAAGTTTTTGGTGTCGACGCAGCACCGTTCAAGGCAAGTGGCAACCAATCGACGACCTCGGTTCGCGTCTTTGCTGCCACACCGGAGACACCCGAGACAATCGACGGTTTCGCGTTTGAAGCAGACACGCTGCGTCGCGTGATGGTCTGGATGGCATCGGGCACGCTCCCGGCAACGTTCGCGAAGGCGAAGATGAAGCGTAACCTGATGGTATTTGGGCCGACCGGATGCGGCAAGACGGCGATGATCAGCCAGGTCTGCGCGCGAACCGGACGCTCTATGTTCCGCTATCAGTGCAGCGAAGACTCTGAGGCATCGCAACTGTTTGGCACGTGGAAACTGTGCGGCCCACAGGAAGTTAGCGAAAGCCAGTCGAACGCGCCTCAGATGACGTTTGTTGATGGGCCAGTTCTTCGCTGGGCGCGCACGCCGAATTCGATTCTGCTTCTAGACGAATTTGACCAGTTGGCCCCGTCGGTCGCGATGAGCCTCAACGGCGTGCTCGATGGAGACGACATCCTCGTGCCGGAAACCGGCGAGCGTATCAAGATCGCCGCCGGCTCGCTCATCGTAGCTACGGGTAATACCAACGGCCGTGGCTCGGCTGGCGGTAACGGAGGGAGCGCATCGCTGTATAAGGGCGTCAAGCGGCAGAACATCGCCAGCCTCGACCGCTTCTTTGTCATCAACGCAACCTACCTCGGCGAAGACGAAGAGAAGAAGCTGCTCCAGCATCAAGTCGGGATGGCAGAGAAGGCCGCCGAAGCGATGGCGAAGCTTGCAGCAACCGTTCGAAGCCAGTTTCTTGGGCTGAACGAAGATGCCGGTCAGAATGGTGAACCGTTGGAATTCACGATCACCACGCGCAACCTGCTCAACTGGGGCCTCACCCATCGTTTGCTGATGGCGATGGGTCTCGACAGCACGAGCGCCTTCAAAGAGGGCCTCCGCATGACGTTGCTGGACTTCGGGACGGTAGCTGAACGCTCGGCGATTCTCGACTCGTGGGACAACATCATCGGAGACATCTCCTAACCCCCATACCCTCGGCTTCGCGCCGGGGGTTTTTTATTTTGCAAACATCACCTCGCAGCGCAAATAAAAAACCCCTCAAGCGACATAGTCGACATGAGGGGCGGTCACGTTAGCGTGCATCTTTTTGGGGAGGCGTTGTCCTTGACCTCCATTACCGGCTCGTGCAAATACCACGATCCATGCGCTTTACAGCAATTCCCACACAACTGATCACCAAGCCTACGCTTGCGACCAAGCTGGCTAGGAAAAGTTGTGCTGCGTTAAGACTTTCCATGTCTAATTCCCCAAAAAAGGCGCTTGCCTAAACAGCTCTTACTCGTCTTTCAGCAGCCACAGAGCGACTGCGTTGAAGGTTACGAAAAGAACTGCGCCGAGGATAGCGAAGCCCACATCCGACAGGGTCAGGGCGGTGCCATTCAACATCTTTTGAACAGCGCCGAAGCCGAGCAGACCCCAGGTTGCGACTCCGATATCCTTCAACAGGCCAGCGAGATGCTCAATGACCTTTACGTGCTTCTTGGCCATGATTGAGCCGTCCTTTCTACAGTTCGTCTCCCGCGAGACGGTTGATGATAGCCCCTAGAGGCGGGACGAGAGTGTTGCTCTCGCACTAGGTTTGTCTGTGCGAGATAGATATGAAGAACACAGTCGTGTAATCGATCGTGTCTTAGGAGAAGAGAGAAGAGCGGGGCAGGGAGGAGGATACGGTACGCGGCAAAGAGCAAGCGACGAATATAACGACGCCGCCGCCTATACGTTCCCGCGCTTACGGACTTCGTATAGCCCGGCGTTTCGCATATCCATCTGCTATTTCAACCCATCAAGGAGCTATCCCATGAATCAGCAGAAAGATCATGCGTTAACAGAATCATCCGAAGTTGTCGAGCTGACCGTCGAAGCTTTACTGACTGGCGATCGGGTCGATCTACGGTCGTGTCCATTTCTGCGGACGCGTGCTACGGTCGAGTTCGAGTACGCGGTCGTCGAGTCGGTAGTGCGTGAAACACCCGACTGCGTCGCTGTCGCATACGAGGACATCGATGTCGTTGGCTATCGCGTCGGTACCAAGCTGAAAGTGTCGCCCGTAAAAGTAGAAGTGCCCGACATCATCTGGGAACACGCCTTCTGTACCGGAACCGCCAAAGTGAATGGAATGGCGATCGGCCATATTTCACTCCGCGGCAGGCCGGACCAGAAGGGCGCATTTGAGGTGGTGCTCTATAACTCTAACGGGGAAAAGAACAGTTGGTCCGGCAAACCTTTGCCGGCGGCCACCGCGAACGTCACTGGAGAACAGGCTGCTACTGCGCGTTTCCAGAGGTTGGTCAAAGACGCTCTTGTAAAACGGACGCCCAGTGATGTACTGAATGCCGTGGCGGGAGACAAAAAATGAAGAAACTTGCTATCAACACGCTCACCTTGTCAGTGGCTCTCGCCCGTCTTCTCGTAGCAAATATCGCGCATGCAGAGGATCAAGCTTCTGCTCCTGATAGCAGCGTGACGGTCGTCACACTCCACAGCGAATGGCGACCTGTCAACGGTGCCATCACACGCAACGGAGACCAGCTTTCGCATCAACCCATCAGGATCGTCGATGGGGGCGTGAAGAGCGCTGGCGATTCGTGCTGGAAATTGAGCGACACGGGTCAGTTGGTGTCCGTGCCAGGCAATTGCTACATGCTACGCTCAGCAGAAATCGGCGAGACTACGCCGGCACGATGACTGGTTTGGACCGGTCGACTTTGGTAACCCTCGAAGCCCTCTTTCTCACTGAGATTGAGGGTTTTTTCTTTTCGTTGAGCGATTACGCGTGCATGTCCTGCATCCCGGGTCACCAGGCCTTCGCAAGGGGTCTGTCTTTTTAACTCCTGGGAGATTCAGATGAGCCAAGCAGCAAACGACGCAGTCGCTGAAATGCAAGTTTTGAACAACGTCGCACTCTTCGACTTCATCATCGGCGGCAGCACGGGTGAAAAAACGGTGGAAGCCGACGATTTCATCCGCGAAGTCGGCAAGATGCTTCCCCGCGGTACCTTTTCGTGGGTATCGAAGTATCGCTCCGAAGCCAAACGCGAAATCCTGAAGGTCGGGGTTGCTCGTCGCGTCAACAACCGTGTTCGAGGCTACTTCGTGCCACTCGAGCAGGCGGGTTCTCTGTCGACAAAGCTGAAGAAGATTAAGGCTGATTTTCAGGCCGAGAAATCAAAGTTCCTCGCCAACCTGCCGATCATCATCGAAGATTGGGCTAACAGCCCGGTCAATTCCGGTGTGACCAGCAGCGGCCAGTCGAGGGCGACTTTGATCCGTCAACATGCGCCGAAGCGAGAGGATCTCGATCGCTTGCTGTCATTCGACACGTCGGCGATCCGGGTCGGTTCAACCGAATTCTTCGGGGCAGACGACGCATTGCAGACGGAAGTGAAGGGCTTGGTCGGTCAGGCAGCACTGGAAATCGCCGACGATGTGAAGAAGTCGTGGAAGGGTCCGAACGCAGGCCGCACGAGCAGCCGGGTGCTCGGTCTGATCCGTCGCATTCGCAACAAGGCCGTCGCGATGGGGGTTCTCTCCCCGAAGTTCAGTCGACTGGCCGAGATGTGCGACAAAGTGCTGTCCGCTGTGCCTGAAGGACAGAACATCGAGGGCATCGAATTTCTGATGGTCTCATCGTTGCTGTCGCGCTGCATGAAGCCGGAAGACATCCTCGCCGAGGACTCTGTCAAGTTCGATCCGCTGGATGTTCAACTGCCGGATACGGGTGTCGAAACACAACAACCCGCAGCTCTTGCACAGCCGGACACGTCCGATCTCTTCCTTGTGATCGGCGACGCAACGCCTAAAATTGAGGCAGCCCAAGCCACCGACCAAGGTGACGCTGAGCAACCTGCTTCGGAACCGGTGACCGCCGAGCCCGTTGCTGAAGCCCCAGTCGAGCCGCAGACCACGCTGGAACTGGTCCTGTAAAGTAAATCGCCCCAGTCTTCTTTCGAGAAAACTGGGGCGCTTTTTTTTGTACGGGACTGATCGAGCGACTACTTATCCACAGACTACTCCACAGTTTCTGTGGATTCCTGTTCTCCCGGCGGACCAGCCAACTCGGGCACTTCGATCTGGGCCTTCTTCGTCAGCACCCTGTTGAATTCACGTTCATACAGCGCAGCAAAACCGGCCCGAAGCTTGATCGGGAGCGCGTGCCACTCCTCCTTCGTCGGGGCGTATGCGGTCCACTGCGTGTCTGCGGTCATCTTGACGATGGAGAGCCACATTTGATCATCCAGCGCCTTCGAATTCATGAAGTCCGATGGATCGAAGAAGTCAGCCAGAATGTAGACCTGAATCGTGGGGAGCCCCAAGAATTCTGCGACCTTCGAGAGCTTGTCCTTCCCGAGAGATTTGATCGTCCGGTTCCCGTTGGTCATCGAGTTCCAGTAAATCGGCGTGACACCCATGATGTCGGAGATGGTGCGCTCTGGGAGGTCACGTTCGACGAGCGTCTTCTTGATCAAGCGGATCAATCGGAGGCCCTCAACCTTTCGCTTATCGACTGCGGGCTGCGACTCCGCCTCTGCCAACTCGAGTTGCTCCGGGGCCTTCGAACCTCGCCCTTTGACCGTTTTGGCCGAAACTCGACGCTTGGGAGAGGGCGTGTTGGCCGCCGATGCGGCTTGCTTTTTGGTGGTCATAGCTCGACTCCAGGAAGGCTACGGCTCGTTAATAGGGTCCGGGGTCTTTGTACACCTTGAGTCGGATGCATCTACCCCGCATTTTCTTAGCAATTCGATTCTACACACATAACAACAAGATACAAGCACTTTTGCCGCTGAAACAAGTGGCTTTTTCTTACGTTACGCCACCTATGTCACGGATCGTCGTAATGACGCCGGGGATGATCGCCGTAATGGCGCCAGTTTGAAGTGGAGTAAAACGCGGATTCGAACGTACTCAAGGATGCGTTTTTTTAGCCGATTTCGCAAGCCGCATCTGGTCGGGTTCGGGCATTGGTCTGGGCGCCCGGAAACTGTCACCATCAAGCACGATGCGATAGGCGCCGTGTCGTAGGCGATCGAGTGTCGCAGCGCCCAGGATGCGGTTGCCGGCGAACGCATCGCCCCATTCGCTGAAGTCGAGATTACTCGTCAGGATCGTCGCGGCGCTCTCGTACCGTTCCGCGATCAGGTCGTGGAAGTCTTCATCCTGCGGCGAGCGCAGCGGCTTGAGCGCGAAGTCGTCGACGATCAGGACCGGTACGCCTGCAAGCTGCTTCAGTTTGCGCTCATAGGTACCGGTCGCGCGCGCTGCCTGCAGACTGTTCAATAGCCTAGTCTGCGTGGCGAACACGACATCACGCCCCTGCCGGGCGGCGCAATTGCCGAGCGCCTGGGCTAAGTGCGACTTGCCGGTACCGGTTGGCCCGGCAATGAGAATCGCGACCTTCTCATCGATATAGCGACCGGTAGCGAGGTCGTGGATATGGGCTCGATTCAGGTTCGGCAGCCGGTCGAAGTCGAACGTTTCCAGGGTCTTGCCCATTGCGAAGCCAGCACGGGCCAGACGGGTGCGCAGCTTCTTCTGGTCACGTCGGGCGACTTCATCGTGCAGCAGCATGGCGAGGAACTCCGTGTAGGCGAGCTGGCCGTCAATGGCCTGCCGGTTGCGTTGCTCAAGGGAATCGAGCACGCCAGACAGGCGCAACTGCTTGAGGGTCGTGTTAAGTTCAGGACTGGGATTCATGCGCGTTTAGTGGATCAGCAGGGATTGGAGATTGCGACCGAAGCGGCCACCGTTGACGTAGGTATCGGTGAGCGTTTGCGGGGACTCTGCGATGGGCTCGCTCTCCAGACCTTTGTCCAGAATCGTCTTGACGGTTCGCCACCTCGGGCTGGCATGCGCTAGCGCCCGTTCGCATGCAGCATCCAGCCGGGTGTCACCAACCTTGCCGCGAAGCCGGATGATGCCCTGCGCGCCGCGCAGGTTGACGAGCACCTCATCGTTGAAGAGCGCTAGAACCAGCGCGTGGCAGGACGGACCGATTTCTTTGGCCTGCGCCAGACACCATTGCGGATCGTGTTCGAGCCACGCCTGTGCTGCCGGCGGCTGATGATCGCGAACGGTTGAGCGCGCACCGGGTTTGCGCAGCCGGGGATGGGTGGCGACGAGTTCGTGCTGATGGAACAGCTGCACGACCGTGTCTGTTGCCTTCACCCACAGCGTCTTGCCGACCAGGGCGAACGGCACCGAGTAGAGCGCCTTGTGATGCTGGATGTGAGCATCACGATGAACGGTGACCGTGGACCATGCTGCGAGCACCGGCGGCACATCGGGCAACGCCGTCAACAGCGGCTTCTCGATGGCGAAGCGTGCCAGCGGCTGTTCGCGTGTCGTGCCGTGTTCACGAACGCTGGCTTCCCGCATGATCCATTCGCGCAGTTGCCGATTGGCATCCGGAAGATCACGAAACGCGCGCAGCGGCATGAAGGACTTCTTGACGTATTTGACGCCCGATTCAACGACGCCCTTCTTCTGCGGGTCGTGCGGGGGACAGGCATCGATCCTGAAGCCATATCCTTCAGCGAGGCCCGCGTATGAGCGCTGGACCTCGGGGTCGTACGTGCATGCCCTGATGATCGCGCACTTCGCGTTGTCGATGATGATTCGCCCGGGGCAGCCGCCGAACCACTCGAAGGCGCGCCGGTGGCAGGCCAGCCACGTCTCGACGGTCTGATCGAACACAAGTTCGACATACTGATGACGCGACCAGCATAGCGTCATGACGAAGAACCACGTCTTGAGCGTGTGACCTGATTCGTGGATGAGCGCGGGACCGGCGCCGAAGTCAACCTGCGCGGCATCGGCCGGCGGGAAGTCCAGAATCGTCGTCGCGGTGACACTGCGTTCGGCCTCCAGATGCTTGAGGAAGCGGCGCACAGCCGAGTAGCTGCCGGTGTAACCATGGTTACGTTTGAGTGCACTGTGAATCGTCGTGCCCTGCACGTCAGCCGCGAACCAGTTGCGGATCTGCTCGCGAAAGGGCTCGAGGGTCGACACGCAGGTGCTGGGCAGATGCGGCGTGCGGCCGAACTGACCGGCGATCACAGTGTCTTGCGGCAGCGGCAGCGCCGGATCGAGCCAGCCGAGCTCTTGCGCGGTGCGCCTTACGGCGGTGAGCTTCTTGCGGCCCATGAGCCCGGCGCGCGCTATGTCGCGGTCGGAATCGCCTTGCCGCATACGGACAAGGACTTGGCGGTACTCAAACAATTCGAACCTCCGGTTGGCCATGGGCGCTCCGCTCAGAAAAGAGCGAAGCGTACCCAGCTGGGAAAGTTCGAACCGCGTTCTGCTACACGGCGCAGGTGGCGCCTATACGCCGATCATCGGGTGGCGCCATTACGGCGATCATGGACTGGCTCCATTACGCCGATCCTGCGCTGGCGCCTATGCGCCGATCATCAATTGGCTCCTATACGGCGATCCGTGACAACCTATGACAAACGATTGGTATAGCTTTGTCGTTTCGTTGTATTATCGATACGTGTTCAGTATAATTTCTGTGCGCGAACGTACCGATCAACTCAATCAGGAGATTCTCCATGCTGCCCATGGACGCCAAGAAGAACGCCGACTCCTATTCGTATCCGAACGGGATGCTGAATTCGGGGTATATCGGCGGTGTGCTCCGCAAGCCGGGTGATGGCGTGTGCTACATCCAGCAAACCCGCAGTGAAAACCACATGCTTCCGATCGAATTCGATCCGAAGAAGACGCCGCTGCCCCGAAACCTCCAGGAAGGCGATCTGGTCTTTGCGATCTGCCACGCCTTTGGAGACAAGGAAGGCGACCAACGCGTCGTGCGGCTTCGCAGTATTTCGTTCGAGCAGCCGAACACCATGCATATGGACAAGCGCTATGCAGAAGACCTGCTGCGCAAGTGGGGTACGCTCGTGCACGAAGCGGCGAAAGACTCTGGGGTTCCCAGCTCGATCAAGCGCCTCGAAGAGCAGTTCGGACGGCCGGAAGACACTCAAAAGCGACTCGACGCAATCGACTGGCGCGTCATGGGGCTGAACCGCAACGCGACCAACAACGTGCGTGTTGCTGGCTTCATCCAAGCGAAATCGCTTGAACGCAATCGCGTCGGCCCCGAAGGCAAGCCGCTCAACGATCGACTCGTGGTGCTGTTGCGCCAAACCAAGGACGCCGACAAGTGCCTCTCGATCCGCTGGTACGGGAAGAACCTTCAGCCGCTCGCCGACAAACTCCAGCGCGGATTTGCGGTCAGCGTCAGTGCTGAATTCCGGCTCGACGTGAAGGCCATTGGCGCCCCCGATCCGGAAACGAAGATCGCGCCAGTGTCGATCATTCCTTTTCTCCAGGCGAAGGATTTTCCGGCTCCCGTTCCTCCGGGTTCGGAATTCATCAAGGTCATCCCCGCGTGGGCCGTCGAGCTGTTCGAGCGCGAAGCACGTCCGGTCCGCGAAGCCGCAGCAACGGCCACGAGCGCGGAAACGCCCGCCGGCGGGGATGTGGATCGCACGGCACTTTTCGCCTCCGCCTTCAACCAGCCCGAGCAGTAAAGCGCGGAAGGCCCCTGTAAGTCTTGAGGGCGCAGGGGCCAACGCAGAAGCGGAGTAGGCTGCGCTCGCTGTAAGAACAGGCGCCGCAAGCCGATGTGGGCTGCCACATTCAGCAGCCTTGAACGGAACACCCTATCTTGCCCGGTGGCCGGCCGGCAAATTCAGCCACCCTGCGGCTGGCCCCCTGAGCAGTAATCACACACCCAAATTCAGAGGGGAACACAGTCGATGGGGAAAACTCTCATCATTGCCGAAAAGCCTTCAGTTGCTAAGGACATCGCTCTGGCGCTGGGGGGGTTCGGGCGCGTCGATAATTGGCTTGAAAGCCCGGATGTCATCATCTCATCGGCGCAAGGCCATCTGGTTGAGGTTTTCTCGACGTTGATGGACACATCCGGCAAGGATCTCCAGTCACTCCCTGTCATCCCGCCTTCATTCGATCTGCGCGTGATCGACGGTGCCAACAGGCCTCAACTATTTGCGCAACTCAAGCGTCTTATGTCTCGCCAAGACGTTGACGCCGTAGTTAACGCTTGTGACGCGGGGCGGGAAGGTGAACTGATCTTCCGCCTGATTTACAAGCTGGCGGGCTGTACGAAACCAATGAAGCGCATGTGGTTTCGATCAATGACCCCCGAGGCTATTCGGGAATCGTTCCACTCGATGAAACCTGGCGCGGATTTCGACGGGCTATCAGACGCCGCGTTCTGTCGCACCGAGGGCGATTACCTTGTCGGGATCAACGGGTCACGTGGCGTAACTCGCCTGTACGAACGACAGACGGCATCTGTCGAGAATCGTTCGGTTGGTCGCGTCCAGACGCCGACGGGTGCGCTGGTCTACGATCGGGAAATGGCTATCCGAACCTTTAGAGCCAAGGACTATTGGGAAGTCCATGGTCATTTCGGCGTCGCTGCCGGAAACTATGTCGGAAAGTGGTTCGATCCTAATTTTAAGGCCTCCGGCGAACAACAAGAGCTGGGTGAGGGCGGCGGCAGCGGAAAATCGGACGAGACCGCTAACCGGTTCTTTGAGAAGGACAGGGCGGACGCGATTGTCGCAAAGTGCAGCGGGACGAACCCAACCGATGTCCGCGAAGAGTCGAAGCCGACTGCGAAGGGATCACCGCGGCTATACGACCTGACGAGCCTACAGCGCGAGGCCAACCGCAAGCTGGGCCTTTCGTCCAAACGCACTCTCGACATCGCGCAGGCGCTCTACGAGAAGCACAAGGTCACAACCTACCCTCGCACTGACTCCAGCTTCCTGCCGGAGGATTACGTCGCAAAAGCGCAATCCACGATCGAGTCACTGGTGGGCACGACATACGAACCGCACGCGAAGCGCGTGATCGATGGTGGCTGGGTAAAACCGGACAAGAAGATATTCGACAACGGCAAGATTAGCGACCACTTCGCCATTATTCCGACGGGCAAGCGTCCCGAAGGCCTCACGCCGGAAGAGGGAAAGGTGTACGACATGATCGTGCGCCGCTTTCTCGCCGTGTTTCACCCGGCGGCGCAATACCAGGTCACAACCCGAATCACGGTCGTCGCTGGCGAGCATTTCAAATCATCCGGCCGCGTGCTGATCAGCGAAGGCTGGATGGCTGTCTACGGCGCAGATGTCGACGATGAAGATAAGAAGACGCCAGCCTTGGTGAAGTATGAAGCGGGCGAGGCGGTAACGACAGTCAGGATCGAGCTGAAGACGCTCAAGACGAAGCCGCCTCTTCGGTACACCGAGGACACGCTTCTTGCCGCCATGGAGAGCGCCGGCAAGTTCGTCGATGACGACGAGTTAGCGGATGCCATGAAGGAAAGGGGGCTCGGCACCCCCGCGACGCGTGCAGCGATTATTGAAGGGCTGCTCGCAGACAAAGACGGAAAGGGTAATCCGAAAGAACCGTATCTGAAGCGCGACGGCAAAAGCCTGGTGCCCACGCCCAAACTCATCAGCCTGATCGAGTTCCTGCGTAATAACGGGATCGAACTGCTTGCGTCGCCAAAGCTGACTGGGGAATGGGAGCACAAGTTGCGTCTGATTGAGCGGGGCGAATATCGACGCGATGCGTTCAACAACGAGATCGGTGATTTGACGCGCCAGATCATCGACGCAATTCGCAAGAAAGCAGCTGAGGTCGTAGTAAAGAAGCTCGACGCCAAATGCCCTCAATGCGGCGGCGAGATCGCGATCGGTGCAAGAACGTTTGACTGCGAATCGGCCTGCGGCTTCCGACTGTGGAAAGAGATTGCAGGGCGTCAACTGAAGCCATCAGAGGCCAATACGTTGCTGACCACGCGCGTGGTCATGAACCTCAATAACTTCATCAGCAACAGCAAAAAGAAGTTCACCGCGTGCCTGCGTCTCAATGACGAGCACAAGGTGGAGTTCTTCTTTGACGAAACTGTAAACACCACCGATGCATCTGGCAATCCGGTGCATTGCCCCGTCTGCGAGAAGCTGATGCGTCGGATTTCCGGTGCTAATGGTCACTTCTGGTCGTGCACTGACCGTGAAAATTGCAAGACGACACTGGATGACAGTGCGGGAAATCCCGTGCCGAAGGTGGCCGCTCAGCCTTGCCCCAAATGCAGCTCAGACATGAACCGCGTCCGGGGAAAGAAAGGTTACTTCTGGTCTTGTACAGATCGGGAAGGCTGCAAAAACACGATGGACGACAAGGACGGTGCCCCGGTGACCAGGCCCGATCCAATTGCGTGTCCGGATTGTGGAGCGCAGATGTTCAGGCGCGAGCGCCGCGATAAGAAGGGCTACTTCTGGGGTTGTAGCGCGTTCAAGAAGGATGGCGGTGGATGCGGCTGCATTTTGCAAGATGACAACGGCAAGCCGGTAATGAAAGCTGGTGCTAGTGCTACCGGTGCCACGAGCGAAGGAGCATTCCTGTGAACTCGAAGAACCGGATCTTCCGGGCCGCACTCATGGTCTTCGGCTTCTGGTGGATCATACTGACCCTGGTCGAGTTCGGCGGCTCGCCGCTCGAAGTGATTCAGAACTGGGGCTACGTGTCCTACTCCCTTGGGTACTGGTTAGCCGGCACCTTGGGCGGCTTCGGCATCGGCGTCTGGCTGATCTGGTTCGAACGAGTTCAGGCGATGAACCGGCTCTACAAGGGCCGGGGCGGCAACGCCGTCAACGGGATATGGTCGACACTCGGTCATGTCCCCATGTTGGCGCCCGCGTCCCCGCGCGTCCCGACTGCTTCTCAGCGCCTTCCGATTCAAAGCAAGATCGTGTCCGGCTGGGTAGAGAAGACCAAGGTCGAACACCCCGAGCATGCGGCATTCTTCCTTGCAGTATGGGATGTGTACTCTGCTCACAAGGGGCACCCGGCAACCCACCGGAAGGGCGGCCATGCAAATCGCCGGTTGTGGGAGCATTGCCTCGCGGTGACCGAGATGGCTCTCCAAGAGGCTGGAGCTTGGACATACGAAGGCGTGCACGCGAAGAAGCGCGGGAAAGCCAAGCGTCTCATCATCGCCAAGCGCAATCCGGAATATGTGTTTGATGCGGCAGACCCGCTGGTGCCGATCATCGCGCTGGCTCACGACTTCGGCAAACTCGAAGCCTATACGATCAACGAAGACGGCAGCATCGCCACGCGCGAAGAAGGGTCGAGTACCGACCACGATGACGACCGCATCTTTCATGACTCGTTGGGCGCCCGGATGCTCGCGCGTCTCCCGGAATATTGGAAGCTGTCTGCACGCGATCGCCGTGCCATCAACCTCGTGATTGGACATTACCATCATCCGAGCGCCTTTCCCGTGGATGAAAATGGCCTCGCAATAGATGACCGGATGTCGGCGTTGATGGAATTCCTGATCTATGTCGACAAAAAAACTGGGCTGATCGAGAGCGGCCGTGATGCCGCGGACGAGGATGACGAAATCACGGAAGAGCAAGCGACCTCTATCTACAACGCCTTTGTTGAAGTGGTCACGGAATTCGGCCGCGTCAACGGCACTGGCGACAAAGCGCGCGATGCCACGTTCAAGATCGGGCAAAAGCACGACGGGCTGATTGTCGTGAAAGAGCTTGAACTCCGGCGCCTCATTCTCGCGAAGCTTGGATGGTCTCTCGACGAGGGCGAATCCCGTTATCGCGTGACCATGAACCTTCTGTTCACGCTGGGCGAGAAGGGGTTGCTCTACGACCAGCACAACGGCATCGATTTTGCGCGCTACCACCCAATGTATGCGGTCTCTTTCCGCAGTAGCAAGAACGGGCAGCATATTTCGACGTGGGAACCTGTCGTCATCTTCAAACCGCTGACGACAACGCCTGAATTTGCGGAGCTAGGTGGCTTGCCGAATTTCGGCTCACGAATGGTGATCAATAAGCCTATCTATACGCACAATCCGGGCATTCGTGATCCCGAGGTGCTTCGTGACCTCGTCCGCCGCGCGTTTGGCGACGACGTAGCCCGTGGTATCAAGATCAGTGGCAGAAGCGAGACCAAGGCGCAAACGAAGTTGCGGCTTGAGAAGGGCCCGGTCGCGACCACCACAGAGCCTGCGGTGACACCTGCCCCAGCCGCGACACCTGCCGCGTCCCCCCCTGTGAACCAGTCTCCGGCGGCTGTTTCGGCGGCTGTTCCGGCTGCTGTTCCGGCCACCGCAGCGGTGAAGACGGCAGCGAACAGCGTATCCGAGAACTCGAGTGCCAACGTCAAAAACCCGGATGCGAGCGCAGTCGCGGCGCCGGTGGACGTGCCTTCCGTCCCAGTGAATGATTCTGAGGCACTCTCAGTAGCCGCGGATGCAGATGAGGATAACAACCACGAGCTCGACGCATCCGATATACCAACGATCGGGGGCGATTCAGACTCCGCTGTTGAGGGTGATTTGCCGACGATCGGACCCGTCGAAGCATCGCACGCTGAAGATCCGTTCGACGATATTCTGCCCAAGGCTGGCGAAGGCGCTGAAGACATGGGCTCGATATTTGATGGCGGAGACTTCGCTGACTTCCCGTCATCCTCAGTGGGTTTAGACGGCACTCCGCCACAGGCCTCAGTGCCAACGGTCGAGGTTCCGCCGGCGCAGCCCGCCGCTGAAGACTTTACCGCTAGCCAGGCTTCGGAACAGCCGCTGATCGTTGACCGGCCGGGGATCGCCATACCCGACGCCGATATGCCGAACGTCCGGAAGAAACAGTCACCCGAGAAGGAGGCTGCCGCGCTCGAAGCCCTGTCTGCGCTAGGAGCGATGACCGATCCGCTGTTATTCAGCAAACGAACACCAAAGGTTAAGCCAGTCAAACGTACCGCGACGAAAACGCTCGAACGGTTGAAGGATCTTATCGCCTCGAAGCAACTGGTCGTATGCGGCAACAGAAATGGCTTCAACTATGTTCTCGCCACTGACATCCCGAAGGTCGCGAGCGACATCGATATCGAGGAACTCGCCAAATCCGCCAAACTGCCAAGCATTGAGCCTCAGCCTGGCGCAATGATGGTCGGCATCCCGGAGTGACCACATGGATACGTTGCTGCGTAGGCCGACAAACGCTCGTGAGCAGATGCCGGAGACCACGGCGTTTATCGATGCGCTTCGCCAGGCATTCGGACGCGAGACCATCGACGACGCGTATAGCAAGGGTAGAAAGAACGGGGAGTTCTGGGCGATCGAAGGGGAATTTGTAGTTGGCCTGCCGCCGACCAGTGTGATCGAAAGGCATTCTCATCGGCTTGCGGAGAACAGTTCGCTTGTCGAGTAGATGCGGCTGTTGTGCATCACACGCACACGGTCAATGAGGAGAATCAACCATGCACTACGCCAGTGAAATCCAACATCTTTCCCGTTTCCTAGCGGCGCGGGGCTTTAAGGCCGAAGTTGTGCCCGGGTCAGTCCCGGGAGAGAGCGCGTCTCTCATTGCTTCGAATGGCAACGTGATCGAGCCGGACGCCGCTCCCGAGGGGGTAGCGGCAGCCGCACATCTGTGGTCCCTACTGCACGATCTGCGCGATAACGTCATCACCAAAGAGGCATTCGACAGTTTCGGCGGGAAGCGCTGCCGAGATCTCGTGCGGAGAGAATGGTCACTGTCGCCCAAGGCGCCGAAACCACAGAAACTGTTAGAGAGTCTCGCGGCGAAGTTGCACGGTGCGAGATTCAAGCTGTCACAACGGCGTACACCGCTTGTTGTGGTCGGAACGCGCAGCATCTGTTGGTTTGGAACGAACCGTGTCTATCGGGTATTCGACGATCACGGTGTTTTCACAACGAAGCAAAAAAAACGTGATTTCCCGTCGGAAGAGGAAGTGTTGAGCTTCTTCGAGTCACAGGGTATCTCTGTAACCCGATGAACCGCCATGCCCCGATGCGCGTCATAGCGCGCTCGGGGCTTTTCTTTTTTTTATCCCGCAAAACTTCCATTGCCTGAATGCCATCAGATCAGACAGTAGCCGCGTTCGACTTCGACGGCACCATCACCACCCAGGACTCGCTCAAATCTTTCATACGTCACACAGTGGGACGCACGCGCTTCGCATTGGCCGTTGCTGCCGCGCTGCCGTGGCTAATAGGGGTGCCATTGGGTCTCACCGATCGCGGCAGCGCCAAGGCCCGATTCCTCCGTCATGCTCTGCACGGTGTCTCTGTTGGTGCCTTACAAAGCGCGGCTGAACGCTTCTGCTCGACGCGGCTGTTGGAAATCGTCCGGCCAGAGATGCTTGTTCGAATCCGCGATCATCAATCTCTCGGACACACCGTGGTTATCGTAAGTGCCTCTCCATCGCTTTACCTAGAGATCTGGGCGAGAACCCACGATATCGATACGGTGCTGTCCACAGAGCTCGAGATCGGTGAGCGAGGCTTTTCCGGCCGGCTACTCTCGGCCAATTGCTGGGGACCTGAAAAGGTTCGGCGCCTGACGCGATGGTGGAATTCGATGCCTCCCTCGACACTATATGTGTACGGAGACAGTAGAGGGGACCGAGACATGGCCGCGATCGCTACGTTCGCATGGATTAGAGGAGAGCGGCAGTTACCTGCACTGGCCAACTGGACACAAACGTCGCGTTGACACCCGAAAAGAAAGGCCCGCCAGAAGCAGGCGGGCCGAATCCATATCAGGAGGAGACATGGAGGAGACGGAGTAAGTATAAACCCTCATGCCGACAATACAAGCTACATTTCGCGCCTCATTGATGTTTTGGGCGATACTGTTTATATTTACAGCACTGTGTTTACGTACAGGATAGCGCGAATGGAGCACCTTATCCGTGTGCAAAACGAGCGAGATCGAAAGCTCATGTGCTGGCTGCGGGAACGGGTCAGCGACGAATCGATTACCGCTGCTGCAAAGCGTTGCGGCGGTAGCTCGAAACCATATCTTTCTGCTGTCTGCCGCAAACTCGGACTGACGGCGCCTTCATATCTCTTGCACCGTCACGCAAACCCGAGTCCGATTGCCGAGAAATCGCTTGCAGCGATCCGGGAAATTCTTGCCGCGAAGACGAACGCTCCCGGCCGATCACCTTATTGATCGACTCGACTCGCCGATCTGAGGCTGCCTGGGACCACCGCATTTCCGTCGGGGCAAGCAAACTTTCCTCTAGTTGCCGCGAGTGCTCGTTTCCGCCCATACTCTCCAAAAACGATGAAGGAGAGCGTATGCGCCCCGAACAAATGCTGCCTGCGGAAAAAGAGGCCCTCGAACGACTTTTGGCAATCGCGTCCGGCTACACCGACCAGAGTCGCCGCGTCGCCGATTTCCTGCTGGCATGGTGGAACCCAGCGAACTGCGGCAGCTATGACATTACATCTGGCTGGGGTCTCGACGAGGACATTACAGAGGACGTGTGTACTGTGTTTCGGCTTGCTACGCGTGCAAATAGTTACCCAGACACCCTGGGATACGAATCGCAGTTCGAATCGGTGGTACGCGCATGGCGCCCCGAACTCGTTGACAATAGCGAGGCCGTGTAGACCTTTGCGCACAATCTGGGCGCAAACACCTTGTTTTAGCGAACGCTGCCTGCCCCAAAACGCTACACATCGTTGCTGTTGATTCTTGGCACTTATGGCGTGGTGTTGCGCGCGATCTACCGGATAATATGCTCGTCTATATCTCAGGAAGGCTCTCGGCGCGGTAGCGTCTACCAGAGGAGGTTTCAGCATGTCGCGCTATCTAGAGACGAGCGTAGCGCCATCTTGGCGAAAAAAGTAAAGCAGTTCCGCGAAGATCTAGGCGAGCTGGGTTTCGAGTCCTCGTTTTTTTATCGCTCGCCAGGATCAGCAGAAGCTCCCGTCGCCTATCTGCTGATTGGAGAAACTTCCGGCGACGTAGAGGAAGCGCGCACCGAGAAGGCCCGGTAACGCTGAGTAACAAACGCCGATGAGGTGTTGCGTGGTTCGACGGTCGGTTTCTGTTGCGCGAATTCTGGCCGTGCGCCTTGATCGACCGTCACCGGACGCCCGAAAAACGCAACAGCCCCAAACATACCAACAGCGGTGATAATTTATATTATGTCAAATTAATCAGGGCAATTGTCAAAAACCGACAGCCGAGTCGGCTTGGGCAACCAGACAGGTGTGACTTTGATTTCTGAGCAATTTTCCGGTTAGGGGCATCTAGGCATGGCGGGGGTCTGCCTTGTGGACCTGTATAAATTACCTTTGCAATCAAACACGTGCTGACTAACTGTTTAGTCTCGACAGCAGACCTCCAGATCGTGGAAGTGACAGCGACGTTACCGCTACTTCGAACTGGCATCGATAGCTGCGACAGGCGGCTCGGCCCCGTGGCGGTCTATGGTATCTGCGCGTTTCATGTTTCGCGGGGCATGTGCTTGATGTGGCAGGCGCCGACGCAATAACGACTGTGCACCCGAGGAGCCACCTGTGCTTTTCAAGTCCCAGGCTTCCTGGCGGGGTGCGTCCGATGCAACTGGAGCCTTGCACGGATTCCTGAATACTTATCCCGCGCCCGGGTCAATGGAGCGGACAGACCGCTGAGGCTGGCGATCTGCCTGCGAAGGCTTGGATGAATGCAGGCCAGTCCCAAGACGAAGAAGGCTCCGGGTAGCATCAAAAGGCCAACGATTGCTGCGCTTTTCAACATAACTCCTCCAGAAACCGCATTTGTGTCGCCATGGACCCAGCATAGGTTTCGTGTGTCCTGACAGATTGACGTGTGTCAAGACCATCGTAACGCGTGTGCTGTTCCTCGCATCCGATTCTCGTCGTCTGATGGAGCCGTTCGTTGAAAGTGAAAACGGCATCCCATTGGAGCATCATGAGTGGTCCAACTACATGAGGAGAGCAGGCTGACGCAGATGATTTGTAGAGAGTGTTATAAGAAGGGCGACGGCACCGATGGTGACACCGGTGACGATCAACCATATAGAAAGCACGTAGCCGATCCGCTTCCAAAACTCGGCAACGCGTTCTAGGAGAATCAAACTTGTATAGGAAGTTGTGTCGCCGGCGGCGTTGTGTCCTGTCGCCCGGTAGAAAAAGTACGAATGACGGGCGTCGTCGTCGGTCAGGGATGCGAAAAGCACGGAGCCCGGCGCTATGCGTCCGACTCTCCCGCACTCAGATGACATCATTCTAGTCACAATTGCGTTTTCCGTTGGATGATTGACGACCGCGCTCAGCCAGGTCGTGGCGATCGCCAACAACGTCTTCACAGCGGTCGCATATACGAATCCGGTTCGCCGATTTTGCCGGCGGCGATCGCTTTCGAGTTTCAACGCGCTGCTCCGTGACTATATTCACCCGGACTTTCTCGCTGGCAAGGGGCACATGACCCGGCTCAAGCGACGCGTAATATAGAGCCCTTGGACCTGGCATGGGCAGAAACAGGCGTCTCCCTCCTGGCTTGATCTGAATCAATAATTCAAATAATTCGCGCGACGCGAGTGATAGTTTGAATTCGACCGGGGTCATCCATGTTGTGATGCACCGGATTCAGTCTCGGTGCGTCTTCAAGGGGGCGACATGGTCAGGTGGCTTCTTATCGGATTTGCATTCATTGCATTGATCGCCATCGCGGCGTTTGCGGTGATGCAGTACGTCATCTGGCAGAATGCGGATTGAAGCGATAGCGGTCGCTATGGCAAAAATGGCAGCTTGAAGTCGACGGCTAACGGGAGTCGAGCAGATACGTTGCATCTATTCCGCAGTCGGCTTGCCACGCGCTGGCAGTCAGATGACGTCAACATGACCGGGCAGATCGCCGGCGAGTTCACTTTCCGTGTAAATAAGGTAAAGCATCACCAGCCGCTCTGAATCGAGGATGCGGATCACGTGCAGGGCTTTGAAGATCGGGGCTCGCGACTCGTCAAACACAATAGCCTGTTTTGGCACTTGCCCCGATACACTCAATTTCCCGACCTGATGACAGGAGACGTCGGCTTGGGACATTGACCTTGTTTGGGCGTTCCCGGACCGGTTGTCTTCGTGATTCCTGGAAAGGTAGCAGGTTACGCCCTTCAGGAGGGGATCGTCATATGCCGATATTTCTACTTCACCACCATAGCGTTGCGAATGGGTCGAAATTCTGGCGAGTTCTTCGCCGTGCGCAGCCTGGTTCGCGAATAGCGCTACCGCTATCACCAGGCTGCGCTGCAGCACAAGGTATCGTGTCATGAAGTATCTCCTCACCAGCGGTTGGACGCCGACATAAAGTCGTGAACATCTTTCGCGCGCCACTGGCATCACACTACGTCGACTCATCCATCAGAGCTTGACGCACGTCAAACGATTATTGGTCCCGGGCACCATGCTGGTGTGGTGAACACTCTTTTCTCTGGGCCAGCGCTTCTTCTGTATATATGCGTGGCAGTTGCCACGCGCCCGAGAAGCGGGGCCGGGAGGTATCCATGTTGATCTTTCTTGCTCGAGTATTTTCAACGTCGCTTCTCTTTAGCGCAATAGTTTGCGCCAACGTGTCGGCGCAGCCGCTGCCCGTGCCTGCAGAGCACAACGGTATCCGATATGTAACGGGCGGCATCGGAGAAGATGAAGTCAAGGCCTTTCGTTCAGTCGCACCCAGATACAACGTGCGAATCACGCTCTCGGCCAAGTCTGGTCATTACCTGTCCGATGTCGATGTGAAAATCTCGGCGAAAACACGATCTCTTCTGTCGGTGCGGACGGCAGGCCCATTCCTCTTTGTGCATTTGCCCGCTGGCCAGTATCAGATCTCTGCGCGTGACAGGCACGTGACAGAAACAAGGAAGATCGTGGTTCCGCCACGAGGCGGCATCGACGTTCATTTTTCCTGGGAGGATCCGGACAGGCATGACGTCATGCAGATATGTACTGGATGCCGCGCTCCTTGATCACCAGGTATTCTCCTTGGCGAACAATTCGTGCTCGCTACGGCATCAGCGCCTATCGGTCTGTTGCTCGGATATGGCATCTGCGCGTTGCTGATACGACGCCTGCCACCGATCTGTACCGTCTGCCGCTTGTTAGTGTTGTGCGCGGGTCGGTTCGATTATCCGCGCAATCAGTTTCAAGCTCGTCACATCGACGTTCAATGTTTCGCGATGAGCCTGCAGTCTGATCTTCCCGGAAATATCGGTTCGACGCAGGCCGCGTACCGCACGGATGCATTCATACCTTATGCTGAAAGCAGCGATTTCAAATCAGCTCCAGCTTTTTCATTTGAAACTCGAACCCCTTGTGATCTTTCCGCCATGCCACGTCCGTTTCACTCAGTCGAGCTTGTCCTGCTGGCCGTCTCGGCCGGAAGCCTCGTAACGGGCATCGTGCTTGCCGCGCTCGGACACGTCGCGCTCGCGCAGGTACTTTGGGCCGTTGGAACCTTGCCTGTCCTGCTGGCGCTGCTGGTGTCGACCGTCAAGGCGCTGCGGCGGCATGAAGCGGGCGTCAATGTGCTCGCGCTTCTTGCCATCGGTTTCGCACTAGGCCTCAGCGAGTTTCTCACCGCCGCCGTGATCTCGCTGATGCTGGCGAGCGGACGGGCGCTCGAAGCGTACGCGCAGGAGCGGGCACGCCGCGAAATGACTGCCTTACTAAGCCGCGCTCCGCGTCACGCCAACCGCTTTGAGGGCGGTGAGTGGCGCCGAGTCGAACTGGATGCGGTACATCCCGGCGATCGTCTGCTGGTCCGAAGCGGTGATCTCGTTCCTGTCGATGGCTCGCTAATCGGCCACGCTCAACTGGATGAGTCCACGCTCACCGGGGAGTCCATCATCCAGCAACGCTCACCCGGCGAACCGGTCAATAGCGGCGTCGTAAGTGTCGGTGCGGCGTTCGAGATGGTCGCTGCGGCGAGCGCGGCAGACAGTACGTTCGCCGGGATCGTGCGAATGGTGCAGTCAGCGCAGCGCGAGCGCAGTCCGGCAAGCCGTCTTGCCGATCGCTACGCGCTGTGGTTCGTGTTTGCCGCCCTTGCCCTTGCTGCAGGTAGCTGGCTGATCTCCGGAGAAATCACCAGGGCGCTTGCGGTGCTTGTCGTTGCAACCCCGTGCCCGCTGATTCTTGCGGTTCCCGTGGCCATTGTTTCCGGCATGTCGCGTTGCGCGAAGCGCGGCGTGCTCGTCAAAGGTGGGGCTGCATTGGAAAGGCTCGCGCAAGCGAGCGTGCTGTTCTTCGACAAAACGGGAACGCTGACGGGAGGGCACGCGCGCCTCGTCGCAATTGAAGCCGCTACCGGCACCTCTCCCGAGACGGTCCTGCGCCTTGCTGCATCTCTTGGCCAAGCGTCTGCGCACGTCATATCCGAAGCGGTGACTGTGGCTGCACGCGAGCGCAATCTCGTCTTGTCACTACCTGGCCGGGTCGAGGAGCAGCCCGGTGCCGGGGTAAAGGGCGAAGTGGATGGCCATTTCGTCGCGATCGGCTCTTATGTCTTTGTGGCGTCGCTCGCGACGCCAGCACCCTGGAGCGAAGTTTTCCTTCAACGCCTGACGTACGAGGGCGCTTCCGCCGTGTTCGTCGGGGTGGACGGCAGCATGGTCGGGGCCCTACAGATGGCTGATCAGATCCGGCTTGAAACCCCACGCGCGCTGCGGCTGCTCAGGCACGAGGGCATCAAACGGCTTGTCATGCTCACGGGCGACAGACGCGATGTGGCCGAAACGGTGGGGGCAATGCTGGGCGTCACGGAGGTGCGATCCGAGCTGTCTCCGGCGGACAAGCTTGCAGCGATCCAGGCGGCACGCCGTGAAGGGCCCGTTGTCATGGTTGGCGATGGCATCAACGACGCGCCCGCGCTTGCAGCTGCGGACGTCGGCGTTGCGATGGGCGCACGAGGCGCGGCGGCGTCCTCCGAGGCGGCGGACGTGGTGCTGCTGGTCGACCGGCTGGACCGGCTTGTCGAGGGGTTTCGGGTGGCGAAACACACGCGGCGAATCGCCGTCCAGAGCGTGATGGCGGGCATTGCACTGTCGGTGGCGGCAATGATCGTCGCCGCGTTCGGGTTTCTGCCGCCCCTGCCGGGCGCGTTGCTTCAGGAGCTAATTGATGTGGCTGTCATCGCGAACGCGCTACGGGCGTTGCGGATTCGTTCCACGGCAATGGTGGGCAGCCTTGCCCGTGACGACGAAGATCGCCTGAAGACCGAGCATGTTGAACTCGGCCCAGTAATCGAGCAGATCAGGGAACTCGCGGACAAACTGCCCGGTTTGCCGGGACCATCTGTGGCGGGCGCCCTGGCCAGCATGAACGATTTGCTGGCACACAAGCTCGTTCCGCATGAACAGCACGACGACCTGGAAGTCTATCCGGGCCTTGCAGCCCTTCTCGGCGGAGAAGACCCGATGGCGGCGATGAGTGCTATGCACCGAGAAATCTTCCGGATCTCCCGCTTACTTCGGCTGATGACGGACACAGTACCAGCCGCGGGACCCGATCCCGATTGCATCCGCGAATTCCAGCGCCTGCTGTATGGACTCGATGCGATCGTACGCCTGCATTGTGCCCAGGAAGAGGAACTGTTCCATACGCTCGGGGAAGGAGCGTAAAGACCGATTTCCTGTATGTGTGCGCTGGTATCGATGCGGGCAGCGAAATACATCAGGGTCGATTACCCGGCATCCTGACCGCGAATATAGGAATTCCGTCTGAGTTCAACGGCACTGTCGCGGCAGTGCAGGTTTGGTCCCACGATAATTGAAATTGCAATCGGTTTATGTGCGCTGCGGCTCAGGCGTCCTGTGTGCCGACGAGCAGTAGTGGGGATTGCGCAAGATGCGCGACTCGCCCCGCAACGCTACCAAACAGCCAACGTGATATACCACGCCTGCCATGCGTGCCCATCACAATCAGTTGCGCGTGACAGTTGCTGGCTTCGCGAACGATGGTATGGGCCACATCGTCGCTGGTACGCCGCGTCTTGACAAGTGCGGTACTCGACCGTATCGACACATGCGAAAGAACCGGCTCCGCGGCCGCGAGTGCATGCCTGCCTTCATCGAAGAAAGCGTCCTCCAGTGCGTCGATGGGAACGAAGTCGCTCAGCCGTACCGCGCGATCGATCACATAGATGGCTCGCAAAGAAGCGTCGGGTGCCGCAAACCGCACACCAAAGCGCAGCGCGGTTGCCGCATGTGGACTTCCGTCGACCGCGAACAGGATGCGCTCCGGCAAGTGTTCGTTCTCGACGTTATAGCCTTCGGGTACTACAAGCAGCGGGCAGTGCAGAAGCTTTGACAACGCCTCGGAGACGGTCCCCTCAACCCAGCGCGTCAGCCCATGGTGGTGGCGCGCGCCTACGACCATCAGTTCGGCTTGCCATGCATTGGCTGCATTCACCAACGCTTGAACAACGACCCCGCCGCGCTTCGAGAGGTCAACCACTTCCGTCTCGATGCGTACGTCACATGACGCCAGTACAGCTTGGGCCTGTTCGAGCGCCGCGGCCGCATCCTTCAGCAGTTCTTCGCGCACTGAATCGAGCGTGTGGCTGACATGCCGACCGCTCGGAAAGAGTGTATGCGGATTCTCGGCCACGCTCACGAGCCGGACTTCGCCACCGTGCGGCAGGAGGTGACTCGCGTACGCGAGCGCGTTCCGCGATGCTTTCGATGAATCAACGGCGATGAGTACTCGGCGTGGCAATGCAGGATTGATGTCGTCGGGTCCGTTCGAATTCATGGTTTACCCAGTAAGGTTATCGACCGCCATCCGTCAAGCCGGACGCTTTTGCCGCGGCTCGCTCAAGCCGGCATAGCCGGGAGACATACCAACTTCAGAAGCGATGGTCGTAGTTGAACCGGATCTTTGTCGGCTTCGGCTGATCCTTCTGCGTAACAGTCAGATCAACGTGATAAATGCCACTCCACGGCATCTGGAAGTCGTTGTCATAAGTGACGGCGCCGCCCACCTTGACGGCATCCAGACGCTTCTCCACAGGCTTCGTGTGAAAGTGTGTATCGTGGGCGCGGGGGCCTTTGACGCTGGCAAGTACGGTGGCGTCGCTCAAGCGTCTGCCCGTGGCCGCCTCAAAGATTGCGACGGTCAGATGGTACTGGTTGGGACTCGGAGCGGTGATGTTGCTTGCTGCGTTCGATCCGGATTCTCCCAGCTTGCTGGATGGAATCACGCCGTAGTGAACAGTGAGACCGTGTGCAGTGACACTGTGCGAGAGATCGTCTGCGTAAGCGACAGCGCATACGCCAAGAAGAAACGTCGTAAAAATCGCGCTGATCAGCTGTAGCCTGATTCGCATGTGCACCTCCCACCTGTTTGATCGTGCAGACTATGGATACCTTTGATCCAAGACTCCTCAATGGTATGGTCAGGCCTTGTGGGTATGGCGCCTTGATTCAGATCAAGCATTGCCAGCATGCCACTTTACCTCGACTTCGAGACCCCCGAGGGACTTCGAGCGACGCACGTCGACGGTTGCCGCGTGAAGGTCGACAATTCGCTGGACGATCGACCAGCCAAGACCACTTCCGCTTTCGTTGGTACCCGGAACCCTGAAGAAGCGCTCGCCCAACCGCGAGCGATCCGCATCGGCGAGTCCTGGGCCGCTGTCTCCAACCGACAGGGATGCGGTGGCGCCATCTGTCGTCGTTCTGATCAACACGGATGCGCCAGACGGGCTGTAACGGATGGCATTGTCCACGAGGTTGCGCACCAGGGCCGCGAGCAACATTTCGTCGCCTGCGACGTGGCAGGGTCTTTCGCCTTCGAATTCCAGTGACAGCTGCTTCGCGATCGCCGTTGGCGCCAGTTCTGCGACGACGCGCTGTGCAAGCGCACTCAGGTCCACCTTCGTGAGTGCGAGGGTTGCCCCGGACTCGAGTCTTGAAAGCACCAGCAGCTGGCTCACGAGACGCGTCGCGCGATCACACCCTTCGAGAGTGGCGCGTAACGCGTGCTGACGAAGGGCGTCATCCGTTTCGGCCAGCGCAACTTGAGCCTGCGTCCGAATCGCCGCAATAGGCGTGCGCAATTCATGTGCGGCGTCCGCAGTGAACCGGCGTTCTGCTTCCCATACCGTCTGGATACGCTCGAAGAGCTGATTGAGCGCGTCGAGCACCGGGGACAGCTCGGCAGGGGGTTGGGGCATCACGACGGGAGCAAGATCATCCGGGCCACGCTGGGCAATGCTTCGGCCCAGTTTCTTGAGCGGCGTCACCCCTTGCCGCACGGCCCACCAGGTGGCAAGTCCAAGAAGGGGCAGGGCGGCGGCCATAGGCCATAACGTACCGCGCAATACCGCTAGCAGTATCGCGGTGCGCGAATCGATACGCTCTCCGACATAGATGCGTGTATCTTCATCCGTCCCGCGCACGGAAAACACACGCCACGCATTACCATCAATCTGCACGGTGGCGAAACCCTGCCCGAACTCACCACCGGAGGGAATCATGGGCTCAGCCGGTGCATTGGCCGAACGCACGATTGCCTGTCCCTCATGAAAGATCTGGAAGGCAACCTTAGGCGCATACGGATGCGGTACGCGTGTATCGATCTCATCATCATCGTCAATCGATTGCGTCTGCTGGACAATCAGCAACGCCGCTGCCTGAGCAAGGTGGCTATCGAGCAGTTCGTCGAGCTCGCTGCGGGCGTCACGCCAGATGAACACCGCGGTAACCATCCATATGCCGATCACGCTCCCGATCACCAGGACCAGCAGACGCCCCTGCAATGAGCGCGGCAGGAGCATCACGTAGCGCAACCCTCTCGCATCAGTACGTACCCGACCCCACGAACTGTCCTGATCAGATCGCTGCCGAGTTTGGACCGCAGGCGATGGATGTGCACTTCAACTGCGTTGCTCTCTACTTCCTGACCCCAGCCGTACATGGCCTGTTCCAGCTGTTCGCGCGACATCACACGGCCCGCATTCAGCATCAGCACGTACAGGAGGTCAAACTCTCGGGTGGAAACGGACACGGTTTCTCCATTGCGGTAGACAAGCCTCGCTGCCGGTTCAAGTGTGACGTCCTGCACTTCCAGCTTTTCCTGCGGCTGGCCGTGCGCGCGGCGCACGAGCGCTCGCAGGCGGGCGGCAAGCTCCAGAAGGTCGATGGGCTTGACGACGTAGTCGTCGGCGCCGATGTCGAGTCCACGGACGCGATCGGGAACCGTGTCGCGTGCGGTCAGCACCAGTACGGGCATGGTCACGCCCGCGTGACGTACCGACGACAGGACGTCGATACCATCCTTGAGCGGAAGTCCGAGATCGAGCACGGCCGCCGCGTAGGACCGGGTACGCAGTTCCGTTTCGGCAGCCTGACCGTCGCGAACCCAGTCGACCTGAAACCCCGCTTGCCGAAGGCCCGCGCGAATTCCATCGCCAAGCAACAGATCGTCTTCGACGAGCAGGATACGCATTATGTCCTTGACCTTTGAGGGGCATCAATCGGCATCATCGCGGTCGGTCTGGTGTGAAGTCGCTGCGTTGCTACCGGGCGCTATTGGCGCAGGTGCGACTTGCCACTGCCACCACCAGAACGCAAGCACACTGGCGAGCACAATCGCCGCGACGCTTCGCCACACGCGCTTGATGCCTGCGTCGGGGTGCCCGGACTTATGTCCGCTCAGCATCGCGCCGACCAGGTTTTCCCGATGAAGCCAGCTGCTCACGACGACGCCGGCCACATGTACGCCAACCAGCGCAAGCATGATGCTGGCCAAAGCCTCGTGCACTTCACCTGGCCAGTTTCCTCCGACATCGTTATAGGTCGCCCAGCCCGTCATGGTCAATGCGCATGCCAAAGCTAGCATGGCGACGATGACGACGGCGCCGGCCGGGTTGTGTCCGACATGGCGTTGCGGGTGGCCACGCAATATCCCCAGGAGATACCTCCACACGGAGGCCGGGCCGCAAACGAAGCTGGAAAAACGGGCGTATTTCGTTCCGACCAGCCCCCATGCAAGTCGAAAGATCACGAGACCACCTGCCGTGTAGCCTAGCGCGACATGGACGAGCCGCCAATGCTCGCTTTCCGCGGTCAGCCATGCACCGGCAAAGCAGGCCGCGAACAGCCAGTGGAAAAGCCGTACGGGCGCATCCCAGACCAGAATGCGACGTTGCTTCGTATCGCCTGCGCTGCTGCTATTGCGGTATGCGGATGAAGTGTTCATTGAAGTTTCCTTGTTCGGCGCGGGTATGGCACGCCGCGCAATTTGACGCACTCTTGATCATGGGACGTTTCCACACAGCGGCGGGCACTTCTGCATGCTCCTGCCGGAACCAGTTCGCGCGGGTGATGCGATCTTCGGGCAGGAGAGCGTGCGCGGCCGCGTCTCCTGCCGAATTTGCGGCGAGCCACGTTGAGATCTGCCTGACCGAGTCTGCGTCGAGTGACGCATCGTTGCCGAAATGGTGCTGCAGGTTGTCGAGAATGCGCTGCCATGACGCGGCAGGCAGCATGCCCGGCGGATAGGCAATATGGCAGGTTGCGCACTCTTGCCGATACCTGGGCAGCACATTGACCTGACCAGGCGTCACTTCAGATTCGGCGGCGGCGATCGAGGCCGTCAGGGCAGCCACAAGCGCGACGGCACAAACATGAACAGGGCGGGGCACAAGGTGAAAAAGCATGGGAAGCGCTCCGGCGGAAAGAACCTTCGATAGTGGAGAAAGGCGCCTACGGCTTCAGCGTCAAAAGCCACGCAAGCAGATCCGCCTTCTCGGCTGCGCTGCACTCACGTCCGACGACGTCGTTGCAATTGCGACGGAACCATTTCTCGGTCTTGGAGGCGTCCGTAAAGCGCTCCGGGTTGAACGCAGGGGCCAGAGGTCCAATCGATTTACCTGTTACAGCATGCCTGCCAGCCTGTGTGGGCACTGCGCCGTGGCACGAAGCGCAACGCCACTCATGGCCATGTGACGCATTGAAGAACTGTTGCCCACGCGACGGGTCCGCTTCCGCATTGCCCGACTGGTTACGGTAAGAGACGAGAAGATCCGATGGCGTGGCAGCGTTGGCTGTCGACATTGAAGTCATGGCAAGGACCAGCAGAAGTGCCCCGTACAAACCCTGCGGCAAGAGAGGCGATTTGCTCACGAGAATCTCCGGTAGATGCTGATCATCCTGGGCGAACTTCCTTACCGGAGTCTTAACGCTTCAATCTCGCCGTTTGCTCACGATGCGATTGCTGTAACAGCGCATCGGCTCCGACTTCGGCTTTCCGAAGTCCGTTAGCGGCACGCGCATAACGGCGGAAATCACGCCTCCTCTCACCTTTTTGCGGGAGGTGCAGACCGTGCTCGCAGCGCGTCAATCCTTTGATGCGCGTCAAGGGGCGGCGCCGATCGGCGGGTAATGTTGAATAAAGACAGCTTCAATCCCGCTTGCCGCCACCGCGGAAACTTCCATGAAAAAGCTTCTGTTTCCTGTCGCAATCTGCATTGCGTTGAGTTCGCCGATGCTTCATGCGGCGTCAAAGGACGCAACTGCCGCACAAAGCACGTCAAAGGCCCAGAGCACGGATACGGCGGCATTCGACAAGAATCTGGCTCAATTCCAGGAGCAGATGAAGACGATGCAGGCGCAGATGAACCAGATCCGACAGGCGCAGGATCCGAAGGAACGCCAGAAGCTTCTGCAGCAACACTGGGCGACAATGCAAAGTGCGATGACCACCATGCACGGGATGTGGGGCTCCGGCACGATGGGGCACGGAATGATGGGGCAGGGGATGATGAGCGGCGGCTGGGGCCATATGGGAGGGTACTACTCCAGACTCAGTCCCGAGCAACTGCGGCAGCGTCAGTATATGACCGACCAATACCTGCAGATGCAACAGGAAATGATGAACAACATGATGTGGCAACAGCAGTATTCAACGCAGCCTCCCGCCTCGCCGCAGTGAAGTGCACGACGGCCGGTGGTCGGATTACCTGCAGGACTGGTAACTGCCGCCGATAAGCGCGGTTGTTCCCGGACTCCGCAAATCAAAAGGTTTGCTGTTTGAAGAGCGCACCGGGCGTAGTTTGGGTTGTCACACACCCTGTTGTATAGCGGCGCCGTCAACCCCGTTCAACTTGCGCGGATCCACATGGGTCATGACATTCAGCACGCGATGGCGGGCCAGCACATGCTGGCGCGCAGCGACCGCAATTTCGTGTCCCGCCTCAACCGAGATCGCAGCGTCGACCTCGATGTGCACGTCGACCACAATCATATCGCCCATTTTTCGCGTCCGAAGATCATGCACGCCGATTACGCCGGGCGTGGCGAGCAGCGTCTGGCGGACGGCGATTACCTCATGCTCGTCGGCCGAACGGTCCATCAGATCATGCAGGGCATCCCAGCCGAAGTGCCATCCCATCTTAACGACAAGCAATCCGACGATCAGTGCCGCGATCGGATCCAGTATCGGGTAACCAGCCAGATTTCCGACGATGCCAACTCCCACAACGAGTGAGGAGGCAGCGTCCGACCTGGCGTGCCATGCGTTGGCGACGAGCATGCTTGACTTCGCACGCGTCGCCGCCGCCAGCATGTAACGGAACAAGAGTTCTTTCGCAATCAATGCGCCAATGGCAACCCAGAGTGCGGCAATGTGAACGCGCTGTACGGTTGCGGGATCTTCGAGCTTGCGAACCGCGGACCAGAGCATGCCGATGCCCACTGCGGAAAGCAGGGCGCCCAGCGCCAACGACGCGCCAGTCTCGAAACGCTGGTGGCCGTATGGGTGCTTTTCGTCAGCGCCCTTCCCGCTATGATGGCTGGCGAAGAGCACCACGAAGTCGGCGACGAGATCGGACAGTGAGTGAACGCCATCGGCGATCAGGCCTTGAGATCCGGAAAAGATGCCGGCGATAACCTGGGCAAGCGTAAGGCACAGGTTGACGCCGACGCTCACCCACGTGCTGCGGGCAGCAACAGCGGATCGCTCGGCGGGGGAGTGTTCCGGATTCTCAGAGTCGTCGAAGAGTGCTTCGGATTTCATAAAGTAGGCCTTCCGGTGCGGTGAATGCTGGCCATCTCTCGCTGGGTGACAGCGGTCAAGGGGCAGCAGTTGTAGCGCCCCCGCTCTGGCACCGGGGAAGAAACGGCAGGACGCCGCCAGCAAGGTTCAAAGGTACAGCCTTCAATTTTGCTCGACGCTTCAGTTGCGTCAATGGCGAAACCCCGTTCCAAGGCAACGGCGCCGGCGACAGGGCAACAGCGCTGGCAGTCGACGACGTTCTGCTCTAAGGGCTGCGTGCGAACGCGAGCGATCCGCATACGTGGTAGGTCGTCGGTAAGACGGCGCAGATTGAACCGTATGCGTGCATGGTCCGAAAAGATGATCCGACGTTCAAGCAGCTCGTCGATGGTACGCTCGCAAGGCTGATGAAGAGCGGCGAATTCGCGCGTCTCTACGCAAAGTGGTTCGAATCGCCGATCCCACCGCGCGGCGTGAATCTCAAGATGCCGATGAGCGTCGAGTTGAAGGAGAACCTGACTGAACGCAGCGACCGCCCCACACAATGAGTAGAGGCGATCACCCGGACATGAGCGTGTCGTCGATCACTCGTTGCCCCGCGCTAAACCCTGCCATGAGTGCTGCCGCTTCTGTTCCAAACGGTTTCTGATTGTCATTCATCAGGCGAATAGGAGACAACAGCGCAGCAGGCAAGCCCTTTACTCCGATCGATACGATCGCGACATAGCCATCCAGTGGCGATGGAACGGCGCGGCGGGAGGATAACCATACGGGTTCGAGGGATACAGTTACTTCGAAGCAATTGTAGGGGTAAGTCCTTTGCATAGGGGGCGTGGATAGTCCTTCAACAGGGCCGAAGTGTACGCGTTATGCGTCATTTAAACCTGAAGGCGACATTAAGATACGCAGAATGCGTTTGCCGAAACGTCACCCGGACTACGCGCCGCGTTGCGAACTGATTTCAGAAATGCCGAATCAAAGAGTTGCTTTTCAAGCACCGATCTAGGTGGGCAGATTTAGTCCCATAATGTCACTCAGCTTTCATCATTGGGCGCCTCATAGGCTCCAAATGGCGTTCGCGAAGAGGAAGAACATAAACGTGTCTTCCGACTTTCGCCTGAGCGCGACTTCTTGGCGCTACCTATGACTGCTCCCGGTCGAGCCCCGCACGAATCTGGGCCAATTCATTGCGGCGCTGAGTCGTGGCTTCGGGATACCGAAGATTCAATTTCTCCAGCATGTTGAGAATGATCTGGGAAACTATTAGCCGAGCGTTTTCCTTGTCATCGGCAGGCACGACATACCACGGGGCGTTTTTTGTGCTGGTCGCACTGAGACACTGCTCATAGGCTTTCATATACTCCGACCAGAACTTGCGTTCTTCGACATCGGCGGTACTGAATTTCCAGTTCTTGTCGGGTTCGTCGATACGCGCGAGGAAGCGCTTTCTCTGCTCTTCCCTTGAAAGGTGCAGAAAGAACTTGACGATCCGCGTGTCGTTGCGATGAAGATGACTCTCAAGATCATTGATGGAGCGATAACGGCCCTGCCAGAGGGCCGCCTCCGCGCCTGGAGAGCCAGATAAACCCTCTGCGCGAAGTATCTCCGGATGGACACGCAGGATCAAGACCTCTTCGTAGTATGACCTGTTGAAAATCCCGATTTGTCCACGCTCAGGGAGGTCGCGCGTAGTACGCCAAAGAAAATCATGTTGAAGCTCAGTCGCGCTCGGATGTTTGAAACTGAAAACCTTGCAACCCTGCGGGTTGACGCCCGACATGACGTGCTTGATCACCCCGTCTTTTCCTGCCGCATCCATTGCCTGAAGTATGAACAGTACCGCGTAGCGGTTATCGGAATACAGGACGCTTTGCAATGCGCGCAACTGTTTGATGTGGTCCGCCAGCATGGCGTGATAGTGCTCTTTCGATCCGTATGCGGGTGCCACACGCGATGGCCATTTGGCCAGGTCAACTGCCGCACCTTCGTGGATGCGAAATGCATCTGAGTCGATCTTCATGCCTATCCTCCCGACCGGGACCGATTGAATACTTAAGCAATCCGCGTACCGGCCGGCTCAGACCGCTGGCGGTGAGACGACCGCACCAATCTCTCTTGAGCTTTCTGCATGGTTCCGCAGCGGCACAATGAGCACCGGAATGTCGGCGCTGCGCAAAAATGATTCGGCGGTACTGCCGAGCAGGATGCGCTCGACACCACTGCGGCCATGTGTGCCAAGCACCATCAGATCTGCGCCCCATGGCGTTCGGTTGTGCGCTGCAGGGTCATTGAACCCGGGGCCGGGCCAAACGATGTCCGGCGCGCTTTCGACCACGCTGACCGCGTGAATGGCAGCCCCGTCCATCGCAGCAAGACGGATCGCCTCGGCGAGTGCCGAAACAGCGATCTGACTGCCGTCAATTCCAACCGGGATGCGTCTGAACATAGGCGTTCAAGGGCGTGTGACCCTTCCTCCGAAGCAAGGCAATGATGGCGGCTTTGGCCGTCTCCAGCACACCAGCAAAAAAGAGCGTAGCAACAAGCAACGCCGAAATGGCCAACGGCCGCAGCGGCGCCATCATTACACCGCTGGTGGCCAAGCCAATCGTAAGTGCGATGTCGATTAGAGAGGACGCGACGAGCCATGCACCCGGACGTGAATGCAAAACGCCATACCGCTCGCGCGCCACATAGACGATCGCTTGGCTGCCGAATACCAGTGTGACGAAGGCGAGGGTACGCAGCGAGTCCAAGGTGAAATGGAGACCATAAAGCGCTGCAGCGATCACACCAGTACCCAACGTCAGCTGGCAGACGTCATATAGCGTTGCGAGCGGTGTCACGTATCGCGTATCCCATGCCGCTGGAGATGACGAGGGCGTCACTCGGTCGACTGTCAAGGCCATAGTAATGAAGTC
Source organism: Caballeronia sp. LZ001 (assembly GCF_031450875.1). NCBI lineage: Bacteria > Pseudomonadati > Pseudomonadota > Betaproteobacteria > Burkholderiales > Burkholderiaceae > Caballeronia > Caballeronia sp. LZ001. The sequence goes on along the minus strand of NZ_JARTVX010000002.1, from coordinate 310,028 downwards.
CCCCGTCACGAGCAGCAATGCCATGAGCAGTGGCGTCAGGATAGCGTGGCCGGTCATCACAACGCCCGGCGGCGAGGAACAGCACCAGATGGAATTTTTTGGCGAGTGCATTCAGTACATAGGTTGTAAGTCGCTCAAACGCGCATCGCGCTTCGATAATCGTCGTGACGATTCAATTAAAACCAGGCTTCGCGAGGACAACCGCAGCGGCCGCTCTCGCGACATCGGTCGCTGTCGCCACTGCGATTCCTGCCTGCGCCTGACGAAGCGCGGGCGCATCGTTGAGCCCGTCTCCGCACATGGCGACCACGTGCCCGCGATCCTGAAACGTCCTGGACAGCCGGAATTTGTCTTCCGGATAAACCTCAGCATAGACGTCGGCGTCTTGCCACTGGCCGCCGCGATTTCTTGACCGACCGCCGGTGCGCACTCGAGTCCACCGCAGCGAGCATTCCAATACCCGTCGTTCAGTACGGCCACCTTTTGAACGTGCGCGTAACGGGCACCTCTGAGCCTTGAGCGTCCGCTTCAGGAACTCTCCTCGAATAGACCTTCTCGTGGATTGATCATCGTCAACCGGAAGGCGTTTATCACGAAGACGAGCGGTTCCATGAGAGTTGCACTCTCATACCGGCGGTGAGCCCCTTATCATTAACGGTGGCAGGGACGGGTTCCGTCGCACGCTGCGGGGTGTTGGGCACGTTCTCCGGACTGTTTGTCGACGAAGCCTGCGGGGCAGGCGGACGGCTCCCGACCGCCTTTGCGTGCGTGTCATCAGGTGGCGCAAGCGGAGTGTTCGGCGGCGTGATAGGACTATAAACCCAGGCGCCCGTGGGCTTGATACGGCGGCGACGGTGTGTGAAGTCAGCTACGGCTTCCCGTTGATCGCTGACAGGTACCGCGCTATCTCCTCGATCTTGTCGGCAGGAAGCGGCGCTGCATAGACCACCCGCATCTTGTCGACCTCAGCCTTCCACTCTCCGAACGACAAGGGCGGTTGTCGCAATACCATTCCGGGAGAGTGGCAAATTACGCAGTGGGCGTTGGCCAGTTCAGAGCCCGGGGCGGGCGGAAACGTAGTCCGACCGGTAGGCAGCGACACTTCGACCGTTTGCCGATCAGGGGCAGTCGGGGGCGGGGCGGCCCCCGTTGTCTCTGACACGGCGAGGCAAGTGAAAGTCGCCATGGAGAGAACGGCCATCTGAGCCTTCATACCATCTCCTCAAGCAGCAAACACATCAAGCTGTTCGACTGCATTACGCATGTAGCCGCCGGGGTTCCAGTTTGGCGTGTCCGGCTGGGCAATGCCTTCTGTGTTGGTCGCCTTCACCTTCAGTACGTACTGGCCGCCTTGTCGGGGTGAGAACTGCGATTCCCATCGGCGGAAGCTGTACTTGCCGAAGTCACGACCGAGTCGCGCAGGCGTCCACGTCGTCCCGTTATCGTGCGAAAAAAGGACCTCGCGCACACCGGCATCGCCCCCAAACGCGATCCCGCGCACTATCTGCGTCCGGCTCAGGTCGAGCACGGCGCCATCACCGAGGTTCGTGAAGAATGACCTCGGTACCATCGCGCCGATCGGAATCGTCTTTACGTTCGCCTGTCCTGGCGATACGTCTGCGTGAGGTGTATCCGGTATCTGGTAGGCCTTGGCCATCCAGAAGTTGGTATCCGGGGTGTCAATGACCTCGATATCCGCGAGCATCTTCATCCAGTACGTGGAGTACCATCCGGGTACGACGAGGCGAAGCGGGTAGCCATTCAAAAGCGGAAGGGGCTTGCCGTTCATGGCAAAGGCGACCATGACTTCGCCATCACGCGCGTGATCCACGCTGAGCGTCTTGACAAAATCGGGCGTGTCGGCAATGACGCCCGTGTCAAGGCCGTTGAAGCGTACCTGCACGGCGCCTGGCTTTACGCCGGCGCGGTCGAGAATGTCCCTGAGACGCACCCCTGTCCATATCGCGTTGCCCATTGCGCCGTTGGCCCATTCACCTCCCGCGACACGGGGCCTGAAAAACCCACGCGAGTTCCCAGCGCACTGGTTCACGGCAGCGATCTCGACGCGCTCGAATTTTCTCGACAGGTCGTCAAGACTGAGGTCTAGTTCACGGTTGACCGATCCCCGCACTTTCACGTGGAACGCCCGGGCATCAATGCGTGTAGGAATGCTTGCGAGGTGCCAGCGGACGAAAAAGCGATCGTTCGGCGTGAACACGCCTTCGTCGAAGACAGAGAATGGGGTCTCCAGGAGAGGCGGGCGGCTGCGGAGGAGCAGCATTTCGCCCTTTTGCGGAAACGCGGTTGTCAGTTCGCGCAGTCCGTTTTCGAAGGGAAGGGTGACCGCATTGGCGGCTTGCGTGAGCCTCGGCAGTCCCAATGCCAGACAACCTGCGCTTCCTGCCATGAGTGATTGCAGCACGCGGCGGCGCCTGGTATCGCATCGGTCGTTCATCACCGCTCCCTATCCTCTGTCCACATCCCGCTCTTGCGTCGGGACCTGACTCAATATATGCGCCGCGAAGCGCCTGCTCCATCAGGAATACCCGCAATCGCGCTATGCCGACAAGGTAGCCCGGCGGCCGGCGATGCACGACGGTGCAAATGCGAGGGTGGCGCATCGGTGCAAGCTTGCGGCTACCGAGTCGCGTGCCGGTTTCGCGGAAAATCAGGCCCTACGCCATGGCGACGACGCGATCGTCCTTGTACGGCAAACCCTGTTCGATGGGAAGGCGCGGGTCACGCGACCATTCGTTCCACGAGCCAAAATACAGCCTGACGTCTTTGATGCCCGCCTCCTCCAAGGCGAGGAAGGTATTCGAAGCACGGGCACCCTTGAAACAGAAGACAATGACAGGCGTGGCCCGGGAGATGCCGACGGTGGCGCATTCTGCAAGAATCTCCATGGGTGACTTGAACATCTGCCCCGTGGGTGTGGGCTTCATCATCCGGTACCACTCGATCCAGACTGAACCCGGAATACGCCCCTTGCGCGGGCAGAAGTCCTTGCCGTACGGTGAGGAACTTTCTCCAATCCACTCGTCGACGTCACGGACGTCAAGTTTGACCACGTCTGGCCTCGATACAGCATCTTTCATCGCAGTGAGATCCACAAGTATCCCGCTGCCTGCCGGATCGAATGGAAACGTCCCGGAATGCCTGGCAGGTACTTCGGTTGTGGCTGGCAAGCCTGCCGCGCGCCAGGCGGCAAAGCCGCCGTGCAGGACCTTGATCTTGTCCTTTGGATAGCAGAGATAGCGCAACAGCCCATAGCCGCGACATGACTGGCCGAAACCTGTTGCCATGGACTGTTCGTAAATGACAGCGGTTTCGTCTCCAGACAGGCCCGGGTCGCCGAATGCCCTCGTGAAGGTCTCGCGCAAGGCGGTCAACCCCTCGCGTGTCGATGTCGCGAGATACGTAAAGATCTCGTGGATGTTCACGGCGCCGGGCAGGTGTGCTTCGGCGTAGCTTGCCGCATCTCGCGCTTCTGATCGGAGAACTCAAACGGACATGGCGACCTTGGCGACCATGCCGACGGCAATGAGACCGGCGACGACCGCGAAGCCCTGTTGCAGCCTGTTGGCGCTCAACCGGCTGGCAACGAGCCGCCCGGCCAGCATGCCGCCCAGGGCGCCTGCAGCAAAGGGCACGCCCACTGGCCAGTTCATGTGGCCTGAGATCGCCGTCGAGATGACGCCGGAAGCGGACACAAGTGTGATGACCGCGAGCGATGTCGCCATGATTGCCGGTACCGGCGCATTGGTCGCTTTCCTCAGCGCAGGGACAATGACGAACCCTCCACCCACGCCAAGCAGGCCTGACAAAAAGCCCGCGCCGATACCCGCAAGGGCAAGTGCGCGTGTGCAGGCCGCGGTCCACACGAAACGGCCTGTGCCGCTATCGAGCTGACAGGGTTGTAAAGCAAAACCGCTGCGAACTTCAGGAGGCGTGACGACGGCAGCCTGTCGGAACATCCGGAGCGCGACGTACGCCAGCACGCCGGCAAAAACGAGCGTGAGAGGTCCGTTCGGCAGTCGATGGGCAAGCCACAGGCCGACGGGAGAGAACACCGTGCCTGTCACGGCCATCAGCGCTGCGGCGCGGTACCGCACGATGCGGGCCTGCAGCCCCATCAATGCACCAAACGCGGCGGAGATGCCTACGGCCAACAGGGCGATGGGCGCGGCCTCGGTGATGTCCAGATGCAGCACAAACAGCAGCAAGGGCACTGCAAGGATGGCACCGCCTGCCCCCGTGAGCGCGAGGATGAGGCCGACGACAAGACCGAGTGCGGCGCTGCTGGCAATCACGTGTTCCATCTGACAACCTCTGTTTATTCAACTGCGAGCCTTGGCAGTCGGCGCAGGCCGCACTCACGCGCGTTGCGTCGTGGCTTTCGTCCGCTCGATCAGTTCAAAAACGGCCATGCCGGCGACCATTGCCGCCACGAAACCGACGGCTTTGGGGTAGCCCGCGCCCAGCGCAACGAGCGCGGGACCCGGGCAGAAACCGGCCAGCCCCCAGCCGATACCGAAGGTGGCGCTACCCAGCACGAGTCTCGGCGTAATGGCCGTGCTGACGGGAAGTTGCATTGGCAACCCAAGGTATGACCTGTCACGGCGTCTGGCTGCGAAAAATGCAAGTGAGCCGACCGCGATGGCGCCAGCCATCACGAAGGCGAGTGATGGATCCCATCGGCCTGCGAGATCGAGAAAACCCAGCACCTTGGCCGGGTTCGCCATACCTGACACCATCAGGCCAACGCCGAAGAGAAGGCCGGCCAGCAATGCCGTAACCGGCGCGATGAGCGTTGTCTTGAGGGCTGCCATATCAGCCTCCGATCAGGTGACGTTGTACGAAAACAGTCAGAAATCCCGCGGCCATGAAGGTTGCGGTAGCGACGAGCGAGCGCACGGACCCTCGGGAGAGACCACATACGCCGTGGCCACTGGTGCAGCCGCTGGCATAGCGGGTGCCCATACCGACAAGAAGCCCGGCCGCAAGGATCGTGACCCAGCTCGCCTCGATCTCTGCCTGCGCAGGCTTGCCCAGCAGTCCTGCGATGACCGGCGCGCCCACGAGCCCAGCCAGAAACGCGAGACGCCAGTTGATGTCATCGCGCGGCCAGCCCAGCAGGCCGCCGAAGATGCCGCTGATGCCGGCGACGCGTCCGTTGACCAATATCAGCACAGCAGCCGCGGCACCGATCACGAGCCCGCCTGTCAACGAGAGGCCCGGTGTGAAATGTTCAAGATCGACCAGCATGATGAGCCTCCTTACTACTTCGGGCAGAACTGTTCATAAAGTACGGCCATCACGGCGAGCGCCTGCGGACTCGCCACCGAATAGAAGATGTTCTTGCCTTCCCTGCGAGTGGCGACGAGGTCGTTTTCCCGTAATACGCCCAGTTGCTGCGACAGCGTGGGCTGACGGATCCCAAGTTGCTCCTCGAGCTCACCGACCGACATCTCGCCTTGGGAAAGCTGGCACATCAGCAGCAGGCGGTCAGGATTGGCGAGCACCTTCAGCAGGGCGCACGCATTCGCGGCGCCGGCCTGCATCGTGGCGAGATCGATGGTCAAACGAGGTTTTTTCATGGGCGATGTTCAATCTATGTCAACATAGTATATTGCAAAATAGATTGTATGTGAATAGAATGATTTCATTCCCGGAGATAGCCATGCGGCCGACCATTCATCCTTTCTTTGACCCAGCCACCTGGACCGTGACTTACGTGGTGTTTGCCGAGGGCCATGCCGGGTGCGCCATCATCGACCCGGTGCTGGACTACGATCCCAAGGCTGGACGGACATCGACAGCCAGTGCCGACAAGGTGATCGCTTTCGTACGTGAGCGTGCGTTGCGTGTCGAATGGATTCTGGAGACACATGCCCATGCCGACCATCTTTCTGCTGCCGCGTATCTCAAGCGGGAACTGGGTGGTCGGGTCGCGATCGGCCAGCACATCCGGCGTGTGCAGGGGGTGTTCAAGACGCTCTTCAACCTCGAGCCGGCGTTCCGTCTGGACGGCTCGCAGTTCGACCACCTTTTCGAGGACGGCGAGACGTTTGCCATTGGAGAGCTGACGGGCAGGGCGATGCATGTGCCAGGGCACACGCCGGCCGACATGGCGTACCAGATCGGGGACGCTATGTTTGTCGGGGACACGCTTTTCATGCCCGACGTCGGCACCGCGCGGTGCGACTTTCCAGGCGGTGATGCGTATGAGCTGTATCGCTCGATCCGCAAGCTGCTGGCCCTGCCGGCCGACATGCGGCTATTCATGTGCCATGACTACCCGCCCGAGGGACGCGAACCGGCATGGGAAACGACGGTCCGCGCACAGCGGGAACGCAACATCCACGTGCACGACGGTGTAAGCGAAGAGGAGTTCGTTGCCATGCGCCAGGCACGCGATGCGACCCTCGCGATGCCGACGCTGATCCTGCCCGCGGTGCAGGTCAATGTTCGCGCGGGCGAGTTTCCACCACCTGAGGCGAACGGATTGCGGTACCTCAAGATCCCTCTGAATGCTGTCTGACGTACCACAGATCGTGCGCGTCCGGCAGGTGAGGGCGCATCCCGGTGTGATGTCCACAGTTCAACTGTTTCAGGAAGCAGGCCATGGATGTACATTCCCTCACTCCAGATGTTTCGGTCTCCCCGCAGATTTCCGTCGCTGACGTCTCGACGCTACATACGCTAGGATTCAGATCAATCGTTTGTCATCGGCCGGATGCGGAAGCTCCGGACCAGCCTAACTTCGATGTAATTGCGCAGGCGGCAAAGACCGCCGGACTGAAGGCAGTTCATCAGCCGGTGCCCGCAGGCCAAGCCTCAGATAGACAGGTGGCCGCCTTCGCAGCGCTTCTCGCGGAACTACCCAAGCCGGTGCTGGCTTATTGCCGCACGGGTACGCGGTCCGCGACGTTGTGGGCGTTGTCACAAGCGAACACGCTGAGCGTGGCGGAAATTGAGCGAACGGCGGCGAAGGCGGGCTACGAACTCGAGGCAGTGGTGCGGCGTATTGCCAATGCCGGAAAAGTACCGCCAGGCGTTGTCGAGGCAGAACATACTGTAGTGATTGTCGGTGGCGGTGCAGCCGGTATTGCCGTGGCCTCCAGCCTGCGCGCCCGCGATCCTTCACTGGATATCGCGATTCTCGATCCCTCCGACGTGCACTATTATCAGCCCGGCTGGACGCTCGTGGGAGCGGGAGTATTCGAAGCGGGGGACACCGCGCGCACGATGGCGTCGCGTGTGCCTCGCGGCGTGCGTTGGCTCAAAGCCGCGGTGGTGGCATTCGAACCGGACAGTCACGTGGTGGTGCTTGAGGGGTGCCGGAGCATACGCTATCAGCGGCTCGTCGTTTGCCCGGGCATCAAGGTTGACTGGCACGGTGTCGAGGGCCTCGTCGAGACGATGGGGCAAAACGGCGTGACGTCGAACTACCGTTTCGACCTCGCGCCGTATACGGCGGAACTTGTCAAGACGCTCCGCGGTGGCAAGGCACTGTTTACGCAGCCGCCGATGCCAATCAAATGTGCCGGCGCCCCGCAGAAGGCCATGTATCTCTCGTGCGATACGTGGCGCAGAAACGGTACCTTGCACAATACGCAGGTGCAGTTCTTCAACGCGGGCGCGGCGCTGTTCGGCGTGCCTGACTACGTACCGGCGCTGATGAAGTATGTGGAAGCGTACGGCGTTGACCTGCGTTTTGGCCATACATTGAAGAGTATCGATGGTCCTCGCCGGCGCGCTGTATTCGAACGCGCGTTGCCTGACAGCCGCAGGGAAACAGTCGAAACCGACTTTGACATGATTCATGTGGTGCCGCCACAGACGGCCCCGGATTTTGTTCGCGCGAGTCCGCTTGCCGACATTGCTGGCTGGATAGATGTTGACGCTGGCACATTGCGCCACAAGCGGTACGAGCACATCTATGCGCTGGGCGATGCCACCAGCACAACGAACGCCAAGACGGCGGCAGCTGCGCGCAAACAGGCACCCGTCGTTGCCCATAACGTGCTGGCGAGTCTTGGTCGCGCCAGCGGATTGGCGACCTACGATGGCTACGGTTCGTGCCCGCTCACGGTCGAGCGGGGTAAGGTGGTACTGGCCGAGTTTCTTTATGGCGGCAAGGTCGCGCCCAGTTTTCCCGCGTGGCTGCTCGACGGCACACGGCCGTCGCGTCTTGCCTGGTTTCTCAAGGAGCGGATCCTGCCGTCGCTCTACTGGGACGGCATGCTCAAGGGGCGCGAGTGGCTGGCGCGACCCGCACTTGATGATCGATAGCGCGACGGAAAGAAACCGTCCGATGGGAAGAATCGCGGCAGCATCGCGGTCAATGCCGAATCGGGCCTGGCCCACTGCCGCAAGTAGCTGTGTGAACAATCAAGGAAGGTGCCGTGGTCAGCCTGACCGAGATTTTTGACGAAAACAAGCTCTATCGGGTCTCTAAGGTGAGCCGACGGTCGAAAGCTGGTTGCGCACTATCAAAATCGTCGTCAGCGTTGCCCTTACTCCGTTTAACTGAATTTGCTTTCCTCGTGCTTTGAATTATCAGAGGAGTTCGTCGAAGACCGCTGCTCGTGACCGCGGGTACTCGTACCATGCCAAGAGCGAAAATGACCTTCGAAAAAGGCAGCGAGCAGTCGTTGCTATTTTCTGAATGCAGAGCGTGCCAGCGGCTTGTCCAGTCGCATTTGATCTGATTACCGCGCGGACGACTCAACCTCGATCACTTGTTGGCATCTTCTGCTCGACACGCCTGGGCAAAGGCAGGATCCGGGGAAGAATGTTTTCCGACTTGAGTACCCGGTGCGCCAGCGCCCCCAACACGTGCAACCCGACGAGTGCAGCCAGCCCGTAGGCCGTCAGCGCATGCAACTCCCCCAACCAGTGCGACAGATCGCGGCTTTTCGATACCAGCGTTGGCAGCGAGAAGAGTCCGAAGCAACTTGCCACGTGTCCTGCAGCATTGGTCTTCAGCCAACCGAGCAGCGGAATAGCGAGCATCAACACGTAGAGGAGGTGATGAACGGCCTTCTCGGCGAGGTAAGCGGGCGTACCGGGCCGGTTGGTCGACGGCGGCAGCCGTCGCCGCATCCGCAACCGGTTCGCGACGCGAACCGAGACCAGAAAGAGGATGACGATGCCGATCGACTTGTGGAGTGTTAGCAGATCCTCGTTGTCGTCGAGCATCCAGCCGATGATCAGATTGCCAAGCAGCGCGACCGTCACCAGCCAGTGCAGCAAGCTGATCGAGAAGGGGTAGCGGGACGTGTGTTTCATGTAGGGATTCCTGTGCAAACGCGTTTCAGGTTTGTCAGCCCAGCAGGTCGTGATAATGCTTCCTCGTACCGTTAATCCGGCGCAATGCGCGCTTGGCGGCGTCCATGTCGTCTGCCTGGATTGCACGGTCGACCTCGGCCAGTTCCTGCTGCAGCGCCTGCATGCCCTCATCGTAGGTGGATGGGTCGCTGCGATAAGGCTGATGGCTTGCCCGCTGCGCGTCGCTTTCGAGCCTGGTCACGTAGCCGCGCAGCTCGGGTATCGTGGTGCTGGACATCGCGCCCTGCATGGCCAATTTCATGTCCTTCATCAGTGTTTTGATCTCGCCTGCATGGGCCAACGGCGCGGCCACAAGCAGCGAGACGCACAGCAACGTGCGGAAATGTGGGGGGAACGGCAGCTTAGCCATGGGCATTGATCCTGTAAGGACGGTGAATGCCCGCGAGAATAAGCAGGTCAGGTTAACGGAATCTTAACGAACCGCCATGGCGGCGCACGGGCTTGATACACGCCCGTTTAAGCGGTTATCGTTGCCGCCTGGAACGAACAGGAGCACCACGATGCGCGTATTACTGGTCGAGGACGACAGGCTGATTGGCAGCGGCGTGGAAGACGGCCTGATCGAGGCTGGCATGACGGTCGACTGGGCGTGCGACGGCAAGCACGCACAACTAGCGCTGGAAACCACGCCATACGACCTGGTCGTACTCGATCTTGGCCTGCCCCGCGTGTCGGGAACCGAACTGCTCGACTGGATTCGCAAGCGCCGTGATCATACTCCCGTGCTTGTCATGACCGCGCGCGACACCGTTGCCGACCGGGTGAGTGGCCTGAGCGCCGGCGCCGATGACTATCTCGGCAAACCGTTTGACCTGACGGAACTGGTCGCGCGTTGTCGCGCGCTCGTGCGGCGTTCGCAGGGCCGAAGCACGGATACGATTGAATACGGCGACCTGCTGGTTGATCCCGAGCGCCTGACGGTTATGCGCGGAAGCGAGCGCATCGCGCTCAGTTCGCGCGAGTGCGCACTGCTGGTCGAACTGCTGGCGAATCAGGGCCGTCCTCTTTCTCGCGCGCGTCTCCAGGACAGCCTTTACGGCTGGAACGAGGAGATCGAAAGCAATGCGATCGAGGTGCATATCTCGAACCTGCGCAAGAAGCTTGGCGCCCAGTTGATCCGGACGATCCGCGGCGTCGGCTATGTGGTGGAGAAGGCAACGTGATGCGGTCGATCCGGCGACGTCTGACCTTGCTGGTGTTATCTGCCATCGTACTGGTGTGGTTGTACTCGCTTTATTCGAGCTATCACCAGGCAATCCATGAAGTCGAGGAATGGGACGAAACACGCATCGAACAGGTCGCCCGTGCGCTGCTCGTGCTCGACGTGCGCGATCTGCCGGCTTTTGCGGGCGCGAGCCTCGCGCCTCGCGACGACGACGGAGACAACGATTCGTCAATGCGGCTGCTGTATGAGGTGACTGCTGCAGATGGACGGTTGCTGGCCGCGAGTCCCGGTCTATCGTCGCTTGGCCTGCCGGCACGGCCTGCCCAAGCATCCGGCCTGCTACGGGTCGACGATGCGAAGTGGCGTGTCTACGTGCTCGGCGATACCGCGCGCGGCCGTACCGTGCGAATCTTCCAGCAGCGCATGCATCGCTCGGAGCTCTCCTCGATGGTCGCGCTGCGCATCGCCCGTCCACTCGCTTTGGTGTTGCCTGTGCTGGCCATGCTTGTCTGGTTTGCGATCGGCCGCAGCCTGACACCCTTGCGCACACTATCGGAAGCGATCGAGGCACGATCACCCGACAGTCTCGACGCCGTCGCGGACAAAGGCGTTCCAGACGAGGTCTTTCCGCTCGTCGCTGCGCTCAATACGCTGTTGCAACGTCTGCGCCAGTCGCTGGATCGCGAGCGCGCTTTTACCGGTGACGCGGCACACGAACTCAAAACCCCGCTCGCCGCTATCAAGGTCCAGGCACAAGTCGCGCTCACCGCGCGCGATCCGGAACGTCAGCGTCGCGCCATGCAGCGCGTCGTGGAAGCGGTGGACCGGAGCACGCACCTGGCCGATCAGTTGCTCGCGCTGGCGCGGCTCGAGGAAAGCGCGCCGCTTCCCAGTGCGCGAGTCGATCTCGCGAACATGGCCAATGCATGCATCGTCGACCAGCATGCCTTTGCGGATCACAAGCAGATTTCGCTGACGCTGCAGGCCGATGCAGCGACCATCGTGCGTGCGCCGCCCGCGCTGGTGCGCATACTGCTAGACAATCTCGTCGACAATGCAATCAAGTACGGGCACGCGCAGGGGCGCGTGGAAATTGCTATCTGGAGCGATCCCGACGCGGTGTTTCTCGAGGTGCGCGACGACGGCCCCGGTGTCGCGCAGGAGAACCTGCCACGTCTGCACGATCGCTTCTTTCGTGCAGCGAATCACGTCGAGAAAGGAAGCGGGCTGGGCCTGTCGATCGTCGCACGCATCGTGGCCAAATTGCGCGGGAAACTGGCGTACACGTCAGGAATTGATGGGAAGGGGTTCGGCGTGAGCGTCGCGCTTCCTTTGCATATGCCCTAGTCGACAGAGAGGCAGGACCAGACGGTTCGTGACATTATCGTTGACGAACTCTTCATCGACGCCCCGACAGAGCCGATTGGTCATCCGCGTATCGAATATCTCGTGAACAGCTGCCGCACACGTCGGCGAGTCTCCTACAGCCGGCATTGCTGCCTGAAGTACGGTCATCATCGCGTCCGCCTGCGCCTGCATGAGACTGATCCGTTTCCACAGTCCGCCGATTTCCCGCTCGAAACCTTTCAACTCGGCTTCCTTGCTCTGTTGCAGATGCTGTGGCCCAACCTCGTCGTGTCAGTTCGCCCATCGGCGTCGGTACAGGCATTGACACACGTCAAAATGAATCGAACTCCCGCAGGCATGATGAAAGGCCATCCGATGCAAGACCACGACACGTCATCGTGATGAGGCCCGGCCATGTACCCGATGCAATGAGGCGCTCCCGGTCAACGGACACATATGCTATGTCGAGATGCATCTCGTGAAGTCCGCCAGGACCGCCCCCACGTCTCGAATCAATCGACGAAGATTGTTGTCGACACTGACGAGACCTATCGGTAAGGGAATCGCTGCACCTGAACGTAGAGAAAGATCGGGTGGTATTCGATACATCCGCTCCCACATTGCCAGGCACGGTCCGCCGTGCCACGTCGTTCACGCGTCATTCCTGTCAGGAGCAAAGTCATAAGCAACGTCGAAGTCGTCTTGTGCAGCCCGGTGCGCACCGCGATAGGCACCTATGGAGGAGCACTCAAGGACCTGCCCGCGCCAGCGCTGGGAGCTCCGTTATCCGCGAATGCCTCAAGCGCGCCGGATTGCCGGCCGACAAAGTGCAGGCGCTGGTCATGGGAAATGTCATTCAAGCAGGCGTGAAGATGAATCCGACGCGACCGGCCGGTATCTCCGGCGGAATGCCGATCGAGGTCCCGGCGCTCACGGTTAACCGCGTCTACGGATCGGGCACGCAGGCGATCGCCAATGCTGCTACCGAAATCGAGGCCGGCATGATTGATTGCGCGATCGTGGGCGGCATGGAAAACATGGAACGTAGCCCCTACTTACTGCCGCCGGGGCGCTGGGGAGCACGAATGGGCGATGTGACGCTGTTCGACAGCATGCTGCTCGATGGGCTCAACGCGGAAGGCGGGGCGGTCATCCGATCGGCGCGAGCTGTGCGGTACTGACCACACGGTTGCTGCAACCAGATGCAGCGCGGCGGAGGCCGACGCGGAATCGTGACGCTGTGCTTCGGCGGAGGGCAGGGCATAGTGCTGGCGCTTGAGACGCTGTGATACGCGCACTGATTCTTCCTCGGAGCGCCCCGGCCATAGCGTTATTGTTGCGGTGAATCTCAGACGGTGACAACCGAATGCAAGATGATTAAAGGTCAATCAGAACGGGAAACCACATGCCATCACGACTCGCGTTACTGGAAGCACCGACCAGATACATGTTCTTCACCGGAAAAGGTGGAGTGGGAAAGACTTCGGTTTCCACCGCCGTGGCTATCGCGCTGGCCGACGCCGGCAAAAAGATCTTGTTGGTTAGCACAGATGCCGCGTCCAATCTTGGCGAAATGCTCGGTATTGAATTGATCAATACTCCGGTCCCGGTACCGGGCGTGGTCGGACTGCGCGTACTGAACATCGACCCAGACGTCGCCGCGGAGAACTATCGCGTTCGCGTTGTCGAACAGATGGACCCCGAGGCGAGTGCCGACGAAATTGCGACCGTGCGAGAACAGCTATCAGGTGCCTGCACCACCGAGATTGCCACGTTTGATGAGTTTTCCAGCTTGCTTTCTCACGGCGCCTCTGACTTTGATCATGTGGTATTCGACACAGCCCCCACCGGGCACACGCTGCGGTTGTTGAGCCTGCCCAAAGCGTGGAGCGGGTTCCTTAAGGGTAATGACCGAGGGGCGTCCTGCCTGGGGCCGCATTCCGGCTTGAAAATGCAGGAGAAACTCTTCAATCAGGCGTTGGCGGCACTTAACGACGCGAGTATGACAACCATCGTGCTGGTAGCCCGGCCCGAAACTGGCGCATTGGAAGAGGCCGCGCGTACGTCATCCGAGCTACGAGATCTGGGGCTGGCAAATCAGCGCCTTGTCCTGAACGCGGTTTTCCAGGCAAGCCAATCCCATGACCGCATTGGCGACGCTCTTGATGCCTTGGGAAAGAAGGCTCTCGCAGCCATGCCGGAAGCGCTGCGCCGGCTTCCTACGGATTATGTGCCGCTGCGCGCAGTGGACTCAGTGGGCTTACCTGCGCTCCGAGCCCTCTTGGCCCCGGAATTGACATGGGTAAGCAATGTTCCTCGCGGCGTGCCCACGCACCTTGCACACCACCCGATGTCGGAATTGGTTAAGGAATTGGCCCACGCCGATCGGGGGCTGATCATGGTCATGGGCAAAGGTGGCGTCGGCAAGACAACTATCGCGTCCGCTATCGCCTTGGGGCTGGTTCGCTGCGGGAAGTCGGTGCATTTGACCACTACTGATCCAGCTGCGCATCTGGCGATGACCCTTCAGGGAAATGTCCCGGGACTCACTGTGGGGCGCATTGACCCCGAAGTGGAAACCAAGAAGTATGTGGACAAGATCGTGGCTGCACGTGCGCCCCGAATGACAGAGGACGAGAAGGCACTGCTCATTGAGGACCTACGATCCCCCTGTACTGAAGAGGTCGCTGTGTTTCATGCCTTCTCGCATGTCGTGTCTCAGGCTGGCAGCTCATTCGTGGTACTGGATACCGCTCCGACCGGTCACTCTCTGTTGCTGATGGACGCCGCGGGCGCCTACCATCGTCAGATGGTACGCGCGTTTGACGACAAGGCTCCCGGCCGGATCGTGACACCGTTGATGCGATTGCAGGATACTAACTACACGAGGATCATCTTGGTCACGTTGCCAGAAACGACGCCGGTGTCACAGGCAGCGGCATTACAGGAAGATCTACGCAGGGCCGATATCGAACCATTTGCATGGGTGGTCAACCGGTCATTGCTGGCCACGGATACTAATGACTCAGTGCTGCTGGCGCGTTTGAACAGTGAAAGAAAGCAAATGGAGCGGGTGGCAACGCTATCGAAACATGGGGTCTATGTGGTTCCATGGCGAGCCGATCCACCGGTGGGAATCCTTGGGCTTGAAAAGCTACTTGAAGGCGACTGACGGCCGAGGCTGCCTTTGAAGCATATACACGCGCCTTGGCTCGGGTGACAGTCGCGAAAGGGTTCGCACTGTTCGCCGTCACATTCGTGCCAGCGACATCGGTCGGCCGCTCATCGCAGCCGCCCGACACGTGGACCGACGAGTCGGTCATACGTCAGAGATCGCGTGATGAAGAAGCATAGGGCGTGGCACACCCAAGCGAATCTTGAATAGGACTCTACGTATTTGACATAAGCTTTATTATCAATTTTTAATAGGAGTCCTATATTTTGCTACGACACCTCATCGACGAAAAAATTCGTTGTATTGGATGTCAGCTGCGGATTGGAAATCTCGGGCGTGGCCACTGAGCCATCCGGCTAACGCCGCGCGTCACGCGATCCAAATGAGAAACGATCAAACGTGCAGAAGCGCCGATCAACCGACGCCGTGTTCCGGCACCATCCTTAGTCGTTGCGCTCAGGACAGCCATCCCGATTTCTACTGTAGCGCAACTGATTTTGCCTCGCTACGCTTGGTCGCTCTCATCGTCGATGCGGAGCACTCGAGATGGATCACTGGCGAATGGCATATCTCGGGATCCGGCAGGTGCCGCGTGAACTCAGCGAATTCGAACTCAATACGTTCTTCACGTTTTCCAGACGCGAACTTGCGAGCATCGACTCCCGGCGCTCCGATCTCTACCGTCTGGCCATGGCATTGCATGTCGGGTTTATACGGATGACCGGTAGGACACTCGACTCGTACAAGCAGATCCCCACCGTCCTCCTGCGACACCTCGGCCGACAATTGGGCATACAGTCGCCGGACGTCGGGACGCTTCGATCGATCTACGATGGCAACCTGAAAACGTTGTCTGATCACCAGAGGTTCGCCCAGACCGTCGTCAATTTCCGGTCGATCGCAGAGCATCAGCGTCGATACGTCATCAGATGGCTCAAGGAACAGCTCACTGGCCGTCCGGAACGCGGCCAGCTGATGAGTGAGCTCAAGCGCTGGTTCTACGAGCACCGGATCGTGATACCACCCGATCGCATGCTGAGACAGTTTATCGTTCAGGCAGTGCATGATATCGAGGCACTCCTGCACGAGACGCTTCAGCAGTCGCTCGGTGAGGAGAGGCTGGACAGCTGGGCGCGCCTTCTCCCCCTGCCGCATGGAGACCATTCCAGTTTGCAACGCTGGTTGTGGGCTGTGCCTCTTCGCGGATCGACTCACCAGATGGGCGAAGTGCTCGACAAGGTCAATCTGCTCACCATGTACGGCGTGGCCGCGAACTGGCCGGCTGGGTGTAACGATGCGATCGTTCGTCACTACGCGCGCCGTTGCGCCAGCCGGCCACCGTCGATCAGCAAGCGGATCGAGCCGCACGGCCGAAGGCTGGAGGCCGCATGCTTTATGCGATATGCCCTGTGTACATCGACAGACCAGGTGCTTTCAATGCTGCGACGCTGGGTACAGAAAGCCGTCAACGACGCATCTCATACCGTCGACGCTGCAAGGGTAAAGGCCGCGGACCAGCTCCACGAATTTGCTGTCGCCGTGAAAGCATTGGCCACCGACGATTCGCTGTCGCATGAAACCCTGCGTATAGAGCTTTGCGTGTTGGCCGATCAGGTTCTGCAACCCCATACGCCAAACAGGCGCAGCCAGATCCGTCAACGCCTCATTCTTAGACGTCATTCCGCGCGCAATCTGCTCATGCGTCTTGTGCAATTGCCGTTCGAAGCGGAAGCGGCACATCCGGTCCTCGACGCGATTGTCCTGCTGCGAGGTCTCTATCGACGTCATGTTTATCTGCTGCCCGATGGCGTGAACGTCCGGCTCGGTCGGGCATGGCGCGAAGCGATCGACGGCTACGACCGCCTCAAGGCAATGATCGCTTTTGAATGGGCCACGCTGTTTGCCCTCCGGGTCGCGTTGCGCAATGGCACCATCTTTGTCCGGCACAGTTTCTCGTTCCGCAGCCAGACTCACATGCTGATCCCTGCCGACGAGTGGCCAACGAGGCGGAACAATCTGTACGGGCATCTCGGCCTACCTCAGGACCCCAAGGAATTTCTGGATCCGATCCTGGCGCACCTTGACCAGCGCCTTGAGTTGCTTCGCCACGCAGTGGACGACGGTAAGGTGCGGATCGACACGGCGGTACATCTGGATCCGTTGCAGGCCCAGCCCGAAAGCGCAGAGACCGATCACCTGCGGCGCGCAATCTTCGAAGCCCATCCGCCCGGCCAGTTACCAGAAATCATTCTCGAGATTGATAGCGCGACCCGCTTCAGCTGGGTCCTGCTGGGACGTGAACCCCGATCGCGGATCGAATTGCTGATGGTTTATTCGGCTGTACTGGCGCACGGAACTTCGCTTTCGGCCGCAGATATCTCCCGGATGGTTCCGGAGGTCTCGCCCGCCGCGATTCGCCAGATGATGAAGCGACTCGAGGATGAAAGGATGCTTCGTCTTGCAGCCGATGCCGTTCTCGAGTTCATGCATGAGCATCCTGTCGCTGCTCATTGGGGGCGGGCAGATCTCGCATCATCCGACATGATGTCACTTGAGACAACGCGCTCTGTCTGGCAGGCCCGCGCTGATCCACGGCGTCGTACAGCATCGATCGGAATGTATACGCACGTGCTCGACCGTTGGGGCATCTTCTACGATCAGCCCATTGTGTTAAATGAGCGTCAAGCCGGCGCGGCAATCGAAGGTGTCGTGCGTCAGAGCGCAACCACCGATATTGCGCAGCTTGCGGTCGACACGCATGGATACACTGATTTTGCGATGGGCATGGCGCGGATACTCGGCTTTGATCTGTGCCCTCGCCTGTCGCATCTTCGCGACCGTCGCCTTCACGTTCCCCGCAGGCACAACGTCCCGCCGCAACTTGCATCGATTACTGATCGCGATGTCAGAGTCGATCTCATCGCGGAAGTCTGGGACGAGTTTGTGAGGATCGCCGCCTCCATACGTTCGGGAAAGTGCACAGCAGTCGACGCCCTCACCCGCTTCGGCTCGGCAGCGCGTGGACAGACCGTGTACGAGGGTGGCGTTCACATCGGCCGTCTGTTCAGAAGCATCTTCCTGATCGACTACTTCACCAACATGGCGTTCAGGAGCGAGCTGCAGCATGTGCTGAACCGGGGAGAGGCAGTGCACAACGTCCAGCGTGCGATCCATATCGGCAAGATTCCTGTTGAACTCGCTCGACGTCAGGAATCACTGTCTGCGGTCTCCTCCGCACTTACACTTCTTTCGAATATCCTGATGGCGTGGAACACCACGCACATGCAACGTGCCCTAGATGAAATACAGATTGCCACGGGTCAGCCACTGGATTCTGAACAGTTAAGGCGGATTGCCCCGACGCACCTCGAGGGCATCAATCTGCGCGGGACATTCAATTTCCCGGTGGCTCGGTACGCGCGACGAATCTTGCCAAGTCTCGCGAGTGATCCGCGCGCCTCTGCCGCTAGTCGCCAAGCGTAATCGATCGAATCCTGCGCGCTGAACCGATATTCCAGACAGCGTCTGGAATTTCGCTCATTTACGCCGCACGCAAACTGGAGGGCTTCGACCGGGTAGTCAGCAGGTGCTTGATAGAAAGATGAATTTATACGGGGACACAAGGCGGAGCCGCGTCTGGCTTGGGCAGCCCTACCCGGAAAAATGCACCGAAATCAAGGGCACCCCTTTACGGGAAACCAAGGCAATCGACAATGTGTCGATCGACATGGCACCCGCCCGGTCACGAGCGATCGATCCTCCGCAGCAGCCTTTTGTGCCGGTTATTGCGGCACCACCACCGATATTTCCTTCACCGGCGCCACCGTCGATGACGCTCGCGTTGCAGGTTCGGCTGCCCAACGGTGTCGAGCTCGAACTCGGCGGAACGATTGCAACTCAGGACGAACTGAGACACTCGTCCAGATTCTGGGGAGGTTGCCGTGTTCCGGTTCGACGAAAAGCTGAAAGTGTATCTGCATCGCGATCCGGTCGACTTCCGCTACGGGATGAACAACCTGTCGATACTCGTTGAGCAGGCGATGCACCTCAATCCGATGGACTCCTCGCTCTACATCTTCGGAAACCGGCGTCGCGACAGAATCAAGATCCTTTGCTGGGATGGTAGCGCGTTCTGGCTTATGACGAAACGCCTTGAAACAAGCCGCTTCTGCTGGCCTGACAACAAGGCGGAGGTCGTGACGCTGACAACCAGCGTATTGCACGCACTGCTCGACGGTGATGACATCACGACGATTCGCCGACACCCGAAGCATGACTATCTACGTGTGAGCTGAACAGCCGGTCGGCATCATGGTCTAATGCAGCATGTCGGTCAACGTCACGATCACCGCCGAGGAACTGAAAGCGCTGCTCGCCGAGCGCGATGCTGCTCGCGCATTGCGCGAAGAGCAGGAGGCGTTGCGCGGGGCCTTGCGGTTGGTGACTGCGGAGCGCGATCTTGCCGAGGAGCGCCTGCGTGCGTACCGCCACGAGTTATTCGGCGCCAAGAGGAAGCACGGAATTTCGATCAACCCGGCCTGTTCAACGAAGCTGAAACGCTCGGCTTGAATGCAACGCCTGCGCGGGAGCACACTCCGGCAACGACGGTGGCCGCACACACGCGCAAGAAGCGTGGTCATCGCAAGCCACTCGATCCTAACCTGCCGCGCGATATCGTGCGACATGAACTGCCAGAATCCGAACGTTTCTGCGCCAACGACGGGCACGCACTCGTCGAGTTTGGCGTGGAAATCAGCGAGCAGCTCGACGTAATACCTGAACAGCTTCGCGTGATTCAGCATCAGCGCGTCAAATACGCCTGCCCGTGCTGCGATCTCGGTATCAAGGTCACACCCGCGCCGGCACGCATCATCCCGCGCGGACTGTTGAGCGAATCGGCGCTCGCGTGGATCGCCACGGGGAAGTATCAGTTCGGCATGCCGCTGTATCGTCAGGCTGGTTTGCTGCGTCGGTTCGGCGGGGACATCTCGTCGAACACGATCGCAGCCAGCATGGTCCGTGTCGGCCTCGCAGCACAGCCGGTGGTGAACCTCATGCGCGACGTGCTGCTTGATGCCGGGCTGATCTACTGCGACGAGACGACACTCCAAGTGCTAAAGGAGGAAGGTCGTCGGCCACAAACGAAAAGTTACCTCTGGGCGCAGATGACCGGTTCGGGCGTTCCCGTTCGTTGCTTTACCTATACCCCGGGGCGAGGCACGAAGCTGGCCGACAGGCTGTTCGCCGGCATTCGCAGGGGAACAGTCCTGATGACGGACGGCTACGAACCCTATAACGACATCGCCCATCGCCACGGACTGGAACACCTTGGATGTTGGGTTCACGTTCGGAGGTACTTCGTTAAGGCTGAAGACAGTGTGCCGAAAAAAGCGCGCACGCCCGACCTGCTCGCCACGCGTTTCATCAAGCTGATCGGAAAACTGTTCGCTGCCGAGGCACGCAGTGAAACGTGGTCTGCACAACGACGACAGCGGCTACGACGACGATACACACGTGTGCTCGAAGCGATCAACACTCTGATGATAGAGCAATCACCAGGTGTAGTACCCAAAAGTCTGCTTGGCAAAGGGCTGACCTACCTACGCGCGCAGTGGCCCAAGCTAATTCGTTACGTTGAGAACGGGGACCGGCCGCTTAGCAACAATCCTTGCGAAAATGCGATTCGTCCATTCTGTGTTGGACGCCGCAGCTGGCTGTTCAGTGCCACCGTCGACGGCGCAAACGCGAGCGCTAACCTTTATACGCTCGTCGAATCGGCAAAGGCCAACAGCATCGACCCATATCGTTACCTGACCTGGTTGTTCGTGCGACTCCCACTGGCAAGCCGCCGAAGACTACGACGCGTTGCTGCCTTGGAACATGCCCGAGTCAACCAAGGCGACTCCGTAATGGTGGTGAGGAAACAGGCAGTGTCTCGGAAAACAGTCCGATAATGTGTTGACTCGGCCCTTGGGGCCGCCCTCATGCTGGCTGCACTTGGTCAACACAAGGACGACGGACTTATGTGCTCTTCTAATTCGTGGCTGAACGCTTCGGAAGCAGCCAGACGGCTTGGCGTATCGATCAAGGCTTTGCGCATATACGAGCAGCAGGGCTTGATAAATCCCGGGCGCACACCGGCAGGGTATCGGACGTACAGACCTGACGATATAGTCCGAGCTGCCGAGATTGTGACTCTGCGCACGCTCGGACTCAGCCTGGCTCAAGTTGCGCGCGTATTGGACGGTGACCCCGAAAGCCTAAACGCGGCGTTGTCGACACACGAAGCGGCACTCGACAATGAAATCCAAGGGCTTATCCATAAACTGGACAAGCTTCGAAGTATCCAAGCTGATCTGGCTCGCGGCCAGATGCCGTCCGATGGAGAGTTGACCGGTTTGCTGAATCGATCCGCCGAAATCGGTGCGGCGTTTGCGCTCCCATGGCCTTGGGATGGTGAGTGGTTCGAAGTTCGGGATATTCGTCCTCTGAACTACATCATTGGCTCGCTAGGCAGCGGAAAGACCCGGCTAGCCCATCGTCTCGCGGAGACTCTGCCAAACGCAGCTTTCGTTGGTCTGGATCGGCTCGACAATGGATGCGCCGCAGCGAAGACCTTGCTGGAAACTGAGCCTGCTCGCAGATTGCGCATCACCCAGATCATGGACTGGCTCGTTGACGAGGGGACAACAGAATCTGATGCGCTGACTGCGTTGCTTGTTGCTCTCGAAACGGAAGGCCCCGCTGTATTGGTGATCGATATGGTCGAACAGGATCTCGACCAGTCATCTCAGGAAGCCTTGATGGTCCACCTTCGTCAACGTGCGAAGATCGGAGGACGGCCACTGTTCTTGATGACACGTTCATCAGCAATCCTGGATCTTGCGGCCGTTGGACCGGATGAGGCAATCCTGCTTTGCCCCGCAAATCACAGTCCTCCGAGCCGCGTAGAACCGTACCCTGGCGCGCCGGGGTACGAGGCTGTTGCGACATGCCTGGCATCGCCAGAAGTACGTGAGCGGATAGCGCGACGCCGCGAGCCGGCCTGACCGCGCGTATTACCTCGAAATTCGGCGACGCCAAGCGCTCTCGCTAGGTTGGCCTCGCTGTTTAGGGCCTTATCGAAGGCAAACTCTAAGCGACTACGAAGATCTTCTACCTTGGAACTCTGTACGTGATGAAGACCTCAGGCATTCTCATCCGTGAATCGCGATCATCGGATCACGTAACAATCGCGCTCTTGCTGCAGCAACTAGGCTACCAGACAACCCCGGCCCTAGTCCTCCAGAGGATTGAAGCGATGCTTCTGAGCCCGATGGATAAAATCATTGTGGCATCTGTACGAGAACAAGTCATCGGTAGTATCAGCCTTCACGCCCTACCGTTGTTCCACGTGGCGGGCAGTCTCGGACGCATAACTAGCATGGTCGTTGACGAGCGATATCGAGGAAAGGGAGTTGGTAACGCACTGATTGACGCTGCAGAACACTGGTTTCGGCAGGTCGGATGTGTAAAGTTGGAAGTGACGAGCGGAGACCACCGACAGGCTGCTCACCACTTCTACGAGCGCCATGGTTTCTTGAGAGAAGGCCAGCGACTCTCCAAGACGGTCCCTTCATTGAGGGGCGTCATTACCTGACCGCATACGATCTATCAGTATTCGCCCGCTAGAACGGTTGCATGAAGTTCGGGAACCTCTGCATAACCCCCACCATTGAGCGAAGATGAGAGAAGATTGAATCATGCTCAACGAACGAGGTGTGATGATGACGCAACTGGATCTGGGCTTGAATCTGTCGACCAAACGCACCCGCAAGCGTGAATTTCTCGATGAGATGACCCGCGTGGTGCCGTGGCAAAAGCTGATTGCGCTCATCGAGCCGTACTACCCCAAGGGTAAAACGGGGCGTCCGCCGTTTGGGATCGCGACGATGTTGCGCATTCACTTCATGCAGCAGTGGTTCAGCCTGTCGGACCCGGCGATGGAGGAAGCGCTGCATGACATCCCGCTGTATCGGGAGTTCGCGCTGCTGGAAGGGGGCGTGAGGAGGCTGCCTGATGAGAGCACGATCTTGCGGTTCAGGCATTTGCTCGAAGCACACGCGTTGTCGGGCGCAATGCTCGCGACGGTCAACGAGATCTTGCAAGCGAAGGGGTTGATGCTCAAGGTGGGCTCGGCGGTCGATGCGACCCTGATCGCAGCACCCAGTTCGACGAAGAAGCCCGGCACGCGAGACCCTGAGATGCGCCAGACGCAAAAAGGCGGCAGTTGGTACTTTGGGATGAAGGCGCACATCGGAGTCGATGCCGATTCGGGCTTGGTGCACACCGTGAAGTGCACGTCGGCGAACGTGCACGACATTACGGTGGCGCATGAGTTGCTGCATGGCGAGGAGCGCATTGCATTTGCCGATGCGGGCTATCAGGGCATCGAGAAGCGAGGCGAGACGGGCGCGCTTGAGTGGCACGTGGCGATGAGGCCGAGCAAGCGTCGCAAGCTGGACAAGAGCAAACGGCTCGATGGGATCTACGAGAAGATCGAGCGTTTGAAGGCGAGCGTGAGAGCGAAGGTGGAGCATCCGTTTAGAGTGCTGAAATGCCAGTTTGGATATTTGAAAGCGCGGTATCGCGGCTTGGCGAAGAACACGGCTCAGATCGAGACGCAGTTCGCGCTGGCCAATTTGTGGATGGTGCGCAAGGTGCTGTGACGGTCGAAGAAGATCGAATGCACAGCGCCAGCGCGCGGCTGCACTTATCAAAGCGCGCGCAGCAGCAGTCCAAGCGATGCGGATGGCAAACCGATCTTCATGTCGAATGCGTTCAATTAGAGATCCAAAGCAGAAAATGGGTTGTTCAGAGGTTCCTTCGCTTTTTACACAATGCGTTAGCAGTTTTCTGCCGCTTGAACAGATACTAGTCGGCTTCAGCCGGAGGAAAATCGGCACGCCCGTAGCTCGTCTCCTATGTTTTTAGCCGACGCGATCAGCGACTAATATCCGCGAACGCCGCGGTAAGTCGATTCACGCCTTCTTTGATGTCGGCGACCGACGGAGCCGCGAAGGACAGTCGAAGTGAGGATAATTCAGCGTCGCTTGCGAAGAACGCAACGCCGGGTACAAAAATCACGCTGCGATCAATCGCACGCTTCAGAAGCTCGCTTGCATCAATCCCGCTGATGAGCCTGGCCCACACGAACATGCCTCCCTCAGGTCGAAGAAACTCGATTCTCCCATCCAGTAACCCCTGAAGTTCATTGCACAATGCGTCGCACTTCGCTTTATACGCATCACTGATGAAATTCAGATGTCCGGGCAACCGACCGCTCTGCAGATACTTGGCAGCCGTCAACTGGGTCCAAGGAGTGCTGCACAAATCAGCCGTTTGCTTGGCAATCGTGCATCGTCTCGTTACCTCTAGCGGTGCGACTGTCCAGCCCACTCGCAAGCCCGGGGCAACAACTTTTGAGAGGCTCGAGAAGTGCACTACCCAGTTCTTGGACCCGGGAACGTCCTCCGTCATAGCCAACAATGAGGGAATGGGTTCGCCCGCAAACCGCAGGTCGCCGTATGGATCGTCCTCGACGATGAAGAGCTCATAGCGAGTAGCGATTTCCAGAAGACGAAGGCGACGCTGTTTCGAGAGTGTCGCGCCAGTGGGATTGGCGAAGTTGGGTACCGTATAAAGAAATTTTGGCCGCTCGGTCTTCGGGAGCGTGCTCAAAAGCTCTTCTAGCGCGTCCACGTCAAGCCCATCACGATCAATGCCTACGGCTCTCACCTTCGCTCGTTGCAATTTGAGGGCTTGGAGCGTTGCCGGGTACGCCGGCTGCTCGACGACAACGGAGTCACCCGGTTCCAACAGAACGCGAAGAAGGAGATCAAGGCCTTGCTGAGAACCGGTCGTGACGAGAAGTTCCGGCCCAGCGACCTTAGCTCCTCTACAAGCCATCAAGCGGACCAGTTCATCCCGCAGTTCTGGAATGCCATCCGTTGGGCCGTACTGTAGACATACGTTGCTCCGTGCGTATGCCGCTTCGGCGGCCACGCCGAGACCTTCGACGTCAAAAAGATCCGAGGCCGGATAACCACCGGCGAACGATATCATTCCCGGCTCGCTCAAGTATTTAAACAGTTCTCGAATGGGGGAACCGATCGGGTTGGTAAATGGGGCACTGAATTTATACATGTAGATTTCTCGGAGGGTGGCGTATCAGTTGTTCGCCCTTAGGCACACACAGGTTCAATTTGAGGAAAATGAACGTCTCTCGCACTAAGCACTTCGAGAACGAACTCGGCAATGTGCATGACGCGCCTGCCTGTGCCATCGTGAATTTGTTCACGGCAACTGAAGCCGTTTGTGATCACGACCGTGTCGCTGTCCGTTTCACGAATAGCCGGAAAAAGGACGTTTTCTCCGATTTTTTGCGACAGGTCGTAATGCTTTGTGTCGAAGCCGAACGATCCTGCCATGCCGCAGCATCCGGAGTCCAAAACCGTGAAGTTAGCTCCGATCTTCTTCAAAATGGCAACGTCGCCGGCCATTCCGAAAACAGACTTTTGGTGACAGTGCCCGTGAAGAAGTACGCGCGTCTCGACCCTAGGCCAATCGATGTGGGCAGTACAGAGGAATTCAGAAAAAAAGATGCGTCTGCGACGCCAGCCTGCGGGCCAGCAAGTCGTCCGGTAACTGCTTGAGGAGCTCATCTTTGAACACTGAGAGGCATCCAGGCTCCAGTCCGATGAGCGGCAGCCCCGCCCAGATCTCTTGACTTAGGTTTGTAAGGACCCGCTTCAATTGCTCTTTTGCTTTCTTCAAGAGCCCGAAATCATAAAGTGGACGTCCGCAGCAGAGCCCCTCCGAGGGAATGATGACCTCATAACCCAGCCGCACAAGAACCGTAAATGCAGCACGGGCGACTTCGGGCGTGAAATTGTCGTTGAAGGTGTCGACCCAAAGGATGACTTTCCTTTTAGCCCCGTCGGAAACTGCTGCCCTCTTCGCCGGCGCCACGCCCCTTCGGAACGTCGTCGTGGCGAACCGCGGGAGATTTCGCTGCGGGGCGACTCCGGCGATGCGCTTGCCGATAGACGCTAAGACAGGCGCAGAAGTCAGAAAATTCATCAAGCGCGGAAACTTCGAAGCTATCGGTGCCCATTGTCCGATCCGTCCCATGAAAGCCGCTTGCCGTGGGCGCACATGAGTCTCGTAGTAATGTGAAAGAAATTCGGCCTTGTACGATGCCATGTCTGTGTGCGTCGGGCAGTCAGATCGGCACCCCTTACAGGCGAGGCAGGCGTCAAGTGCCTCCTTCACTTCTTCACTTTTCCATCCGTCGACGATGACGTCGCCTTGAAGCATTTCCCAAAGCAGGTGAGCCCGGCCTCGAGTCGAATATCGCTCCTCTCGCGTCGCTCGGAAGCTGGGACACATGGTGCTGCCTTCTAGGGAGCGGCACTTACCCATCCCTATGCAGCGTTCGATTCCACGTTGGAGGCCATCCCCTTCTCGGCTTTTGAAATCTAGTTGAGTGGTCAAGCTGACCACCTTGTACGCCGGTCCCATACGAAGGTTTTCGTCGGCGCGATAGGCTCGTACCACCTTGCCGGGATTCAACCGGTTCTTGGGGTCCCAGATCGATTTGAACTCTTCCATTGCGCGCATCAGGTCCGGACCGAACATGATGGGAAGAAACTCAGCTTTTGCTTGGCCGTCTCCGTGCTCGCCCGAGAGTGAGCCACCATACTCAACGACAAGCGTGGCAGCTTCCCGCAAGAAATTCCGCCACTTCGCGACACCGTCGGCGGTTCGAATATCAAAGGTGATTCGTGCATGAACGCAGCCATCGCCGAAGTGACCGTAGAGGCACGTCTCATAGCCGTAACGATCGACTAACGCTTGGAAGCCACGAAGGTAGTCCCCCAGCCGAAGGGGATCGACGGCTGCATCCTCCCAGCCGACGATCGGGTCCGGCTTGTCAGGATCGATCGTCAAAGCGACAGCCGAGGCGCCCGTCTCCCTGATCGACCAGATTTTTCTCTGAGATGCTGCGTCAGCGAAAGCTCTCGTCGATATAGGGCTTTCAGCTGCCTCCCTTTCGAAATATTCCTGTGCCTTCTCTGCGCGTTCGACAGCTTCCACGAGTGTGTCGGCGCCGAATTCAAGAACGACCCATGCATCTCCTTCTGGAAGAAGCGAGATCTCTTCTGCTTTCAGCCCTCGCGCTTGCAGACCCCGGATAATGCCACGATCAAGTCCCTCAATCGCGATTGGTGTCAGACGCATGAAATGCGAGACGGCGTCGGCGGCCACGAAGATGTTGGGAAAGCTGACGACGACAATTGTCCTGTGCTGCGGGCTCTTCACGAGCCTTACTTTCGCGTTTAGGACGACAGCGCAAGTGCCCTCGCTGCCGACCAGTGCGCGGGCGACATTGAAGCCATTCTCAGGCAGCAACTGATCGAGGTTGAATCCCGACACCCGCCGCTTAATGTTTGGAAACTTACTACGGATTAAAGATGCATACCGATCGCGCAGAGACAAGAGTTGCGCGTAGATTTGACCCCGGCGGCCACCGGACGCGATGATTGCGCGGAGTTCCTCCTCACTCGTCGGACCGACCCAGAAGCGTGCTCCGTCATACGTCAAGATTTCGAGGGCTTCGACGTTCTCTACTGTTTTGCCTGCCATAACCGAATGCGCGCCGCAGGAGTTGTTCGCAATCATGCCTCCTAGCGTGCATCGACTATGCGTCGCAGGGTCCGGCGCGAACGTCAAGCCGTGCTTCTCGGCTTCATCGCGGAGTGTGTCGCAGATGGTGCCCGGCTGGACGATCGCGTAGCCCTCGTCAGGAACCAGATGGGTCACTCTGTTGAGGTATTTGCTGGTATCCGCAACGACGGCGACATTAACGCCCTGTCCGTTCTGAGATGTGCCGCCACCTCGTGCGAGAAACGGTACGTCATGCTTGGCGCAAAGCGCCACCGTCGAAACCAGGTCGTCGACAATTTTCGGAATAACCACACCAATCGGCACCTGCCTGTAATTCGACGCGTCCGAAGAATACAGAGCCTGACTTGCGCGGTCGAATCGGACCTCACCCTGAATCACGCGTGCAAGATCCGACGTGAGCGCTGTTAAGACCCCGGCCTCGATGCGAAATGGCGTGGCATTGCTCATTGGGTACCTGCCTGACCTGCCGTCATCTTGAAGATTCCTTGCGCGTTTGCAGCATCGAACCGCAGATCGACTTTCCATGCTCCAGTAGTGCGATCGAGCTCCCGACGACGAGTGATGAACTCGTAGAACGATCCGGGAACCTTTCGCGCAATCCGCGTTCCGCCAGCATCGATGAGTTCGCGCTCTACGATGTCTGCACGGTAAGCCGTCTGGAACACTCGGCCCGATCGTGAGCGCTCTACTTCCTCCTTCATGGGCCGGCCCTTGCGTTTTTCCGCATCGCTGAGCGCGAATACATCGGTGACGCGATCGGTCGCATGATTGAACGCGTTCCCTTCGGTCGCGATCCACGCCATTTCGGGGGACTCCTGGAGCAGCATTTCGTAATCGGAGACAGTTGGAACGTCATGCTGCCGATTGAAGCTTCTGACGAGGACCGGGAGCAACGCGGCGGCCACTTCCAACGGCAATGTTCCGTCCCGCTGTAACTCAAGCAGTTGCGACTGCGCGAGGGGAGTGAGCGGGTCACGCGACGATTTCACGACGTTCGTTACAGCATCCTGGAACTTCGTCGAAAAGCGCTCGGGATGTAACTCGCTAACGAAGAATTGAGCGATTTCTTCCGGGTCGTCGATGTGTGCATAGGCGCGCCCCGTCATTCCAAGCCGATCGAGCGGATAGCGGCCATTCAACTTGAAGC
This sequence comes from Caballeronia sp. LZ001, assembly GCF_031450875.1. Lineage (NCBI taxonomy): Bacteria > Pseudomonadati > Pseudomonadota > Betaproteobacteria > Burkholderiales > Burkholderiaceae > Caballeronia > Caballeronia sp. LZ001. Next base: position 281,108 of record NZ_JARTVX010000002.1, on the reverse strand, counting down.
CGAGAGGAAGCAAGATGCGAGTAAATGCCGCTTCGCCCGGTGGCAACGCGCCGTTGTTGGCCCATCGCACCGTACGAATTGCACCGTGATCGAAAAATACACCGCCGCCCTGGGCAACGGCGTCCTTGGTGTACTCACGACCCTGCGGCGAGCGTTCGACGAGATCGTCGAACAAAGCCATATTCATAGCCTGAGCGAGTTCTGCGCGGGTAACGATTCCGGGCTCGAAGTCGCGAAGGGATTTCGGAAAGTTGAGGATGGACGTCAGATACTCGGCCTTCTCCGGGCCGACAGCACCGTCGAGGAGCCGCTGGATATTAGGGTTGTACATGGGACAAGCTCCGCTATGAGATAAGAAGGAATCGTCTCGATGTATCTATTCTCGACCCCTCCGCATAGGGCGTAAAGCGAGTTAAACTTGCTAGTTAATGCGTTTTTGGAACAGGCGACGTGAGACGTTATCGAATTCCGAGCGTGGGGGCGCTGGTCGCTTTTGAGGCGGCCGCTCGCCACGAGAGCTTCACGCTGGCTGCCAAAGAGCTCTCGCTTACTGAAAGCGCAGTGTCGCGCCAGATCAACGGCTTGGAGGACAGTTTGAACATACAGCTGTTCGTTCGCGTCAAGCAGCGCGTGGTCTTGACGAAAGCGGGACGCCTCTACAGCTCTCAGGTCCGAGACGCGCTACAGACATTGGATCGAGACACTCTCTCGATCGTCGCCCACGGTTCAGGCGGAGGCTATTTGGAACTGGCAGTACTTCCGACGTTCGGTTCCGAGTGGCTCATCCCTCGGCTATCTGACTTTTACAACGACCGTCCTGACATCCGGGTAAACATGGGCGTCCGGACCAATCCATTTTCGTTTGACGAAGCGCACTTCGAGGCTGCCATTCATTATGGTCAACCTACGTGGCCGAGGACGACGGCTGACTTTTTGTTCGGCGAGCGCATGATCCCCATCGTCAGTCCTGCGCTGGTCGCTGATGTCCGCAAGCCCGTGGACCTACTGCGCTATCCTTTACTGCACTCGACCACTCGGCCAGAAGCTTGGACGCATTGGTTCGACGTCGCGGGCGTCGAGGACGAGCGCACGACAAGAGGCGTGCGATTCGAACTCCATTCAATGCTCATCCGCGCTGCCGAGAGCGGTTTAGGCGTTGCACTGGTGCCGGAATTCTTAATACCCGCCTACCGCAACGAGGGAAAATTTGTGCAGCCGTTCGACTTCGCGCTGACGAGCGAAGACGCCTACTACCTCGTCTATCCCACGGACTTGAGCCACAGTGCCCCTTTGCAGGGATTCCGCGAATGGATACTCAAAGCGGCTAAGGAATTTGAACAAGCCCCGCACAGTGACGACCTAAGGAACGGCTTATTGACATTGTGACGAACTGCATCGTCATAAGCGCATCTTTTACGACGAAGACGGGCACTCTGCAGTTTTTGTGTGGCACACTCGTCGATACGCTGCTGATAAAAGTCGTACAGCGCAAGCGCCTGCTTCAAAGCGAAGACGTGCTCTGGCTGGGTAGTTACCCACCAGCGCGCTGCGAATGGTCTCAAGGCTTTCCTTGCAGCGGACGTCGCGCATCGCGGCCAAATTGTCTGGATCGCGTTCACCGGCGACGATCGTGCGGATGATGCGCATTCCAGTGAAACCTGTGATGTTCGTGATCACGTGTTGCAACTGTTGCTTTTCGCCGTAAAGGAGCCGGGTGTTTTCGGCGTAATGGCGCCAGCGAAAGGCGCCTGATTCGGGGCTCGAACGGGGATCAAGAATCCTTGTTTTTACCTCCTTTCGCAAGTGTTGATTTGTTGCTCTCGGGCATCGGGCGTGGAACACGGTAGCTCTCGCCGTCGAGCACGACGCGGTATGCCGCGTGTCGCAGGCGATCAAGCGTTGCGGCGCCGAGCATTTTGTTGGTCGCGAATGCGTCACCCCATTCCGTAAAATCCAAATTACTCGTTAAGACAGTCGATGTACGCTCGTACCTCTCGGCAATCAGATCGTGGAAGTCTTCGTCTTCGGGCGTGCGCATGGGTTTCAGTCCAAAGTCGTCAATGATGAGCAACGGCACCTTGGCAAGCGCCTGGAATCGCCGTTCAAAGGAGCCCACGGCTTGCGCGTTGCGTAGCGTGCTGAGAAGCCGGGTCTGAGTCACGAACAGGACATCGTGACCTTGCCGGGCAGCGGAGTGGCCCAGTGCCTGCGCCAGATGGCTTTTGCCCGTTCCGCAAGGACCGGCGATTAGCACGCTGACCTTCTCATCGATAAAGCGACAGGTCGCGAGATCATGGACGACGGCGCGATTAAGATTGGGTAGACGGTCGAAGTCGAAACCTTCCAGTGTCTTCTGTCCACGGAAGTTCGCGCGGCGCATGCGGGCGTCGAGCTTTCGGTGATCGCGCCGTGCGATCTCGTCCTGGATAAGCAACGTCAGGAAATCGGTATAGGCGAGCTTACGGTCGATGGCTTCACGGTTGCGTGCTTCGAGCGTGTCGAGGATGCCGGACAGTCGCAATTGCTTAAGAGAAGACGTGAGTTCGGGAATTGGATTCATGTTCAATGGATCAGGAGAGTCTGAGTATCGCGGCAGAAGCGGCCGCCGTGGGTGTAGGTGGTCGCGCCTGATTCAACAGGTTCAATCGACAGCCAGGTCTGATCGAGGCCTTTCTGCAAGATCAGCTTGACGGCTTTGTAGCTCGGCGTGCCGAAGTGATTCGCGCGACGGCAGGCCGCCTCCAGGCGCGATGCGCCGAACTGCTGAGCGAAGCGCAGCACGCCCTGGACGGCGCGCAGCTTGATGAGAACCTGATCGCCGAAGAGCGCGTGAACAAGCGCGTGGCATGATGGCCCGATACGTTGTGCTTCTCTCAGGCACCATTGAGTGTCGTGCATTTGCCAGGCCTGTGCTGCTGGCGGCATGTGATCGGCCACGGTGATACGCGTTCCCGGCGTAGTCTGGCGGACATGCGATGCCGACAGTTCGTGCTCGTAGTAGAGCTGCACCATGTTGGCGGTCGCCTTGAGCCACAGATCTTTACTGGCAAGCCGGAACGGCACAGAATAGTAGGCGCGCTCGAATTGCACATGGGCGTCGCGATGGACCTTCACGCGCGCCCAGGTTGCCAGCTCGGGCGGCACATCGGGAAGCGGCTGCAACAGCGCCTGTTCGACATCCTCGAAACGCTTGAGCGGCACTTCGCGCGTCGTGCCATGCGTCCGGGTGCTGGCCTCGTGCATCACCCAGGCTCGTGCTTGCCGGTTGGCGTCGTCAAGGTCACGGAATTCGCGAAGAGGAAGGAAGCTCGACTTCACGTATTTGACGCCCGACTCGACAATTCCTTTTTTAGCCGGGTCCCTCGGCGGACACGGATCGATCTTGAACGAATACCCTTCGGCGCATTGCGCATAGGCCCGCTGGACTTCGGGTTCGTAGATACAGGCCTTGACGATGGCACACTTGGGGTTATCGATGATGACGCGCCCCACTACGCCGTTGAACCATTCGAAGGCGTGACGGTGACATAGCAACCATGTGTCGACGCTCTGATCGCGGACAAACTCAACGTATTGATGCCGCGACCAGCACAACGTCATCACGAAGAACCACGTCTTGTGGACCTCGCCGGTGTGTGCATCGATGATGGTCGGACCTGCGCCGAAATCAACTTGCGCGGCTTCTGCAGGTTTGAACTCAAGCCGCATCGGAACATCCGGCGTGAGCTCCGCCTTCAATTGCTGAAGTAGCCTGTAGACGGATGAGTAGCTTCCCGCGTAGCCGTGGTTGCGCACCAGCGCGCTGTGAATCGTCGTGCCGGGGACGCCCGCGTCGTGCCACTGGGCAATCTGTTCGCGCCACGGTTCGGCCGACGAGATACAGCTCGCGGGCAGGAACTCCTTGTGGCTGAACGCTGTAGCAAGCTGCGCGTCATCCGGCAGAGCGTTGTTCGGAGAAAGCCACCCGCGCTCGGTTGCGATCTCCCGCACGGCTGCCAGCTTCTTACGGCCCATGATCTTCGATCGGTCGATATCCCGGTCGGAGTCACCCTGGCGCATTCGCACCAGAACCTGTCGATATTGGTACATCTCGAACTTCCTCTTCAAGCCACCCTCCGGAGCAAATGCGTGCCGGGAGGGTAGCGGTTGGCGGAGTTCGAGCGCCCGACTCAGACGCCAGTGGCGCCTTTACGGCGAAAATCTACTGGCGCCTATATGCCGAAAAACTTGCGGCGCCTAAACGCCGAAAACTCCCTGGCGCCTTTATGCCGAAAACGGTTTGGCTCCTTAACGGCGAAAGTTCACAGCAACTGGATATTTATGAAGGTAAGCACCCTTTGCATGTGCTGAATTTGGGCAGCAGCATAGTCGGTGTGCTTTTCGCGGCAGCGCAAGTACCCGCGTAATTCCGTAATTCCGCTATATCCCGGCCAGGCCGGAAACTCGCCCGTAGTAGCCCACACGCGTGCAATCGCTGCAGCCACTGAGCGTCGTTGACATCACTCTTCCTTCCAGGAACTGCGCGCGCCTCGCGCGCATTCGCAAGAACGACTTCAAGCCCTCGGGACTCCAGCACCTCGTACGCGGCGACCCAATCCATGCCGGTCGATTCCATCACAACCGTCTTCGTGCCGGTCGAAACGAGCCAATCGGCCATGCGTTGCAAATCAGCGGTAAAAGCCTGAAACGTCTGCACCTGCTGGCTCGTCGCTCAAATCCGGACGACGGCGACCACGTGGATCCGTGGACCGATATCAATACCGGCCGCAAACGGATGAATGATCGGCAACCCTGAGGGCTCCGATCGGGTTCGGACTTCTGGCATCACCCACCTCCTGATAATCAGGCGCAGAACGGGGTCTCGGAATAGATCAATTTCCTGAACGGGGTTGCCCAAAGACGCTACTACAGATGAGTCCGCAGCTTCCTCTGGGCCAGGTTTTTTGACGGGGTTCAAACCTCCAAGAAGCTTATGGGCACGGTCTCTGCGTGAATCGAGTGTACTCCTTGAGAGTTTCTACTCACGAGGGAGGCGCGCAAGCGCCTGGGGCGGTTTATTAGAACGTCACGCTCCATCGTGACTGCTGCGAGCTCTCGCTTCACCCGTGCCAATTCCGCTTTGAGTTCGCTTTGCGGCTTTTACGTCTCACCAACTTTGGCCAGCGTCCCCTTGCGCTCAGCAACCACCCAGGCGCCCAGCGTCTTGACCGACAACGATGAACGGCTGGCGGCTTCCCGCTGCGTGAGTCCATCACAACCACGAGTCTCACCGCCTGCTCGCGACATTCCTTCGTGTAGGTGCCCTTCGGTACCCGATTCATTTGATCTCCGTTTTCGCTAATTCTGCGAAACATTGATCTCTACTTTCGTCAGCCTATCTCAAGTGTCCACTGATTCGAAACAGTGGACATAGCCTGCACGCTCAGATCAACGAGTTCCAAACGTCCATTTCTTCGCGCTTACGGTACGCGTATCTGGCAAGCGGCCGGCGTGACCGACATGCGCTGCGGGTTCCAGGGGCTGGCCGCGAAAGTGCAGACAGCACTCGAAGAGAATCCGCTGGGCGGCCACCTGTTCATCTTCCGCGAGCGTCGCGGTGATCTCGTAAAGGTAGTGCATGTCTTGAAGCCGCGTCGCCGGCTATTGCAAGGGAGGCGGATGCGTTGGCGCCTTGAGTCTGCGCGCGCTACATGTCTGTAACGCCGCGTCTGGCGGCCAGATCTTCGAGTTGGGTCTCAAGGGTAAGCGTGGGCTTTCCGCCGGGGAATACTCGCTCACCGACTCTACCGTATCTCGTTCGACCAATAACGATCATGGCAGAAGCGAAGCTGACCTCACTCAATTACGGCGATAGCTGGCGATGTCTTGCTGCGGAGCGCGCATTGCCAGCGCACGACCGCGCCCTTCTGCCGACGCGATTCTCATTGCCACTGCGCATGAACAGTCAAGACCATATCCGGTGCAGCGTGGACGTGCACTAGCCGGGCAGGCCGTTCACGGCGACCACGGTTTATCTTTTGCGACTTTTTCTTTAGCCCCCCGCGCGATGTGGCCGCCGTGACGCTTAAAGGGAATCTACTGAGCGGCCTGCCAGGCATTCTTGGCTGCTTGCACCGTCTGGGCGATCAAGGTGATGATGGTCATTGGACCGACGCCGCCTGGCACGGGCGTATATGCGGCAGCTCGTGCTGGCAGCTGACTTGGCTCGACATCACCGTAACCACCCGGGTGAAACCCTGCGTCGACGACAATCGCGCCTTGCCTCACCCAGTCGCTTCGAATAAAATGAGGCTTCCCAACTGCAGCAACTACGATTTCGGCACGTCCCACCTCCTCGGGGAGGTCAATGGTTCGCGAGTGGCAAACTGTCACCGTTGCATTCGCATTGGTCAGCATCTGCGCCATCGGACGACCGAGGATCGGACTACGACCAATCACAACTGCACGGCGCCCTGCGAGTTCGATTCCGTACGCCCCCAGTAGAGACATTATCCCCGTCGGCGTCGCGCTGCCATAAGCACGCTCACCTAGCGCCACCAGCCCGAACCCTTGGCTCGTCACACCATCGACGTCCTTTGCCAGCGCAATCCGATCGAAACAGAGCCGCTCGTCTATCTGTGCCGGCACCGGATGCTGCAGCAAAATCCCATGCACCGATGGATCAGCATTGAGGTCGTCAATGCTTGCCAGCAGTTGCGCGGTCGTAGTATGTTCCGGCAGGACAATCGCTTTGGACTCGAGTCCGGTTCGCTGACAGGCATTGCGTTTCATCCTTACATAGGTAGCCGATGATGGATCATCACCGACCAGGATGGTTGCGAGAACTGGAATATTGAATCCCGGCTGTTGCCGTAGCAACGCTACTTCGCGTGCAAGTTGTTCAGCCCATTGTGTAGCGACGGCTTTACCGTCGAGCACGGCTGCTGCAGATCTGTTCATGATCGGACGGGCATAAAAATTTAGTCGGGAAAAACCACCGTCTTTTTTTCGTTCAGCATTACGCGAGCGCGTAAATGCCACGCTACTGCTCTGGACAAGACTCGTCTCTCGATATCGCGTCCTTTCCTGACAAGCATGTCCGGACTGTCGACATGTGTCACACGTTCGACATCCTGCTATTGATGAAGCGCCGCGCCGACGTGTAGTAGACCCACGTCGCGCCCGGCAGATTCGCCATGATCGTCTTGAACGGTCCGTTCAGGCTCAGCGCCATTTGCAGTTCGCGATCGAGCGCCGGCGTGCGCGGACCGACGAGGCCCGTGAGATTGCCGGCGTCGGCGGGGGTCCACGGCACGGGCAGCGCATCGAGCTGGATGCTGCCCGGCTCCTTTCCCGGCATGAGCGCGTTGAGCAACGCCGTATCGGGCGCGCCTTGCGGATGCAGCCGCAGCCATGTCTCGCCCTGGATCCGCATCGCGTTGACGGAATTGGTGCTGCTGCGCACGAGCGCGTCGAGTGCGATCGCCTGTTCCTGCATGCGCTGGCTCACGCCGGAGGTCTGCGCCTGCAGCGTCATCCGGTATCGCAGATACACGAGCGCGCACGCCACGACGAGCACGCCGACGAGCGCAATGCGCATGACGCGGTTATAGCGGGCGAACAAGGCCGCCGTCAGATCGGACATACGCTGTTTGAGTTATCGGTCGGAATTTGGCAACACGAGTGTAACGACGCACGGCGCGCCCGATATGCCGAAACAAGCGCCAAAAAAGGCGACTGTTCGCGGCTTTGGACGCGCCTTCACGCTACGTTCAGACGGCCGGCGGACGGTACTTGAGTATCGTGCGCTCGATGTTCGAGCCTTCGACGGTCGCCAGCGTCGGCCGCGTCTCGTCGAAATTGACGCCGTACAGGTTTGCGTGCGTGAGCAGCGTGCCGTCGAGTCTGGCCTTGCGCAGCGATCCCTTGAACAGATTGATCGCGCTCAGATCGGCGCCGCTCAGGTCGGCCTTCGCGAACTTCGCGCCCTGCGCCGATGCGCGGCGGAAGTTCGCCGTCACGGCTTGGGCTTCGCTGAAATCGGCGTCGTCGAGCAAGGCACTTTCGAAGTTCGCGCCGTGCAACTGCGCGCCCTGCCAGTTCGCACGCACGACGTTCGCGCCGCCGAATTGCGCGCCGTCGAAACACGCCGTCTGCGCGCGCGACGCACTGAGATTCGCGCCGATGAACACCGCCTTTCGCGCCTGTGCGCCATGAAAGACCGCATGCTCGCCGCGCGCGCCTTCGAAGTTGCCGCCATCGATCACGCTTTCGCGGAACGTCGCGCGGTCCAAAGCCGCCTCGCGGAAGTTCGCGCCGGTGAGATCGGCGGCATCGAACTGGGTTTCGTGCGCATGGCACGCCGATGCATCGACGCCCGCCATCTTCGCATTGCCGAACAGCGCCCGATCGAGCCGTGCACCGCCGAGGCGCGCGGCGCTGAAATCGGCTTTCGAGAAATCGCCGGCCGCGAGGTCCGCGGCACGCAAGTCGGCATCGGCGAATAGTGCGCCGCCGCCGCTCGTATCGATCAGTTCCGCATGCTGCAAATCCGCGCCGCTGAAGTCCGTCTCCTTGAGCAACGCCTGGCTGAACTTCGCGCCTTTCAGCGTGCTCTTCGCGAACGAGGTCTTTTCAAGGAGCGCCGTCGCGAAATCCGCACCGGACAAATCGAGTTCCGACAGATCGACGCCCGACAAGTCGTACCCGGCGATGCTCTCGCCTGCCGCGTGCCGCGCGATCACCTGCTCGCGCGTCAGCTGCGCCGTGTGCGGTTGCGGCATCGCCGGCTCGGGAAACGGCGGCGCATCCGGCATCGCGGGCGCGGCCAGCGCGGCCAGCGCGGCGAGCGCGGACGGATCGACGGCGGGAAGCGGCGAGGCCGGCGGCAGCGCCGCGAGATCGGCGGTCGACGGATTCGACGCCAGCCATCCCGACACTTCGCCCTCGCTCATGCCGGCCTTCTTCAACATCTCGCGCGTGGCGTCCTGCATCTTCGCCGCCATCGACGGCAAATTGGCGAGGCTCGGCTCCGGTCCCGGATCGGCCGCCTTCAGCAACGGCGCGAGATCCGCGTCGCTCAGACCGTGCGTCTGCATGAACGCCTGCGTGCGCGCGTTCTGCGCCGCCGTCATCCGTTCGATCTCGGCAAGGCTCACCGGAGCGGGCGGCTCGTCGACCTTCAGGAACGGTTCGAGATCCTTCCCGGTCAGTCCGTGCCTGCTCATGAACGCGCCGGTCTGATTGTTCAGTTCCGCGGTCATCGACTCGACCTGCGCCAGTTCCTTCGCCGCTTCGTCGGAGACCGGCGCGGGCATCGCTGGGACGGCGGGGAGAGCGGGCATGTCGGGCGCGGTGGCTGACGTCGTCGCCGTAACCGGCGCGGCGGGCGCGGCGGGCGCGGCATCGGCCGGCTTGGCGAGGCTGCCGAGCAACTCATCGCGATAATGCTCGAACGGCAATGGCGTCGACGTCAGCGTTTCCCATGCGGCCAGCATGTGCGTGACGTCGCTCGCATCCGAATCCGTGACCGCCGCGAGCGCGCGATACAGCACGATGCCGAATCCGAGTTCGGGAAAGAGCCACACGGTATCCGCGCGCGCTTCGACCTCGCGCACGAGCGGCGCTGCCGCCCCCGTCGAATCGATCGCCGGACCGTACACGAAGCAGCGCGCGCGCAAGCCCGGCAGACGGCCTTGCAGCGCCGGACGCCGCGCATCCATGCCTTGAAGCTCGAAGGTCTCGTCGCCGCTGAAATAGCCGGACGCGAGCCATTGATCGGAAGGCGCGCTCATGAAGAATTGCTGGCGCGTATCGGCGGGCAGATGCGGCCAGTCGGTCGCGAGCCAGCGCTCGTCGCACGTGCCGAGGTATTGCCGGCGCTGCGGCGACATCGGTTCGAAGGCCCAGAAGCCCGCCGTCTCCGGACGATCGCTACGGCCGATCATGCGCCGCGCTTCGTATTCGACGTTGGGCAGCGCCTGCCGCGCGCCGCCGTCCTGCCCGGGCGACACCCAGCCCTTGCCCGCCGGATTCGCGGCCCAGTCGGCGCCGCCGAACGCGGTCGCGGGAATGATCGGCATACGCGTGTACGGCGCCGCGCGCGTCGGTATGCCGCCGATGCCGAAGTGCCGCTCGCCGCTGACGACGAGCGTCTTCGCAAGCCGCCCCACGCGCACGCTCACGCGCATCTGTTCGACTTCGGTGCCGTGCGGCGCGCAGGCCGCGCCATAGACGAGATATTCTCCCGACGGCTTCGGATAGCCCTGATCGAGCAAGCCGTTCTGTCCGAGCGCCTGTTCGACGAGCGCCCAGACTTCGTTTTCGCAAACGAGGCCATCGACGCCGCCTGGCGCATCGAAACGAAAGCACGCCATCAGGCTCAGTGCGAGCGAATCGCGCCGCGCAAAGCGCAACGTGCGATAGAGCAGCGCCATGTCGAGCGGTTTCAGGACTTTCATCGATCAACCCAACTGAATCAGTTTGCCGGTGCAGGCGACCCACGCGTCGGCGTACAGGAGCACCGTGGCGCCGCTCACGGTGGTCGGGCCGAGGCCTCGCAGCACGGCCTTGCCCGCGGCGTTGATCTCGACATCGGTCACCGCATCGAGCGAAACGGACTTGCCGGCGCTCAGGCTCGCGTCCGCGACAGCCTTGAGCGACAGGCTTCCCGCCGCCTCGACGGTGACGGCCGGCGCCTTGATCGTCGCCGTGGCGACGCCGGTGATCGCGACGTCGCCGCCCGTCGCGCCGAATTTCGTCGGCGTGTTCATCGCGATGCCCGCAGCCGACATCGACAGCTTCGCGAGCGAGCCCGCCAAACCCACGGTCATGTCGACGCTGGCGTTCGCGCCGGAATCGGGCGTCGACATCGCGAGCTTCGCGCCCGCGCCCGCTACGCCGACGCTGAGATTGACGCCACTGCTGTCGAGCGTGGCGTTGCTCACGTAGGCGACTTCGGTGTTGAGCGTCGTGGCGAGCGATCGCGCCGCGTACTGCATGAAGCCATACACGCCGAGCGCCTCGGCACCGGCGAGCGCGTACTGCGCGTCCAGCAGCCCGGTCGTGTTCGGCGTCCACGCGCCGGCTTTCGCGCCGTCGCTCTGATAAGCCTTGTAGGTCGAGGCGATCGCGAGCGCCGCCTGCGCGGCGAGCGCCGTGCTGGCCGCGATCTTGACGCCCAGCTTGACCTTGTTCACGGTCTCTTTGACGACCGACAACTGCCCTCCGGAAAGCGTCACTTTGTCCACCGCGCGCTGGTTCTGCTTCTGGTTCAGCGTGATGCCGGTCGAATCGTCGATCGTCAGCGACTGCACCGAAGGCGACAGCCACGAGCCGACGCCCGCTGCGCCCGCCGCCGCGCCGATCAGACCGCCGACCGCCGCACCCGCGACGGCACTCGGCGCAACCGACGATCCGCTGTCCGATGTCGCGGCGATCGCCCCCATGCCCGCGCCGCCCGCCGCGGCGCCCGCGATGCCGCCGACCACCGCCGCGTTGGGAAGCCCGGCGAACACGCCGTTCCACGTCACGCTCATGCCTGCCGACATCGCGAGCGTCGCGCCGAGCGTCGCGTTGTTGTTGACCGCCGCCGACAACGTCGTCGCCGCGCCGACCGTCAGCGTGTTCTTTCCGCCGACGCTCGTCGCGTTGGTCGTGCCGAGCGTGACGGTTTCGCTGTTGCCCGCCGTGCTGCTCCAGATGCTGCCGCCGCCCTTCGGATCGATCGAGCCCAGGCCGATCGTGCTGTTATGGAACGGTGAATGCAGCCACATGACTTCCTTGCCTTCGCTGTCGCCCATGTGCAGCATGTTGCCGCCCGCCGTGCTGATGCGGTTTTCGTGCGCGCTCGCCTGTTCGACGACGCTCGGATTCTCCGAATTCGGCACCGCGCCGACGATCACGGGCCGGTCCGGATCGCCGTCGGAAAACGACAGCAGCACTTCGGCGCCCTTGTGCAGCGGGAAATGCATGCCGTGATCGCTGCCCGCGTAGGGCGTCGCCATGCGCACGCGCGCGGAGCCCTTGTTCGGATTCTTGTCGGTCAGATCGAACGGCAACTGCACCTTGTACTGGCCGAATTCGTCGAGTTCGGCGTACTGGCCCGAGCCTTCACTGTCGATGAACGCGGTCATCGTGCCCGCGACACGCGGCTTCGATGTCGTGCGCGGCGGACGGAACTGCACGTTCGCGGGAATCGCGCGGAAGCTGTTGCGATACGACGTCGCGCCGCTCGCACCGCTTTCGCCCGCGAGAAGCGCGCCCGCCTGCGTGCCCCGGTGATGAATCTCCGTCACGAGATAGGTGTCGTTGAAGTCCTGCCGGTAATGGCCCGCGAGACGCGCGAAGAAGCCGCTGCGCAAGCCGACCGCCGTCGCTTCGCCGGAAAACACCCGGCCCTGGCAGACGAGCGCCTGCGCGCGCACCTTCGCGTAGCGCCGGCCTTCGGACTCGCCGCGAAAATTCTCGCCGTAGAGCATGACCTGCCCGAGCCCGTCGCCGGATACGGTTTCGACGATCTTCAGCGGCACCGCCGCCTTGCGATGATTGAACTCCTGCAGGATCACTTCCTTCGGCAGCGGCTTCTGGCGGCTCACGAAATCGCGCACGGAGCGGCCGGAAACGCCGGTGTCCATCTCGTCGTCGGGACGATAGTCGACCTGCACCGCGTTCGCGTCGTGCATCACGCGGTCGTCGACCACGATCAGTTGGCCGCCCGCGTCGTGATCGAAGTAGTAGTACATGCCTTCGTTTTCGAGCCAGCGCGACAGAAAGTCGAGATGCGTCTCCTCGTACTGGCAGACGAAACTGCGCGGCCGGTATGCGCCGTTGCGCTCGAAATCGCCGCTCAGCCGGAACGCGTAATCGCTGTCGGTGAACTGGCTGTCCTTCAGCACGCGTTCGAGCGTGGCGGGAATCGGCTGTTCGTCGAGATACACCTCGGAGATGCGATACAGCGACAGCCGCCAAAGACGCGGCACCAGCACGGCGCGATAAAACACGTAGCCGTCGGCGCGATGCAACTGGTCGAATTCGGCGAGCACGCCGTGATACGGCACGCTGTCGCGTCCGTCGGGCGGATAGATCAGGAACGTCGCCGGATGCTTGAGCATGGCGTCGGAATCGATCGACGGATCCTCCGACACGAGCGTCAGCGTGAAGCGGAAGGGCTGCGAGATCGCCTCGAAGCCTTCCATCTCGACGACGGCAAACTTGCCGTCATCCTGTGCGGCGGACCGGAAATCGAAGCGCCGGTTCGCCAGTACCTTGTCAGACAGTGCATTCACAATGCGTTCCTCGCAGGCTCTTCCTTGTTCGAACGAGCCTCAGCTCATCACCATGACGATCGCCTGGCTCGGGGCCACCACCGAGCCGACGATATTGCCTTCGTTGTGCTGCGTCATGTCGCCGAGGCGCACGGCGGGCGCGCCTTCGAGCATCACGCACACGCTGCCGAGCGGGAAAGCGACCGGCCCCATCACCCGATTCGATACGACGCCGCCCGCGACGCCCGCCTGATCTCCGTCGCTCATCGAGATCTGCGACGCGGTGGTCAACGCCGGCATGCCGCCGATCATCACCTTGGTCGTCGCCGGATTGCCGAGCATCGGCATGCCGATGTTTGGATACGGAATCGGCACGGGCGGCGCGGGCGGCGCCGGCGTCTTGCAGACATCGGGCGCGCCCATGCATTGCCCGGCCTGTTTGGTGACTGCGAACATGTGGGTTCTCCTAGCCGAGATCGATCTTTTCACCGTCGATACGCACGTGGCCTTCGGCCAGCACGCTCGCATGCTGCGCGGTGACGTGCAGCCGCTCCTCGACCTGCATCCGCACGCGGCCCGCGCGCGTTTCGTCGATGTCCTCGGTCCAGCGAAAGCTCGTGCGCGCTTTCTGCACGAGCCGCCCGACCGTCGACGTAACCTGCTGCGCGACCGTTCGCACGATGCCCAGGCGCGCCGCAGTTTCGCGGATCGACAGGTTCATGCGGTCGAAGGCGAGATCGCCGATCACGCCCTCCACGGCCACGCGCGGCGCAGCGATCGCGACCTCGGCACTGGCGTTCATGCGGATGCGCACGGCATCGATCGTCAGGCCGCCTTGCGCCGCGTGCAGCGCGACGCCGCCCGGCAGCACGAGATCGGCGCTGTCCGCAGCGGCGCGCGCGAGCACGGCCAGCACGTAGGCCGCGACGTTGGCGCCCGCGTGGCAGACCAGTACCGAATCGCCGCAATCCGGCTCGACGAGGCAGCTATCGGCGCGCAGCGCGCGTTCGAGCGAGCCATCGGCCGCGCTCAGGAAATACCATTGGCCCGCGCGCCCGGTCACGGTCGCATAAACGAGACTGGCGGCTTCGTCGTTGCCGGCCCGCATCATCGGGACAAGATTGTTGTGCTTCATAGTTCGCTCCACTGATCGTGTCATCGGGCACGCCACTGTTCGGCCTGCAGCAGCAGGTCATCCGTCGGACGCATGTGGTTCAGGTTCGCGCCGTCCCAGCGCGTGCCGTCTTGCTTCAGCGCATGTGCGTTCGAGCCGCTCAGATCGGCGCGGGAGCCGTCCGCGCCCGACACGTCCGCATGCGAAAGATCGCAGTAGACGAACCGCGCGGTCTTCAGCGATGCGCGCTGCCAGCACGTCTTCTTCAGTACCGAACGTTCCCACTGCACGCCATCGGCGCGCGCCGAGGAGAAGTCCGCGCCGCTCGCATCCGACATGTCGAAGCGCGCGCCCTGCAAGTCCGCTTGCGCGAGCCGCGCGCCGAGCAGCGCCGTGTACTGGCCGTTCACGCCCGCGAGAACCGCGCCGTCGAGCTGCGCGTCGATGAAGCTCGTGCGGTCGAGCGCGAGTCCGCCGAGATTCGCGCCCTGCAGTTGCGCGGCGTCGAGAATCGTCATGCTCAGGTCGCACGTGCGCAGATCGTGGCCTCGCAGATTCGCGCCCTTCAGATACGCATTGCGCAACGACGCGCCGCCCAGCTTCGCGCTGGCGAGATCGGTGTCCATCGCGGTCCAGCGCAACAGCACGGCCCTGGTGAAATTGGTTTCGGCGAACACGCTGCCATAGGCATCGGCGCGGACGAAACGCGCTCCGGCGAACGATGCGCCGCTGCAGTCGCACGCATTGAAATGCGCGCCGGAGAAATCCGCGTCCTGTGCGAGCGCCGTGCGCAGATCGGCTCGCGTGAACGTCGCGCCGGCCGCCTGCGTGCGCGTCATGTTCGCGCCGCGGAGATCGGCTTGCTGGAAATCCGCGTTGGCGAGCTTCGCGCCGGAGAGGTTGGCGCCGGCGAGCGATACGTTCGTGAAGCGGCTGCCGGACAGATCCTGCCCGGACAGATCGATGCCGCCCAGATCGAGATCGGCGATCTGCCGGTCGCGCGCGAGCGCCTGCTTCACTTCTTCCGGCGTCATGCCGCTTCGGTTCATCGCTTGCTCCATCGTTCTTGCTCGTGCATCAGTCTCGCTCGCCGGTGCTACCGCCGTGTTGCAATTCCCGCTTGCCGCGTTACGGATGTAACCGGACACGTTCACGCGGCGATACCCGGCAGGCTGTCGACGGTTTGGGTCCGCTCCTGCCGCGCGCCGCCGTGGCCGAGCAGCTCGAGGCGCTTTTGCAGCACGCTCGCGCTGGTCAGTTCGAGGATCTCGGAGAACGCCATGCGCG
Organism: Caballeronia sp. LZ001; assembly: GCF_031450875.1. Taxonomy (NCBI): domain Bacteria; kingdom Pseudomonadati; phylum Pseudomonadota; class Betaproteobacteria; order Burkholderiales; family Burkholderiaceae; genus Caballeronia; species Caballeronia sp. LZ001. The sequence continues at coordinate 265,463 of NZ_JARTVX010000002.1, read as the reverse complement.
TCATGGACTTCGGGTCCGCCGCGCGCGCGCCCTGCTCCGCCTTCAACGTGACGATCACCTCGCAATAATTCTCGATGCCCGCCACCATGATGTCGAACCAGCTCAGCCACGCGGCCTCGATGGTCTCGTTCTGCATGAGCAGCTTGCACAGACGACCGATGCGCGTTGCCTGATCGAGCAGGATCACGTCGATCTCGCTCTCATTCGCGGCGAGACGCTCGCGCAGGTCCACGTCCCATCGGACGCTGATCTCGGGAAGAAAGATATAGCGCAGCCCCTGCACGATGCCGATGCGGCTGTCGGCCGAGGGAATCATCGTGAAGCCGTCGATGGCCCAGCCTTCGCCCGGAAAGCCGACGATCTGCCGCACCAGTTCGACCGTATCCGCGATGCGCGTGGGCGCCTTGAAGAGGATCGTGAGGCCGGGACGCGCGTTGTCGGTCCATTCGCCGGGCGGCAACACGCGGCCGACGAACGCATCGGTCTGCGACGCGCCGTTCGCGAGCGAGAACACGCTTGCGGCGAGGCGGGCGGCGTCGAAGCCGGTGTCGGCCTTCACTTCGAGCCCGACGGACAGCTCCTGGCTCGATCCATACCGGCCGAGCACGGGACGCAAAACGATCTCGCGCACGCGCTGATCGCGTTCGAGCAGCGTGACCAGCGGCTCGACGAAATTCCTGAAGCGCGCGCCGACCGGATACACGAGCGACGCGGGCATCGTGGGCGCGCCGTGACCGCGCAGGCGCGCGAGTCCGCCAGCCGAAACCTGCTGTGTCAGGCCCACGAAATAATGATCCACAGCGTCGGCCATCGCCGTTCCTTTCCTGTGTTTAAGCCGCTTCTTCGAGTAGGTCGCAGTGTAGCGATGCGCGGCGCGGCCAAAGCCCCGAGCAGAGCCCCAAAGAGGCGACTATTCGTGGCTTTGCCGCGCCGCTGGTTTTACTGCGCGCTTACCCGCAAGCGGAGCGGCGTGGCGTGGCTTACGGTAAGGTCCGCGCTTACGTTCGTGTCGGGTGACACAGGAAGTGAAATTCGCGCCAGCTAGGTGAAGAATTGGCGACGTGGTTAGTGAAGAGATCGGGGCGGCGCGCCCTTCCCCGACGGACAGTTGACTGCCAAGACTGACCACTCCGGTCAGACCGCCGTCTCTGAAGCGGTACGTTAGTCGAAGCGAGGGCTTGGGATTGGAGTGCCATGTAGCGGCCGTTGGCGAGCTGGCCTGATCGGCCATGAAAGGACGTTCGTCCGGTTCCGCGCTCGGACGTTGAGACGGCCGTTTCACTCATCAAACAGCCATTCGATCTACGACGGCTGGCGCACGGTCGTCGGCCTTTGCCGTCATTCGAGCATCGGCTCTCGTCAGGCGCCTGACCACCGCTTTCCGGCCGTTCGCATCTCAGACTGTCTCCAACGACCGGTCACGCCGTCCGCCAATGCGAACTCCCGACCCACTGCAGCCGCTCGAGTTCCGACCGCCAATGTCCGCTTGGTCACGAGCCGCGGCCGGTGAAATAATGGTCCTGCGCAAGGTTGCCGACGCCTGGATTCGCCGGCCCTGAATGGGGCACGCGCGCGAATCCCATCGGATCGCTGTGAGCTTTGATGTAATGGAGCGGGACGCCCTGCGGAAGGGGCCGCCGCTGCGCGGCACCGCCACCGTTGGCAACTCGCAATACTGCTGACGTTCAAGAAAGCCGCGTCGAACGTCCCGCAAAGGCCGAAGCTCGCACGCCGGTCACCCGACCGGGGTCGGCCATGAAGGGAAATTCCTTGCTTGCGGCGCTTCGCCATTCAAAGGTGGCTCAGTGTTCGTTATCCGCTGCTCGATGCGGATCTGGTCGAAGGCAACTCGGGGTCGGCAAGCGAAAGCGGTCTGGGTAATCGCGGCATCGCCGGCCCTCGCGACCCCACCACACGTTAGAATGCGGCTTTAAGCGCCTTGAGATCATGATGCTCGCGCTCAAGCTGACGCTGGTCCCGCTGTTTCTGCTTGTCGTTTCGATGTCGGGGAAGTGGTGGGGACCGTCGATCGCTGGCTGGTTGGCTGGATTGCCGGTGGTAGCTGGGCCGATCTTGTACCTCTTGACGCTTTCACACGGGTCTGCCTTCGGAGCCCGCGCGGCGAACTTATCGCTGGCGGCAATCCTAGCGTCCGAGGCGTTCAATTTCGCTTATGCGTGGACGTGCCGATCGCGCAGTTGGCCAATCGCGTTAATTGCAGGCGTCGTCGTCTGGTTCCTGTCCGCATGCGGTCTCTCGCTCCTGCCGACCTCGCCTTTGTGGGCCTCGATCGCTGCAGTTACAGCAGTTTGCTGTGGTCAGTCGTTCTTGCCGAGGACTTCGGCCGTTACGGCCGGTGCGCCTCTTTATCGGTTTGATCTGCTCGGCAGAATGACCGCCGGGGCCATTCTGACTTTGTGTGTCACATCGGTGTCGGCCTGGGTCGGCCCAACGTGGAGCGGGTTGCTTGCGGTCTTCCCGCTGCTCGGGATCATCCTTTCCGTTTCGTCCCATCGCGCGCACGGTCCGGCTTTCGTGATTTCGCTATTGCGAGGTATGGTGCTGGGGCGTTTCTCATTCGCGGCGTTTTGTCTGGTTCTGACGTTCGCGCTTCCGTTCCAACGACCCATCGTGGCGTTCCTCGAAGCGGCGTTGCTCGCGATGATTGTTCAATGGTGCACGAGGCGCATTGCAGCGAGGCAAGAACAGGCGTCAGTCGTCGTTGCCGCTGAATGACGCATTGCTTCCCGTGCCAGTTGAGCGTGGCGGATCGGGAGGCGAGCACCGGCCACTAAAAGATACAATCTGAGCGGCCGATTTAGGCTGCATGCGGTCGGCCGCGTCTAGATCCTCGGTGGCCGGTTCGCCTGAGACAGCTGACGTTAAGGGATACCTGACAAGTTATCCGTGCATCCCTTCGGCAGCTTCCGTCGGGATGCCAGACCAACTAAGAGGAAACATGACGCGCGTCCGTCGCCTTGAAATTCGCAATTTCCGCTCGATACAGATGCTCGACTGGATACCGTCCAACGGCGTGAACTGCCTTATTGGACCGGGTGATAGTGGCAAGTCGACCATTCTCGATGCCATTGACCTGTGCCTTGGAGCGCGGAGGAGCGCACCTTTCGGTGACACGGACTTCTTCGGCCTGGACGTCACCCGGACCATCATGATTGCGGTCACGCTCGGCGCACTACCCGACGCGCTGAAGAACATCGACACCTACGGAGAGTTCCTTCGCGGATTTGATCTCGGCACCGGGCTACTTGAAGATGAGCCGCGCGCGGGACTTGAAACGGTTCTGACGCTGAAGCTCGAGGTCAAGAGCGACCTCGAGCCGAGTTGGACCCTCTATTCCGACCGAGGCGCCCGCCAGCAACTGGAACGGCCTCTGGCCTGGAAGGACCGCAGCCTCCTAGCACCAGCCCGAATCGGCACCTACGCAAACACGAACCTTTCCTGGGCCAGGGGCTCCGTGTTGAACCGGCTCACGGAAGAGCGCGCGAACCTAGGCTTGGAACTCGCCGGCGCGACACGCGCCGCCCGGGTCACTTTCGGCGCGCAGGCTGGTCCTCAACTCGCCCAGACCCTGCAAGTGGTCACCCAGACAGCTACAGGCCTAGGCGTAGCCGTCGGTGCGAGCGCTCAGGCGCTACTCGATGCTCACTCGGTGTCGATTGGCGACGGTGCTATCGCGCTCCACAGCGAGACCGGCATTCCGCTGCGGTCGCTGGGCACCGGTTCGGGGCGGCTCCTTGTCGCGGGGTTGCAAAGGGCCGCAGCGGCGGCCGCCACCGTTGCCCTGGTAGACGAAGTCTAGTACGGACTAGAGCCGCACCGGCTCATGCGGCTGCTCGACTCACTCGGAGCGAAGGACGCGACCCAACCGCTGCAGGTCTTTTTGACAACCCATTCACCAGTGACGCTCAGGGAGCTCGCTGGCAACCAGCTTTTCGTCGTGCGCCAGCGTTCGGGTATCCATACGGCCACATGCGCCGGTACGGACGATGGCATTCAGGGCACACTGCGCAAGGCGGCCGAGGCCTTCCTGTCCAAGTCCGTCATCGTCTGTGAAGGCGCCAGCGAAGTCGGATTCGCTCGCGGGATGGACCAGTGGTGGGTCCACTGTGGCGCGACGTCATTTCTGGCCCACGGAGGCTCATACGTGGACGCAGGCGGAGGAACCCCCGTCCAATGCTTCACACGAGGGGAGGCGTTCCTCAAGTTGGGCTATCGCGTCCTCGTCTTCGTCGACGCGGACAAGCCCGTTTCGACCGTCGGACTCGTCGAGAGATTCGTTGCGGCTGGCGGTCAGTACCTCACGTGGCGGCCTGGTTTGGCACTCGAGGACGAGCTATTCCGCCATTCAAGCAATGACGCGGTGCACGCGCTGCTTAATAAGGCGGATGAGATGGTCGGCCGCGAGCTCATGGCCGAGCACATCAAGTCGAAATCAAACGGACAAGTCACCTTGGATGCCATAGAGGCCGAACGGCTGAATGGTGGCTTTACACCTGCGAGCCGAGCATTGCTCGGACTTGCCGCTCGCAACAACAAGAACGGCTGGTTCAAGTCTGTGAGCGGTTTCCAGGAAATCGCCAAGGACGTCGTCGGCCCTCATATACTGAATGCAGAGGCGGGCTTCGTCCAAATTACGAACCAGCTCTGGGGGTGGACCAGTGCCGCCGCCTGAAATCAACATCTTTCAGGCGCGCCTAGGCTCAGTTACCGCCCCAGCCGGATGCGGCAAGACTCAGCTCATCGCGGACGCGCTGGGTCAGCACACCCACAACAAGCCAGTCTTGGTGCTGACGCACACCAACGCTGGAGTTGCCGCTCTGCGTGCTAGGCTCCTGCGTGGCGGCGTCCCGAGTTCGGCGTACAGGGTATCTACCATTGACGGTTTCGCGATGCGGCTAGCGGGCAAGTTTCCGCTCCGCACGGGCCTCGACGCGCGCGTTCTCGAACTGGCCAACCCGAACGCCGACTACCCTGCTATCCGAGGTGCGGTGCAAGGGCTCCTACAGGCCGGTCACATCAGTGACCCCATAACCTCGACATATTCGCGCTTGCTGGTCGACGAGTATCAGGACTGCAACACCGCGCAGCACGCCATCGTCTGTTTCATCGCGCGGCTACTGCCCACTTGCATCCTTGGTGACCCGATGCAGGCGATATTCGGCTTTCGCGACCCACTGGTCCACTGGGAACGTGAGGCTCAAGCTGCGTTCCCGCCCATCGGTGCACTGCAGACGCCTTGGCGATGGCGACTCGCCGGCATGGACGCGCTGGGTGCCTGGCTACTTCAAGTCCGCGCGTCATTGCAGGCTGGCCAAGCTGTGGACCTACGTGGAGCGCCAGAAGGAGTCCAGTGGGTCCAATTAACCCAAGGCACGGAACTTCAGCAGCGACTAGTGGCCGCCCGGACGGAAGCGCCAAACCGAGATGGCCGCGTTCTCGTCATTGGCGCCTCCATCAATGTCAATGGTCGCCATCAACTCACCATGCAGACGCCGGGCGCTACCTCCGTCGAGGCGGTCGATCTGAAAGACCTGGTGAACTTCGCCCGCCAGTTCGATTTGACAAGTCCCAACGCGCTGCGACAAATCGCCGAGTTCGCGAGTTCACTGATGACCGGCGTAGGTGCTGCAAACTTCGTCACGCGAGTCGAAACGATACGAGGCGGCCGAGCCCGCACTACCGCGACGCCTGCAGAAGCCGCGGCAGTGGCGTTCATGGCGGCTCCGAGCCTCACGCGCTCAATTGACCTGCTCCATTCTCTCGCGGACCAACGCGGTGCGCGCGTCATCGACCCGAAGTACTGCACTGCTGTATCTCAGCGCTGAGAGCGGCTGGGGGCGAAGGTGGGTTCATTGGCGCGGCGATTCAGGCCCGCGAGCGAAACCGCCAGCTGGCTCGGCCGCTGGGCCGGCGCGCCGTTGGCAGCACGCTTCTTCTGAAAGGGCTAGAGGCTGACGTGGCGGTCATTCTTGAGCCCGAGCGCATGACTGCGCAACACCTCTACGTGGCTCTCACGCGAGGCGCAAGGCGAGTCGTGGTTTGCTCGTCGACGCATTTGCTCACGCCCGCTAGGGGGCGCTAGCGAACGCTCATTCAACGACCGAGCTCACCCTCTCAGTGGTGGCATTCGGGCCCTCGACGGCCGCTGTGCGCTGCGAATCGGACGTGTGTGCTACCGGGCACCGAGCTTCTTCTTCCGGTCAACATTGACACGCGTGGGTCGAGGTCGAGCGCGGATCGCGGGAAGACGAAGACAGCGAGCAAGTTTTCCACTTCACGGATATCGGCGACCACGACACCGAAACAGTGACGTACGAACGCGGCGTCGGCTGGGCGAAGGCGAGCTAGACTCGAACTACTGAAGTAGCGCAGACCCGGCAGGCGGGATCCTGCAGGGTCAGTTTCCGGTGTACTGATCAGCACGTTTTCTGAATGGATCACTGTCCATTCTTTGCCTTCATACATGGCCGCTTCTGCATGTGCGACGTCCTGTCCTTGCTTTCGCGCTACCGTGTACACGGCATCACCCATATCCGAACAGTACGCCGGCTGCGGTGTAGTGCGGCGAATATCATCACGATGGATCATAAATGCCACGCCTGCTCCAAACACAACGGCTGCGACCACGATAAACCCCAATGCTACTCGCCAGAACGCCACTAGTAGAACCAACAGGATTATCAGTAGAATTCCACCAATTAGTACTTGCATCTTCCGTTTCCAAAACGGTCGCGTGACCGCTGACCGAGTTCCGTTAATTTCTCTGCGTGCTTTGTCCAGCGCAGATCGGTGCGAGCGACCGGCGACCTATTCTTCTCGACTCCGGATCGTATAAGGCCCATCCGCCCGGGCAAGTATCATTTTTGGAACTAACGAACCTCGCGGTATCTCCACCAGCCACACGCCTGATACTTCAAAGGTGCGGATAACTGCTACGTGAAGTTCCAGAAGCCCATGCATTGCGTCTACCGTTTTAGCAATCAATTCAGGAAGGCCCTCGAGCGCATCGCCGGTATTCCACGGATTGTGACCGTGGAGATGCTTGCCCAGACGGTCATACACGCTGATAAATTGCGCTTTGGTAAGGCAGCCGGATTCCCTTCGCTCGAAATGGAAATGATTGCGAGGCGCCCCTTTGGAGCTATGTTCTTGCCGGGCAAAACCGCTACCGGATAAAAGTCTGGGTTGATCCTGCCTAGATCGTTGAATATCCGCTTTACATGATAGTCCTTGGTAAAGTCCTGATTGTTTTCCGCTTTCGCGCGATGCGCCGCGTATGCGGAATGATTCGGGGCTATAGCGGCGAAGGCCATCGCCTCTAGTGCTTTACGCAATTGCAGCGCGGACGCTTCCACATAGCCAACGCCCTTACCATCGCTGAACGATTCCAGGAATGTGGTCGCTGCGGCAAGCCGGGAAGCCGCTTCGCTAACCATCGCGGCGCATATGTCGGTCAGCAGTTGCGTCGAGAGAGTCATCATGCCGACCTTATTGCATTCCGCGAGAAAACTTCAGAGAAATGCAGCAGCTAAATCCTCGCCTTAATAGTCATCGTCGTCGCCTTTGTCAGTACTGGCTGCTGGATCTGATGACTCTTTGTCCTCCATGATCTTACGAAGGCCGGGGAAGTACACGTCGCATCTCACGTTCATCGACGCGCTTCGGCTTGAGCAGCGGTCACAAGCCAAGTAATTGTAAAAATATTGAAAGTCCTCTAAAACTGCGTATCCGCGCTAGTCGCGTACTGGCGGTCGAGCGCTCAAAACCTCCGCCAATATCGCGTCCGGGCTTCCGTAGCACATGCGCATTTCTCGGCAGCCGTTTGAGGGACATGTTTTACTGCTCGCATTGAACGGGCGGCAGGGGACGCCGCGCGGCGCGCGCGATCGCGGCGATTCTGGCGACCCGCTTCAAGGCGTACGCGCGTTCGATTTCGCGCCGCGGACTTGCCGGCGATAGTGTCTACCGAGTGCGATGGGGTCGCGGACGAGGGAACCAAAATGTCAGAGTTAACGGTGATAGTGGTCGCGGCAATCGGCGCTTACCTTGGTAGCGTCTATGCCTTTATGCGACATTCAGGCGGCGTGACAGCACCGGAGACGACCGCGCAGGCATACCGCGACGTGATCACGGTGCTCGTTGATCTCCGAAGTTCCGCCGTTACTGTAAGCTTGAACCCTAAGGAAAGGCCGCGCGAGCGGGAGGATAGGGACGAGGATTGGATCGCATACGACCACGCCTCTTTCCGGTTAGGAAGTCTCAAGGAGAGTACGAGATTTTTGCTTTCGCAAAAAGACTTCGATGCGATTTACGAAGTACACGAGGCGCTCTACGGCGTCCACCTTTCGAAAAACTACCACGACGCTATCGAACCGATTGACAAAGCGATCGAGGTGTTGCAGCAATCGGCGTTCCGATTATTCCCGCGTCGAGCTTGACGAGCGACGTCAACCGAGCGCGGTTGGACCGTGATGGCTTCCCTCCCCCACCGAGTAGCCTTGCCGGCCATGCGTGTCTATACCTGCGCACATGCGGGAGACTATACGTTTGAGAGCTGCAGCGGCGGCAGCAGCGCCGGCGTGCAGTCCAGTGGCTCCCCCCAACGACCTCGAGCAATACTCCAAGACCGACATTTTCGAGACGGCGACGAGCCGCGCCCCTGGATTTGCCCCCTGCATGACCGGTCAAGCGGTTACGCTTCGGTCGGGGACGCCCTCATCGGCGCTCTTTTCAGTCTGCTGACCCTTCATTCCCCCGTGACCAATGCCGAGTTGCCGGTCGTAAGGTCCGTCACGAGGTTCCCCGATCGCATCATTTGGTGCAGGTCGCCAGTCTGCATGTCCATTACCGTGTTTTTCCCGGTTTGCATGTACATGTCGCCAGTGCTCATGTTGGTGGTCATGTTGCCGTTCGTCGAGTATTGGTTAAGCTCGCCCGACTGCATGTCCAGCAACGTATAGTTGCCAGCGTATGCAGGCATCATTGCGACGAGAAAAGCTACCGCAAGTCCCGTTCTTGTCGTCTTCATTTTTCCCGTCCTTTTCGTTGTTTGTTTTATGGACAGTGTAGCTGCCTGTCGCCCGCCGTTAGGTACGGTGCCAAACCAATCGCTGCGACTGCATTTCCTCTATGTATCACCCCTTGCGTGGGCGAATCGGCGACCGCGGCGTTGCGTCCACCGGGGCTTTGCCGATCGTGGAAACCTATCCCTCGGGACTTGGCGCTAAGGCTGTAGTACTAAGGCGCTCAAAACGGCGGCAACGGGCGTCCTCGAGCGGCTGCCCGCATTGTCGTTCCAGGTCACCTCTCCCACCTCGTAGAATCTCATGTTCTCGTCTATTCGCAATCGCGAATCTTCGCAGCTTCCATTGCTGCCGTCGTTGGGGACTTCGCCATCAACACCGGAGTGCATCGCGCGTTCACCAATGGTGGGGCTTTCGCATGCCGACGTCATCCACAGATGGGCCCGCTGTGTTCGTTCGGGTACTGCACTACCCCGGTAGAGATGCGACTCTCGCACCTGCTTGGCACTCAGAACAATAACTACACATTGGAGCATATTGAAGATTATGCATATCTCCTGTATACGTTCCCTGCTGATTCTCGCCTCTATGGCTTTTTCCTCGCCAGCACTTCCAAATGACGCTTGCGTCGAGAAGCAGCTAATAGACCTTAACAAGTATGTTGGTGAAGTCCGAGCTAACTTGCCGCGAATCTCGAAATTCCAAGAGGCAACATTCTTATCAATTGTTCAAAGGCGTGCTACTCCTGATATTGAGGTTGCCTCAAGATCGGAACCCACGCGTAGTCCGTGGCTCATTTGGTACTTTTCAGACCGCGTAAGAGCAAGTTTCGAGGCAGCCTCGAAGGCAACGAAGATCACTAACAAAATTGACAACGTGGTCGGCGCTATCACCCTTTCAATTGCATTGAGGGCCAACCTCGAGGAGTATGATCGTCGGACAGACAACGTTGTCGCGCGGGATGTACTTTTCGTGAAACTTTCAGGATCACTAGCGCATCACATTGCGACTTCCGGCGTCGAACAGGCTGTCCGCTGTTATGTCGCCCTATTAGACAAGTAGCGGCTTACCACGTTCCGGCGAATAGGTCGTTGGGCTTGGGCCAATGAAGATTGAGATGGCAAGCTCCGGCAGCAAGGCCGGACGCGAGAAATAGTCTTCGTTGGTGTGTAGACGCTCTGACAACCCGCTGGACATTCGAGAATGTCTTGTTATCCCCAAGACTTTCTGACATGCGTCGATGCGCAGTTTCGACCCCTTGTCGTTAGAAGGACTCCTTTCGCTGCGCGGCGCCGTCGCTGTCAACGATCTGCCAAACTGCCGACTTTCAGAAGGCGTTCGTCGAACGTCCGCAAAGGCCGAAAGGATGCGCCTGCGTCGACTTTCCGGCAGGCCATCAGTCGACAGAGTTGACGGATGGGATGACCCCGCGCTACGTGCCTAAGATTCGTCTTCAGTTAATGTCGACATCGTTCTCAGTTTAAATGAGACTATTGTCGCGCAGATGTTGCCAAGACTGGATCGAACGCAGGCGTGTGCCTTTTTGCGTTCGTAGAAGCGTCTGGCCTGCGGGCAACAGCGCAGGGCCGCAGCCGCGGCTTCGATGAAGGCCAGGCGAGATAGCGGTTGCCATTCTTCGCGTTGCCCTCACCCTTCGTCCTGCCGTTCGACACGCGCCGGCTTTCGACGCAGCGGCAGTACGAGCTGAACTGGCCTGGACGGGGGAACCGCATGATGGTGCCGGTCTCCAGCCGAACGGTACGAGCAAACTATTGCATGAACCGGGGTTGACTCCGCCATAAACAGCCGGCCTCAGGCCAGCCTCCGATTCTTTCAAGAGCCGATGATCTGTTCTTCGGCGAATCGCTTCGGCCTGACACGGCGGCATGGCCACAGGCATCCGTGATCGATGAATCAACTATTCCCGCCGCCGGTGATAAACTTCACGAGTGCTTGAACCGGCTCGCTGAGAAGAAACGAACCTATATTGCCCGCGGCGGCGGCTACCTCTGCCGCTTTAAAGACAGCCTTCATGAACTTGTTGCCTGCTTCGGTGCCCTTGATGGCATCCCGGTAGCCGGGATCAATCAGTGCGTTCCCAATGGCACCATTCAGGGTGTCCATCAGTGAAAATATCCCGGTGATAAAGTATTCATCGATGCTGGCGATTATGAGGTTCAAATGGCGAACCATCTGCAACTTCACATCATCTGGAATATCGCCTGCTTCAATGATCTGCTTCCGTGCTTCCTCGAACGAGATCCGCTGATCGCGCAGCGTCACGCTTGGCGCCTGCATGCTCTCACGTTCGTTTAGCATCGTGACCATGAAATGCAAATGGGTGATCGTCTGCGGGTGAACGTGCGTGAGGAAAGTATCCCATTGGCCGTTAAGATTTTGCTTGGACACGGCGTCGATCAGCTGGTGTTGCACCCCTTTCATGTAGGAGAGGTACGCCGGGAAGACCCTGTTGGTTTCAATGACGACATCTTCCGCGAGCAACAACAGTTTAGCGAGGCGACTAAGCAACTCGTCTTCCTTGTCCGTCTGAAGCAGTTGCCGCCAATGATCACGGCAATTACTCTGCGGCGCAAGGGAATGAATCCCTTTCAAGATTTCGTAAAGGCGGGCTGCGGGATTATCTTTTACTTTTTCGGTCATTGGTAGGTTGTTCGCGATTTGCCCATCGAAGATTATATCGGCCCAAGCTGAGCGACGGGGCGGGCGAACGCCCTAGCCCCGCCATAGGTGCGGAAAACTTGTCACGACTCTCGCTCTGAGCTGGAAGTGGCCATCGGCCTCGGCTGGCCCGCGTCCCGGTCAAACACTTCGCATATTTCCAAGCGTCTGCATTCAGACACGTCGAACGTCCCGTGTGGGTCGTGATGTCTCATTCGCGCTTGCCGAGGTGTCGTTCTCCAGCGCGGGCCGGCGAACGACAGCAAACGAACGTGCAGCAGCCGCACAATCGGTGACCGGCCAAGGTCGGCTACGGCCGACAAGCGACCTGCATCAACAACGCGGCCGACGCGCCGATCGCGTCTTGATACCTTTTTACTGAGTACAGGTTCACCAGCTGCACATATCATGTTAGCGACGAAAATCGGTCCGTCACGACGCTGACACGAACGGCCTTGAACGCGAGCGTCCCTGGTTTGTGCTCAACCGGCAATTGGGATTGGGGTTCTGAGCGCCTGCGGTCCCGCTTCGACCCGGATACCTGGGAACCTTCCATGGCCATTCCGAAGATCGGCTCTGCAGAATGGGTTGAGACCCAGATTCGGCACTACCTCACGACCGGAGACTATGACGGCTTTTTCGTCGGCTGGCCAGGGAAGGCTTTGAATAACACTGCTTCGCGCGCCACACAGCAGTTGCGCGCTGCGCTCATCGCTGACACTCTGCTCCGCGCGAGGGATTTAATAGGAAGAGGCGCGACATGTGCCGGCGAACGTGCTGACCTCGGTGTTGCCCGCGGATTCCGCGCGCAAGATCGACACGGCATCGGCCAGATAAGCGTCGGGCTAGTGCGGTCGATAAGCATCGAGCAGGCCTTGCACGATGTCCGCCGACACGTAATGCGGCCCGTCGAAGAGATACGTCTTGTAGCCGCGATACGCATCGATCTGCGGCTTCAGCTCTTCGACGGTCGCCGAGCGGAAACCGCCGCCCATTTGCGGCCTGAACGCCTCCGCGATGATCCGCACGCGCTTGCGCCCGAGCTTCGCCGCAAGCTGATCCGCATATTCCCGCGCAATCTTCGGCTCGCGTGCATACACGCCGCATCCGTCCTGGAGCAACACGCCCACATCGCGCGGCAACCACTGATCGAGCCATTCCGCGATGGCCGCGCCGCCCACGTTCGCGCGGTCATACACGCTGACCCAGAGCGGGCCTGAACAAGCGTGCGCAGCAGCGCAACAATCTGTGCTGCCGGCACGCTCTCGCGACGTGGCTCGACAAGATGTAGTGCCAGCGACGCCGGTTCGGCCTTCTCGTCTGTCGGTACATCCGGCAGCGCGACGGGCAGCAACACCGCCGTGCCACGTGTTACGCCGTCAAACAGGCCCGCCCGCAGTTGCCGGCGCCACTTGAACACCATATTGGGATTCAGTCCATGCGCCTGCGCGAGCTTGGCCACAGAAATACCCGGCTCGCTCGCCGCCACTGCAACTTGCCGTCGGTACTCCGGTGCATAATTCGGTCGCCCCTTGCGGTTCGATGGTCTCGCATTCCGTGTGTCCAAAGTAGTCCCCACCACTTGAAGTAACGGACATCACTTTGGACACCGGGAACAGCTCTGTCCATGCGGCCTTCAAATGACGCTTACAAGACGTGTACGTCGGTGTGAATGCAACCGCACGTTGCGGTGTTGCTGCAGAAACTCCTGCACACGTGCGGTTTTGTGGCTGCTGACGTTGTCGCAGATCACATGAATTTCTTGCTTAGGCCGTTGGCTGGCGATCACGCCGGTGAGGAAGGCGACGAACTGCTCGCTGGTATGCCGTGGCGCGGTTTTGCCGATGACTTCCCCGGTCGCCGTGTTGAGCGCAGCGAACAGGCTCAGCGTGCCGTTACGTTTGTATTCGAAGCCATGGCTCTCGGCTCGGCCTGGCGACAGCGGCAACATCCGGTCCTTACGATCCAGGGCCTGAATGGCCGTCTTCTCATCCACACAGAACACCGCCGCATGAGCGGGCGGGTTCAGATAGAGGCCTATGACGTCTGCAGCCTTGGTCTCGAAGTCAGGGTCGTTCGAGACCATGTGCGTATCGAGTCGATGAGGGCGCACGCCATGCTTGCGCCAGATACGCTGTACCGTCGAGGCGCCCACGTCGCCCAATGCCGCAGCAAGCTTATAGCTGCTCCAATGCGTGGATCCGTCCGAGGGCCGGCGCGTGAGCGTGAGCTTTAGCACGCGCGCCTCGAGCTTATCAGGCGGATGCACGGGAGCTCGTCCAGGATGGCGCGCATACAGGCCTGCCAGCCGCTCGGCCAAGAACCGACTCGACCATCGCGAAATGAAGCGCGAGTCACATTGCAGCCGCTGCATGATCGCCTCGCGTGTTTCGCCGTTGTCAAGCATCAGAATCAGCCGAGCGCGCCGGGCGTCAGCTGCGCGCACCGTCTGGCTACGAGTTGCTGACAGCAATTGTTCGCGCTCGAGCGCGCTTAAATTCATCTTTTCCATGCGTTTCATTGAATACCAAATCGGGTGCTATTTCAATGACGCAACGGACTAGTCTGGGACGTCGTACGGCTTGATGGCGACCGGATACGGAGCTGCCTCGTCAGCCGAACCTCAGAAAATAGCGCTGAGCGGCCCGCTTAGCGCCTTGTATCTGGGAGCCGAAGCTGGAGCCGCTGCGATTGTACGGGAGAAGCTGCACTCACCACTCATTTCTATAGATACGCTGGACAGGATCCGCTTAGTGCTTGAAGACGCAAGTTATTTTTCGCGATGACAACCGAGCCCCCCGCTCGTGAAGCAAGCGTTTTGTATCCACACTGAACCGTTCGAAATATCGATGGCATCACACTCATCAACGGTCGAACGCCGGGCCAGTGGCAAAGCCCCAGGAATTGTCTTTTGCACCTGGCAATTTCGTAATGTTACCAGGCTTCGTATCAAACCACGGCACCGCTACCACTTTGCGCTCGTTTTGGATGTCCGACAGATAAACAGAACACGTTTGATTCGAAACGAAATTTATTTAGGGTTGCAACGGAGTGGTGCGCCAGGCTTAGGGGCGTCTAACCGGAACCATGCACGAAAATCAAAGGGATACCGTGGCGGACCTTCGTGGCGGCGACCGAACGCGGCTAAAGCTCCAGCTCAAGCCCGTTGCAAAAATCAAAATGCGGATTGCGGGGGCGGTGAAACGTTGTCATGCGTCTTTTCGAGCGGCGCGCCGCAACAACCGCCGGTCGGTTTCCCATTCATCGCGGGCTCCGGGCACGATTTGCGTGAAGTCTGGATGACTGGGGTTGAGGAGATAGTTTATTTCGGCAGGGACGACCGCGCTCGGCACCGCAAGCACCGCGCTCGTTCGCTTCTGCACCGTATGCGTCTCACGTCGGCCGTTCTCCGGGCAGCAGTGAACGGGGGTAATTTGGTTCCCACCAAATGTTTGAACTGAACCCCGAAGGTTGGACATCAACCAGAGGGGTTTATGGGAAAATATACGGAGCAAGTCAAGCTTGCGGCAGTCAGAGATTACTGCTCTGGCGAGGCCGGTCTGAAGACTATCGCTCATCGGCATAACGTCGGCGTTTCATCGCTGCGCCAATGGATCGCTGGCTATCGCGCACACGGTGAAGCTGGTGTAGCCGGGAAGAAGCGGGAGTTCTATAGCGTCGAATTGAAGCTTGCAGTTTTGAAGCGAACGCGTGACGAGGGGCTGTCGCATCGACAAGCCGCCGCATTGTTCAACATCCGGCGTTTCAACATTATTGGCCGCTGGGAGCAGCAATATAATCAAGGCGGACCGGAGGCCCTGTCGTGGGGTTCCAGGGGACGTCGCAAGAAGATGATGAAGAACGCTCCATTACAAAACAAAGCGCGGGAAGCCGATGATGCGAGAAGCCGCCAGGAATTGCTGGACGAGCTGTGCTGTCTCCGGATGGAGAACGCATATCTAAAAAATGTATGGTCCGCCCCGGTTTTGCAAGCAGGCACTTTTCATCCGAAGCAGTTTGCGTAAATGTATCCGGCCTCTCGCGAGTCAGCCGCTTTTGACGGCAAGGCCATGATGGGATATGCGCGTCCGGTTCCCGCTAAGCTTCGTCGGCCTCTGAGGCCGGTTTTTTTGAGCCGGGTTTACCGAACGCCGTCGCGCTGTTTCGTCATCAGGTGCAGGCAAGCAAACTATGAAGGGGTTGCAAAGCCTTTTATTGCTGCTGCGGTTGTCGCAGATACAGTGAGCCGTGTCGTGTGAGTACAGCCCAGGCAATGCGTGCGAGTTTGTTGGCCAGCGCCACGATCACCTTGTTCCGGTGTATTCCTTTCGCTTCCATCTGGTTCAGCCAGACACCGAGATGATCTTTGGTTCGATCGAGGTGCAGGACGCACGTTCGGGCACCATGCACAAGCAACTTGCGCAAATATGAGTTTCCGCGTTTGCTGATACCGAGTAGACGCTGTTTGCCGCCTGTAGAGAATTCGCGCGGCACGAGCCCTAGCCATGCAGCCAGATGGCGCCCAGACTTGAACTGCGTGCCGGTGCCCGCAAACGCGGTAATGGCCGTCGCTGTCAGTTGACCGATGCCGGGCACAGACGTCAACCGGGTGGCGACATCGTCGGCACTCGCAATAGATTCGATCTGATGCCGAAGCTGAAGCAGCCGCTCCTCGATGGCACGGTATTCCTGCCACAGTTGGTCAAGCAGACTGCGCATTGCGGGCGTAAGCCCGTTCTGGTCGTCTGACAAAACCGATGGCATGTCGCGGACGAAGTAAGCCGCTCCAGCCGGCAGAGTAAGCCCGTATTCGAGCAGGAACGCACGCGTCTGGTTAATGACGGCGGTCTTGTTGTAGACAAGCCTTTGCCGTACACGATGTAGCGCCTGCAGATCGAGCTGTGCTTCGGTCTTTGCTTGGACGAAGCGCATCGTGGGACGCGAAATCGCCTCAGCTATGGCTTCCGCGTCGACAAGATCAGTCTTGTTCGACTTGACGAATGGTTTGACAAACTGCGCGGGAACAATCCGGACCTCATGCCCTGCAACGGTGGCTTTCCTCGCTAGCCAGTTACTGCCGGGACAGGCCTCCATTCCAACGATAGTGGGCGATGCGCGCGTCAGAAATTCAATGAGACGCTCGCGCGTGAAGCGCCCCCTGAAAATCGGCTTCCCAGTGGCGTCGAGACCGACGACGTGGAATGCCGATTTGCCAATGTCGATGCCCATACGGGCCACGGCAGGTGTAACGCGCTGAGTCATGACACACCTCCTCGGAAGCTTCCGTGTCAGCCCTGATTATGCGACTACGGGAGGGGCGGACCATCCTATTAGCTGAAGGCCTTGGTTCAAGCGAACGAGCTGTCAGCGCGAGAGAGCGAACGCAAATCGTGCTTGAGCTAAGGCAACAATATCCGCTCGCAGGCCTCTTGAAGGTGGCAGGCCTTGCGCGCAGCACTTTCTATTACCAGCAGAAGACATTGCAGACGGCCGACAAGTATGCGGATCTGAAAGTGAAGATTCACACATTGTTCGATCTACATAAGGGACGGTATGGCTATCGGCGGATCACTGCCGCGATCCGGCGCGACGGTCACTTGATCAATCACAAGACCGTCCGACGATTGATGCTCCAGCTGCAATTGAAATCCTGCGTGCGGGTGAAAAAGTATCGCGCCTACAAAGGGCAGCTCGGTCACGTGGCGCCCAATGTACTTGAGCGAAGATTCGACGCGAGCCGGCCGAACGAAAAGTGGGTGACGGATGTCACAGAGTTCAACGTGGGCGGTCAGAAGCTGTATCTGTCGCCGATCCTGGATCTCTACAATGGCGAAATCGTCTCGTATGAGATGGCCAGGCGTCCGTTGTTGAATATGGTGAGCGCGATGCTAGGAAAGGCGTTCAACCGGTTAAATCCCGGCGATAAACCAGTCCTGCATTCTGATCAGGGCTGGCAGTATCGGATGCCCGAATATCGACGTCGCCTCGAAGAGCGCGCAATTGTTCAGAGCATGTCTCGCAAAGGAAATTGCCTCGACAACGCAGCCATTGAAAGCTTCTTCGGTACCCTCAAATCAGAGTTCTACTATCTCAATGAATTCCGCAATGTGGAGGAGTTACGAACCGGTATCGACAGCTATATCAGGTACTACAATCACGACCGTATCAAGATCAAGTTGCAAGGATTTAGCCCGGTGGAGTACCGAGCTCGGTTTGCCAAGGCTGCCTAGTCGTTCACTGTCCAACTTCTCGGGTTCAGTTCAGTTTTTTGATGGGAACCAAAGTGGCCGAGATTGTGGATGGCAAATGCGAGGCACCGGGCAAGCGCCCCAACTTTGCGCGCGAATTCAAACGACAACTGGTCGAACAGACGTTCGAGCCCGGGGCGTCTGTATCGCTGGTCGCGCGTCGCAACGACATAAACACCAACCTGCTGTTCAGATGGCGTCGCCAGTATCTTCAGGGTGCATTTGGGGCGCCGCGTCCTTTGGGGCCTGTCAGACAGGAAGCCGATGGTGACGTTGCATCGTTACTTCCAGTCAGCATTGTCCCGGAAGCCGAGGCCTCGATGCCGGCCCGCGAAGCCGTGTCGGAGGACGCCTGCGAGATCGAATTTGACCGTGCACGCTTGCGCATTCGCGGTAACGTGTCGCCGGATATGCTGCGGCTGCTGATCCGGGAGCTGTCCCGATGATCGGCCTGCCGCCTGGCACTCGCATCTGGATCGCCGCAGGCGTCACCGACATGCGTAGTGGTTTCCCGGCTCTTGCCGCGAAGGTGCAATCGGCACTCGAAGAGAATCCGCTCGGCGGCGACGTGTTCATTTTTCGGGGACGTCGCGGCGATCTTGTAAAAATTCTATGGGCAACAGATGACGGACTATGGCTTCTCGCGAAGCGGCTTTCGCATGGGCGGTTTATTTGGCCCCAGGCGGATGGCGGCAAGATCTTTCTGACGTCGGCGCAGCTGTCGATGTTGCTGGAAGGCATCGATTGGCGACAGCCCCGTCGCACGGCCGCATTGTCCATGTTGTAAACCGCATCGAAGGCTCGTAAACTGCGGTGCATGCCCGATCATGCTCCGCTTCCGGACACCATTGCCGAGCTCCACGCCTTGGTGCTCGAGCAGCAGGCATCGATGGCAAAGATGCGCCAGGAGATCGCCGAACGCGACCGGGAGATTGTTGAACGGGACCAGGAGCTCGAGCGCCTGAAGGCGCAGATCGACAAGCTCAGGCGCATGCACTTCGGTCGCAAATCCGAACAACTCGACCGGCAGATCGATCGGCTCGAAACCCAACTCGAGGATTTGGCAGCGGGCAGCGGCGTCGCCGATGTTCGCCGTGCGCGCGCTCGTGCATCGAGCTCGGGCGTATCTGCAGCATCCCCGAAGGAAGCCTTGGCGCCCCATCTGCCACGCGAAGAGCACGAGCTTGAGCCCGATTCCATCTGCCCGAAGTGCAACAACGCCATGGAGTTGCTCGGCGAGGATGTGTCTGAGCAGCTCGCGCGCGTCACGGCAATGTTCAAGGTCATCCGCACTATCCGTCGCAAGCGGATCTGCACCGGTTGCGGCCATATCGCGCAACCTCCTATGCCGGGGCTGCCGATCGAGCGCAGCATCGCGCATCCGAGCTTGCTGGCCGAGAACATCGTCGCCAAGTATGCAAATCACACGCCGCTCTATCGGCAATCCGAGATCGCAGCGCGCGACGGCGTACGTCTCGATCGGGCCACCATGGCACGTTGGATCGGGCAATGCGAAGAACTCTGCCGGCTGCTGACTGAAGCCCTGCGTCGCTACACAATGGCGACTGCCAAGCTCCACGCGGACGACACGCCGATCCCGGTGCTCGCGCCTGGGAACAAGAAAACCAAAACCGGTATTGTGGGTCTACGTGCGCGATGATCGCCGCTCAGGTTCGAACGAACCTGCTTCTGTCTGGTTCGCTTACTCGCCGGACCGCAAGGGCATTCACCCCCAGACCCATCTCGCCGGATTCAAAGGCATCCTTCAGGCGGGCGGCTATGCCGGCTTCAACGAGTTGAACGAAGGCGGCAAAGTTCGTCTGGCATTTTGCTGGGATCATGCGCGCCGATACGTATTCAACGTCCATGAGACAGCCCCGTCGGACACCACGAAGCAATGGCTCGACATGATTGGCGAGTTTTATGGAATCGAGGCTGATATCCGCGGCAAACCGCCGGATGAGCGGCGACGCGTCAGGCAAGAAAAGACCAATCCATTGCTCGCGGCCCTCAAGACGTCAATGAGGGAGAAACTAGCGACTCTTTGGCCGAAGGCACCGCTGGTCGAAGCGATCAACTACTCTTTGAACCGCTGGGACGGGCTCACACTGTTCTGCGATGACGGCCGCGTGGAGATCAGCAACGTGCTCGCCGAAAATGCTTTGCGCTGCGTGGCCCTCGGCCGGCGCAATTTCATGTTCGCTGGCTCTGACAGCGGTGGCGAGCGAGCCGCCGCAATGTATAGCTTGATCGGCTCGTGCAAGTTGAATGGCATCAACCCACGCGCCTACCTGGAATACGTCCTTACGCACATTGCGGATCACCAGGCCAACCGCATCGACGAACTGTTGCCCTGGAACGTCGCGAAGCACCTGCTTCCATCTGCACCTTCATCGGGTTGATCCCTTCTGTCTGCGGCAGGCTTAGCCTGCCGCATTCTCCAACGCTTGTCCAAAGAATTCTCAACGGCCCTGGCGCGACGCATACTCTGCACCCACGGTAAGCACCCAGGCTTTTTGGGCGGTAAGCGACAGCGGTTCCGGGCCGTCGGCGCTCATCCGTCACCAAAATCACATCAGAGTAGTTGTACAAACTCGGGGATGGCACTGAAAAGATCATCGACGAGACCGTAGTCCGCGATGTTGAAGATCGGCGCCTCAGGATCCTTATTGATCGCCACAATGACCTTGCTGTCCTTCATGCCAGCTAAGTGTTGGATCGCGCCCGAGATTCCAACAGCGACGTACAACTGCGGGGCCACTATCTTACCCGTCTGTCCGACTTGATAGTCGTTCGGCACGTATCCCGCGTCCACTGCCGCACGCGAAGCCCCCAGCGCCGCGCCCAACTTGTCTGCAAGCGGTTCGAGCGTCGCCGCGTAAGCCTCGCCGCTCCGCAAACCACGGCCTCCCGACACGATCGTGTGAGCGCTGGTTAGTTCGGGGCGAACCATTTGGATGATTTCTCGCGACATGAACGACGAAATGCCTCTATCCGCCGCCGCCTCAACTTGCTCAATTGGTGCATTGGCACCCTCAGCTGCCACAGGTTCAAACCCTGTTGTACGGACGGTGATAACCTTGATTGCGTCATTCGACAACACGGTAGCAATGGCGTTTCCCGCGTAAATCGGGCGCTCGAAGGTGTCGGTAGAAACGACTTTAATGATGTCGCTGATCTGCGCGACATTCAGTTGCGCCGCGATACGCGGCGCGACATTTTTACCGTAAGCGGTGGCTGGAACGAGGATGTGCGAGTAGTCGTTCGCTAGCTTCAGCACCGTTTGTTCGAGATTCTCAGCCAAACCTTCAGCGAGTTGAGGAGCATCAGCGAGCAGCACCTTAGACACGCCTGCGATCTTTGCCGCCGCGTTAGCTGCGCCCAGGGCGTTGTAACCTGCGATCAAAACATGGATGTCCCCGCCGCCGAACTTTATAAGTTCTGAGGCCGCCGCCACCGTGTTCAACGTTGCCGCTTTGATCGACGCGTTGTCGTGTTCCGCAATTAAGAGGCTTGTCATCGAATAACCCTCGCTTCGTTCTTCAACTTTTCGACCAGTGTGTTGACGTCTGGCACGATGGTGCCTGCGTCGCGCTTAGCAGGCTCGACGACCTTCAATGTCACCAAACGGGGCGTGACATCAACACCTAGGTCCGCAGGCATCATTGTCACCAGTGGCTTCTTCTTTGCCTTCATGATGTTCGGCAGCGTCACATAACGCGGCTCGTTGAGCCGCAGATCCGTTGTGATGATGGCAGGTAGCTTCAGCCACAACGTTTCGTCGCCGCCATCAACTTCACGTGACACGGTGGCTTCGCCTTCCCCGACCGTGACTTTCGAAGCAAACGTCGCCTGCGGCAGATTAGCGAGTGCGGCGAGCATCTGGCCAGTTTGATTCGAGTCGTCGTCGACTGCCTGCTTGCCAAGAATGACAAGCTCCGGCGCCTCCTGATCGACAAGCGCCTTCAGAATCTTGGCAACAGCGAGCGGCTGCAGTTCGTCTGCCGATTCGACTAGAATTGCGCGATCCGCGCCAATGGCGAGCGCTGTGCGAAGCGTTTCTTGACATTGCGTCACCCCGCATGATACGGCGATCACCTCGCTCGCGAAGCCCGCTTCTTTCAAACGCACCGCTTCTTCTACTGCGATCTCGTCGAACGGGTTCATCGACATTTTCACATTGGCAAGGTCTAAACCGGAACCGTCAGCTTTAACTCGTGGCTTGACGTTGTAGTCGAGCACCCGCTTTACTGCCACCATGATCTTCACAAATATTCCTTCTAACAAGGAGTGCGATGGACGCACCCAATTACAATTGTTCGTCTGCGAGTGCGAGCGTGCTGTCGGCGCCCTTAAGAACAATGTCTCGTTGGTGAAACGCCTCCCCTAGGAAGTGGGCAGCGTAATGTCCGGCAGTCACGAGCTTGGCTGACATGAAGACCGCGTCAGCACCTTGTTCGAGTTTGGTGAGGGCTGCCTCGCCCAATCTCGCTGAAAGCCATCCGCCGATGACCGTCCCTGAAAGACGCAAGAATGGAACAGCCCCCGCGGCACAACGACTGAAATCAGTTTGATTATCCAAGACCCAGTCCAAGGCTTCACGCAGCGCAGAGATGGCCGCTTGCAACCTCATGCCGATCTGGGACAACATCTCATTCTCTCGCTGGTTCATGCGTCGCGCGTCTTGACGCATCCGATGAATCAAAGCTTTCATCGTGGCCCCATTGTCGCGTGCTAACTTTCTTCTAATGAGGTCGTTGGCTTGAATACCCGTAGTTCCTTCATAGATGGTTGTGATTCGTGAATCGCGCAGGTATTGGGCCGCACCCGTCTCCTCGACGTATCCCATGCCTCCATGAACTTGGATGCCATCTGAGGTGATCTGCAGCGCACTATCGGTGCACCAACCTTTCACTACTGGAGTGAGTAGGTCGACCAATGCACCAGCTGATAAACGCTCGTTCGCATCAATGGAGCCCTTCGATTGGTCCATCAGTCCTGCACAGAAATACGCGAGCGCTCGCATGGCCTCGATACGCGCTTTCATGTCCATCAGCATACGTCGAACATCCGGGTGGCCAGCTATTGTGCTGCTTCCCTCGAGTGACGGGCGTCCTTGTTGGCGCTCAAGCGCGTAAGCACGCGCATGTTGATATGCACGCTCCGATATACCCACTCCCTCGAGGCCAACGTTCAGCCGAGCGTGGTTCATCATCGTGAACATGCAAGCGAGCCCCTCATTTGGCTCCCCAACCAGATATCCTATCGCCCCGTCCGCTTCACCGAAAGTCATTGATGCGGTCGGACTCGCGTGGATGCCCATTTTGTGTTCGATCGAAGTACACACTAAGTCGTTCTTTGCGCCCAGTGAGCCATCGCTATTAACAAGAAATTTCGGACATAAGAACAGCGAAATGCCCTTGACCCCCGGAGGCGCTTCGGGAAGCCGGGCAAGCACAAGATGCACTATGTTTTCCGCCAAGTCGTGCTCGCCCCAGGTTATAAAAATCTTGGAGCCGCTGATTCGGTAGTGGTCATCTTCGGGAACTGCGCGACTCGCGAGGGCGGATAGATCCGAGCCCGCTTGGGGCTCGGTTAAATTCATGGTTCCCGTCCACCGTCCTTCAATCAACGGCGCAAGAAAGCGGCTTTTTAGCGCAGCGCTGCCATGATGTGAGATGGCCTCAACAGCGCCCATTGTCAACATTTGGCATAGACTAAACGCCATGTTCGACGACTTCCACATCTCGAGTACCGCAGTTGAGACTAAAGTTGGTAATCCTTGACCGCCCCATTCGACGGGGGCGGGCATACCGTTCCAACCGTTTGCGCAAAAGCTCTCATAGGCCTCGCAGAATCCGTCAGCGGCAAACACGCGGCCTTCGCGCCACTTCGCGCCCTGAACGTCGCCAATGCGATTGAGCGGATCCAGGACTTCTCGGGCAAAGCGTGACGCCTCCTCCATAATGGCCATGACGACGTCTGGTGTCATATCCTCGTTGCCGCGATAAGCGCAAACTTCATCCAGCCTTCCAACCTCCTGCATGGTGAAAAGCATGTCTTGCAGTGGCGTGGCGTATGTTGACATCATCGATCCTTATGCCTATCGGTCTAATTGGTCGCGACCGGTGCTTGACTCTACAAATCCTTCGTGTGACTGCCTATGCGATGGCATTGACTGATTGGACGCGATCGCGCAACTGGAATTTCTGAATCTTTCCAGTTGACGTCTTGGGCAATTCACCGAAGCAAACCCGCTTTGGGAGCTTGAATTTAGCTAGTCTCGACCGACAAAACTCGACGATCTCTTGTTCGCTCACCTCATAACCATCTCTGAGTTCAACAAACGCACAGGGAACTTCGCCCCATTTATTATCGGGCAACGCGACAACCGCGGCTAGCAAGACCGCCGGGTGGCGGTGAATAACATCTTCGACCTCTATCGAGCTAATATTCTCGCCCCCGGAAATGATGATGTCTTTGCTTCTGTCGACGATCTTCACGTATCCGTCTGGGTGCAAAACGCCAAGATCCCCAGTGTGGAACCACCCTCCGGCAAGCGCTTGCGCAGTAGCGGTCGGATTTTTCAGATAGCCCTTCATAACGCAGTTGCCGCGGAAGAAGACCTCACCGATCGTCTGCCCATCTGCCGGCACAGCTTGCAACGTGTTGGGATCAAGTACCGTTACGGACTGCTGAAGTGGATAAGTCACTCCTTGCCGACCGTTGAGCTTTGCTCGTTCCTCCACTGAGAGGTCTTTCCAGTACTCTTGCTTAGCGCAAACCGCCGCTGGCCCGTACGTCTCGGTGAGACCATAAACATGCGTCAGCGCGATACCGTTTTCCTCGCAGCCCTCAATGACGGACGCCGGAGGAGAAGCGCCGGCGACAAGTCCGTGCATAGGATGGTCGATGCCGTTGCGATCTTCGCTCGAAGCGTTAAGTAGCATGCTGTACACGATTGGCGCTCCGCAAAGATGTGTGACTTTATGGCGACGAATAAGGGCCCATGTAACGGAGGGATCTACTCGACGCAAACAAACATTCGTTCCCGCAACCAGCGCTATCGTCCAGGGGAAACACCACCCGTTGCAGTGAAACATAGGGAGAGTCCACAGGTAGACCGGGTGATGCGGCAGAGCCCACGCAATCACATTGTTGATCGCATTGAGATAGGCGCCTCTGTGGTGCGTGACAACTCCTTTCGGATCACCGGTAGTACCGGACGTGTAGTTGAGTGCGATAGCACTCCACTCGTCGGTTGGCAATTTCCACTCATAGCAGGGGTCGCCGCCTTGTAGAAATTGCTCGTAAGCCGCTGCGCCCGCCAGCTCAACACTCGGCGCTGTCTCGTCCTCCACCGCAACGACGTACGGTTGTGTCCCTTCTAGCAATGCGAGCGCCGCAGTCAGTAACGGCGCGAACTCACCGTCTACCAGTACAACGCGTACGTTTGCGTGTGCAAGCATGAAAGCAATGGCAGATGCATCGAGCCTCGTATTGAGGGTATTTAACACTGCTCCGCACATGGGAACGCCGAAGTGTGCCTCGAACATCGCGGGTACGTTCGGCAGGAGCGTGGCAACGGTGTCACCAGCGCCAACCCCACAGCTTGCTAGTGCGCTACCTAAGCGTCGACACCGCTCATAGGTCGTCCGCCAGTCCTGCTCAATATTTCCGTAAATCACCGCGGTGCGTTTCGGATATACGATTGCTGTTCTTTCAAGAAAGCTTAAAGGCGAAAGAGCAATGTAGTTAGCTGCGGTACGGTCGAGGTCCACATTGTAGTGATTGAACTTCTGCATGATCTCCTCCTCAGGCGATGGGCCTCTCGGGGCCTTTGGCAACAAGTCCGCCCGTGCCGTCGGTCATTATTCGTTCCCTAAATACAATGGAATTGCGAACTAAGCGAGCTTTACTAGCTGTTTTCCGAAGTTTAGACCCCTAAGCAAACCGAGAAACGCTTCTGGCGCATTTTCAAGACCTTCTACGATCGTTTCCCGATAGACGAGCTTCTTGTTTGCCACGGACTCAGCTAATTCTTTTAGCGCCTGCGGCCATACGTCCATGTGCTCCGTCACGATAAAACCTTGAAGAGCGAGGCGTTGAGTAAGTAGCAGACGTGGCCAGCGTAAGGGCGCGGCGTCGCCCTGGTAACCGGAAATCATTCCACAAAGTGCGATACGTCCGTGAGCGTTCATGCATTGAAGAACGGCGTCGAGTACCGGTCCCCCGACGTTTTCGAAGTAGCCATCGATGCCCCCAGGAGCAGCGTTCTGCAAATCGCCCGCAAGCTGACCTGCTTTGTAGTCCACGCACGCGTCGAACCCGAGCGTGTCGACGACATAGCGGCATTTTTCCACACCGCCCGCGATGCCTATCACCCGGCAGCCAACAGCCTTCGCTAATTGGCCGACAACGCTTCCAACTGCGCCACTTGCAGCGCTGACTGCAATCGTCTCGCCCGCAACAGGAACGATTATCCTGTTTAGTCCATACCACGCGGTAACTCCCGGCATCCCGACGACCCCGAGATACGCTGAAAGCGGAACCTTACTTACGTCCACCTTTCTTAAGTCGCTACCATCGGACGTCCCGATTTCTTGCCACCCCGACATGCCCACAACATGGTCGTGGACCACGAAAGCGGGATTCAGCGACTCAACAACAACTCCCGCCGTGCCGCCGATCATCGCCTCGTTGAGCGGCTGAGGCGTTGAATACGATCTCGCTTCGCTCATCCGACCGCGCATGTACGGGTCTAACGACAGATATAGGTTTCTTACGCGCACCTCGCCAGCTTTTAAGGCTTCGAGCGGCCTTTCAACGAGTTTGAAATTCGAAGTCGACGCCTCTTTTTCCGGGCGCGACACAAGTAACACCTGCCGATTCATCTTCGTTCCTTTCATCCGGGAAGCTCCTTCTTCGAGCGCGCCACGACGGGAGTTTGTATCGTCTTGACGTCTGCGTCAGAAAGCTGACTGATAGATATTCAGGGCATCGCTCTCGGTGACCTGTCGAGGGTTGTTCACGAGTAGCCGCGTTTGCTTCATGGCATCAGCCGCTAGTTTGGCCAATGCCGTCACTGGGATACCGACATCACGCAATCGCGAAGGAAGTCCCAACTCCCCCGACAAAGCAGCTAAGCTTTCAATGAAACGGGACGCCCTGTCCGATTTGGTCACGCTTAGCAACTCAGGGAACGCATCAGCCGCGATCTCGCAATAGGCGGACGACGCAGCATCCAGGTTGAAACGTAAGACATGCGGAAGCACCAACGCATTCGAAAGTCCGTGGGGCACATGAAATTGGGCGCCGATCGGGTACGCAAGGGCATGCACGGCGGCAACCGGCGAATTTGCGAACGCTTGACCAGCCAACATTGATCCAAGCAGCATCGATTCGCGCGCCGCCACGTTTGTACCTAGGGACACTGCATCACGAATATTCGCGCCGAGAATTTGCAAGGCCTGCCGTGCAAGCCCTCGAGAGATTGGGTTGTTGGATGTGGAAGCAGACGAAAAGGCTTCAATAGCGTGGACCATCGCATCGATGCCCGTAGCGGCCGTAATGTGGGCTGGCAGGCCTAGCGTCAACTCTGCGTCAAGTACGGCGACGTCCGGTAGCAACAGTTTGGATACAATGCCTTTTTTCTCGGCGGCCCCGGTCGTCAAGATGGCGATAGGTGTCACTTCAGAACCCGTACCGGCCGTGGTCGGCACTAAGACTAAAGGAATACGCGGACCCTGTGCTACCCCGACGCCATATACGTCGCCCAAGGACGCTTTGCTACCAAGCAGTAGCGCGGCAACTTTTGCGACGTCCATCGGAGATCCGCCTCCGATGCCGATCACACCTGTCGCGTTAATGGACTGCGCCGCTGCCACGGCACTCATCACATTACTTTCGGGCGGGTCCGCATCGACACCGTCATACACAACGAGTTCATGGTTAGCTTCTCGAAACTTCGCAAGGATCGGGTCAAGTAAGCCAAGTTTCACCAGCCCCGCATCGGTCACTATCAGCAAGCGCTTACCAAGGCCGGGACCGAGTGTCGATGGCATTTTAACACTGCAGCCGCGACCACAGATTATCGACGGTGTTGTGTTGAAGGCGAAACTTGACATGGATTCGTTCCCATAGAGTCTGCGTAATTCCGGTGCCGATGCCGCTAAAAGCGAAAAAGCGTGCTGCACCGTCTCAATCGGGCGCAGCCAGGTAGGAAGCACATTTAGGCGAGCTGCTCGGCGTCAACGTGGAGTTTGTAATCGGCCGCGCGAAAGGGCGTAACCTCATCCTCGAACGTGTGTGAGTAATCGGGCCACAGCGTCGTCAGCCGGCCATTTCGCTCGTCGACGTACCACGCAGTGCAACCGCCAGTCATCCAGACAGTGGTCGCCGCACGCTTATCCAAACTGGCCCGGAACCTATCTTCAGCATCCGAACGCACTTCGATCGCTTGCGCCTTCGAATGATCGAGATACTGAATAACCTTAAGCACGTGTTGAATCTGGGCCTCGAACATGTAGACCTGGGAGTTATGACCAATGCCCGTGTTTGGACCGCCTAGGACAAAGAAATTAGGGAATCCGCTGACTGACGTCGTTGCGAACGCCTCTGCCCCCTGATCCCATCTTTTGGCCAGCGAACGACCTCCCAAACCAACTATGCGTTTCGCAATGGGCAAATCCGTGGCCTCGAACCCAGTGCTTAGTACGAGCGCATCAAGCTGGTGCCGCACACCATCTGTTGTCACGATCGCGTCCGAATCAATGTAGTCGATACGATCAGTCACCAGATCGACATTGGGACGGCATAGCGCTGGGTAGAAGTCACTTGACTTAAGGATTCGCTTACAGCCAATCTCATAGTCGGGGGTCAGCTTGCGGCGCAACTCCGGATCGGGTACTTGATCCTCCAGATGCTTAAGGGCAATGGCCGTGGCCTTTGCAAGCAACGATGGAACCGCTGCGCGTTGGGCATAACGTTCTTCGTTTTCCCAAAAAATAGCGGTGCGAAGCTCTTGCATCTTCTCTGGAAGCTTCCTAAACATACCCTTCTCTGCATCAGTGAAGTCGCGATCAGGACGCGGAACGACCCATGATGCAGTCCTCTGGAATACCGTCAGGCGAGATGCAACCTTTGCCACTTCGGGGATAATTTGAACGGCGGACGCGCCGGTACCGATGACACCAACTCGTTGTCCTTCCAGCGGAATACTGTCGTTCCATCGCGCCGAATGAAAGATTGCTCCTTTGAAGGAGGATAGCCCTTTAATATCGGGTAGCTTCGGCTCTGACAGTAGGCCCGCAGCGCTGACGAGTAGTCTAGCGGTAAACATTCCTCGTTCAGTCTTGACATCCCAACTCCTACGCGAATTGTCCCATCGAGCTTCTACCACTTCTTCATTGAAGCGGATATGCGAAAGCAGTCCTTCTTCTTTGGCGACGTTGCGCAAGTATTCGTGAATCGCAGGCTGCGCCGAGAAAACGCTAGGCCAATCGGGGTTCAGTCGAAAAGAGAAGGAGTAAAGATGCGAAGGCTGATCACACGCTGCTCCGGGGTACCGGTTATCGCGCCAAGTCCCGCCGACATCACTCGCGCGCTCAAGAATCAAGATGTTGTCATTTCCCCGACGCTTCAACTGCGCGGCCATGCCAAGTCCCGAGAAGCCCGTGCCGATGATGATTACATCGTAGACTGCACTGTTTCGTTCAATTTGATCGTTCATACTGACCTCCTACAATTGAAAACCGGCAAGCTGTTTCAGGCTTGGATCCGTGAAAACGGGGAACGAATCGCTTGTAGCGTTCAGACGCACAAATCGATCAATGATTCGGAATAGTTCCGCAGGTCGCTCAGTGACGGAGCCGTGGCCCGACTTCACTTCGGCAAGCAACGCGTTATCAATACCGCCTGCAAGTTCGAGGCTGTATTCGAGAGGTATGAGTTGGTCATATGTACTTCCAACCACTAAGGTCCGTGCCTTAACTAAACCCAGTCGGTCCACGATATCCAAGTTTAGGTTCAGGGCCATTTGTTTGTCGCTTCCGGGACCGACGACATAGTCGCTGCGCAGTTGCTCAATATCTTTCCAGCCGCGAGCATTCAAAAAGGCTCTGCCATAGACACTCGAGATCATGAATTCCGCGAGTGCAGCGCGGTCCTCAGAGTCGCGAAGGCGCTTCCAGAGCGACAGTCTCAACTTCAACGCATTGTCTGTTTTCGCCCAACCGTTGAGCAAGACCAAGTTGCTGACCTGTTGCTTTAGCTGCAGGGTGGCTTCTACTGCGACTGCAGCACCAAGCGAATACCCGATCAGATTAACTTTGCCGTCAGACACGAGATGTCTTATCGCGCCCGTCACCTGAGCACCGAGCGCCTCGACGGACAACTGCCGGGATGAACCCCTGCCACCGGGTTCATCCGACAGATCCAGACCAATAACGCGATGCCTCGATGCAAGCATCGGAAAGAGCGTGAAGAAGTGCGTCTCTGCCCTTCCGCCGGTGCCGTGCACCATGACGATTGGGGCGGCGCTACTGTCGACCTGACCGCCGTCACAAAACCGCACGGTGAACCCGTCGACATTGACGGTACCCTCGGTCACGCCGGGATAGATACTCATTGCCAAACTCCTCCACAAATCTCGGTTTGCTGATTCGCGCACTCGAATAAAAGCACCGCTTACAGCTACGATGTTAGTTGTCCTATAGGACTGTCGGAAAACCTCGGACGCGCTCTAGATCATTCTCGCAACCGGCGTCTAGCGACTACAGTGATACGGTTACAGAGCCCGACTCCGCAGGCCGCCCGACTGTGGCCCTGCTTAAAGGTCCGACGTCTTCGCGATAACCACCGAGTGCCAAAGGAACCAGTATCACTTTGGTAGCGATGTAATACACAAAGCCTGACAGAACTACGACGGGAATGGATGCTCCGAAATATTTGAACGGCTCGGCAGTCGCGCTAGTCACCGGGTTATAGAGCCACAGATACAGCAAGACCGAAAGCCCAGTGATAACTATCGCTATCCAGTTCACCCCACCCCAGAACGTATATTTACTTCCGCTGGAAGCGAAAAGGTGGGCAGGATCGATGCGTTCCTTCCGAAGGAAGAAGTAGTCGACCAAAGTAATACCTGTGATGCCAACG
This sequence comes from Caballeronia sp. LZ001, assembly GCF_031450875.1. Lineage (NCBI taxonomy): Bacteria > Pseudomonadati > Pseudomonadota > Betaproteobacteria > Burkholderiales > Burkholderiaceae > Caballeronia > Caballeronia sp. LZ001. The sequence goes on along the minus strand of NZ_JARTVX010000002.1, from coordinate 234,337 downwards.
AACATTACGCCGTTATAAGAGAGCCAGCTCATGACAGCGGACAGCAACCATTCTGTCTTGAACGCAAAATAGATACCTGGCAAAAGCATGGCAGCAAGAAGAAGCTCCCATTTAATTCTCGCGAAGAGTGGGATCTGCTGCACCGAGACTCCAGCGAGATAAATCATGACGACCATCGTTGCGATATTCGCTAAGAGGACAACGCCCATAGTTACACTGCCGAATATCGGGCCGGCAAGTTTAATCATCCAGATCGTCGGATCATGGGTTCCTGCGCTGATCGCTGCAAGAGCTGCAACTGTCGAAACGAAGGCGGCGCCAAGCAAACCCACACCCAGTACAGAAGGACCCATTACGTGGGAACGTCGCTTAACAAGACGGCTCAAGCCGCCCATTACCGGCCACCATGTCAACGCGTTTGAGAATCCAAATTCGACGGCTAATGCAAGTCCACGAGTCTTGTCATGTGTGAGCATTTGGTCTGCGGGAAGTTGGTTCACCCACAACGCATGCAGTCCGAAGCGATAGACGAGAATGCCGAACATTCCAACGGTGATCAGCATATGTAACGGGCCGATGTATCCGTTTAACCGTTCAAAGAGCTTAGGACCTTTCGCAGCGATGAGCCAGACTATGACCAGGGCTCCAAGCGCGACGATTATGACGAGTTTCTCATGCGCCGCACTGGACGGACCCGTGCCGGTGATAGTGGCGGCTATGTTGGCCGCGCCTCGAGAGGTTAAAGCCTCGACAACAAAAGACCACCCAATGAGCGTCGCTAGCAAACCGATAAGTGGAACAATGATGCCCCGATAGCCAAAGGTCGCCTTTGCGCTATCGATGACGTCGGTGCCGTATTTAAAACTCGCAGCGCCGGAAGCCAGGGTGACAATCGACATACCGATGACTAGCCCAATGACGTACCCGGCGACGCCCAATCGCCAATCTCCAACATACGGAAGGAATCCGCCGATCAGGAACGCCCACGTCGCCGCACTGAAAGCGCAACAGGTCCAGAGGAATGATCCATACGACCGGTAGATCCGCTCATTGAACAGAACCGGTAACCGCCCTGCCAAAGCTTCCTGCTCGACGCTTTTCGCATTGTGTTCCATGGCACGGCTCCTAGGAGAAAAGATAGAGCGTTGCTACCCAAAGGGCTGCTCCGAACGCGCTCCAAATGGCGCCTTCAAGCAGCATTAGGCGGCCCGATTGCCAGCACTCAGATGATGCGTGGGCGCCACTGACCATCTCGTTTATCTGAGCGGCCAAATCTATGTTCAATTGGAGCCCGGAGTCAGTGAGATCTGACACCAGCTCGGCAGGGGACGTCGTCATTACTCGCTCCGCAAAGTTAGGAAAATGGCCCGCGCTTCAAGAGACGCTGTTGGCTAGCGCTCGTAAGTTCTTTGCAAGGAGCGCTCAACTGCACGGTGAAGCATCAGAGTAGTTGCCACACAATCCCTGAGGAATGTGATCGAAGGTCAAAATGTGTGTGGCGCATGGACACGGCATCGGACAAGTTGACAACGCTGGCGCGCTCGTCGTCAACAACCTCATGATTCTACGACGCGGAATCTTGGGGAAGACCCTGCCCGATAAGGACCGCCAGCGACGTCAGCACACGATTCACAGCTGCAAACCGACCCGGAGCGCCAGCGAGGCTTCTTCGATAGAGCATCAACCCCTCGAGCGTTGCGGCGATCAGCGTCGCCCGGGCGTAGCACTCCTTGCTTGATGCTGCAGGATCGAGCTCATGAACCAGCGACACGAAGATCTCTCGGTACGCCCGGTAGACGCGGATCAGAAGCTCGTTGGCAACCTCGTTGCGCTGTGCCAGAGCAAACATCTCCAGCGAAAAAGAGACGACATTTGGGTTCTTAATTTCTGAGACCAAATCAGTAGTTATTTCGTCCATACGCGTCACCGGAGATTTATTGGACGCGACGCTGATCGCGGAATAACGAACTAGGTAGGTGCTCATCAGAGCGTGTAAGGTCGCGTGGAGGAGTTCGTCGTGAGTCTTGAAATAGTGTTGCAAGTTGGAAGTCAGGATACCCGCCAACTTTGCGACCCGTCCCTGCGTGAAATTTGCGTACCCTTCCGTCGACAGGAGGCCGGCGGCAATTCTGATGATTTCACGGACCTTCTCCGCACGTCTGATGCTCTGCATCGTCGGCCGTCGATGTGCCGTGGCGCTTTCCGTTGATTGGGGGAAGCTAAGAGTAAGGGGTGCCTGGCCCGCGGTGCTGAGATCCGAATGAGAGGCTTCGGGTACTCCATCCTCGAATTCGTCGTGAATTTGCGGCGGCAGCGAAGCAAGATACCGCGCGCTCCGCTTCATCGTCCTTGCTACCTCAAGATTATCCTTCTCCGTGTCACCGCCGCGGAAAGCGAAGATCATCAGCCCCTCGGTTTGGGACGCGACAAGGGTCGCTCGAACAATGGACTCTTCTTGAGATAGCGCCGGGTTGATCTCCAAAATCAAACGCGCCAGGATCAATCGGTAGTGCGCGTAAGTGCGCTCAACGATTTCCAGCACCTCCGGCTCGTGTTGAGCTACCGCCCACGCTTCAAACATCAGCCGCGGCACGTTTGGCTCGTTCACGTCATCAAATATCTTTTGTAAGAGATCATTTAACTTGCGCTGTGGCAGCCCATGACCCTCAGCAATAGAACTGTAGGCATGTAGGTAAGCCTCAAGAAACGATTCCACCGTCTCCCGCAGCAAGTCCTCTCTGCTCGGAAAGTAGTACTGCACGGTACTTAACGTGGTTCCAGCCTTTGCCGCAACGCGACGCGCCGAGAAGGCCGCGTACCCCTCCTCACTAAAGACGTCTCGTGAGAACGCGAGAAGTTGATCGATCCGGCTTGCCCGGTTTCGCGTTTGCGTCGAGCCTTCCGTGCCAATTTTTTCATCAAGTTCCACTATCCGCCCCCAATTATCATAACAAACCACGCGCTTGGCGCCGTGGAATTATAGGTCGCTTAACCCGCTGACGATAAGAATACAGACCGCTTACCTGCAACAAAACTCATTTGCCCTCGCCACGGGGCGCCCCAACGTAGGGAATGTCCTGAGCCGAAAGTATTTTGACGCGCTGGAAATTCGGTCGGTTAGCCAATAAACTTCGGTCACGTAACCAAGTTGTCACTGTAACCGCACGAAGCCTGCTTGTCGACAATGTAGGCGTGCCTTTGGCTCGGAGCATCAATGCAACGGTTCGAACTTTCGTTAAACGCCCCCTTTGCGGCTTCACAGTTAGCAGAGGTGGCTGTAGTCACCGACGTCGCCCGCAAGCTTGGGGTGTCGCCCCTGTGCGTCTTGGACCGTACGGGGATAACCTTGGGAAGCCTGGAGGGCAGCGAACAACGTCTGGTCTCGATGGACCAATTCATCGGCGCCTTGACAAACGGAGTCGAGCGAACGCATGACAGATGCTTTACCGTTCGGGCAGGCAGCAGAGTGCACCTTTCAGCATTCGGGCTCGCCGGATACGCGCTATGGAGCGCGGCGTCGCTGCGAGCCGCGCTAGAACTCGCTTCCCGCTATAAACCTCTGCTTAACCTGAAATGCGGACCCACCTTATCGGTTGAAGATGAGGTGGCAAACCTATACTTCTCCGCGCCTCAAGGACTGACCCAAGACGAGGCCGATATGTGTCTTGAGTTTGAAGTCGCAAAAGTCCTGACGTTTATTGCAGACCTCCAGGTCCAAGCTTTTGATCCAGAGATCCATATTGCATCAAGCTCATTGCCCATCAAGGGCACAAGCTTGATGCTCATGGAACGCCCCGTTCACTGTTCTGAAGGGGTTACGAAGATCGTCTTCAAGTCGAGCCTCCTCGATCAACCGCTCGTGCAATTCAATCCGGTCACGAATAAGGCGTGTATCCGGTCATGCGACGAGACCCTCTTGAACTTCGATAGCTCGACCGACCTTGTTAGTAGAGTCCGCACGATACTCTGCGATGCGTCGTTGGGCGCAATACCTACGCTGCCTGAAGTTGCGAGCCAGTTATGCATGTCTGCACGCACGCTGAGACGACGTCTTGAAACAATGGAAACCTCGTATAGCGAAATACTCGACGGGGTGCGCCGTAGTCTCGCAATTCGCTACGTCTCAACCACGCAGATGACAACCGAATGCATCGCAGAACGGCTGAACTATAGTGACGCCGCAAACTTCAGCCATGCGTTTAAGCGTTGGACAGGACACGCTCCAAGAGCATACCGGACGCGTGCTGTAACCGAACAGCAAACTATCCATTCACGACATTCACCACCTGAACTCCTTGCAAGTGCCGTTGCTTGAGCAACTAAAGAGAAACTGCCTTCCAGTTCGCGGTTGCAACAGCCTTTCGGTTTAACCGCTCGCTGTTTACTCGCGCGGCAGGAAGCACCCTAAAATTACGGAATCGAATCCATTTGTCTTCGAGCGATGGGCGGAGCGGACGGCGGCGCCGAATCGACGATCATGGCGGCGAGTTTGTATGACCATCAAGGATGGTCGCACGCTGCGACCGATTCGGATGTGGGGAAACAAAACACTTGCCCGCTTGGACGCAGTATTCTCGCGCACGTACCAGAGCGACGCGGAATGAGGGTCGTGTAGGGTCGATCCTGAAAAGCGAGGCTCGCGCCCATCGTTGCGAGTGCGACAGGATCGAGACCATCGAGACGGCGCTTGTAGCGAACTCCCAGCATTCAGATTACAAATACGTTTCCAGCTCCCATCGGCAGCCTCCCAAATCCTGAACGCGAAAGCATATTGCATTTGACCACTTGGAATGCCTGAGTGGAAATTACGCTCCATCCATCTAACGGAGGTTCGTAAGACTCGCGCCATGGCACGACGCCTTGCCACACCTGCCGCGAGCTAGGTGAGCCGGAATGGTCTCGTGCTGGCAGCACAGGGGACGGAGGACCAAGGCATCGGCAAGCGGGATCACTGCTAGTTGCAAATGCTGCGTGACCCGCGGCCATTCTAATGCGCTCGGTGGCAAGAACTTTGAACTTCGACTCTGCCGGCTTCATGGCAAGGTGCCCATCAATGTGATGCCCAATTTGGTGCAAAACATTCTCGCGGGCACCTTGGCGATCGACCCACGAACCGCGCGACGGTCTAGTCACGCTATCAGTGAGCGGAAAACGTAGGAGTCGCATCAAAGTCAGCATCAAATCATCCGACACTATCTCGCTTAATTTCTTTCAAAAAATTTCGAAAAATTGGGCGTTTAACAATGAGGATTCGAACGCCTTGCCTAAGATTTTCTCGTATGTCGCCAGTCCGCCTGGTGGCGGAACTCAGCGATCGAACAATATTGCACGAAATCCGCTGCTCACAATACCTTGATTATCGAGGCCATTGTGTTGCCACCATGCCCTGCGGACGACGCTTTCGCGAGATCGTTCGCAATAATGCTCGCCAGAAGGGCTCGGCCAGGCAATGCCTTCTCCATGACCTTGCTCGCCATCTGCACTGCGCCCAAATGTACGTCGACAGTTGCCTGGTCGGTACTGAAGTCTTCTTTGCTGATCGCGTCGATCGCGACCGAGATTTGTTCCTCCAAGACGGGGATCAGCGCAGGAACGGCCCGCTTGATGCTATCAATGCTTACTCCTTCACGCAACGCATACGTTGCGGATTCAATGAAAGCCCCTAATGCCGTATGGAAGAAGCTGATGGCCATAGCCATATCAATGACAGCGGGTGCGCTGATCTTTTCCCCTGCGTACCATGTCGCGCCTCCGAGCGCACCAAGCACATCACGGATCTGCTCCCATTTTTGTTCGGGACCCGCGACGATGACTCCAGCGCCGGACTTTCCGATCTGGTCCGGAAACGCCGGAATCGTCCCGTCCAAGTAAGTCGCACCTACTTCGGTGAATAAACGCGCAGTTTTATTTGCATCCTCAGGCGTGCTTGTATTCAGATTCAACACCGTCTTGCCCCTCGCCGCTCTCTTTGCATTCTCATCCATAAATGCGTCGATAACGTCATTGTTAAGTACGCAGATTACGGTCAGCTCGCTCGCAGCGAAGGCGTCCGCGGGGCTTTCCGCAATGCGAGAAGCACCGAGCCCTTCCGATGCTGCGCGGGTGCGGTTCCACACGGTAACTTGATGTCCTTCTTCGATAAAAGCACGCGCAAGCGCTCGTCCCATGTTACCTAGACCAATAACAGATACTGCATACGACATAGTAGACCCCCAATAAAAATAAAGCCGCCGTGCGGATAATCGGTGCGATTAAACGCTAAACCCTCTATGCGCCCGGCAGCACGCTGTGGAGCGAAGCCGCGTGAGAAAACACCTACTCAATCGAACAGCGGAGAAAAACCGGCTTGCCGCTTGTCAATTCGTGCCCAGTCAATCGAATTGGTCGAGTCGCATTCGCTCGTGCAAGAGCTGCAGCCACCTCAAACACAATCGGCTGCACGCGCGCAAAAGCCTCTTGACGAGAGACGACATAACTAACATCTGCAGCCTCGATCAGCGCTTCCTCGCAAAGCTCGCACGGCACGACCTCGTCATCGATCTGCAGATCGAAGCGGATCGCGCCATTTTCTAATTCGATGTTTGTTACGTTTTCTCTATTCCGATTCATTTCGACTCCTGTTCACGGTTTAATGGGTGTTCATCTTTGAGAGACCATTAAGCACCATGACGCCCGTAACAATTAGTCCCATTCCGAGTACTGCAAATGCATCGGGCTTTTGCTTGAAGAGAAAAATTGCAATGAGTGTAATAAGCGTCGTTCCCGCTCCTGACCAAATTGCGTAAACGATCCCAACTGGCAACGTGCGAAGGGTCAAGGATAGCGAATAGAAAGATATGCCATAGCCAACCGCGACAATCACCGAAGGTAGTACGCGAGTGAATCCTTCAGATGCTCGAAGCGCGGAGGTCGCAATGACTTCTGCAGCGATCGCCACCGTAAGCAACAAGTAAGCGGTGGAACGCATTAGGATACTCCATTCTCAATTTCGCTACGGTAAGTGCTTTTCCAACTGCCGTGGGCACTGATTACACGAGCGACAGGTGCCGCGCTAACAGATGCTGCATCTAGGCGAGTAGACCCTCACGCATCCACTCGCCCACAAAGGCTTGGTCAAACGTTGAAACCCATGATCGCTTTGGTTTCCAAGAACTCTTCTAGTCCTGCGCGTCCCCACTCGCGACCGTTGCCGGATTGTTTATAGCCGCCAAACGGCGCATTGAAGTCGGGTCCCGCGCCGTTGATGTGGACCATTCCGGTGCGCATCCGACGTGCGATAGCGCGCGCCCGATCCAAATTCGACGAACTAACATAACCCGACAGTCCATAGACGGAGTCGTTGGCGATCTCCACTGCCTGATCTTCGGATTCGTAGCCAATGATAGTGAGAACTGGGCCGAAAATCTCCTCACGTGCAATGCGCATCGTAGGTGCAACGTCTACGAACACCGTTGGCCTAACGTAGAAACCCTTTACCAGCCCGTCCGGTCGCCCGGGACCTCCGGCGACGAGCCTTGCCCCCTCTTCGATTCCGATGTCAATGTAACGTTGAATCGAATCAAACTGCTTTCTCGACGCGACGGGACCTAACGCGACGTCGGTGTCGAAGGGGTCGCCCACGCGGATGTTCGCAGTTACTGTCCGCGCTACTTCCGCCGCCTCGTCCATGCGATGCATCGGAACCAACATTCGTGTCGGCGCGATGCAAGTTTGCCCAGAATTATTAAAGCAGGCGGCAACTCCAGCCGACACGGCACCCGCGAACGAATCGTCGTCGAGAATAATATTCGCCGATTTTCCGCCCAACTCCTGCGACACGCGTTTCACTGTCTCAGCGGCATTAATCGCTACTTGAATGCCAGCGTTTGTTGATCCGGTGAAGGAGACCATGTCCACCTCGGGATGCGAGGACATTGCGGGTCCCAACTCTCGACCCGAACCGTTGACCAGATTAAAGACGCCCGGTGGGAAGCCGGCCTCCTCGACACACTCCGCAAAGATCATCGCTGACAGAGGTGAATTTTCGGCTGGCTTGACGATCATCGTGCACCCAGCCGCGAGGGCAGGAGCGACCTTACACACTAGTTGATTAATGGGCCAATTCCAGGGGGTGATTATCGCGCAAACACCGATCGGTTCTTTGACGATGGTGGTAGTGCCTGCCTGCTGCTCGAATTGATAGCTCTTCAGTAGTTCGATCGCGACGCCAATGTGCCAAACTCCGCACATCGCTTGCAAGCCCTTGGAGAACTCATACGGCGCGCCCATCTCAATCGTGATGGCATAGGCGAGCTCTTCGTGCCTCCTTTCAAGAGCCGCAACGGTGCGTTGAAGCAACGACACTCTTTCGTCCTTGCTCACACCGGACCAATGGGCAAACGCGCGCCTTGCCGCGAGCACTGCTCGATCGACTTCTTGCGTCGTGCCTTGTGGGATGACCCCGACAATTTCCTCTGTCGCTGGGTTGACCACGTTTGTGCGTCTATCGCTGAACGGCTCAACCCATTGGCCGTCGATAAAATGCTTGGCACGCCCTGCAACCTTCAGTTCCATCGCTGTCTCCGTCGTCTACCTCAATGCTTCAGCCGGCCCGAGGGCGGTGCCAGAATGTCGAATGAGGAATTAGTAAAGGTTGGTGGCCGTGGCTACGCTGAAGTCTTCGTTCTCAAGCGTAATCGCCGGGCTTTGCATTTCGACCCAGCCACAAAACGGCGGGCAGACCGAGTAACCAAGGAGTTGCTGAATGTGTGGCGGATACTTGAGGACGGTTTCCTTTGGCACTACGAGATATTGGTTTTCTTCTTGTCGAAGGTAACCAAGCGTGAGCGAGATGGCGATAGCGGTACGCGTTTCGGCCTCTGTAGTATTGAGGCCGCCCGCGTGATAGGTCCCACCAAGATAGATCAGACCTGAACCTTTTTTCATCACAGCCGGTACGGCCTCCTCCATTTTCGGGAGGCGCTCGTTGTCCCATTTGTGACTGCCTGGAACGACGAGCGTTGCCCCGTTCTCCGCAGTGAAGCGGGTCCCCGCGTAAATGACTTGAACCTGCGACTCCGGCCCGGGATGCGGGCGGTGATGAATGGCGTCGTCACGATGCAAAGACTGTGCGCCTTGCCCTGGCCAAATCTGAATCGCTTGCGTAACGCTCAGCTGTAGTGTAGGCAGCATGCCTTCGCCGCTTACACCAACGAACTTATAGGGCTGTTGCAGTAGGATTTTCTCGGCGGCACCGTGAAAATGCTTCTGCGTAAGGAACTCAGCGGTGTGAAGGGACTTGGCCATCAACGCCGAGCACCGGCGAGTCTTATTACCAGTGAAGCCCTCCTCGCCATAGGGCGTGCGCTCTAGATACGGACCGATGTCCGCAAAAAAGCGTTCCAGCAACTCGGGGCTGAGCATGTCTTCAACAATGACGCCGCCGTCCCGATCAATAACTTCCACAACGTCATCTACGTTCGCACTCGCAGGGAGTGTCGTCAGACCTTTTGCCATGTTGAGCCTCACTTGTTCGTCAATGTGTGACACAGATGTGCCAGTGAGGCCAGATTAGTGGTTACAGAATCCCAGAACCATGTGTCGAAGGGTCAGCGTCTTTGTGTCGCAAGGACAAAAGCTTCGATGCAGAACCAGCAGCCTACGACTGTCGTCCGTCTTGTTACCAGCCTACGATGCGACGACCGGGGCCCTTAGCGGCCAAGACTGCTGCACTTTTGGCCTCCTGCAACATTTCCAATCGCACTGCCGCTCCGTATGCTGCGACTACGAATCGAAGCGTTGCTTTGCCCGGCAAAAAATTTGCCGAGGACAGACGACTGAACCAACTATCAGCAGGAGCCGACCATGCAGAAATTGGATTGCGACATCGTTATTGTGGGCGCAGGAATGTCCGGCCTTTCGGCCGCCCGAGCGGCCACACGTGCCGGTAAATCAGTGATAGTTCTGGAGGCCCGCGACCGCGTCGGCGGGCGTACCCTGAGCAAGACGCTTGACAACGGTGTCACTATCGACCTCGGGGGTCAATGGGTCGCGCCAACGCAAAAGAGAGTACTTGCACTCATCGAAGAGTTTGGGCTGAAAATCTTTAAAACTTACCAAACTGGCGATTCCATCGCGTATCTCAACGGAGAGAAGGTCCGCTACGAAGGCGTAATTCCGAAGCGAGACCCTGAAACGGACGCCGACATCGAGAACGGCATGGCGCTCCTAGAAGAATTGGCTGCGAGTATCCCACTGGAGGCGCCTTGGACTCATCCAAGGGCTCTTGAGTTAGATCGCCAAACCTTCGCCGATTGGATCAACGCAAATCTCAAGACGGAATTCGGACGCTGGGTGTATGACCGCTTGGCTCCCGGTGTATTCTCCGTCGAAGCGTGTGAGCTCTCGCTGTTGCATGTCGCGTTCTACTTCGGTGCTGCCGGAGGGGTCGACCGACTCACATCGACAGACGGCGGTGGCCAGGACAGCCGTTTCCAGACGGGTGCACAACAGCTTTCAATCAATCTTGCAAAAGAGCTCGGCGAGCGAATTAGACTCGAGCAAATTGTGACCAAGATTGAACAAGACTCCGTCGGCGTCACCGTCACGACAGAGGATCGCAAATACGTTGCTCGGCGCGTTATCGTCGCATTGCCGCCGACGCTTACGGGACGCATCCGCTATGTACCTGCACTTCCCGCATCGCGCGACTCCCTCACTCAGCGTATGCCGATGGGAACAGCATTGAAGACAATGGTTCGTTACAGGACGCCATTTTGGCGAGCCGATGGCCTGAGTGGTCTTGTCTTCACCGATCACGACACTCCGCAACTGGTCTACGATAACTCGCCGGACGACGGTTCATGCGGAATCCTCCTTCTCTTCACGGAAGGCATCGCGGCTCGAAAATGGAGCGAGAAAACTGCAGAGGAACGCGAAGCAGCTGCTATCGAGGTGCTTGTGAAGTGTTTCGGGGCGAAAGCAACAGAATACGAAGAATTTATCGAAAAATACTGGGTAGACGAGGAGTTTTCGCGCGGATGCTACGCAGGAACCATGCCGGCGGGCGCATGGACAAGTTTTGGGCCGGTTTTGTCTAGACCTGTTGGTCATATTCATTGGGCGGGAACCGAGACTGCCACCTGCTGGAATGGCTATATTGAGGGGGCAATTCAAGCCGGCGAGCGCGCATCGCTAGAAGCTATAACTTCAATTGATGACGCTTGATCCACCGCGTCTACCCATCGATGCACTCGGTCCGCCTGTCGATCAACGCGCGGGCCGATAGCGTTTCCCCTGGCATGCCACGAAGTGAAACTGCTGTTGGCCTCATTTAACCGGTCGCGCGTCCTTTCGTAACATTTCGTCATCCCGATTACGACGTTACCATTTGACGTCAGGTCATAGAGATGCGGCGCTGCCACCCGTTGTTTTTTTAGCTGGACTCCCCCGCAAACGATCGCAGACGGTGATCACCGATCCACCTTATTAAACAGGGCGTTATGAAAACTCAGGCTTGCTTGATCGCTGCGATGCTCGGAGTATCTGTCCAAGCGTCGGCGCAAAGTAGTGTCACCCTCTTCGGCGTCTTGGACGAAGGGGTGAACTACACGAACAACGCGGGGGGCAAGTCAGCATGGCAGACGTCGAGTATCGATCTGACGACGAGCCGGTGGGGCTTGAGGGGTGTAGAAGACCTTGGCGGGGACCTGCACGCCGTTTTCGATGTTGAAAGCGGAGTAAGCTTGGATAGTGGTCAAGCATTATATGGCGGCCGTCTTTTCGGCTACCAATCGTACGTAGGCTTGCAGTCCGATTCTTTGGGTAGTGTAACTGTCGGGCGGCAATATGATTCGGTCACTGACGTAATAGGGCTGGCCACAGCTAACGGCAATTGGGGCGGCTATCTTTTCTCCCACCCCCTGGACAACGACAACACGGATGCAACGTTCCACGCGAACAACTCCGTCAAATATCAAAGCCCCGTCATTGCGGGATTCTCTGCTACCGGGCTCTACGCGTTAAGCAATCTGGCGGGCGGGTTCGCGACAAACCGCATGTACAGCGCTGGAATCAAGTACGCCACTGATACGCTTACGATCGGAGCAGTCTTTGAGAATCTTTCAGCTCCTGGCAGTACAACGGTCGGTGCCGTGCCGTCTGATGATTATGTGACGTTTGCGGCAAACAACCAGAAGATCTATGGTATCGGGGCAACCTACGGATTAGGTCAGTCGAGCTTCGGCCTTGTCTACACTCACGTCGTTCTTCAACAACCGACGTCGTCTGTCTTCATCGGGTCACTCGGAACACCAACGGCCAATCCCGATAGCCTGCGGTTCGACAACGTGGAGATAAACTGGAAATACAATATTCGCCCGGATCTAGCGGTCGGCGCGATGTATACGTACAGCTTAGCTCATCTAGCGTTGGGTGAATCTCGTGCATCTCTGCATTGGCATCAAGCCGGGCTTCTTGGTCAATACCTTCTTTCCAAACGAACCGCGGTTTACTCTCAGGTTGTCTACCAGCAAGTGAGTGGCGGAAATACGGGAACTTCACTGGACCACGCATATATTCCTGGTTCGGCGGGACCGTCGTCTAACTCACATCAGGTGGTGGCTCGGATAGGTATCAACCATTCGTTCTGATTGACGCGTTTTGTTATGTTTCCAATTTTGCAAGTTGGCCTACGGGCACCTCTACGGCGCCGGAAGGTTCACTTATCTTTGTTCGCGCTCGGCCAGACGACCGACGCTATCATCTTTTAGGATTCTTTTATGCAGACCTCTGAACACTTTTCCCGCCAAGAGCTCCTCAACAACCTGACTGATGCATGGAACACGCAGGACGTCGATAAGGTGATGAACTGCTTCGTCGATCACGCGACGTACCACATCGCGTTTGGTCCCGAAGCGCTCGGCCAGTCGTACGAAGGAAAGACTGCGATTCGGAGCGCGGTAGCCCAAGGTTTTGCTTCCTATAAGGACGGCAAGCTTAGCGTTACGTCGATGTTCGTCGCCGGCGAGCAAGGGGCAGCGCGTTGGCTCTTTTCCTATACAGGCGTCGATGGCAAGCCTGCTGTCATTCATGGAGTCGACGTCTATGAATTTTCAGGCGACAAGCTTAAGAGCAAAGACGTTTATGTGAAGTACTTTGTTGCCTGAGGCATCGCAAGGCTGCAATTGCCTGGTGGCCGCATCGTAAGCGCCACCGGATCCAATGAACGAATCCGAGAGCGAAAAACATGCTTGAGTTCGCCGATTTCAACTCGAAAGTTGCCGTTGTTACGGGCGCCGCAGGGGCGATTGGACAGTCTGTTGTGAAGCTGCTTGCGTCAAATGGAGCCTCCGTCGTCGCAACCGACTTGCACGAGGCGCAACTCCGCGAGACCTATGAGCATCTACTTGGCTCAGTCGACATTCGTTGCCTTGACGTGACAAACGCCGAGGACTCGCGGCGTCTTGCCGCCGACATACAAGCGCAGTATGGGCGACTGGACGTGTGGATCAACAACGCTGGAATTCTCGAACGGCAAGCTGCTCTCGAAATCAGCGCCGACGATTGGCGTAGACATATCGAAATCAACCTCAACGGAACGTTTTTTGGCTCACAAGCTGCGGCCAGTGTCATGGCGAAAAATGGCGGAGGCTCCATCGTGAACCTGAGTAGCTTTGCCGGAACTCGCGCCCGACCTGGTGTGCCCCACTATGCTACAGCCAAGGCAGCGGTCGCACACCTGACACAGTGTCTTGCGCTTGAGTGGGGCAAAGTCAAGATCCGGGTAAACGCAATCGCACCGGGTTATATACAGACGCCAATGACGAGCTGGCTCCATTCTGATCCGGCTTACGCAGCACCGTTTCTTGAGAAAACTCCGCTGGGACGACTTGGTCAACCAGACGAAATCGCTGAGCATATCCTTTATCTGGCGTCCGATGTGTCGTCGTTCATGACCGGCAACATCCTCGTCGTTGATGGCGGCGTAAGACTTAGCTAGCGCTCGCGCCGTCAGCAATATGTAGCATTGCGGCTTCGGTCGCCAACAACGTGTCAAAAAATTATGACTGTACTAGACCTGCGCGACCCATCATTGCTTCGTCGACAATGCTTTCTGAACGGACAGTGGTTAAACGCCGACGACGAAAAAACCATCGCGGTCGTGAACCCGGCCACGGGCGCCGTTATCGGAAACGTCCCGAGCATGGGAGCAGCGGAAACAAGAGAGGCAATAGACGCCGCTAATGCGGCGTGGCCTGCATGGCGAGCACTCACCGCAAAGAGCCGTGCTGTAATCATTAGATCATGGTTTGAATTAATGATTGAGCATCGCGATGACCTCGCTTTGATACTCACTTCCGAGCAAGGTAAGCCCCTCACTGAGGCTAAAGGAGAGATCGAGTACGCTGCGTCCTTCCTGGAATGGTTCGCCGAAGAAGGAAAGCGCGTCTATGGCGATGTAGTACCGACAGTGGCCAGTGACAAACGCATAATCGTCACAAAAGAGCCAGTCGGTGTGTGCGCGGCTATCACGCCGTGGAACTTCCCCGCTGCGATGATCACCCGGAAGGCCGGCCCGGCATTGGCGGCGGGCTGTCCGATCATTGTTAAACCTGCGGCCCTAACGCCGCTAACGGCCCTCGCCATCGCAGTGCTTGCAGAACGCGCCGGAGTGCCGAAGGGCGTCTTTCAGGTCATCACTGGAAAGTCGAGCGAGATCGGATCTGTATTGACGTCGAGCGACGTCGTTAGGAAAATGTCATTTACGGGTTCGACAAATGTTGGTGCAGCACTCATGGCCCAATGCGCTCCGACGATTAAGAAGCTCTCACTCGAGCTGGGCGGTAACGCTCCATTCATCGTTTTCGATGACGCCGACATTGATGCGGCAGTTGAGGGAGCGATCGCTTCAAAGTATCGCAATGCGGGACAGACTTGCGTTTGCACCAACCGCATGTATGTGCACGACGCAATCTACGATGCATTTGTTGAGCAGCTCGCGAGGGCTGTCGCAGGCTTGCGGGTAGGAAACGGGTTGGAGGATGGAGTCACTCAAGGGCCGTTGATCGACGAGGCCGCTGTGCAGAAGGTGGAAGCGCACATCGCTGACGCGGTTTCTAACGGCGCTCGACTGATCACTGGTGGACGGCGTCACAACTTAGGACATAGCTTCTTCGAGCCGACGATCTTGGCGGATGTGACCGCATCAATGTTAGTCGCCCGCGAGGAAACATTTGGCCCTGTCGCTCCCGTCTTCCGTTTCCATAGCGAAGATGAAGTGATCCACTTCGCTAACGACACCGAGTTTGGCTTAGCGGCCTACTTCTTCAGCCGCGATGTTAGGCGGGTGTGGCGTGTCGCTGAGCGATTGGAATATGGAATGGTTGGTGTTAACACTGGCCTGATTTCTAACGAGGTCGCACCCTTCGGTGGCGTGAAGCAATCTGGCGTAGGAAGAGAAGGATCGCATTTCGGAATTGACGAGTATCTTGTGATCAAGTATCTCTGTCTCGGTGGAATGGGCGCCTGACGATACCTAGTGACGTCAATCGGAGGTACAGACGCAATCCTTGCACTGTCGCCCGGTTGTAAACGGGTAAGAATTTATAAGCGATGCACCTGAGAGCGCGAAGCTTGAGCCCGGCCCCCGCCGGGCTTTAATGAGATGGTCAGCCTGACCGAAATGTCCCGATCGGCTTACGCTGATCGGGCCATTTCCTCTTTCCGGAGGCCATCATGACGGACGCGACGCTCATCGGTATCGATCTGGGCAAGCATTGCTTCTTCGTGCACGCGCAGGACGCACGCGGTACGCAGATTTGGCGCAAGAAGATGACGCGCAAAGCTCTGCACATGCCTGGCCACCTGTCCGGTCGCCGTTCTAGCGATGGAAGCTTGCGCAGGCGCGCATTGGCTGGCGCGCAAGGGCCAGTCGTATGGACATCAGGTTCGCTTGATTGCGCCGCAGTTCGTCAGGCCGTTCGTCAAGGGCAACAAGACTGACTTCGCCGACGCCGAAGCCATTTGCGAAGCCGCCTCGCGCCCCTCTATGCGCTTTGTCGCAGTCAAGACAGCCGAGCAGCAGACGCTGCTCGCGTTACATCGGGTGCGCGAATCGCTTGTCGGCGAACGCACGGCAACCAGCAATCAGATTCACGCTTTTCTGCTCGAATGTAAGCGCCTCGCGTCGGCCGTTCACGATGCATCGCGCACGTATGGCACGCTAGTGGCAGTGCGGTGACTAAAGGCGAATGGGAGGCGTTGCGGAGATCAGCTTGTCGCTGACGGCGGCGTAAATTGCGTGGGCAGTTTGCTTTTCACATTCCAAGGCAGCAGCTCGTCAATGTGACTGATTTTGTGGTCTGCGATGTGAGTCAGGACGTATTCGAGGTAGGCGAGCGGGTTGATGTCGTTCAGTTTGCACGAGCCGATTAAGCCGTACATTGCGGCGGCCCGCTCACCTCCGTTATCAGAGCCTGCGAACAGGAAGTTCTTCCTGCAATGCACATAATTGCATTGCAGGAATAATGCGCAGCCAGAAATTATGCGGAGTTTGCATGGTTCGGCTCGTCACGGGCGTCAGTGCGACGCGCCTTGCCTGGATCGTTGGGTAGCAGCAAACTACACATAAAAAGTGCTTTCCTGTTTGGGTTGTAACCCATTCAGGAGAAACATCATGATCGGCTTGGTTCCTCTACGACCGCAGCCTCAGGCGTGGTTATGGCGCAGCGTCCTTTCTCCTTTCGCGGAGCGCTACTGCGAATATCTCGTTGAGGCCGGCTACGCGGCTTGCACCGTCAACCGTTACGTGAGGTGCGTCGCGCACTTTGCGTACTGGCTCACAACACACCGCATAGCCTTAGCTCGCGTCGACAATCGACTCGCCTGCGGCTTCGTGAATGACCATTTGCCTCGATGCACCTGCCCCGATCCGATTCCGAGATGTCGGACAGACGTCAACGCGGCACTTCAGCATTTGCTGGTCGTCCTGGGCGCGTGCGCTGTCCTCCGGTATCTTTGGGCAGAACCGGATTCGGTACAACAGGAGGTGTGTCGATTCACTGAGTACCTCAAGGACGTTTGCGGCCTTGCCGAGTGCACGCGATATCAGCGTGGCCGAATCATTCGCGATTTCTTGCATCAACGCTTTGGTCGCGGACCCATCGATATGAAGCGGCTAACGATTCGGGATCTCCGTCGATTCGTGACACGTTACCCTGACGGGTGCAAAGCCGGAACAGCTCACGTAGCAGGCATAACGTTGCGCAGTTATCTGCGATTCAGGAGCATGCAATATAACGAGCAGGTCGCAGAGTTGATCGCGGCGGTGCTGAACGTAGCAGGATGGAGGTTGGCGGCATTACCTCAAACGCTTTCGGACGCAGCGATCGGACAGCTCCTGAATTCCTTCCATCACGAAACGGCGGCCGACCTGCGTGATTACGCAATGGTACGTTGTCTGGCAGATATTGGATTGCGTGCTGCGGAAGTCGTGCAAATACAGCTCGACGATTTAAACTGGCGCGACGGCACGCTGCAAGCCATCAGGCGGTGCATGCCGCATATGTTCGCTGCGGCTGGACTGAACAATCTGGAACTCATCTTCTGAGGCACAGCGTGGCTCGACGGCTGCTTCGTTCCGGCTCGTCGTTGAAGGAAGTGGCCGACGTACTGCGCCATCAAAGCATCGACACCACCGCGATTTACACGAAGATCGACCTGCAAAGTATGGAGGCTGTCGCGCTCCCCTGGCCGGGGAGCAAATCATGAAACGCTTCGTCAACTCGGCAGACACTATGGTATCGCTGGCGCAGGCATATCTCGCCGAACGACGCTGTCTTGGCTTCGACCTCAAGATCTCTGGGCACGTATTGATGAACTTTGCCCGCTTCGCGGACGCGCTGGGGCATCGTGGTCCGATCACGGAAGATCTGACTCTCAGCTGGGCGCACTCGACACCGAGCGAAAGGGCCATTACATGGGCGCGTCGGATCGAGGTAATCCGCCCCTTCGCGAAGTATCTCAAGCAGTTCTATCCCGATACAGTTGTTCCGCGACGCGACTTGTGCGGGCGGGCCCATCGTCGTCTGGCGCCGCACATCTACACGGAGCAGGAACTCGGCGAACTCCTCAGGCGATGTCCCGAAGACAGTTGAAGGTTGGGACGGCGGGTGCGGCATAGGTTAGGCAACCTTCCGATCATGGTCAATTGATTTCGAGCTTGACCGTTTCAAGGCCGCAGCGAGAATCCAGAGTTCATTCACGCCGAGGATCTTTCGGAAGTGCTTCTCAGCTTCTAGGAAGCCCGCGGCTGTCCAGCGCAACGCCGTGTCGGCGTCGCGATAGCGCTTCACGCGCCCCGCGACACGGCGCACCGCGCCGTTGGGATTCTCGATGATGTTGGTCGTCGACAGCCCGCGCATCAGCGCCGGCGTCAGGCCCAGCTTGTTCACCGTGAAGGTTTCCTCCAGCCCCTCGAGCAGTGCGGCCGAGGCGTCCGGATGGTCGGCCTTGAGCCACGCCGCGTGCGTCTTGAGCTTGGCGATGCCATCGTCGGTCGACAACTTGTAGGCGGCCTTCATGATCGCGGCGGTTTGCGAAACGCTCTCCTTGGGCAGGCGCTCGAGGACGTTGCGCTGCTTGTGCAGACGGCAGCGCTGCACGTGGGCGCGTTCGCCGAAGAACTCCTCGATGGCCGAGCGCAGCGCTCTGGAACCATCGATCACGAACAGGTATTCGCGATCCGCAGGCAGGCCGCGCTCGATCAGTCCGCGCAACAGATCCTTGACGACCTGGGCGTTCTCACTCGACCCGCTCGCGAGACCCAGGAGGTGTTTCTCGCCGGGGCTGTCCACGCCGATAGCGGCGATGATGTGACGTGAGTCGACGATGATGCCGTCCAGGTAGATCGCCAGGAAGTCCTTGTCATCGAAGCGCCGCCCCATCAGCTCCGTGAGCGCCGTCTGGCTGGCCTTGATGAACTCGCGGGAGACGCTGCTCTTGGAGATGCCAACGGTGCCGGCCATCTCGGGCAGGACCTTGGCATATTTGCGCGTCGACACGCCCGTGACCATGATCTCGTGCACGCGCTCGGCGAGCCGCGGATTCGCGTTCAATTGCTCGTAGGCGGGGACCGGCACTTCGCCGCCGCCACGACGCCGAAGGCGCGGCCGCTTCACGTTCAACTTGCGTTCGTCCATCACAATCTGGCCTTGCTGCGAGCCGTGCCAGCGGATCTCGCCGCCTCTGCGGCCCGGATGCTTCTCGCCGGCGACTTCCGTCGCCGAGATCACCAGCAGTTGCTCGACAAGGCTACGGCCGGCTTCGTGCATCAACTCGTCGATGCTCGCGCGGGTGTTCTGAATCAGATCGAGCATGGGCAACAGGAGCTGACTGTTCTCGGCAAAACAGGCACGCAGTCCTTCCGGGTCCTGCTTGGGCACCACGTGCAACGGCGCGCTGGCGCTTTGGGGCTTCTTCTTGGTACGCTTCATTTGGCGGTTCTCCTTGGTTCCCTGTCCGTTGTTGCTTTTCGCCGTAAAGGAGCCGGGTGTTTTCGGCGTAATGGCGCCAGCGAAAGGCGCCTGATTCGGGGCTCGAACGGGGATCAAGAATCCTTGTTTTTACCTCCTTTCGCAAGTGTTGATTTGTTGCTCTCGGGCATCGGGCGTGGAACACGGTAGCTCTCGCCGTCGAGCACGACGCGGTATGCCGCGTGTCGCAGGCGATCAAGCGTTGCGGCGCCGAGCATTTTGTTGGTCGCGAATGCGTCACCCCATTCCGTAAAATCCAAATTACTCGTTAAGACAGTCGATGTACGCTCGTACCTCTCGGCAATCAGATCGTGGAAGTCTTCGTCTTCGGGCGTGCGCATGGGTTTCAGTCCAAAGTCGTCAATGATGAGCAACGGCACCTTGGCAAGCGCCTGGAATCGCCGTTCAAAGGAGCCCACGGCTTGCGCGTTGCGTAGCGTGCTGAGAAGCCGGGTCTGAGTCACGAACAGGACATCGTGACCTTGCCGGGCAGCGGAGTGGCCCAGTGCCTGCGCCAGATGGCTTTTGCCCGTTCCGCAAGGACCGGCGATTAGCACGCTGACCTTCTCATCGATAAAGCGACAGGTCGCGAGATCATGGACGACGGCGCGATTAAGATTGGGTAGACGGTCGAAGTCGAAACCTTCCAGTGTCTTCTGTCCACGGAAGTTCGCGCGGCGCATGCGGGCGTCGAGCTTTCGGTGATCGCGCCGTGCGATCTCGTCCTGGATAAGCAACGTCAGGAAATCGGTATAGGCGAGCTTACGGTCGATGGCTTCACGGTTGCGTGCTTCGAGCGTGTCGAGGATGCCGGACAGTCGCAATTGCTTAAGAGAAGACGTGAGTTCGGGAATTGGATTCATGTTCAATGGATCAGGAGAGTCTGAGTATCGCGGCAGAAGCGGCCGCCGTGGGTGTAGGTGGTCGCGCCTGATTCAACAGGTTCAATCGACAGCCAGGTCTGATCGAGGCCTTTCTGCAAGATCAGCTTGACGGCTTTGTAGCTCGGCGTGCCGAAGTGATTCGCGCGACGGCAGGCCGCCTCCAGGCGCGATGCGCCGAACTGCTGAGCGAAGCGCAGCACGCCCTGGACGGCGCGCAGCTTGATGAGAACCTGATCGCCGAAGAGCGCGTGAACAAGCGCGTGGCATGATGGCCCGATACGTTGTGCTTCTCTCAGGCACCATTGAGTGTCGTGCATTTGCCAGGCCTGTGCTGCTGGCGGCATGTGATCGGCCACGGTGATACGCGTTCCCGGCGTAGTCTGGCGGACATGCGATGCCGACAGTTCGTGCTCGTAGTAGAGCTGCACCATGTTGGCGGTCGCCTTGAGCCACAGATCTTTACTGGCAAGCCGGAACGGCACAGAATAGTAGGCGCGCTCGAATTGCACATGGGCGTCGCGATGGACCTTCACGCGCGCCCAGGTTGCCAGCTCGGGCGGCACATCGGGAAGCGGCTGCAACAGCGCCTGTTCGACATCCTCGAAACGCTTGAGCGGCACTTCGCGCGTCGTGCCATGCGTCCGGGTGCTGGCCTCGTGCATCACCCAGGCTCGTGCTTGCCGGTTGGCGTCGTCAAGGTCACGGAATTCGCGAAGAGGAAGGAAGCTCGACTTCACGTATTTGACGCCCGACTCGACAATTCCTTTTTTAGCCGGGTCCCTCGGCGGACACGGATCGATCTTGAACGAATACCCTTCGGCGCATTGCGCATAGGCCCGCTGGACTTCGGGTTCGTAGATACAGGCCTTGACGATGGCACACTTGGGGTTATCGATGATGACGCGCCCCACTACGCCGTTGAACCATTCGAAGGCGTGACGGTGACATAGCAACCATGTGTCGACGCTCTGATCGCGGACAAACTCAACGTATTGATGCCGCGACCAGCACAACGTCATCACGAAGAACCACGTCTTGTGGACCTCGCCGGTGTGTGCATCGATGATGGTCGGACCTGCGCCGAAATCAACTTGCGCGGCTTCTGCAGGTTTGAACTCAAGCCGCATCGGAACATCCGGCGTGAGCTCCGCCTTCAATTGCTGAAGTAGCCTGTAGACGGATGAGTAGCTTCCCGCGTAGCCGTGGTTGCGCACCAGCGCGCTGTGAATCGTCGTGCCGGGGACGCCCGCGTCGTGCCACTGGGCAATCTGTTCGCGCCACGGTTCGGCCGACGAGATACAGCTCGCGGGCAGGAACTCCTTGTGGCTGAACGCTGTAGCAAGCTGCGCGTCATCCGGCAGAGCGTTGTTCGGAGAAAGCCACCCGCGCTCGGTTGCGATCTCCCGCACGGCTGCCAGCTTCTTACGGCCCATGATCTTCGATCGGTCGATATCCCGGTCGGAGTCACCCTGGCGCATTCGCACCAGAACCTGTCGATATTGGTACATCTCGAACTTCCTCTTCAAGCCACCCTCCGGAGCAAATGCGTGCCGGGAGGGTAGCGGTTGGCGGAGTTCGAGCGCCCGACTCAGACGCCAGTGGCGCCTTTACGGCGAAAATCTACTGGCGCCTATATGCCGAAAAACTTGCGGCGCCTAAACGCCGAAAACTCCCTGGCGCCTTTATGCCGAAAACGGTTTGGCTCCTTAACGGCGAAAGTTCACATCCGGGAAGTTGGTCGTCGAAACCCGATTCTCTCGGATTTCCAACGGGGAACCGCCGCCTTCAACCTTCAACTACGCCCGGGACATTGCCACTCCTCACGGCGTCGGTGGCAATGTTACCCGTCGGTTCGATCAGACCGCTTACATATGAAGCGCTGTTTGGATTGATTGCCGCAACCGGCTTGCGTATCTCGGAAGCCATCAATCTCTCTCGAGACGACGTGAATCTTGCCGAGGGCACGCTTACGTGCGCTGGTCGTCGCCGCAGAGCCGTGCGTTTCGTTCTTTGTGAATCTTGATGGCAGGAAGTTGCAGGCCCGAACGGTGCATTGGGTGTTCGGTCGGCTTCGCGAGCAACTCGGGTGGACTTCTCGGTAGACAGCGTCAAGCGGCACGGCCGGTCGGCCAAAACAATTGTCGCTGCCCATCTCGGGGTGACCACGCGTTGCCCCGAATCCATGATCTTCGCCATACGTTTGTGTGCCGGTGCATTCTCAAGTGGTATCGGGACGGCGTGAACGTCGACAACCGGATGATTGCGCTGTCGACATATCTGGGGCACGTGAAGCCGAGCGATACCTACTGGTATTTGACTGCGGTTCCCGATCTCATGGAAATCGTGAGCCAGAAATTTGCGCGCTTTGCTGAGGGGGTACGTCATGACTAAAACCTGCGTGGCTCCTTCCTTTGCGACTCTCCTGCAGGACTTCTTCGTCGAACGGTTGATGCATCAACGCGCGGTGAGCCCGGAGACGATATCGAGCTATCGCGATTCGTTTCGTCTGTTTCTTCAGTTCGCATCGGATCGCCTCGGGAGGTGTCCAACTGATTTGACGCTGTCGGACATGGATGCACCTCTGATCCTCGCGTTTCTGCGACACCTCGAAGTTGAGCGGCGCAACAGCACGCGGACCCGCAACGTTCGACTCGCAGCGTTGCGCTCGTTCCTGAAGTACGCAGCACACCGTGACGTCGCGTCGTTGGCCGTTATACAGCGTGCACTCTCCGTGCCGATGAAGCGTTGCGACAAACCTATGGTCGGATTCCTGTCACGCGAAGAGATTCAGCAACTGTTGACGGCGCCTGACCCGGACACTTGGGCGGGTCAACGCGACACGGTTCTGCTGGCAACGATGTATAACACGGGGGCGCGCGTCTCGGAGATCCTGGCACTACGCGTCAGTGATGTCGTTCTGGGTACATCACCCTTCGTTCATATTCTTGGCAAAGGACGCAAGGAACGAACGGTGCCTTTATGGCGATCCACAGCAAAGCTCCTCAAGGGGTGGTTGCCGCAGATCCAGGATGCATCAAGTCAGAGGCTCTTTCCAAATCGATCGGGAAACGCGATGACACGCTCCAATGTCGCCGATCGGATGAGAATTGCCGTAACGCGCGCGAAGGACCAATGTCCGCAACTCGCCAAGCGACGTGTTTCTCCGCACCTGGTTAGACACGCGACAGCCATGCATCTACTTCAATTAGGGGTCGACCTGTCGGTCATCGCCTTATGGCTGGGACACGAAAGCCCATCGACAACACATGGCTATATGGAAGCTGATCTGACAATGAAGGAGCGAGCGTTGAACAGGATTCAACCGCCGCAAGTAAAGAATCGTCGATATCGACCACCGGACCGCATCCTTCAGTTCCTGGAGTCGTTGTAATTATGCGTAGCTCGCCGAACCGCGAATCCTTGCGGATCGCTTCGGCGACTCGCATGGCACTATTCGACAGTGACGGACTCAACATAATTTCTGGCTGCGCATTATTCCTCCCCAGACTTACGCAGCGCAGAGCGTTTTCGGCGAGGGCGTTGCTGATCTCGACGCGACCGTCTTCGCAGTACAGAACGAGCGCGTCCCATTGATTGAGCGAGTAGCGGATTGCCTTGGCCAGCTCGGATTTCGCCGACAAAGTCGCGATCTTGTCGGTCATCCATGACTTGATGGTCGCCAGCACCGCGAGGCTCGTGTGCTGTCGCACGCACAACCGTTCGGCTGCGGGCTTGCCCCGGATATGCACCTCAATGCCATAGAGTTCGCCGATCAGTTCGAGTACATACCTTGTCGACTCAGTTGGCGTGCGCACATGAACGTCGTATATATACCGTCTCGCGTGATCCCAGCAAGCCGCCTCACGGATCTTGCCGCCCGCATACAACTCATCGAAGCCGCCGAAATGTTGCGCATAACATTTCGGCGGTTATAACGCGATCTACGAAGTCGGTGACGTGCGCGAGGCGGGATGCATGGCACACGCACGCCGCAAATTCCATGATCTGTTCGTCGCACGCAAGAACGAGGTCAATACCGAAGCGTTGCGACGGATCGGCGAACTGTATGCAATCGAGGCTGCGATTCGCGGCAAGCCACCCGACGAACGTAAACGTGTCAGGCAGGAGCAAGCACGTCCGCTGCTAGATTCGTTCGAGACTTGGCTGCGCTCGACATTGAGCACGGTGTCGCAAAAAGGAGATACCGCAAAAGCCATCAACTACGCGCTGAATCAATGGGCGGCGCTCGAGCTGTATGTCGATGATGGTCGTGTTGAAATCGACAACAACCCGTGTCATGCCGCTAGCGGCATGACACGGGTTATGCCGACTCCCCGATTATGCCGCGTCATGCATGCGCGCGACGGTGGATAGGGTCGTTCGTGATTGCTGTGTCGGCATAACCGTATGATTTCTCAGGCTGGCTATCTTGCTGGCCAGGAGAGATCAAATGAAGGTGACACGCAGAGTCAGCGAATCCGGCGGGCTGCCGGCCCGTCACATTGATGCATTTCTTGACCGTCTACGCGCGGCACACTATTCCGAGGTAACGCTTCGCAAGAAACGGAGTGTCCTGTGTACATTCTCTGGGTGGATGAGGAACAGGAGCATCGACCTGATTAGTCTCGATGAGTCTGTCACGGCTCGCTTTATGAGGCGCATGATCGACGCATCACAAGACCGTGTCCAGCGTGCGCGTCCCACTTTACGGCAGTTTCTCGCCTACCTGCGCGCCGAAGCCATTCTGTGCCCGCCGACGTTAAGTGGCCAGTCGGAGATTAAGAACATCCATTGGCGATACCTGGATTATCTAAGGCAGGATTGCGGACTAGCGAAGAACTCGCTGCTTGTCTATGGGCCTTTCATTCGCGACTTTCTCGACAGCCACGCGGCCCGCGACGGAAGCAAATTGCCCGATGCATTTGACGCGGTAACGATCCGGAATCATCTTCTTGCGCGCAGCAAAGGTCGATCGGCAGAGTACACGCGGCTGATGGCAGCTGCGCTTCGCTCGTTCTGCCATTTCCTCTTTCTGCGTGGGGAAACGGCCCGAGACCTGTATGAGTCGGTGCCCTCGGTTCGTAAGTGGCGACAGTCGACTGTGCCGACGTTCCTCACGCCTGAGCAGCAAGAAGCGCTCATTGCATCTGCAGACCGCTCGACTCCGACTGGGCGTCGGGACTATGCAATGCTGCTTTTGTTGGCGCGACTCGGCTTACGTGCCGGAGAAATCGTCGCAATCGAGCTCGACGACATTCACTGGCGTTCGGGGGAGCTCGTCGTTCATGGCAAGGGGAAGGTGGTCGAGCACGTCCCGCTGCCATCGGAGGTCGGAGAGGCAATCGCAACATATCTTCGCGATGGTCGTGGAGCGAGTGCATCGCGGCGCGTCTTCCTTCGCAGATTGGCACCTCGGGTTGGTTTGGCGGGGCCGGCGGCGATTGGCAAGATTGTTTGTCAGGCCTTCGCACGTGCCGGTTTCCGCCCCGCGTGCCGGGGCGCCGCACATCTGTTCCGTCACGGTCTGGCGACGACAATGATTTGCCACGGGGCCTCGATGGCAGAAATAGCCGAGGTCTTGCGGCACCGCTCACCGGACAGTACCGCGATCTATGCAAAGGTCGCGTTTGAGGACCTGCGCAAGGTCGCGCGCTCGTGGCCCACGGCTGGAGGTGCAATATGACTGCGATCCGCGACTCTCTCGCGCGGTACGTGGCGGCCCGCCGTGTTCTCGGGGCGTCATTCTATGAACCCGCCTTGGCACTCGGTCATTTCGTTGATCTTCTGGAAAGCGAAGGCGCCGAGTTCATCACCACCGATCTGGCTCTGCGCTGGTCGACCGCGTCCGTAAATGTCGAACGTGGCACTTGGGGACGGCGCCTTTCGCAGGTAAGAGGATTCGCCAGATGGATGAACGTCATTGACAGTCGAAACCAAGTCCCACCAGCAGGACTCCTGAGCGTCCGCAGACGTCGCAATGCTCCGCATATTTACACTGAGCGTGAGATTGCCTTGCTTATGACTCAGGCCGCCCAACTGCGCTCCCGGACCGGCATGCGAGCACTGACCTATTCGACGCTCATAGGTCTGCTTGCAGCTACGGGCCTCAGGCCAGGCGAAGCGCTTCGACTCGACCGGTCTGACGTTGACCTCGTTAGCGGGATACTCTCCATCCGGGAATCGAAGTTCGGCAAGTCGCGCTTTGTTCCTGTAGCAGAGTCGACCCGGGCGGCACTCGAACATTATGCCCAGAAACGCGATCAACTCTGTCCTTTACGATTGAGCGAGGCGTTTCTGATCAGTGAGCGCGGCAACAGACTGAAGGCCTGCAGTGCGCGAAGCATGTTCGTCAGAATGTCGCGCGCCATTGGTCTGCGACTGGCGACGGAGGATGGGCGCGATGGTTACGGCCCGCGCCTCCAGGACTTCCGGCATAGCTTCGCGACTGGGAGGCTGGTCGAGTGGTATCGCGCCGGTCTGGACGTCAGTCGGGAATTGCCGAAACTCGCCACCTACCTCGGGCATGTCAACATCGGTCTTACGTACTGGTACATCGAAGCGGTTCCTGAGTTGCTTGAACTCGCTGCAGGCTATCTCAACAAGAATTGTCCGGGAGAACGGCCGTGAGCGCGGCCAGTCTTCCCTCCCTCGTTCAAAGGTTCTTTACCCAACGCCTGCTCGAGCAGCATGGTCTGAGTTCGAATACGGTTGCAAGTTACCGTGACACGTTCCGGCTGCTGCTAGCGTTCGCCACGAAGCATATCGGGCGCGCGCCGTCAAAGCTGCGAATCGAAGACTTCGACGTGTCGTTGATCGAGAAATTCCTACAGCACCTCGAACATGGCAGAGGCAATTCGGTGCGGACACGTAATACGCGGCTTGCAGCGGTGCATGCATTCTTCCGGTTCGTCGCGGTCAGCGAACCAGCGTTGTTTCTGCAGTGTCAGCGCATTCTTGCAATTCCATCTAAACGCTGCGAACACGGCCCTGTTGAGTTTCTTACTGAGAGCGAGGCCGCCGCTCTGGTAGAGGCGCCTGACGTACGAACATGGATCGGTAACCGCGATCGAACACTGCTTCTTGTAGCGGTTCAAACGGGTCTGCGCAACAGCGAATTGACTGCGCTCCGGCGTCAGGATGTGATGCTCGGCACAGGCGCCCACGTTCGTTGCCTTGGCAAAGGCAGAAAGATGAGATGCACGCCGCTGCGACAGGACGTCATTGCCGTCCTGAAAGGATGGCTGTTGTATCAACCAGGCGAACCAGGTGATCCGGTCTTCCCCAGTTCGCGCGGCGGACATCTCAGTGCCGATGCCCTTCAGCGACTCGTGTCGCGCAACGCCGAAATCGCGCGTCTCTCGTGTCCCTCGCTGAAGAAAAAATCCGTAACGCCCCACACGCTTCGACACGCGGCGGCGATGAGCTTGTTGCATCACGGCGTAGACCTATCCGTGATCGCGCTCTGGCTCGGGCACGAATCCTCTGAGACTACTCAGATCTATTTGCACGCCGACATGCAACTCAAGGAACGCGCGCTCGCGCATGCAACAGCGAGCGGCATCGCGCCAACACGCTACAAACCCCCAGACCCGTTGCTCGCCTTCCTGGAGGCTCTCTGATAATGCCGACAATCCGACCAAACCGGAACCGGGATCCGCCCAATCGTTATGGAAGTTGATTCATGACGCGGCATAAACGGGGAGTCGGCATAACGCGGCCGAACGCGCCTTGCGCGCTATTGCCCTCGGGCGCAAGAACTTCCTGCACTTCGGTTCCGATAGCGGCGGCGAGCGAGGTGCCGCTGTTTACACCCTGGTTGGCACCGCAAAACTGAATGGCCTGGATCCGGAGGCCTATTTACGCCATGTCATCGCTCGAATTGCGGAGCATCCAGTCAATCGCGTTGCCGAGTTGTTGCCGTGGGTCGTTGCCGATCAAATCAGGTTAGTCCCTTGATTGCTCGAGCGAAGGAGTTCGAACAGCCTTACGCATTTCCTCCACAACGCAATACGACCACTTCGCGCCGTAGTCTATCGACCCAGCCGCATAGCGTTCCGCACTGACGACTTCATCCATTGTTGGAACACGCAGGCCGAGCTTCTGCGCTTGGTGCGTTGCTTCGCGAAACACGGCATCGCATTCTGCAGCCTGCCACTGGTCGATGCTGCGACCTTGGCGTTTCGTCGCTTCAGCCTGGAACGCGTGGTAGATGCTACGAGCAGGTTCGTGGCGGGGTTCAAAAATGTCTTGCATGATGTCGTGTCTTGTAAGCAATGATATGAACGCGTCCCACCCGTGAGTGTGGGAACAGAGGATAGTGGATCCTCACGGGCCAACGGCATCGATGTGCCCAGGTGGAAAATGCTCGCATTTCCCGGCAACCGGAGGATCCAAAATGAATGTTACGCCAGTTGGAATTGACATTGCGAAAAGCGTGTTTCAGGTGCATTACGTCGACCCGGAAACGGGCGAGGTAGTGAACAAAGCTGTCAAACGGGCACAGCTGCTTGGGCATTTTGCAAACCGGGCGCCATGTCTGATCGGGATGGAGGCGTGCAGCAGTGCTCATCACTGGGCCCGGCAGCTTTTACAGATGGGTCATCAGGTCAGGCTGATGCCGGCACAGTTTGTAAAGGCGTTCAACATCCGCAACAAAAGCGACGCGGCCGACGCGAAGGCGATCTGGCTTGCGGTGCAGCAGCCATGCAAGGCCGTAGCGGTGAAAACCGAAATGCAACAGGCGGTGCTGATGATGCACCGGCAACGGGAGCAACTGGTGAAGTTCCGCACGATGCAGATCAACGGTCTGCGGGGAATGCTAGCTGAGTTCGGGGAAGCGATGGGAAAAGGCCGGCTTGCACTGACGAAGGCAATCGCCGACGCGTTCATTCGCATCGAGGAGCGACTGCCGAAGGTGTTGATCGATTCACTGCGTGAGCAGTGGGCGCGAATTGAAAAGCTGGACGAAGAAATCGCGAGAATCGAAAGACGATTGCGCGAATGGAAGAAGGAAGACAGGGCCGTGAAGGCGATCAGTGAAATTCCAGGCGTGGGCTTGCTGACAGCAACAGCGGCTGTCGCAATGATTGGCGATCCGAAAGCGTTCACCTCTGGGCGTGAATTTGCAGCTTGGGTCGGACTTGTACCAAAGCAGACGGGATCAGGCGGCAAGGTGAATCTTCACGGGATAAGCAAGAGAGGCGACGCCTATCTGCGCAAATTGCTGATCCACGGTGCGCGATCAGTATTGACCCATGCAAAGGAGCCCGGTCCGTGGATCCTCCAAATACAGGCGCGGCGACCGTCGAATGTGGTAGTCGTAGCGTTAGCCAACAAAATGGCGCGAACAATATGGGCGATGCTTGCCCATGACCGACCGTACAAGAAGGATTACGTGAGTGCAAAACCAGCCCAAGCCGGCTACGCACATTCCGAAAACTAACATTCAACACGGGAAACACCCAAAGGTTGCGTTGGCGAGTGTGAGATGACAAGACAGGTCGGACCGGGACTTGCTAAACCTGAGTGGACCGCCGAGCCTTGAGCTCGCGTAAGCAATGAGGTGCAAGTCAGCGGATTTCATCGGGGGCCGCAGCGTCTATGGCTGCAACAAGCCCGGATATACGACTGCAACCCATCCTGTCCAGGTCGAATCACACAAAAACTGGCGCAAGCGGGACGCGTTCATATATGCGGTCCAAGGGTAGAGCACGCACCGCGTTGATTTACTTACAGCTTCGGCAGCGAAATCGCTATCCGACCTGGCGATAGATGGCCGGACCGTCGATCAACCCAATCGCGATGATTTCGGTGCGACCGTAATTGCGTGACTCCTTGCGGACCTCGTATCCATCTTCATCCCCGTGCAGTCGAGCCAAATGCTCCGCAACCGTAGCAACTTCATTCCGCACTGCCGCGAGATCACGCATCACCAGATCACCTGGAAGCGACCCGAGGCATTCCAATAACGTTGGCACGTCAATTCCCGATATCCGTGATTCAAGCCCGGCGCTTGACTAATACGCGTCATCTTACACGGTGCCGTAGCGCGTCAAGTCCGGCGACCCGCAGTGCGATCAGGAGAGACGTCTATGACGAAGCGGAGCCTCGGTCAATACGTCGTTGGTCGGACGCTTACAGCGTGCACTTCTCCTTTAGAAAAGGGAGGCGTTCATATATTGCGCATGTTCACCCGGTGCGCGGGCATGCTCTCTCCGGCAAAAGCCGGCGAGCATAGCTCGCGTGGTTGATGTCATGCGCAACGCCAGTCCTGCCGTCCGGGCCGTTCGGTCACGTTCCCGAAACGGCCGGTCACGATCCCGAAACGGCCGGTCACCTTCGTCCGAAATACACATGCGCCAACGTCTGCCAGGGCAGCGCGATCACAAGTGCGTGGAGTTGCTCGAGATTTAGTGTCTCAGCGACATCGCCATGATCACTGGCCCAAACGAAATGACCCTTGTTTCAAGCGTCGCGCAGCAAGCCAGACACCAAATCCGTCGCAGACCAGGACCTTCATGCGCGTCGAGCGCTGATTGGCAAATAAACATGCGGGGTGTGGCCGTGCGGACCCCAAAACCTTCACCACGCGTGCGAGGGACTATGGCACTCGTTTTCTCACTGTTAGCACGCAACGTGTGCCCGTTCAGGTAGCAGTGCTCCCGGGAATAGCCCCTTATCATCTAAATTTTTGATATTCATAGTTGATAGCATCATGTTGATTCAAGCAAGTGGATGACGACGATTTTTTGAACTCACGAAGCTAAACGCTAAACGCTGACTTACTTAACAAACTCCGGGGCTCATAGGATGCTAATAATGGCCAGATGACAATTCATACGATCACTTCCTTAATCTAATAATTCAGTGCGTCGCGCTGGTGATTTCAGAAGACAACTTCCGACGTACCAAAACAGCGGTGCCGCAATGGTCGTTGGAATCGCCAGCGCACTGAGGCTCGGTCCCAACACTCCACGATCTACCGCTATGCCGATACCAGTCGCGACGATGACCGAGAGCAGGTTGCTCCAGTGACATGGCTCGATCATACCTTCAAAATTCGGACTTGCCGCACGGTATCTCGATGTGTTTGGTAGATACGACTCGATGAGAAGTACGCACACAAAGGCTGCGGTGAAGATGCCAAGTACTCCTAGCGTTTTCTGCAACAACTCGGTCGCGTCTGATACCAGTATCAAAGATGCCACTGCTGCAAACAGTACGGTTACCAGGCGACGACTCATCCTGATATTTAGCGCTCTCTCAAATGCGTTCACAAAGGCTAAAGTGCCAGAATACATATTGCTAATGTTCGTTCGGAGCTGGGTAGCACATGTGAATACAATACCGCCTACGCTACCGAGTATCTGAACAAAATAGACGCCTGGATTCGACTCGCCAAGTTGTGCGGCAAACCAGATGCCGGCTATCCCAGTAACACCATAGCAAAACGCGGGGAATACAATGCCAATGGCTATGGTACCCGCAGATAGCTGGTCTCGCTTTATGAATCGAGCATAGTCAGCGGTTAAAAGACCAACGACAAACGCCACTCCGTTCATCATTGAAATTGCCGACGCAAGGCCGACGATAGTATCCCCCCTGAAGATCCCAACGCTCGGGCTGCCGCTGTGTCCTCCAACAGTTACATAAATCGCAGCTGTAAGCAGCCCGCCATAAATGATGATCGAGAACTTCTGGAATGCGCTAATTGCCCTCATGCCGACCCACACCAGTGGCAACATGCAAAGCACAACACTAGGCAACAGAACGGTATTACTTATCTGAGGTAACAGTGACCGCAGCGATGCACCGATGATGCCGGCTTCTGCCACAAAGTACGTTAGGCAAGCGGTTCCATAAAGAATACTAAAGAGAGCTGCACCCCGATGTCCCAGAGCGGCTTTAGCAAGAATATTCGTGCCACATCCACTTTTAATAGAGAGGCGTGAAATAAGCACACCGATAAACGCCGACACGACGAACCCATACACGACACTCAAAAGCGCGACGCCAACACCTGACTGACGTGTGATGATTGACGTAATCTGAGCAAAAAATAGCGCCGTGCCCACGCCGAGCGTTGCGGCAAAAATACTTTGCCATGACCTTCGCTGGCTTTCTGGGACCAATGTCCCGGCAAAATCATCGTCCGAAAAGTTCGCCATCTTGAGTCTCCAGAAAACTGCGCATCAAAGCCATGCCAAATAAATGTGCGGTGCCGAAACGTACGAATCACTCGCTTGCGAATGAACATTCATTTACTATAGTGTAGATATCGGATCGCAACGTCAAGTGCGAAAAGAGGATTCGCCGTCAAGGAGGGATTCAGAGCAGCCTGCGCGCCATAGCCCGGCGCCGCCCGCAAAAGGCAATCCGTGAAAACACCTATATAGATGGATGACGGACTGGAACTTTGAGCTCTTCTTGAATAGCTACGATTCGTTCGCCACGGTTAATCGCCCGGCACTGCCGCGAGTCGGCAATATTTTCGTAAAACAGGAGGTTAGAAAATGTCTCCCAAATCACGCAAGTATTGATTAAACCGCGTTTCAGCGAGACTGACCAGAACGGTCATATCAGCCACACAGTTATACCTGTTTGGATGGAGGAAGGTCGGGTTGCACTACTCGATCACCATCAAATCAGGGAACTAAAGCTGGTCGTGGTCAATTTGACAATTGATTACCGAGCGGAAATGAAATTCGGCCAAGCCGTAAGCGTTAGTAGTCGAGTAACAAAAGTTGGTAGAACATCGATCACGGTTGCCCAAAGCCTGAAGCAAGGTCGGACTGTTTGCGCGAGTGGTTCCACCATTCTGTGCAACATCGACGTCGTCTCCGGAATGCCTTCTCCTATCTCGGAAGATCTGCGGGCCTTACTATAGCCGTCTCAAATTAGCTTGCGAAGCAGCGTTGATATCGTGCTTCGGGCCTAACCCAACGCGCAAGGTGAGCAGGCACCCGTGGCGCAAAATCAGCGCGGCCGATGACCGGCGCTCTTATCGGGGACCGCGTGAAGGGTCGCCGAACCTAACATTTTTTCATAAACGAAAAATTCGCATTCGAGACATTGCCTAACTGTCCTCTCATGGAGCACAGATTACTCGACGGGCTAATTCGCAACACTGCCTTGCAACCTCTTCCGGCGAGGAACCGCGTTTTGGATCGAAACGCTCACCAGAATGATCAGCGATCTGATAAACCATGAAAGCGCGCGTTTCTGAGTCGATTAGAGGGTCCTTCCCTACCTGAGCGTCGATGAGTTCCTCAATGATTTTGATGTACTCTCTCACCGCCGTCTCGAATCGTTTCTTCACGTCTGCTGGCAGGGTTCGACTCATGAACTCATCGTTGAGCAACGCGACCGCTGCTCGATCCCAAGTTCTTTGGGTGGTGCAAAATAAGCAATGGCGCCGCAAAATTTCGAACAAGATATCTTTCGCCGACGATTGCTCCAGGTCCCCAAGCACGCTCTTGAAGAAGACGCTGAGAACATGATCAGTCGCAGCTATCAGTAGCTCAACTTTTGAGCCGAAATGATTGTAGATCGCTGGCGCACCAACGTGTACGGCCTTTGCCAGATCACGCATCGAGCAAGCATCGTAGCCCAACGACGCGAAGACCTTGATCGCCTCAACCATGAGCTGGCCCCGCGTGCCATCAGGCACCGAGTAGTCCGCGTTCTCCAGACTATCAAGGTGGATTCTTCGCAAGAAGAAGTCAGGATCGACCGGACGCTCTTTCGAGCGAGAAAGCGACTCGATATTTGATTTCACGACGTATTTCTCTGAGCTAAAACACCATCTTAACAGAAATGACCGTTCATTAGCTAACCGTGCTCGCCAACCGTGCTGCTGTCAGAAGAGCTCCCTAACATGGCCGGACCGGGCATAAACACTCCTTGACTAAACAGCCGTCTGTCTATAAGTTGAGTGAATGAACATTCATGTACACGCTGCAGGTGCTTTTCTGCGGCCACGCATCGCTGAGGACGCAGCCTTGTTAGAACCAATCGAGTTTCTTTTACCAAGCGCCGAGAAGTTTCCGCGTAACAGATACCTGTTACGAATCCAACTGGACGGCCTGCAGCAGGACTATCGCCTCGGCGACCCCACCACGCGAACACGCATCCTCAGAGAAACCGCCCGGCTGTTTTGTGTTCGGGGTTATCATGGATGCTCTATGCGCGACATAGCAAAGTCCGTGAAGTTAGGCGCACCTGCAATTTACAATCATTTCGAATCCAAAAACGAATTGTTGGTTGATACTTTGGATTTTTTACTATCGCGATTTTATCGGGCTGTATTGGGAGAAGTAAAGGCGATCACTGCTCAAGGTGCACTGCTCGAGATTCTTAGAAATCACGCGCGATTTTGTATCGTCGAACGCAACGATGAGAAGACTGCGGATGCACTGCTGAATATTGATTTTATGAGTCGGGAATTACCCGTTGACGACAATGTGAGGCTGCGAAATGCAATGCGTGAGTATCGGAGGATAATCGGTGAATTATTAGACGAATGCTGCGGACAGGATGACACGCTAGAGTCTGATTTGCGGACATATTACGTTTTCAAGATCATCGACAGGGCAGGAGAAGCTTATGAGTTCAGCACACGGTCTGATCCAGACCTCGTTATCGATCAATGTATCAACGCGGCCTGTCGCCTAGTACGCCTTCCGTGCTCGGTCGAATAGTCTTTCGACAGCGCTCTACGGCTTGTCTCGTTAACAACGAGAAGATTTAAGTGCATTGAGCTCGTAGGGCGAGAGTACCCGGGTGGGCCAGAGTATGGCCTATCGTACGTTCAACATGGCGTAGAGAGCAAGCGGCCGTACGCTACAGGCGCGAATGGCTGGCCAATCAACGGACTTGTGAACGTTACGCCTAAAAACCATAACGACGGCTCCCTGATCGCGGTCATACATACGATACGTCTTGGTTTTCATATCGCGGATAGTATGAGAAATATATTGTTCGGTCGTTCCCCGTCCTCTACCCTATCGCTCCAACGATTCCTTGGCGGTAACAATAACCCCGTCGTCACCGTCTTGAATCGTCTCAGATTGATTCAATAGATCCTAATGATTTAAGTCATTTTCAGGAGCGCTCAGGTCCAACGATTGTCGAAATCGCAAAGACAACTGTTTTTTCCTGCAAAAACGCTATTGACCGGTTTGAATTGAAAAAGAATCTCTTGACAAAAAGCTTCCGCCGGCCTTGAAGTCGCCTTCCTCTCCGTAGCGAATTAAATTAATTGTTGGGTTTCTCAACCGCCTCTTGCTCAGCCTGGAGGCTCAACGTGCGTATGCTAGCGCCCCAAAACAGTCTAGCGGGTTTGACCGATTCGGATCGGGTCGACCCGCCATGCTCGTGTACTCATACCAGAGCCTTCAGTGTGTGAGATCCCCGAAGATCCCTGGATGGATGTTACTCGACTTACTGAACGGAGAAACCACCATCGATCACGTGCTCAGCGCCGGTGGTATAACGCGACTCATCCGATGCCAAATACGTTACCAGCGCCGATATTTCATCAACTGATGCATTCCTGCGAAGCGGCACGTCCGCTACCGAATATCCTTTGTTCTCGATCATCGGCGTGTCCGTATTACCAGGATGTATGCTATTCACTCGTATGCGAGCTTCCGCAAGATCAAGGGCGGCCGCCTTTGTCATTCCTCGTACAGCCCATTTCGCAGTTGTATAGGCAAAGATTCCTGCGTAACCAACAATACCGGCCGTCGACGAAACATTGATGATGGATCCACCGCCGGCCCGCCGCATAGAGGGCGCCACCGAACGCATTCCGAGGAATACCCCAGTCTGCATAATCTCCGTGCACAATCGATATTCCGACAAGGTGGTCTCTTCCAAACTCGCTTCGCGCAGAATCCCCGCGTTATTCACAAGGATGTCAATCGGGCCACCTAAAAGGTTCTCCGAGTGTTCTACGACCTGTGTCCAGTTCGTCTCGTCGGTTACATTTAATCGTTCGAACCACACACAGTTGTCGAACTGCCGAGCCAGTTCCTGGCCCCTCTCCGCGTCAACATCGGCGATCACTACGACAGCGCCTTCGCGGGCGAACCAATGAACCTGAGAGGCACCCATACCGCTCGCGCCACCCGTGATGATTGCTCTCTTCCCTGCCAATCGTCCTACTGTCACCTGAGTTCTCCTGAGAAACACCCACACTCGTACATCGAAGCTTCAACGGACCTGAAAAGAGGGCTAATATTCTCGCCAGCTCAACAGCAAGTTCTGCGCAGCGCATCAGGATTGCGTTGCAACTGCCTTCAATCTTCCTTGCGCTCCAATGTACGAGTACCATACCTTAGCGCTGACCCCACTCGTGCCTAAAACATGCCTTCGTCCCCGTTTCGTCAGTCCCATCGCTATGTCAAGCACCCATAGCGGCATCTAGGGACCGTTGCCTTCATCGCGTCAAGCAACGGCGTCTAGCTTCCGACGAGAAACACTCCAGCAGGACGGGGCGAATAGCAGCCGAAGGAACGGCCTTCCAACCATCAAGCCCAGAAATCATCGATAGCGCCTTGATCGCCGTCATACATACGACACGTCCTAATTTTCTTATCGCGGATAGTATAAACAACGAGTTTTTCGGTATCTATCCGTCCTTTACCCTCGCGCTCCATCGATTCTTTGACGATAACAACAACGCCGTCGTCCCCGGACAGAATAATCTCAGGTTGGTTCGAGACGTACCAACGATTATCAGTCATTTTCAGCAGCGGCTGGATCCAACGATTGTCGAAATCGCGTGGACCATCATATTTTCCCGCAAGCGCGCTATGGCCGGCTTGAAACGAAACAAAATCATCCGCCCAAAAGCTTTCGCCGGCCTTGACGTCGCCCCGCTCCCACGCGGCGAAGTAGTCCATAATCAACTGTCTGTTTTCAGCTGCGTTGCTCATGTGTCGTTTCTCCCGTTAAAAAATACATCACGTTGACGTCTTTGACTAACTAGAATTTGTGGCGAAGTCCAAGTGTCACTAAGCCTTGAGAGCTCTTTCCCGAATCAACGACTAATGAGCCGATCACAGCCTGCGCTGGCCCCTGACCGTTTTCACCGCTTGCTCTCTGATACGCCAACTGACAGTACACATCGGTTCTTTTACTAAAAAAATAGTCGGCGCCGGCCGCAACTTGGTGATAGCGCGCGGACGAGTCACCGCCTGACGCGGTGAATGTATATCCGGCCTGCAGCGAGAGATCGGGACTTGGCTGCCAATTGGCGAACGTTGATACAGTCTGGTAACGTTCAGCAGAACTAAACGTTGAATAGCCGTCGACCGAGTAGCGCGCGTAACCATAGTATCCGCCTACGGTGACGCTTCCTAGAACATAAGCGAGCCCTGCGCGAGCAATGTCGATCGCCCTTGCCGATGCGTATGCCGCATTGACAGAACCATTGAATAGAGAATCTGCGCTGGAAACTCCGCGAGTCGAGAATTTCGGATTGCCATTGTCAATGTGCAGATAGCCCGCTGCGGCAGTGAGGTTCCCGACTACGTAGGCGAGTGCTCCACTGTACACCTGCCCAGAAGACACTGAACCAGCGACCCCGCCGAAGGAGTACATGGCTTCCACATTGAGCCCTCCCCAAGTCGGGCTTGCCCACTTTACCGAATTGCTAAACAAGGCAATGTCGTCGGCGTTATCTACATCTCCCGGTGTTGTGAATACTGCTCCGAGCCGATAGTCGCCTTGCGTCTGTTGAACTAAGTCTGTCAGCGGATCAAATTGTCGCCCCACTGTCACCGTGCCGAAGCTTGGCGTCGTCAAACCAACCCATGACTGCACCCCGAAAATCTTGTCCGGTCTCACCAGTTCCCCGTTGGCCACGCTGAAGAAACTCTCGAGTTGGAAGACGGCTTTCACGCCTCCGCCAAGGTCTTCATTTCCTTTGAAACCGAAGATGTTGTACGAAAGGTTACTTGTCGTCATGCTCAATCGCGTGCTCTCGCCCGCCACGTTGTGCATGTATGTCAGTCCCGCGTCGATAGCTCCGTATAGTGTTACGCTACTTTGAGCTTTTGCATCCTGGCCGCTCAGCAGATATGCAACAAGTGCAAGCGATGCCGTACACCTGAACCAGTCCACGGGTCGCACTCGGTCTTCGGTGACCGATTCAAGTTGTTCTTCGTGCATATGTCTCCCGATTTTTGTGCGCCAGCACAATTAGAAAAGTGAGTAATGGTTAGAGCACCTGGTGCTCGGGAGCTTCTCCGGCTCCAATCATTCTATAAACTCTTGGCTTCCGAGCCCTGTAGTACAGGGCGGTGCAAACGCCGACAACAAAGATCGCCCCAGTGAGTATCTCCAGCTCAATTGCCTCCTGCGGAGATCCCCCAATCAACGTGTCAAAATTTTTGATTGCCAATATCAACACAGCGGTCAAACTAACAGCGGAGAGAATCGGGAGAATCACGGTCCTGAGTACACTTACATTACGAATATGTTTAGCGCGCCCAAAAAACACGACAACCGCGATACTTGTCATTGCCATCAAAACGAGTACAACAAAAGCGCCGACACCGGCCACTCGTGCATACAGCATAGTGGGGTCTGTCTTAGCTAAAGTGAAGATAACGCCTAGCACTAACCAAACAAGACTGACCGTAAAGGATGCGACATACGGTGACTTGTGCTTGGGATGCACCGCGCCTAAGAATCGTGGCAGGACGCCGTCTGCACCAAGCTTGAAGACGTATCTCGATACGACGCTTTGCGTCGAGATAGTTGATGCAAATATTGACGTTACAACAAGAACGCGCGCGCAATCGACCCCGACCTTACCGACATATTGCGACATCGATGTCGCGAACATACCAGCAGCGTCCTTATTTGCTGCGGCTCCAACTCCATGAACGCCAAAGCCGATCACGAGTGCCCAGGCAGAGATTGCGTAGAAACCTCCGATTAACAGCACAGCCGAATAAGCCGCTAAGGGAACGGTCTTATCAGGATTGCGCACTTCATCCCGAAATACCGCAGTTGCCTCAAAACCAAGAAAGCAGGTGATTGCGAAGAGTATGGCGATGCCGAGCGATCCGCTACCGATGTTGAGGAATGAGAAAGGGGCAAGACTCAATCCTTCCGGCCCCCCATTGAACCCTACTGCGACATCGTAGACCGCCACAATAACCACTTCTAACGTCATTGCGACGGTCAGCACCTTTGCTGATAGATCGATGCGAAAATATGACAAAATTGTGCTTAACAGCCAAAACAAAAGCCCATACCAGTACCAAGCAATCTCACGGCCGCCGAATGTACCCGTTATCAGCATATTGCTGTTCACCGCGTTGAAAGGCAACGTCGTGAACCCCAGTAACATGTAGCCGAACATTGCCAGGAAGGCAGCGCCCAAGCCTACCGTTCTCCCGAGGCCCGATGTAATAAAGGCGTAAAACGCACCGGGATTCGGGACGTATTTCGCCATGGTGGTAAATCCAACGGTGAAGGGCAAAAGTATCAACGTTGCTATTAGGAAGACCGCGGGCGCCCCGCTGCCATCAAAATAGATTACAAACGGGATGAACCCGGACACTACGGCCACGGGTGCCGAGTAAGCGAGAACGGTACACAGGAGTTCAAATAATCCTATGCGGCCGGTCAAACGTCGCGACGGGTGCAACTCTTCGGCAGCCGCGCCGCTTCGCTCGGTCACGGGGCTATTGACGATAGTGTGTTGAGGCATACATATGTCCCTGGAAGCTCACAAGCTACTTGATTACTGTCTGCTAACGACTTAGAAATGAACGTTCATTTACCGATGAGCTTAGCGCAATTTCGTGCTGTGTCAAAAATCAATTATGGTTGGGACATACCCTGAGACCACTGTTTGCCGAAGGGCAAGCCGTTCTTTGAGGCAAGACCCAACACTCTCGAGGAAGAGTCGGTGCGGCATAGACCGTCATGCAGAGATGGTCGAAACTAGCGTGTTCGTGCTCGTAGCCGACCATCCAAAAATCCAGCGCGTGTTGGTGACGCGCCGGGTGCATCGTCCCTGCGAACCAGCAGTTACTTGAAACCCGGCGATACGTAAACGTTCTTTTGCCAAGGCGATGTCCCGAAGACAGTTGAAGGTTGGGACGGCGGGTGCGGCATAGGTTAGGCAACCTTCCGATCATGGTCAATTGATTTCGAGCTTGACCGTTTCAAGGCCGCAGCGAGAATCCAGAGTTCATTCACGCCGAGGATCTTTCGGAAGTGCTTCTCAGCTTCTAGGAAGCCCGCGGCTGTCCAGCGCAACGCCGTGTCGGCGTCGCGATAGCGCTTCACGCGCCCCGCGACACGGCGCACCGCGCCGTTGGGATTCTCGATGATGTTGGTCGTCGACAGCCCGCGCATCAGCGCCGGCGTCAGGCCCAGCTTGTTCACCGTGAAGGTTTCCTCCAGCCCCTCGAGCAGTGCGGCCGAGGCGTCCGGATGGTCGGCCTTGAGCCACGCCGCGTGCGTCTTGAGCTTGGCGATGCCATCGTCGGTCGACAACTTGTAGGCGGCCTTCATGATCGCGGCGGTTTGCGAAACGCTCTCCTTGGGCAGGCGCTCGAGGACGTTGCGCTGCTTGTGCAGACGGCAGCGCTGCACGTGGGCGCGTTCGCCGAAGAACTCCTCGATGGCCGAGCGCAGCGCTCTGGAACCATCGATCACGAACAGGTATTCGCGATCCGCAGGCAGGCCGCGCTCGATCAGTCCGCGCAACAGATCCTTGACGACCTGGGCGTTCTCACTCGACCCGCTCGCGAGACCCAGGAGGTGTTTCTCGCCGGGGCTGTCCACGCCGATAGCGGCGATGATGTGACGTGAGTCGACGATGATGCCGTCCAGGTAGATCGCCAGGAAGTCCTTGTCATCGAAGCGCCGCCCCATCAGCTCCGTGAGCGCCGTCTGGCTGGCCTTGATGAACTCGCGGGAGACGCTGCTCTTGGAGATGCCAACGGTGCCGGCCATCTCGGGCAGGACCTTGGCATATTTGCGCGTCGACACGCCCGTGACCATGATCTCGTGCACGCGCTCGGCGAGCCGCGGATTCGCGTTCAATTGCTCGTAGGCGGGGACCGGCACTTCGCCGCCGCCACGACGCCGAAGGCGCGGCCGCTTCACGTTCAACTTGCGTTCGTCCATCACAATCTGGCCTTGCTGCGAGCCGTGCCAGCGGATCTCGCCGCCTCTGCGGCCCGGATGCTTCTCGCCGGCGACTTCCGTCGCCGAGATCACCAGCAGTTGCTCGACAAGGCTACGGCCGGCTTCGTGCATCAACTCGTCGATGCTCGCGCGGGTGTTCTGAATCAGATCGAGCATGGGCAACAGGAGCTGACTGTTCTCGGCAAAACAGGCACGCAGTCCTTCCGGGTCCTGCTTGGGCACCACGTGCAACGGCGCGCTGGCGCTTTGGGGCTTCTTCTTGGTACGCTTCATTTGGCGGTTCTCCTTGGTTCCCTGTCCGGGAAGTTGGTCGTCGAAACCCGATTCTCTCGGATTTCCAACGGGGAACCGCCGCCTTCAACCTTCAACTACGCCCGGGACATTGCCTTTTGCCAAAGACGGACTTCAGCGGATCTGCGTATCACCTCAAGCAAGACCCGGTTATCGAGCGACCGATCTGCGCTAGTTAGAACGCACTTTGGTAGATCGCGAGCGCATCTTGTTCGGTGACTTCTCTCGGGTTGTTAACTAGCAACCTCGTCTGCTTCATCGCGTCACTCGCTAGCATCGGCAGCGAATCTTCCGGAATCCCGACATCACGCAGACGGGTCGGAAGGCCGAGCTCGGATGTCAAGGCAGCCAATTCCCTCACAAAACTTCGCGCGCGCGAGCCTTCGTCTTGTTCGGCGAGGAAAGGGAAGACGTCTGCTGCGATGTCTGCGTAGCTTCTCGTCGCGCGTTCAAGGTTGAAGGTTAGCACGTGCGGAAGCACTAACGCGTTTGACAGTCCGTGCGACACGTGGAATCGCGCCCCTATTGGATAGGCTAAAGCGTGCACGGCAGCAACGGGAGAGTTAGCGAACGCTTGGCCCGCTAACATCGAACCAAGAAGCATTGCTTCGCGCGCAGAAGCATTTGACCCATTGCGCGTAGCTTCCCTGATGTTTGCAGACAACAGCTGAAGTGCTTGCCGGGCCAGGCCGCGCGAGATCGGATTATTGGCCTGAGACATTGATGCATACGCTTCCACGGCGTGCACCATTGCGTCTATGCCCGTCGATGCAGTCACCGCGGATGGAAGCCCAAGCGTAAGGGCTCCGTCAAGGACGGCGACGTCTGGGAGCAACCAAGGAGAGACTACTCCCATCTTGGCCGCTTCGCCGGTGGTAACGATAGATATCGGGGTCACTTCTGATCCAGTGCCGGCGGTGGTCGGCACGAGTGCGAGCGGCAGGCGTGGCCCAGTCGCCTGCCCCACGCCATACACTTGCTTTAAGGTCTGCTTGCTGCCAACTAGAAGCGCTATGAGCTTCGCCACATCCATAGGGGAGCCGCCGCCGATCCCAACAATGCCCGTCGCGCCGAACGTTGTCGCCGCATGAATCCCAGACATTATGTTTGACTCTGGGGGGTCTGCGATTACATCGTCAAAAACACTGACTTCAACCCCGCAATTAATTAAGCTTTCTATAATCGGGGCGATCAATCCCAGCCGGGTGAGTGACTTGTCCGACACAACCAAGATCCGATTTCCGAGGCGGTGGTTTAGAACCGCTCCAAGATGTTGGGATACGCCGTATTTGCAGACAATCGACGGTGTCGTATTGAAAATAAAGCCGTCCATGATTTTCTTTCCGTTGCAATCCGGTCAACAATACCAAACGTAGCGTTTTACAGAAGTGCAGGCACCAAGGCGCTGGCAAATCGCTACGTACCTATGAAATTTCGATTAGTGGCGCCTAAAGTGAACACCTTCCTTCAACGGGCCCGCTTTGGGTCATCGATAAAGAATCGTCTCACCGAACGCGCTAGCTGACGAGTTCGCGGACTCACGATGACCGCGTGTCTCGACGTCAATAGACGCAATTCGCTGCGCGCGTTGTTGTCACAGTTGATTACAATTCTTGGCGGAGCGACATCTGCATTTCGTATCGCTCCACGGTCCCTTTTCTTGAGACTAAACCGTCACCATGTCAACCAAAAGACTTACCTCCTTCAACTACCTAGGCCTACAATTCTCAAGGCCTTTTCAACTACGATACTGATAAATCACTTTCGCAACGCAGATTCGCTGATCGCTTCCGAAAGAGGCATCTTTGGGGCGCCGTAAATGTAGTCAGCTTCGCTGAACGGCGAGATTTCTTCCTGAAAAACATGAGAATAGTCGGGCCATAGGGTGGTGAGGCGACCACTTCGCGGATCGACATACCAAGTCGCGCAGCCGCCCGTCATCCATACTGTGGTCGACGCACGCTTTTCAATACCGTTCCTGAATCGGTCCTCCGCCGCTGGGGAAACCTCGAGGACGTTGGACCCTTTCTGCCGCATCGAATCCATTGCGCGAAGGACATGCTGCATCTGCGCTTCGAACATATACACCTGCGAATTGTGTCCGATCCCCGTGTTGGGACCACCTAACACAAAGAAGTTGGGAAAGCCGCTGACAGACGTTGTCGCGAATGCCTCTGCGCCGTCGGACCAGCGTGACGAAAGAGACTGTCCGTTCCTGCCAAAGATTCTGCGGGATATTGGCAACTCGGTTGCTTCGAAACCGGTGCTGAGAACAAGCGCATCGAGCTCAAAACGCTCACCGCTCCTTGTGATCACGTCCCGGCCATCGATCTTTGCTATACCATCCGTCACCAATTCCACATTACTGCGAACAAGTGCTGGATAGTAGTCACTGGACTTCAGAATTCGCTTACAGCCGATCTCGTAGTTGGGAGTCAGTTTGTTCCTCAAGACCGGGTCGGGAACTTGCCGTTCAAGATGTGCGAGCGCGATATCCGTCGCTTTTTTGAGCAGCGATGGAACTGCGGCACGCTGCGCAAATCGCTCTTCATTTTCCCAAAAAATCGACGTACGCAACTCCTGCATTTTTCCTGGCACTTTGCGAAACATGCCCTTTTCGGCTTCCGTGTAGTCTCGATCGGGGCGGGGCACAATCCACGGAGCCGTCCGCTGAAACACGGTAAGCTTTGACGCGACCTTTGCGACTTCTGGAATGATCTGAATTGCTGAGGCTCCAGTTCCGATCACGCCCACGCGCTTGTTCTCAAGCGTACTATCATGATTCCATCTCGCCGAATGAAACATCTCGCCACTGAAGCTTTCAAGCCCCGGGATGTCAGGAAGCTTAGGGTCTGAAAGAAGGCCGGCTGCACTGATCAGCAGTTTTCCGCGAAACGATTTACTCCCGCTTCGAACGACCCAGCAATGCTCTTTGCCGTCCCAGCGCGCGTCCTCCATGTCCGAATTAAACCGGATAAAAGGCAGCAATCCTTCTTCGTTTGCTGCAGTCCTAAGGTATTGCCAGATTGCCGGCTGCGATGAAAACACGCTGGGCCATTCCGGAT
Source organism: Caballeronia sp. LZ001 (assembly GCF_031450875.1). Lineage (NCBI taxonomy): Bacteria > Pseudomonadati > Pseudomonadota > Betaproteobacteria > Burkholderiales > Burkholderiaceae > Caballeronia > Caballeronia sp. LZ001. The sequence goes on along the minus strand of NZ_JARTVX010000002.1, from coordinate 189,406 downwards.
TGAGTCGGAAGGAAAACGAATAAAGGTGCGATGGTTGATCGCATGCCGCACCAGGATACTGGTTGTCCCGCCAAGCACCGCCAACATCGCCGGCGCGCTCGAGGATGATCATCGACGTGATGCCGCGCCGCTTAAGTTGGCTCGCAATTCCGATCCCGCAAAATCCGGTACCTACGATAATCACGTCAAGGACGTCGGTGTCTGCAGTTTTAAAGTTGTCCATTGCTCGATTACTCCGAGAAAACGTTCAATTGATTCAGACTGTTGTCGCTGAAATATGCCTGAGCACGCGCAATCGACATATCTCGCGAGAACTTGTCAATTAGGCGAAAAATCTCAGCAGGCCTCTCTGTCACCGAACCATGACCGCAATGCACTTCCGCAAAAGCAGCGTCCCTGATGCCGCCGGCCAACTCCTGGCTATACGAGAGCGGGATCAGCTGGTCGTAGGTGCTGCCAATTACCAACGCTGGACATGCGACGTTTTCTAAGTGTTTTGATACGTCAAGGACCTTGTTCAAGGCCATCTGGCGATCGCTTCCGGGGCCAACAGCATAGACCTCGCACATCTGCTCGACATCAGTCCAAGAGCGAGCCGATAAGAATGCACGACTGTACACGTTCAAAATCATCGTTTCCGCGAGAGCAGACATGTTGCCGCTGGCACGCAAGGTTTGCCATTGGCTAATTCTGAGACGAAGCAAATTGTCGGACTTCGCCCAACCATTCATTAACACAAGCCCCGCTACGCTGGCAGGGCTTCGACTAGCGGCTGAAACGGCAACTGCAGCACCTAAAGAATAACCAACGAGAAGTGCGGGCTTGCTCGCGCACGCACTATCCAAACAGGCGAGCACCTGACTCGAAAGACTTTCGATAGTCAGCTCATTTTGACCATCGGGATCCACGTCAGACAGATCGATGCCGATAACCCTATGTCGCGACGCGAGCATCGGATACAAGGTGAAGAAATGAGTACTGCATCTCCCGCCGGTACCGTGGATCAGTACAATTGGTGCTCCGTCGCACCGATCGCTACCGCCATCGAAGTAACTCACTTCACAGCGGCCAACGTTAAGAGTCTTCGCTACCACTCCGGGATAAATACTCATTCGAACAACTCCAAATCGACCATTGGGACGGTCTATAACGTTTTGATGACTTCGGCAGTGAGCTTTGCGCCCAACTCGTTGGATGGCCAGACTGCAGTGATCCGTTCACGAACCATTGCACAGCGGTTGCAGGTGCTCGCCTCCGAAGAATTCCGCCTACCGGTCAGTTATAGAAACAAGCACCACTTTCGTTAAGTCAAAGGTTACCTTGCGAATCGCCTCAAGACCGTGACAACGATATCCTTTCGGTTTTGGGGCTCGTCTTACTTAGCGCGTCTGCAAGACGTCTCGTCATCTTTAGGATAAGCCGCGTTCACTGCGCGCCACGCAAGAGACCGCAGCCCTTCCATAGTTACTGCTTCATGCGTTGTCGTCGGGAACGCGTGCCACTAGCGTCAATACTGAAACTTTCGTTAAAAGGGTCTCCGCTGAATTCAACGCCGTACACGTCTGCCGCCTGCTTAATCGACACGTAGCCCTCCAGAACGTCTTTCAATACACGTTCTTCGTCTCGTTCTGTTGGATTACCAAACCCACCACCGCCCGCGTCGATACCAACCAACCGCTGCTTGTTGTCAACCGTCAACTGGCCGATAGGGGCGATCTCCTCCTCCCTGCCTGACTTTAAATCGAGGACAGCGACGTACGCTCGTTGCCCTGCCGCACCTCCTTGCGCTCCTCGCGCCGGGTTGGTAGCAGAGTCAGCGAAGACGGCTACGCTCATGTCGTGAAACCTCGGCCCATATTGCACTCTAGTGCTTGCTCCGCCGCGGTAAGTCCCAGCCCCACCCGAGTCCGGTACGACTTCAAGCGAATCGAACAAAATCGGGTATTTCTGCTCGTCGACTTCGATCGAGTCTCGTTGCAGCAGCCCGCCAGTCACAGGAATCCCCATCGTAAGCCATCCGTCGCTCACGGCCGATGCGGCTCCGCCCATCGCGGTAGCGACAAGCTGATTGACATACGGCGTGTCGTTCTTTCTCGCATCCTTACCGGCAATGACGGCGGTGCCGGAAGCGAGCGATGCCCCACCTTCTGCAAGTCCGAACGCGCTGGCTCCGGACAAAGCGGACTGCGTTGCATTAATCACTCGGTCTGCGAGGTTGGTCGTGGCCATCGAACAGGATGTGGGGTGAATTGGATAGCCGACAATGCAATTTTCCCGAATGGCGACCTTGACCCGAGCCAGCGCCCCGTGGTTATGAGGCATATCGGGGTCGAGCACGTTGAAAAGTCCCGTCAGAGCACTGTTTGTGGAGGTAGCTCGTGAAAGGTTGATGCCGGCTGCGAGGCAGTCTCGGTTATTACGCAAGTCGATCACCACCCGTCCTTCGTCTGCATCAACAGTCGCGGTGACACTCACAGGAATACTCTCCTCAGAGATGCCCGGCAGCGGGTCGTGAGAACTGACTGCTGCGTAGGTGCCGCTGCGAAGCTTCTTAATCGCCTGCACCATTCGGCGCTCGGAATAAGAGAACCATTCCTCAATGAAGCGGTCGATCACGTCCGCGCTGTACTTTTCCACAAGCTCTGTCAGCCTTTTTTCCCCAATGCGAGCCGACCCGAGACATGCGAGATAATCGCCGTACCATTGATCCGGAACTCGAATACGAAGTCGACACATGCGGATGATGTCGGCGACGTCCTCATAGTTCCGCTGGATGCGCGTCGCCGGGAAGAAGAGCGCGCCCTCCTCGTAAATGTCCTTGGCGTAGGGCATATACGTTGTTGGATAACTGTTTCCGATGTCAGCCTGGTGCGCCTTAGCTACCGCGGTGAACATGTGCTTTCCGCCGATAAACACCGGAACCAGAATCGTATGATCGGCAGCGTGAGTGTTGCCACTGTACGGATCGTTGTGCAGGAACGCGTCGCCTTGCGCAAGGTCGGCGTGGAGTTCCGACATCGTCTCTGTCTGCAAATGAGAACCAAAGATATGGACAGGCAACCCTTCGGCGGTCGCCAACAAACGATTGTCAGCGGTCACAATTGAACACGAAAAGTCTCGTGCGGTGGTAAGGATCGCCGAACGACCGCTGCGAAGCAGCGTGTTCGTCATCTCCCGCAGGATCGCGTTTATCCGATTGGAGATGACTGCCAACGTTGCGGGGTCGAATGTGTCTTTGCTCTTAACGGTGGACATTCTCATGCTCCCAAATCGATCAGATAGTTCTTGTATTGAGTGACGTTAGCCACCATCCCCGGGTAGACAACGACGGTGGTCGTAGGCTCTTCGATAATTGCAGGGCCTTCAATCCTCGTACCGATCTTCAAGCGAGGACCGTCATAACAAGGAGTGTCGACCGTACCTGTGTCGAAAAAGTGCGCTTTTCGGATATCGCGCGGCGTTGCCACGTCGCCGGATGACTGAGGCACGAGCTGCGGCTTGTCAACCGTTGCTGTCATTCGCGCTTTCCACGAGACAGCTTCGACATTCGATCCGCGATCGACTACAGCGAATACTCGCTGATGGGTCGCATGAAAATCTTCAACGAACGCACCCAGTTGTTCCTCGCTCTCAATTCGGCTGCCGTTCAAGGGCACTTCCAGCTCCCAGGCTTGACCCTCATACCTTGCTTCTGCGTAATAGGTACGCTTCACTCCGTGGATACCTTTCTTCGCCAGCTCTTTCTCGACCGCATCAATTTTGGCGTCGAAGCCGGCCAATACTTCATTGACCTGCCGAAGGTCTGGCGCACGAGTGCTGAAAAGCGATGCCGCAGAGAACTCTGAGATGATGTCTGAGAACTGAGCCCCACACGCGCTCAGCCCCCCTGCCGTTCTTGGAATGAGCACTTGCTTAGCGCCGGTTTCTTTGACGATCGTTGCGATGTTCAGACCAGCCGCTCCGCCACCCGCGACCATCAAGCACGATCGTGGATCAACACCCTCGTTCACCGTAATTTCCTGCACGGCCTGAACCATGTGTTCGCTTGCGATGCGCATGATTGCGACGGCGGCTTCTTCGGTGGACAGGTTCAGTTTCTCCCCTACCGTGGATACTGCGCGGCGCGCGGCAGCGACGTCCAACGTCAAGCGGCCGCCGAGAAAGTTTGCAGGATTGAGATAGCCGAGCACAGTCGCCGCGTCCGTGACGGTCGGCCGGTCTCCACCGCGTCCATAGGCGGCAGGGCCGGGTTCACTACCTGCGCTCTCGGGACCTACACGAAGCAGACCTCCCTCGTCGACCCACGCGATCGACCCTCCCCCAGCACCAATACTACGAGCATCGACCGAAGAAAGGCCGGTCAAATGTCCAATGAATCGCCCCCCCAGCCATGTCTCGCCGGTAAACACGACGTTCCCGTCCCGGACCATGCTAACGTCAAAACTCGTTCCGCCGGTATCGCAGATAATCACGTCCCGCGCGCCAAGCTCAGCGCTTCCATACGTCCTTCCTGAGATAGGTGCCATCGAAGGACCGCTTCGAGTCGAATAGATGGGCCGATTGACCAAGTCCTCTACCCGCATGACGCCACCGAAAGACGTGGCCGTGAATAGCTCGCCTACAAACCCTGCCTTGACAAGGTCTTCCTCAAGGTTGCGTAGATGTTGCTGCATCAGCGGCTTAAGAGATGCGTCGATCACGGCTGAGGATGCACGACGATATTCCCGTATCACAGGATTGATGTCATGTGACAACGTGTACGGAACGCCGGGAAGCGACTCCTCAATAAGTTTTCCAATGCGCAACTCGTGCTCGGGATTCACAATCGACCACAGAAGTGAAACGCCAACGGCTTCCACTCCCGCCGCCTTGATTCTCGCGAGCACTGACCTGACCTGGTCGTCATCGAGCGGCTTGACTACATTGCCCTCTGCATCAATCCGCTCATCGACCTCGAAAGAGAACCGACGAGGCACGTACGGATCGGGATAGTCTTTCGAAAAGTCAAAGGCATTCGGCCGCCCCCCCTCTCGAAGCAAGAGGGTGTCCTTAAAGCCCTTCGTCGTAAGAAAAGCGGTTTTTGCGGTTTTTCCTTCGAGGATCGCGTTAGTAGCCCGGGTTGTCGCATAGATGAAAATCGTCGTCTCAGCGATAAGTGCATCAACCGTGATGCCTAACGATTTCGCCGTTACGCCCAATGCCTCTTTGATTCCATTAAAGACGCGACTATGGTCCGTAAGCGCCTTATTCACAATGAGATTGTGCTTTGAATCGGCGACCACGACGTCGGTGAACGTACCGCCCGTGTCAATTGCAATACGATAGGTCATACGACACTGCTCCGCTAAGAAGATATCTAATCATCCATTTACAAACGCTCGGTGCTAACGTTGTTACGCACCTGTTATTAAATGAACGTTCATTCATATGCCATATTAGGCGGTCCGTTCGATAAGTCAACGAGAACAAAGTCAGTGTTCACCCTAACTTTTTTGCGACAATCTCACCCTATGCGCGGCGACGACACTAATGACGAGCCCCTTCGGCCGCCACGAGCGCATCACAACGCAGAAGCCGCATCGTGGACCGGCAAACTCTGCAAGACCCGCGCTATTTTTGGCGGGCTGAACCGCGACTGGATGAATCTAAAGTCGCATCACGCACGTAGCGCCTCGTTCATAGCCGGAACAATGGCACGGAATCCTTCAATTGTATGATCAATTACGTCATCGTTCATCGCAGTTGATACATAGATCGTCCCTCGAGGTGAAAGGAAGATTCCATTGTTAAGTAAGGCCAGGTGCTGCACTGTGTACAGTCTTGCCGCGGTCGTTCCAGGCGCCACATATTCTGTCGGCCGATCCTGGACGAAGTGCACATGCAACATCGAACCTGCGGTGGTCACGCAGGCGGGATGGTCTAGATTTTTAAACGCATCGGCAATGCCTGCCTCTAGCCGTGATGCTAAGCGATTGAGCTCCTCAATCGCATGTGTGTCGAGCAACTCAAGCGCCTTCATTCCCGCGGCGAGAGAAATGTTATTGCCGCTAAACGTGCCGCCATGCTTTACGACGTTGTCGCTGCGTGGGTCGAACATCCGCATAACGGCTCGCTTGCCGCAGACTGCCCCTACAGGAAAACCACCGCCGATCACCTTTGCGATTGTGGTGAGGTCCGGCGTGACCGAATACAGCTGTTGCGCTCCCCCTAGGCTCATTCGAAGAGTCTGGATCTCGTCGAACACGAGTACGCATCCGTATTCATCAGCAAGCCGTCGCAGGCCTTCGAGATAGTTAGGCTTGGGTAAGATCATGCCTGCTGCACCCATCACCGGTTCCACCATGATGGTTCCCACTACATCAGCATGCGCGCGTAGTACGTCCGAAACCGACTCGAGATCGTTGAAGGGCACGACAAACACCTCGGTGGCGGCTCCCTTCGACATTCCAGCAGAATTAGGCTGAGCGCCTCGCCCGTTGCGAGTGTCAGAGAATTCGACGGCGTCGTGAAGTCCGTGGTAACCGCCCTGAGTCTTGATAAAGCCTGTCTTTCCGGTGTATGCCCGCGCGGCTCGCAGCGCAAACATCGTGGCTTCTAGGCCCGAGTTACAGAATCTAACCATCTCCGCGCTAGGAATGCGGGAAGAAAGCATCTCGGCGAACTGCACGTGTTCAGGGATTGATGCGGCAATGGCCGTTCCGTGCCGCAACCGCTTTTGCACTACCTCAATAATTTCCGCGCGAGTATGACCGTGGATTAGTGATCCATAGTTGCAGACGTAGTCGATATAGCGATGACCGTCAGCGTCAACCATATAGCAGCCTTCTCCGCTGGTGACCGTTAACGGATAAGGCTCATAAAAATTTGTAAATCTCGTTACGCCTCCCGGGAGGAAGCGCTGCGCTTCCTCGTACATCTTCTTAGACTTCGGAGTACGAAGTTCATATTCTTGCTTTACTTTTGTAAGAGAATCGTCGCCAGACATAATTTCCTCATCGCTGTGCAATCAAGACCGCATTTTCCGAGCGCAAATACAGGATTTTCAGTAAACGCAAAGTGAGGTTCGGCTTGCTCAAAGCCGTATGCAGTAGGGCCTTTCCTAGACGGTTCAGCACACGGCTCCACTCCGTCACTGCGCTGTCAACCCACCGTCGACAAGAATTGAGGTTCCGGTAATCAGACTAGACTCGTCTGACGCGAGGAATACAGCGGCGGCGGCCACTTGCTCAGGTTTTCCGGTTCCGAGAGGCTGCACCGTTTCAAGCATCTTCTCAACCGCATCCAACCCGCCGAGGTTTTCGATGTATTGGGTGTTCATCGGCGTGTCAATCCAGCCGGGACACACCGCGTTGGCGCGAATCTTGTCTTTGGCATATTCAATGGCGATACATTTTGTCACCAACAAGACGCCACCTTTAGAAGCGCAATAAGCGACGTGAAGCGGTTCTCCTACAAAGCTATTTACGGAGCCGAGATTGATGATGGAGCCTCCCCCGGCGCGTTTCATCGCTGGAATAGCATACTTAGCGCCGAGAAACGTGCCCTTAAGGTTGACATCGATGGTCCGGTCCCAATCCTCTTCAGAGGTTTCTTCGATAGTTGCATCGGTAAGAATGCCAGCATTACAACAAAGAATGTTCAATTTACCGAACTTCCGCTCCGCCAAATCGACGAGTTCCTTCACATCGGCTGCTTTGGACGAGTCAGCGTTGACTGCTTCAATCGTTCCCTCTGCTGCCATCGATTTCGTCTCAAAGAGGCCGTCCATGTTGCGGCTCGTAGAAGCGATCACTTGCGCGCCCTCGCGAGCGTACGCCAGAGCAATTGCTCTTCCGATCCCGCCGGCGGCGCCGGTAACGATCGCAACCTTTCCCGCCAGTCTGCCATTTTCTAAAACCGATGCCATGATGTTTCTCCGTCATGTGAATGAACAGTTGTTCACATGCAGTGTGCCACATGTTCTCCTTGGGTCAAAATTAAATTCGAGGTTCGCCACTCCGTGTTTCCCCCTACTGCCAACAACGGGTAAACCCCTTTATTTTAGGCTTGGAAATGAGCGTTCATTCATATAAAGTTCTCGTGTACAGACGTTGGCGCGCTAAGGGGTATGCGCCGTTGGCTGTATCTCGTTCGTCCCAATAGAAATCGCCGTCGACTCGGCTATTGAATATCCACACGCCCCCTGCGGGTGTGCTCCGCATAGGAACCAGACATGTCAACGAAGGAACTGAATCGTCTCCCCCGTACTGCCAGCGTTGAAGAGGTGATGGCGCGGATTCGCGACGATGGTTATTGCATCATCGAGGATCTTGCCGGTAACGCGCTGATGGACAAGATCGCCGCAGAAATGGACCCGTGGATCGACCGCACCTGCTACGGCCGGGATCAGCTTAATGGCTTTTGCACGCGCCGCACGGGAGCCTTGATTGCTCGATCGACGTATGCGCGAAAGCTGGTTACTGATCCGCTTGTGCTTGGATGCGTTGAACAGTGGCTGTCTCATGCTTTCTCATTCCAGCTAAATCAGGCGCAAATTTTGTCAGTCGGTCCGGGTGCGCGATCGCAACCTGTGCATGTTGACGAGGTAGCCTGGGACTTCTACGAATTCCCTGGCGATTATCATATTCAATGCAATACGATCTGGGCGATGACGGATTTCACCGAAGAGAATGGCGCGACGCGCATCGTTCCGGGTAGTCATAAGCTGCCCCTTGGGCTGAAATACAAGTTTGAAGACACGGTGCCTGTTGTGATGAAACGTGGAGATGCTTTTATTTACTCTGGCAAGCTTTACCACGGCGCCGGGCCCAATACAACCGAAGATTTCGTTCGCAAGGGCATTAATATTACCTATTCAGTTGGTTGGGTGAAGCAAGAAGAAAATCAGTTCCTGAGTGTTCCTATGGAGATCGCCAAAACGTTGCCAGATGACCTTTTGCGACTCATGGGCTATCAGCTCGGCGCGCCTGGGATCGGTATCTATCGTGATTCCGAAGATCCCATTGCAGCCGTGCGCTCAGTGCCGTACGAGCAATACCACTACGCGCAGTCTGTCAAGAAAAGTTCCGCTGCAAAGAGTACGAGCTACAAAGACGACTTCCTGAAAGAAATCGAGGAACTCACTGCAGATAGCGAACAGCGTTCCTAACTTTGAGGTCCGTCATCGGAGCAGCCTGCTAAGCCTGCAATACCACCCTAATTGCATGCAGGCTGCCCGCTCCGGACCTAACATATACAACAGGTCAGAGCCAACATGAGTCTCGATGCAGTTATTGTTATCGTTGATGCGGCGCTCGAGCAATATCGAAGATCCGATTCGGGGGACGCGTTTGCGCAGGCGCGCACAGCCTTCCCCGCCACACTTCGATCATTGACGCAGAACGGCTATCGTCTGGCACTCGTCAGCTCGCTTGAGTCTCGTACGCTTGAACCACTTTTCTTAGAATGTTTCGGAATGGCGATCGACTGCTTCACCACCGTGGTCGCGGGAAATCCCTTTTCACTGTCAGGAAACTGCCTCGACCCTATCGATCTCGCGCTTCACACAATGGCAGTCACGCCGGACTTCGCGGCATCGTTGACCACATCACCGCATGAACAACGGCAAGCGACACTTCGCGGTATTTTGAAAGCCGTCACGGTCGAGCAGACCGCGTCTGCCCCGGAAGCCTTGTTAGCTTAAGACGGTTACCGATCCGCATCATTAAGTTGCGCGTGAAGGAAGATACCCGTACATCTTTTCGCCGCGAACGATCATCGCCGACGCCCGCATTGTAGCAATCGCTTTAAGCCCTATGTGGGTGGTGTTTATTTATCATTCGCAGCCGCAGGCGGATCCGCGAGCGCTGTTCGCTTATCAGGCTTATGCGTGAAGGCACAGAATAGTACTTAATTGTCTTCAAAATGAACTCTGCCATTTTATTAAGTGGCGTCGAACGAACGGGGGCGGCAGCGGCTCCTCAATCAACTCGCGATCGAAACTACGCATTCGCTGGTCGGTATTGACCAATACTCACCTAGCTAACCGCTATTCAATGGTTTCCCCGAAGGGGCGAAGCGTTGCCCGGCATCCTGGTCGCGCGAGCACGACAGCCATTGCGCCAGTCAGCCGGCCGCACCCGCTTCACCGCCACACAAGAGCGTGCACGCCGACGACTTCAGACCGTTTTCATCGGTCGTCCCCCGGGCGCGAGGGCGGGCGCGCACTCAGGTTTTTTGAGCGGCCGCAATCTACGGCTTCTTTAAGAATTTTCACCTCCAGCATCTTCTTTCCGAGGAGCCGTTGCAGTTCCATGATTTCTTTGATAGCGGCGGATAGCTCCAGATGCGGGTACAGCAAATTCACCTGCCTTGACCGTTGCCAGACTGCCCTCCTGGTATTGCTAGCGCTACGCGAACATTTGGTTAGCGTTGACGCCATACCGACGCGCCACAGCCGATACCGAAGCTCCCAATTCCAGCGTTTCGAGCACGGTGAAGATTTTCCCTGCGCGGTGCGCCGACGATGGCGTCCGGCCGGGTCGGAATATCGGCGCATTCCATGTCATAACCAGGCTTACCGATAGGCACAAGACTACCTCTTAATTAAGAGTGTCCTCGTGTTCTCAGATAGGTGGGGCTGCTCCAGTGACATCGTTGCAGGTGCGAAGGCGAGCGCTATGATCTATAGCCTGATGCTAACTCGCCGGGCTTGCAACGTCGAACCTTATTCATAACTCTTCTACACCCTTCACACGCAGGATCCGTGACATTAAGCCGCCCGTCTGGCGACGGATCCACCTCGACGGCAATATCAGCTTGCGCAAGCTGCATCACATTCCCTGCAAGCCACCTCGGGGTCGACCGACTCGCATTTGCATGACTTCGAGATCGACGGGCGGATGTATCCGCCCGAGGACGTCGGTGGCAGCTACGGATATGCAGAGGTGTTTCGCATTCTATGCCTGGAGCCAGACAGCGACGAAACAAAGCGTTATGGAAAATGGGCTGTCGACCTTTGTTGCCGAACTCTCGACCAACGGGCAGCCAACTGGACGCTTCTAGGCATGGCAACTGCGGCAAAAAGTAGACAGGCCTGAACCCCGTTCTCCGATGCCTCTGGCAATCGAGTGTGCTTTAGCTATCGCTTACGGATGACGATTCATGCTAACGCTTGAGGTCACGTGTTGATCGACAGCTTTGCCATGACTCTAAAGGTCGAACGGAAGGATCCGATGGACTACGAAACGCGCGTCCCATCTTAATCGATATCATCGACTGAATTGAGCGTCACTACAATCGGCAACGCCCGCACGCCTCTATCGTCTTCTCTCTAGTTGCTGTCGAAAAAGCAGTTTGATCGGATGCAGCAATTTGCGGTACGGCAAACCGAAGCAGAATTATCAATAGCGTGGTAAGAAAACGAGATAGGCTATGATCAACTGCCGACCATAGCCTCCGCTTTCCTAGCTTCCTTGACTCTGTGTCCCGAGTTTCCCGTCGACATACATCTGGATTCCCGCGCGCCAGGTTTCTCCCACCTTTTGCCATACAAATAAAAGCTTGAAGTGGTGGCTGTCGCTTTCGTGCTTCGAACGAATTGATGCTTCTGCCAAATCCCACGCCATTGCGTCTGTAACCTTCGTTACATTTGGCGATGACGTCCAGTTGTACGCCGTCACAAAGGAACTAAACACTTTCTCGATCGCAGCTCGACCGTGAAAGTTGTTTTCAGCGGCACCGATGCACCAGCCGTCTTCGCTGAACACCTGATTTGCGATAATCGATGCATCTTCACGGCGGAATGCCTCCGCGATGAGAGCATGCTTCTCTTCAATAATCTTTTTAACTTCATTTTCATCAGACATTTTTCTTCGTCTCTACGTTGAGTTAAGCCATGGGTCAATCTTTCAAAGAAGCGGCGCGATCTGCGTACCACCTAGAAGGTGCGCACCATAAATTTGCGCGTTGGTGGTATTAAGTAGATAGCCGTGTCGACTTGCTACCGAAAGGTCTCTCCAAGCGCGTTGGATTTGGTTTGAACGCAAGAACACGCCGGCCCCTGATGCATCGAGAACAAAATCCACGGCATCTCGGCTCTCCTCACCCATGACGCCGGTAGCCATACGTACTCGTGCGAAGTCTTCGACACTCAATTCCTTCCCGCTCGTTACAGCACTATCAATGCCGTCAGCTGCTGCGCGCATATGCATGAGCGCCGTATCGATCTTTGAACTGGCCCGAGCGATGCCAATCTGGATTGTCGGCGCGTCTTTGCCCTTTGTGTAGGTGGTGTACGTGACGGGCTTTTCGCCGACATTTTTGATAGCAGAGTCCAGCGCATGTTGCGCAAGGCCTGGCATCGGGGACGCAGTCATCAGGTTCAGCGAAGCAGTGAAGGCCGACTGATAAAGCGAACCTTCATAAGCAGATGTCCTGTTACCTTGAGCGGCAGCCATGATGTCCAACACCATGTAGTTTGGAACAAACACCTCTTCTGCGCTTACATGATGGCTCGAAGAGGCACGCAAGCCCGCTGCATCCCAGGTACGCTCGATTCTACACTTGCTCATAGGAAGTAAAGCCTGACCGTAGCCTGCGATTCCACCGTTTTCGTCCGGGATCGGAATTCCCATGAAAGCCCAATCAGCGTGCTCGCTATTGGAAGACCAACCCCATCGCCCGGATACAATAATTCCACCGTCAACACGGCGAGTTTTTGAAGTAGGGGCAAACGTGCCACAGAAGCGAGGGTTCGTGCTTACCGAATAAATATCATCTTGTGCATTGCCGTTCAGAAAGCAGACTACAAATTGTTCGACGGTGGATATCATCATCGCCCATGCCGTCGATCCACATCCCGATGCGATCTCCCTAATCACCTCGACGGTCGTCCGGACATTAGTTTGGTAACCGCCCCGGGCACTTGGTCGTGTAAGACCCCACAGCCCAGCCTCGGACAAGGCTGCGATGTTTTCGTCCGGGATCACGCCATCTCGATCTGCCTGCTCCGAATTTTTACGGAGAAGCGGAACCAACGCAGTCGCCTTGGACAAGATGTCGGTGTCAACTCCGACAAAACCGTCTGTCGGATATTGATATTTCAGGTAAGGCACCTCATTCTGGACTGTCATATTTTCCTCACTAGGAAGGTCAGTGTTCGATGGTCGTGAAATCAACTTCGAGCGCAATGCAAGCATCGTTGATGCTTCCATTGCGACGAATTGATTCACAGCATTTTGCGATTACATCTTCGTGCTTAACGAGTAGGCCAGCCAGTGCCCGATCGTTCGGATTGGAACTCATGTCGAGCATAGATGCGAACCCTTTAACGGCCTTTTTTACCTCGGGCTCTAACCATTCGAAATAAGTGTCCACCGAAGTCCCTTCGAACAAGGCTGCAACTCTGTATCCTTCGCGCGCAAATATCTCCCGGTCGGGCGGTGGCACGCCATATTTTTTCATATAAGCACTCACCTGCTCCAGCGTGACCGTTTCGATTTTTGCGAGTGCATCCCACAGTCTCCGCTCCTCCCGGTTTTTTGCGAACGTGTATAGACCGCGAAACATTGCCTGGCCGAAAATTTCCCCAGCCGCTGATGAACGCACTGCAGCGTCGAATTTAGTCGCACCGTCTAGAGCGAACAATCTCTCAAGTTCAGCATTTATGACCGCATAATCTGGCTTATTCACACTTTCCCCTTCGCGTGGCACTCTCGTTAAATACCCGTTTTTTCCACCGCACCTCGGAGGTGCCACGGCAAATGTCTTGAAAATCAGGCGAATGTTGCCAACGGCAACAGCCTCGCGCATTCGCCCTCGAGCCAACCCAAAGGTTGACTATCCGGCTTTGTCTTCACGTCTGTAACGCGCCCGATAAACAACTCGTGCGTGCCAAACGTGGTACTGCCCTCCACGTCACAGAATATGTTGCTCAAGGCATCCCTTAAAAAGGGAAGTTCATCCTGAGTAGACCAGTCCTTCCCCGAAAAGCGCTCTGCGCGCCGTGAAGGGTCGGAGAATAGTCGCACTAAGTCGGAATGCGTATCAGTGAGCATGTTTACGCAAAAACGCCGGTGACGCGTTAACACAGGATGTAGGCTGGTTGAATGATTGATCGAGATCAACATTGACGGTGGATCCATTGCAACTGGGATGACCGCCGAAACAGCCATCCCCACCGGCCGACCTTGTTCGACGTCTAAAGCGGTAATCAGGGATACCGCCGAAGGCATCTTTCTCATGGCGATCTTTAGGCTTGCTGCCAATAATTGGTCGTCCGTCATCACATCACCTTTTTCTTGAACTTTGAAGTCAATTGAACTTCGTTGACCATTTAGCGTTTAAAACTAAATCTGCTGACCGCCAATCCGTGCATACACATTCGGCTTCGTCGTTTTATAAAGCCGTGCAAGCAAAACGCCTGATACAAACGTAATCCAAACAAGCGCTTGCATCACCTCTGATAGAGTATCCGAGCCGCCAATAAGGAGAGAAAAATTCTTTACCGCGAGAACAAGGATGGCAGCGAGGCCAACCGATGCGATAGCAGGAGCAATCAACGTATGCCACAAGGTAGAATCTTGTACATGCGACGAGCGCCTGAAGAAGATCACGACAGCAACACTTGTTAGAGTCATCAAAATCATGATGGCAAAGGCGCCGACGCCCGCCACGCAGCCGTATGTTACGGCCGGATCTGCACCCGAAGCAGCAATTCCGATAAGCATAACCAGCCAGACCGCACTTACAACGATCGCCGCCACGAATGGCGACTGATGCTTGTTATGCACCTTACCGAGTACGGCGGGCAAAACCTTATCCGCGCCCAAGTTAAAAAGATACCGAGCAATGATATTTTGACCGGACAAGGCAGCAGCAAAAATCGAAGTGACGACCAACAAACGTGCAGCATCCGATGCGGCTTTGCTTACATAACGAGTCATCGCAGTCGCAAACATGCCCGCCGGGTCCTTGTTCGCAATATCCACTACATGATCTACTCCGAAAGCAGCGACAAGGGCCCACGCAGACATCGCATAGAAGACGCCAATAAGAATTACAGCGATATAAGATGCTAAAGGCACCGTCCTTTTTGCGTCTTTCACCTCGTCGCGGAAGACAGCGGTCGCCTCGAAACCGAGAAAACAAGCGACCGCAAACAGCATCGATACACCGATTGCCCCGGAAGAGGCAGCATGGAACGTCCAGGGTTCAAAAGGAACTCCCGCGCTACCGCCATGCGCGAACACTGCACCGTCAAAGAGAAGTACGACGATTACTTCAAGCGACATTGCAACGGTCAAAACTTTTGCGGAAAGATCAATTCGAAGATACGAAAGCACCGCGCACAGCCCCCAGCTAAGTAGTGCGTACCAATACCATGAAATGTTGGGTCCTCCGAGCGTATCCGCGACCAACATTTTTAGGTTAATTCCAAAAAATGGAAGGGCCGAGAAGCTAGCGAGAAAGTAACCGATGATCGCAAGGAACGCTGCGCCCAAGCCAATCGATTTACCGAGGCCAGCGGTGACATAAGCGTAAAAGGCACCGGGCTTTGCGACGTATCGCGTCATTGTCGTGAAGCCGACTGTGAAAAGCAGCAGAAGTACTGCGCACAAGGCGTAAACGGCGGGAGCGCCAATGCCGTCGAATACAATAACGAATGGCACATATCCGGACACAACTGCAACCGGCGCGCAGTATGCGAGAACTGTACATAGGAGTTCGAATAACCCGATTCTCCCTTTCAGACGATGCGCCTCCCCGTCTGAACTATCGAAATTGATAGTATTTGCTTCACCTAGCTCCGCACTGGAGGATCGGATGTCACTCATGTTCAATCCTTCGAAAAGATCACCACTTCCTTACGATTGAGGGGATAGCGTTCGACGTGTTCCGCTACCTAGCGATTTCACTTCAAATGAACGTTCATTAATGCGCAGCTTAGCGCAGGTTCACCTTGAGACAAAAACAAATATTTGGTGGGACTTTCCCTAGGGCTTCAGTGATGAGTGCCGGCGCGACGCGGGCTATGTCTCTGTGGGTGAGGTAGAAGAGGGAGTAGCGTACGCGGGCGCAAAGCCACGTGCTGAAGCTCACGCAACATGACGAAATGCAGCCGTCCGACATGCTCATGGACGAGATATCGCGCCCTCTCTAACGCCAGGGAAGCTTCGTGTTTTCGTGACTTCGCAGGGTCGGAGGCCGTGTTTAAGCACTCTGGGACAAGCGTAACAGCCGAACGAGCGCGTGCGTTGTGGAACGCTATCAGCTTTATCGAACCATTCGGGGGCCCGCCGGCGCCTGCGCTAATGTAGTAAGCGTTTTGCGCACATAACAACGCTCAAACTGCCGCCTTGCTCAAGAACGTGAACTTTTCGAGCCGAGGCACATGCTGGTCGCCCCACAGGAAGGTCACCGCGAGGACGGCGACGATACCACTGGCCGGCGCATTAACTCATCGCTTTGTGAGTCCGTACCTACCAAGCGGGTCGCGAAGACTTTTTTGAAACGACCAGTAGCGACGGCCTCGCAGCGCCCGTTTGCTTGTTCCGATGGCTGACAGGCCCGGGGCAACCAACGGCGGGCATTGGACTGTTTGGCCAACCTGCACTGAGTTTAGGCCAGATTTCGTGTTTTTGAACCGGTTCAAGTCGCTCGGTCAGACATCATGTCCAAACACATTTGCATGGGATCTGACAATGAGAACGAAAGCCGCTGTCGCGTGGAAAGCAGGCGCTCCGCTGACGATTGAAGAAGTTGAGCTCGAAGGCCCTCGCGCTGGTGAGGTGCTCGTTGAGGTGAAAGCCACCGGCATCTGCCACACCGACTACTACACTCTCTCGGGTGCCGACCCAGAGGGTATCTTCCCCGCGATTCTTGGTCACGAAGGTGCTGGCGTGGTTGTCGATGTCGGGCCGGGCGTTGGTACTCTCAGAAAGGACGACCACGTCATTCCTCTATACACGCCCGAATGCCGTCAGTGCAAGTTTTGTCTCTCGCGCAAGACCAATCTCTGCCAAGCGATTCGCACCACGCAAGGCAAGGGATTGATGCCAGATGCAACGTCGCGCTTTTCCATCGACGGAAAGCCCCTCTTCCATTACATGGGGACGTCAACGTTTTCGAACTACATCGTCGTACCGGAAATCGCGCTTGCCAAAGTGCGAGAAGATGCGCCGTTCGACAAGATTTGTTATATCGGCTGCGGCGTAACGACTGGCATCGGCGCGGTCTTGTTCTCGGCGAAGGTAGAGGCCGGAGCGAATGTTGTCGTGTTTGGACTTGGTGGCATTGGTCTGAATGTCATTCAGGGCGCAAAGATGGTCGGCGCCGACAAAATCATTGGCGTCGACATCAACCCGGGCCGCGTCGCACTCGCAAAGAAGTTCGGCATGACGCACTTCATCAACCCAAAGGAGGTGAAGAACGTCGTGGACCATATTGTCCAGCTTACCGACGGCGGCGCCGATTACTCGTTCGAGTGCGTGGGCAACACAGAGCTGATGCGCCAGGCTCTGGAATGCACGCACAAGGGATGGGGACAGTCGTTCATCATCGGTGTGGCCGCTGCCGGTCAGGAGGTCAGCACCCGCCCGTTCCAACTCGTGACAGGTCGCGAATGGAAGGGCTCCGCGTTCGGTGGTGCTCGGGGTCGCACCGATGTACCTAAAATCGTCGACTGGTACATGGAAAGAAAAATTAACATCGACGACCTTATCACGCACCACCTCAAGCTCGACGAGATTAATGAAGGCTTCGACCTCATGAAAAAGGGCGAATCCATCCGCAGCGTCGTCATCTATTAAGGATGCTCGCTGCGTCTCAATCGACGTGGCGACGTCTTTTCGTGCGGTTTCATCTCACCAGTATTACTGACTTCAAGGAATAACATGGCCGTCTACACTCACGTCACTGTTGGCACGAACGACTTGGACAAAGCACGCTCCTTCTACGACATCGTACTGGGCGAAATTGGCCTGAAACGCGTTGCCGACCTCGATAACAACGGCTCGATTTGGGGCGAGAGCGCACCGTCGTTTTTTGTTCTGAAGCCCGCGAACGGGCAGCCCGCAACTGTAGGCAATGGCGTAACCATTTCCTTCGAAGCACCCAATCGCGCGTCGGTTGACTCGTTCCACGAGCAGGCTTTGGCTCAGGGTGGCAAGTGCGAAGGTGCCGCTGGCCCGCGTGGCTGGGCGCCGAACGCGTACGCTGCATACGCTCGTGATCTCGATGGCAACAAGCTGGCCGTGTACTGCTTCACGCCGGAATAAACAAGCATGTCGTAGGCATACGCCTTCGCTGCCTTACCCCTCGGCGCTGCTTCCCGCAGTGGCGCCGAAGCGGTCACGATAGGCAATTGGCGTCACGCCAAGCACCGTTTGAAACGCCTTACGCATCGCGTCGTAGGTCTTAAATCCCGAACTTGCGGCTATCGTCTTCGCTGGTAGGTCGCCTGCCTCCAACATTCGCCTGGCCGCTTCGATTCGAGCATGTAACAGGAAGGCTGTTGGAGTCGTCCCCGTTGCCTTCTTAAAGCATCGATTGAAACTACGGACGCTCATTGCAACTTGAGAGGCCATCTCGGGAATCGCGAGATCCTTAGCCAAATTTCCAAGCATCCAGTTCTGCAGGTCACGAATGCTTACATTCTGAGTCGCATTGCAATCAAGATGTACACTAAACTGAGACTGGCCGCCTTCGCGTCGCAGGAACACGACCAGGTCTCGTGCGACATCTAGTGCGATGTCCGCACCAAAGTCCTGTTCTACGACCGCCAGAGCCAAGTCGAGCCCCGCTGTTACCCCTGCCGACGTCCAGACCTTGCCTTGCTGAATGAAGATACAGTCCGAATCCAGTTCCACGGCC
Organism: Caballeronia sp. LZ001; assembly: GCF_031450875.1. Taxonomy (NCBI): domain Bacteria; kingdom Pseudomonadati; phylum Pseudomonadota; class Betaproteobacteria; order Burkholderiales; family Burkholderiaceae; genus Caballeronia; species Caballeronia sp. LZ001. The sequence goes on along the minus strand of NZ_JARTVX010000002.1, from coordinate 170,554 downwards.
GGATAGCTCAACTGCAGCATATCGGCGACTGCCCAATGTGTCGTGGCGCGTTTTCCGTTCAGCATCCCAGCTTGCGCGAGAAAGAAGGCGCCCGAGCACAGGGCGATGGTCCGTTGCAACTGCGACGTACACGCTCTGAACCATTCGACGATATCGGACGCGTTGTTCACGGCGCCTTCAATGTTCCAAGCTCCGACTATAATTGCAGTATGAGGGACGTTGAGAGATGAGAGCTTCTTTTCCGCAAACAGCGGAATCTCAGTTTCCGACAAGACCGGTCCGACGGACATCGAGGTCAATTTGACGTCGTACCCGCCCGGGCGACCGCGCTGTTTCAAATGAGCATTGGCATATTTGAAGACGCTGAGTGCGCCTACTGCTTCCAGCGCCTTAAACCCTGGATAAATGATGACGTCGACTGTGATGTTCATGTGCCGTTCCCGTTTTCTTCCGCAGGCCGCGTGGGGTTAGCCCCGCGCTGAAGCGTGGCCCCAGAACGCAACTCGATTTTAGTCTCTCGGCGCAAAGAGGCCTAGCCGACCAAACGGCTGTCGGAGTTCTCCGTCGGGCGCAAGCGACCGTGACTCGCTCTTACTGCAAGATTCATCCGCAGCTTTAGCCGCGTGATCCATACGTCAGTGTGACTATCCGTGACAGCAAGAGTTGGCGTGGCGTGTGGCATCAATGTGGCCAAACACCACTGCCAGAGCCGCATGGGTGGGGCTGGTTGCACCCTTGCAGCTTTCTCACTGAGGTACAGAATTGCTACTCGACGTTATGGAAATGGTGACGTCACTGGTTGGCCGTGTACATCTTTCTTCCTGGATTCGAAGACTTGCGCGCGCCCCTATTCATGCGACCATTTCATCCTCAGCGCTTGTAGCTGGCACTGGTGGAGAAGCCGCTTGAATGGAGCATCGCCATTGTACTTGCGATCAGAAGTCGCACTCCATAAGATCAAACGTTCCTTGCCTGCGGTAAGCCTGCACCCGCGAGGATCATGTTCGACGCTTTCGCAACACAAAACGCAGCTATTAGGATAACTCTTCTTATCTTAATGGCTCCATTTTTGCGCTAAACTCATGATGATGAAAACGCGTCACACCCTGCCGCTGCAATCCAGCGATGAAGTGCCCGGAGATTTTCCCGGTGCCGACGAGCTTGCCGCGCTGCGCGCCTGGTATGCCGGCCTGTCCACGCGGGAGGCTGTGCTTCGCTATCTACCATTAGCGCTCGGTGAAGGGAGATCGGCCCGTGGTGTGCTGGGCCAGATAAGGCGAAGACTCGTGGCCATCGCTGAGGCTGCGCAACGCGACGACCTTGTCGAACTGCTTGTTCATCCGGCGCATACTCGCGACCAACATGCTAAAGCCGTCGCGCTGGCGATTGAGGCGCTCCGAACAGCGCGCCCGCCCGAACCCGGAATCGCCGACGATGTTGCGCGATGGTTCGCGCCTCGAGTCGTGCGGGTACTTCGCGCTCACGGGATCGAGACACTCGCCGACCTGACTGTCCGAATCCCGCGCCGTCGTCAATGGTGGAAGGCAGTGTCTGGGTTGGGCGCAGCGAGCGCACATTCAATAGAGGCGTTCTTTGCTGCCTGGCCCGCTTTGACGGACAGAGCTCGTGCACTTATCGCAGCGAGCCAGCACAACGACATAGTGCCGTGGGAAGCCATCAGGCTGCCGCATGAGGTTGACGGCTCCGAAGGCAAGTTCCGGGCGCCACGCGCAACCTGCACGCTCGACGCGTCGAACGACTACGCAGCAGTCCAGACCTGGCTCGCCTTGCACGAGTCGCCGTCAACACAGCGGACCTACAGGAAGGAAGCCGAGCGACTTATCCTGTGGTCGATTGTCGAACGTGGCCGCGCGCTTTCGTCTCTCACGACCGAGGACGCGATCGCTTACCGCACGTTTCTACGGCACCCGACGCCGCGTGAGCGCTGGATCGGTCCGGTCCGTCCACGCAGCTCCCCTGACTGGCGACCGTTCAACGGTAATCTCTCCGCCCGCTCGGTCTCGCATGCACTGTCGATCGTGGGCGCGCTGTTTCGCTGGCTCGTCGAGCAGCGCTATGTCCTCGCCAATCCGTTTTCCGGGGTGAAAGCACGAGGTGGCGGCGCAGTGACGCTTGATGCTTCACGCGCCCTCACGGAAGGAGAATGGGCGCTCGTTCGAACCATCGCCGATGGGCTCGAATGGTCGAACGGCTGGACGGCACCCGCCGCGCAGCGTCTGCGCTTCCTGCTCGACTTCGGCTATTCGACTGGATTGCGCGCGAGCGAATTGGTTGGTTCGACGCTCGGCCAAATGGAAACGGACGCACGTGGCGATCATTGGCTCCGTGTAAGGGGCAAAGGAAATAAGCTGGCAAGGGTCGTCGTGCCCCCGCTAGCATGGGATGCTCTGGCTCGCTACTTGTCCGAACGAGGTCTTCCAGTCGTGCCCGTTCGCTGGCACCCGGAAACACCGATCATCGGGAGCCTGGAAGCAGACACTGGCTCAGCGATCAGTAGCGTTCGACTGTGGATGGTCATGCGCCGGTTCTTCCTGCTCGCCGCCCAAGCGATCGAGGCGGATCGCGCGCCACTCGCTGACAAACTGCGTCGAGCCAGCCCGCACTGGATGAGGCATACGCACGCCACACACGCATTAAGTCGCGGAGCGGAATTGACAGCCGTACGTGACAACCTCCGCCATGCGTCGGTATCGACGACTTCGATTTACCTTCACAGTGACGAGGTCAAGCGAGCGCGTCAAATGGCAGATGCTTTTACCGCACGCAAGTAATTGTTTTGGAAGTCGCTACATATTACGTATCGTTTGTTACGCCGATTCGAAGAGTTGTCACGCGGGCCTACTTGCCTCGCAGTTGAGCCATTTTTCTACGCGGAAAAACAAATGTCACCGTGAAACATTCTGTGCAAATCCGGCTTAGACGCCCGTGCATCAACATGTTTCAAGGAATCGACAGCGTACGCGCGATGTTTCACGAAATGCCACTGGAAGAACTGCGACGACGTAATTTTCGTTCACGAATGCGCCGTCGTCGGACCTAACCAACTTGTTCGGCAGCTCCCGTTTTGACTGGCCCCGTCTCGTGCAGCGCCATGTGCACAATGGCAAAAAAAGAAGATATCCCGGCCAACGGCAAAACGATATGGTCGTGATGGACAAGATTTGTTAGCAGCCGCTCTGAGAAAAAGGACGCCGCCAGGGCGAGAAGCGGAAACAGTCCCCCACCCGTGACGAAATCTGTCCCGGTAGTCATGGACCAGAACCCAGTGTCGGTTGCAGCCCTAAAACGCCGTCGCCTTCTCCGGGCGATGATAACGAAGGCAACGGCGACAATCAGCGATACCGTGTCGACGAAATCCGCATGAAAGATGATGCCTTCGATGAACTCGACCTGCTTGTCGCCGAGCAAGCCCATTTAATTTCCCCTCTGATACAGGAGGAGGAAGCCTACGGCGAAACAGATCCCCAGTATGCACCAGTAGGCGATCCGCACTTCGGCCCAAAATTCCTGCGGAATGTCTATATGCCTGAGAATCAGGTTCGTGATCAGCGCGCCGACTAGGGCAGCTCCGAATCCGTTCCGCAATCTCCGCACTATTTGCGCAGCCCCTGTTCCCGGCGGGGCCTTGATTGAGCCCGCCTGCGAGTCCGCAAAGATGTCCATTAAAAACTCCCCATTTTGGGACGATTTCTACTCACCTTAGTAAAAAAAATGAAGGACGCAAGCAGCGAAACCGTAGGTGTTTATGCCCTTGCCCAACGCGACGCCCAGAATACCCTACGGGACAGGATACGAACTCCGCGTCCTCTAAAGCTGATGGCTATACGGTAAAACGTCGCTTTTATGGCGAAAACTATATAGCGATCCCCGTTTTCCCTTGCTCCTCTACCGTCTAGCGCCTAGAATCTGCCGGAATTGATTTTTCACCCGGTTCGTGCTTATAGGGTTGCCCATGACGGTCACTGAACTCGAAGTAGATGCGTATACAGATTTTGCCAGTCTGTCTTTTCCTCCCCAGTTCGCGGCAGACGCGTTGCGGATTAGCCCGCAGACCCTCAAGATCATTGAACGCGACAACCAACTGAAGATCTCCCGGGTCTCACGCGGCTCAGTCGAGGTCCGCAGCTACTCCCTTGCAGATATCTTCCAGATCGCACGCATTCGTCGCGATAATAAAAGCACCAAGGCGTTCTCCCGGCCTATCACCGTCGCCAACTTCGTTCCGAAAGGCGGCACTGGCAAAACAACCACCACGTGCGACTTCGCGATCCAGTTCGCATACATGGGTCTGAAGGTGCTGGTGATCGATAACGACCAGCAAGCCGACGCGTCGACCATGCTCGGATACGATCCCGACTTGACGGCCGAGGAACTGATCGAATTGGGCGTGCCGGCGGATCGTGGTATCTCCGGACACATTGGCAACCTGATGCGCATCGGCAACTTTTATCAACCGATGACGTTGGACGAAGTGATCAAGAAGCCGTTCGGGGAGCTTGGCCCCCACCTGATTCCGGCCGAGGACTCGCTGGATGACATGGACGCTGCGCTACGCAGCGCCAACGGTTCGGACTTCCGCTACTCATTGTTCTTTGAACAGGCTCGCGCAGGGGAGATCCCCCACTGCGACCTTTCGGGGTATGACGTGATCATCATCGATAATGCGCCGGCCTCTCTGCTCTCGCGCAATTCGATGGTCGCAGCGGACTTTCTGATTTGTCCCATCCGCATGGACAAATTTTCGTATCGCGCCCTTTCTCGTCTGGCCTACAAGCTGAACGAGTTCGCAAAAGACTTCAAGCGAGCGCCTGAAATTGTCGCTATCCCGACAATGTACGTAAAAAACCGTCCCCGAATCGAGCGCAATCTGTCGCAGCTCGTCGCATTGTTCCCGGGCAAAGTGACTGAGAGCCGGCTGTTCTATTCCGAGGACTATTCCAAGAGTCTCGATGAAGGAATTCCTTTGTCTATGTGGCGCCCAGGAACCGACAATTCTCTCGGTGCAATGCGCGACGTGTTTGATGAGTTTGTCGCGAGAATTCGCGCGTTTACGGAGGGCACGAAATGAAGCAGTCTCGAAGGCTAGGTTATGATCCGCAGCCAGGCAGCAACGGCGAAGATCAGCCTAAGCATATCCAGGGCGTCAGAGTAGCCGAACTCCCGCCCACGAACATTGATCGCTCAATGTCCGAGATCCTTCGGGAAAAGGGTATCGCGGTCGATGGCGCTGCCGGTGCTGCGACGCCCGCGCCCACGATGCCCTCCCCTGCCGTGAACGGCTCGGCGCTGGAACGTTCCGACGCTCCGCAGAGCGCGGCGCCCCACGCTACCTCCGTGTCCCCCGCTCGGCCCCAAGCGAAGGGAGTAGGCCGTGCGACCACACCTGACGTGGCTCCCAAGGCCTTAAATGCGGCGGTACTGCTGGCGCTGGAGATGATTGATCCGTCCCCATATCAGCCACGGATCATCTTCGATGAGGAGGCCCTCGCCTCTCTCGCAGATACGATCTCCGACTCCGGCTTAAACAATCCAGTCATCGTTCGCCTTAAATCTGACGGGCGATATGAATTGATCGCCGGTGAGCGCCGGCTGCTCGCCCATAAATTGTTGCGCCTTCCCACGATCGCCGCATTCGTGCGCGAGCTCAGTGATGCAGACGCCGCGATCATGGCCACAACGGATAACGACGCTCGCGAGGATCTGGCTGACTTTGAGCGAGGGCGCAGTTACAAGAGGCTGCTCGACGACAAGGTAGTCGAAAACCAGCGCGAACTCGCGCGACGCGTCGGACGAAGCATGGCCACCGTCAGCCGTTGCCTCGCTTACTTCAAGCTCCCGTCCGAAGTCGTTGAGATGCTCACGGTCAATCCTCTCTTGGTCGGTACGAAGGTCGTTGCCGATTTGGTATCGTTTGCCGAGCAGGGTTACCGGCCTCAGGTTATCGAGGCGGTGTCGAAGATCGAGAAGACCAAGCTGTCGCAAGAGAGCGCGCTCAATTGGCTCAAGACGGAGGTGCGGCGGATGAAGAATCCGAGCGTCGTGCTCGCGCCTCGCAGTCTGCATATCGGCGGCAAGTCGGTTGCCGAGGTCAAGGTGGACGGACGAAAGCTAATCCTTCAATGCCCTAAGGATGTGAACCCGGAGACGCTTCTGAAGGCCATCGAGAAGATGCTTACTGGCGCCGACTTGGTCGACCTGACGCCCACATCCGAGTAGCTCTCACTTTTCACCGTGAAAACCCGCCCGAGGCGGGTTTTTTTTCGGCGGTGACATGCTCCAGAGTTTTCACCGTGAAAAATGAAATCCAGCACTTCCGCAACGGCCGACGAGACGGCGCGCACGTTGCGCCGAAGTTTTCACCGTGAAAACGCGTTCGGCAGCGACCGCGAGCGCACGGCCGACAGATCGCTCACACACACGTAGGTCAAACGCGGTACGAGCTCGCTCGCAAGATCAAACCCGCCACGCGAGATGTTATTGCCCAGTCGCCGCCGCGAACCATAGCAGCTTCCTTCGGCGCATTCGTCGCGAATGCGCTGATATGGGATGCGACGACCAATGAGCACAACGCAATGAGCATTGCGCATTGCGCATTGCTCATTACCCATTGCTGATTGCTCATTGCCCGATCTGCCACGGCCGCCCAGATCGCTCGCCGACGCCATTGTCTGTCGTGAGCGAACGTTTTCACGGTGAAAAGCCGCCTGTCCAGAAAAGGTGCTCGCGAGCATTTTCACCGTGAAAACGCAATGTCCTGCGCCCGGCGTACGATCGGGTTCGTCGCACGCAGCGCAGACTAACACCGCATGGAGACGGATGTTCCGTTTTCACCGCGAAAATTGAAAAGATGCGGGACGACAGAGGAGTGTTTTCACCGTGAAAATATCGCCACGATCTCGTTCGCTAGCAAAAGTAGAGGGCACCACCTCCGTTGAAATCAAGTTTTCACGGTGAAAAACCTTCTTTACCTTGTCACCACGGTCGGTATGCTGGCGCCGATTTGCGTATCTGCAAGAATGTGAAAACTCCAGATGGTCGGGCAGACTCGATATATAGATACTGACACCATATTGCTACGTGTTATGTATTGGTATATAACCGCGCTGTGCCTGAATACACTCTGCTGTGTTCCATATCCGGACACCAAGGCAACCCGCAAGTTTGTCTCGGCACTCACCAACCTTTCTGGAGATTCAACCATGTCGGTCGCAATCGTAATCAAGTCGGGAGAAGGTGCTCTTTTTCCGAATCACGATAAGAGCAAGCCCAACGACCCGATTCTCACGGGCTTCCTGAAGATCCCGCTCGACGAGAACAAGAAGAATGTCCTCACTCTCGATGTCGCGGTGTGGACGAAGAACAACGGCAAAGACTACTACTCACTTTCCGTCGGCGGCATTCCTGCCACGATGTTCAAGGAGGAGAAGAAGAAGGACGCCGATTCACCCGACTACGCTGGCAGCTTCGGGCTTGGCCGCGAGATGCGCATATCTGGCTGGCGCAAGCAAAAAGACGGTCGCCCGTACATCAGCATCGCGCTCGTCGAGAAGACCGGCACCCGCGCGGGTCAGGAACAGGCAGCACCTGAGCAGGTACCGACTCCTCCTCAGGAGAACGGGCAGCGTCAACCCGAGCAGGCCGACCAGTCCGAAGGTGTTCCCGGCTTCGACTTCATTTAACCCCCTAAAACACCCCATCGACTTTCGTCGTGGGGTGTTTTTTTGCCCTCTATTCCCGCAATTGCGTCGCAGGACCGCTTCGTATAATTACGTGTGGAGAAATCCAACCAATCGCGAAATTTTGAAGGCTGGGAAGACTCTGGCTGGGAAACGGGAAGTGGAAGACGGCAAAGTACGTAAAAAGGTGCGTGGGAAGAAGCCCAAGCGGATGATCATTGCCGTTGGGTTAATGTCTAGTCTTATCCTGACATCCATCGCAGGCTACGAGGTTTGCGATCGGCGGAACGACGCATACCGCGAAGCTCGATCCGACATTTCTGTCTATTCGGCAACCCTTTCACGACAGGCTGCGGATATCGTACGAAGCCAGCGCGTCGTGATTAACGAAGTAGGGCGCACCCTTCTGCGCAGCGAAGACGCTCATCAAGCACAGGATGAGACTGTGCAACGAGTGCGCGCGATCGCCCTACAGTCGTCAGTAGACAATCTCTTCCTCTACGATGCTGCCAGCAACTTCCTCTTTGACGCGTCCGAAAAGCCCTTGGACTCGCCGCCATATGCCCCGGCACTGGCGTCACTCGTGTCGGAGGGTTTGGTGTTTGAAGGGCCAACGCCAGCTTCTCCAGGACATGTCTCCGCCTCACAGGCCCTCCTGAATCGCTCAGGACGATCTCGCTGGATAGCAACGAGCTGGATTGACTTTTCGCCTTTTGAAAAGACGGTGAGCGCGGTCATCAACGACAAAGGTGTCAAGGTTGCTCTTATCACGGCTGCCGGTCGGCCTTTGATTGCTTCTTCAACCGACGGGATCGACCTGCTAGCCTTCGGTCAGGAGGCTGTCGATGCATGGGGGCGAGGCGTTTCGGACGAGCCTGCCACCGCTATATTCGCCAATGCTCCAGTGCAAAAGATCGTCCGGCAAGTGGGCGGAGCCCCGCTACTACTACATGTCTCTATCGATGATTCTGTTGTCGATGCCCGCTGGATCAGGACGGCGTTCTACATCGCCGGGTTGACTGCGGCCGGTCTGATATTGATCTGGATTCTTGTGTTCTTTGTCCTTCGTCAGGTAGACCGTCTGATTGATCTCGCCAACCGGGCAGAGAAGGGCGAAGCCACGTTTATCGAGATTCTTTCGAAGTTGGGGGATGGGGTGATCTCCACCGACCTCAACGGCCGGATTCGATTCGCAAACCATCGCGCTCTCTCCCTGCTAGGTGACACGACCGGGCTTGGACTAAGCGGGAAGCAGCTTCAATCGCTTTTGCCTCCAGTGGCACGCGATATGTTTGCAGCCTTGGTCTCGAAACAGACAACTGTTTGTCCCGCTGGAATGCATTGGGATGGCCGTCTCTTGGCTGATACCGGCAGAATGGTCGATTCTGAGATCAAGGCGTTCCTCACAGGACGCGTCCAAAAGGACGGTGTCGTAGTGACCATCCACGACGCAACCGAACAGAAGGTTCATGAGGCCCGCCTGATCGACGCCGCGACGGTTGATCCTGTCACCCACCTGTCTAACGTCGTCACCTTCAGCGGTCGCCTCGCAGAATTGTTTAATTCGGCAAAGGATACCGATGCATGTCATGCGGTCCTCGCGGTGCATGTCGATCTCGCCGCCGGTTTGCCGCTCTCGGAAAGCGTTCAGTCTCTCGCCGCCGACCGCCTGCTAACAATCACTCGCGACTCAGATTCGTTGGCATCCGACGGATTGGGACGCTTCTTTATCCTGTTGCGAAACATCGTCGAACCTGTGGATATGGCGCGCGTTGCTCAGAGAATTATCGCTGCCTATGAAGCGCCACTACACTTGGGCAATAGCAAAGTGCAAGTTGCTAGTCGAGTTGGCATTGCACTTTTCCCGTTTGACGGAACCACTGACGATACTTTACTGGCTTCTGCGAATGCCGCCGCGTCTTCTACCGACGTGAGGCCGTATAGATTTGCCAACGACGCGGTCCGCCGTCAACTCGTTCGGTTCCAGAGCCAGGCAGATACGGTCAGTGAAGCAATCAAGAACGGCCATGTCTACGCATTGTACGATCCGCTTATTGAGCTCGAGACGGGCAACGTGATCGGCGCACTCGTTTCTCCGCACATTCGGATGGCGGAGCGCAACGCGCCCCTGGACCGATTCCTCTCAATCATCGAAGAGGCCAACCTCTGCCGATTGGCCGATACGAGCGTCCTCACGGCGGTACAGCAAGACATCGCGACGATCGCTTCGGGGCGAGGTGTGCCACAACTGCTCATCCCGGTACAGCAAGACTGTTTTCTCTCGGGCGAGCTCGTCCATATGTTTTCGTCAATGAATTGGAGCGCTTCACCGACCGCTCGCGTCGGTATCTTCGTCTCAGAATTGTTCCCAAAGAAGAAACTTGACCACGCTCGAGCAACCATTCGCCAACTTCAGAAGGCAGGCTTCACCACCTACCTCGGTGATTTCGGGGTCGGGCTCGCATCTCTGACCGAACTGTTATCGCTTGGCCTCGATGGCGTCATCGTGGACCATTCCATCATCAATGCGGCAGTTGAACAGGACGACGCGTTTGCATTCATGACGGCTCTCACTGCCGCCGCGGCCGCAGGCGAAATATGTGTGATAGCCACCGGAGTCGAAAGTGACGAGACAGCTTCGATGCTGTCGAATATGGGTGTCAACCACGCGACCGGTCCGCTGTTTGGCCGCGCGCTTACAGCAAACGCACTTGCCGACACACAGCCCGTTGGACTCCCCTGAAATTGCGTGTTTTTATACATAACACGTATAATTAATTTTCTTGTTTTCGGATTCGGCCTTCACCGCACGACCAGTTCTGAAGGCCAGTGGAGTGAATACGGCTATGGTTCGCTGGGGCGGTAAAGGATCGAAGAACACGCGAGGGGTCTTCCTGCCTCTCGTGTACGTGGGAGCGGCGATTGCTGCGCTGGTCTTCAGCTTTGTCATCTACGAGATCTATGACGCACGCGCGGACACACAAGATGAAGTTCAGCGCGACCTGAAGGTTTTGTCGTCGGCCGCTGCCTCGCAGTTGAAGGACTACATGGACTCGGTCTCCGACGTGTTGTCGGCCGCGGGAATCTCGGCGCGTCCTGGTCTTCGCGCACCGCAGTCCGGCCCAGACGCTGCCCAGACCCTGGCCGCCGTTCAGAGTACTCAGATCGGCACCCCTGTGTCCTCTTTAGTCGTCGTCGACACTGCCGGGGCGCCGGTCCTCCATACCGGACCCGACCCGGTCCCGTGGTCATTCACCATCGGCAAAATCGCGATCGGTGCTGCTCGTACCGCTCACACCGATCGAATCATTTTGTTGGGACCAGTTCGCTCCGACGTGGATGGTTCTATCGGGGTGTATGCAACCAAGCGCGTCCTTGACGGCTCCGGACAATTGATTGGCGCCGTTATAACACCCCTGACCGTATCGAACGTTGCGTTCGTCGGAAAAGAAGCGATCCGCAAGACGGGCGTGTTCGTCTCCGTCATGTCTCTTGAGGGCAAGCTCATTGCTCGCTTCCCCGACCCCGGCTCGATGAAGAATCTCAAAAGCTACGGTGGCGACGCCGTACACAGAGAAATCTCCACACACGTGTCCGGCTTCGTGACCGCGACCAGCTCCATTGACGGCGTGAAGCGCTTGATGGCCTACGAGCGGGTCGCCGGCTACCCCCTTGCGATTATCACCGGCATGAACGAGCAAGAGATACGAGCTCGCTGGCAGGCAGATGCAGTCCGGTTTATCCTTATTGCCTATCTGTCACTCGCCGTTGTGGTCTTACTCCTCGTCATCATCCACCGTCAACTCAGGCAACTTTCTCGACGCACGGCCGCTGTCGAAGAAAGTGAGCAACGGTTTGATCGCGTGCTTCAGGAGCTAACCGACGCTGTATATGTACGCGACCGAGACGGACAAATCGTAGTAGCGAACAGGAAATTCGGCCTGCTGTTTGGTGCGGGGGACACACGTTCGCTGATTGGCAAAAACGTCGTTGATCTGCTTGCCCACACGACGAAGCAGATGGTCACGGAAGTTAACAACCGCGTGTTGAATTCCCACGGTGCCCCGTTGTCGCTAGAAATAGAAACAGCAACACACGACTCCGTGCTTCCGATTGAGTACACCTTCAGCGCGGTGGACATTTCCGGCCAATCCCACGTCCTGTGCCAGATGCGAGACGTAACGACCCGTCGACAATACGAGGCCCGACTTGTTAAGCAGGCCACCTTTGATGAAATAACAGGACTTCCGAACCGCAGGCTGTACATTGACCGTCTTTCGAATGCCCTCCACCGTTCAAAGCGAGACGGGACGAGGTGCGCGGTCATGTTTATCGATCTCGACCATTTCAAGCGTGTAAACGACACCCTCGGGCATCCATTCGGCGACCAACTGCTGATCGCCGCGGCACAGAGGCTCTCTGGCCTGTTGCGTCCTGGACACACGGTTGCTAGATTTGGCGGTGACGAATTCGTGCTCCTGATGTCCGACTTCACTGACCCGATGGAGTGCCGGATTGTCGCCGAAAGCATCGTCGAAGCATTTGCAGCACCCTTTGAGGTGGCCGCCCGGTCTATCTCCGTAGGCGCGTCGGTAGGGGTCTCGGTCTTCCCTGGTGACGGCACCGAACCGGACATACTTCTCCAGCACGCTGATACTGCGATGTATGAAGCGAAATCAGCTGGTCGGAGCGCGTTTTGTTTTTTCGATCACGACATGAACGCGCGGGTGCACGACATGCTCCGCATCGACGCGCGGATTCGATCCGCACTCGCACGTAATGAGATCAGCGTCCTCTATCAACCGATCATCGATCCTGTCACGCATGAAATCGTCAAAGCCGAAGCGCTTGCAAGGTGGCATTCGCAAGATCTCGGCCACGTCCCGCCGGACAAGTTCATCCCGGTCGCGGAAGAGAACGGGTCGATCGCACAAATCGGAGACTGGGTTCTGCAAGAGGCATGCATGAATGCCGCAAAGTGGTCGCGGGAGTTAACCAGCCCTATCACTGTGAGCGTGAACGTAAGCGCCAAGCAGTTCGATGATCCAACTTTCGTCGATTCCGTGTTCGCCGCCCTCGAGACATCGAAACTGCCCGCTCATCTGCTTGAACTCGAGATCACCGAGCGAGTCCTAATTTCAGACGACGAAACCGCGCTTGAGACTATTAGCGCACTCCGAGAAATTGGCGTTGGCCTCTCGCTCGACGATTTCGGCACCGGTTACTCGTCGCTCAGCTACCTTACGAAATTTCCGTTAAACACAATCAAGATCGATCGCGCGTTTGTACGAGATCTCGAGCATGATGAGCAGACGCAGAATCTCACCCGCGCCATCATCGCGATGGCAAAGAGTCTGGACCTGAAACTCATCGCGGAAGGGGTTGAAACGCAAGAGCAGGCAGACAAGCTTGTTCTCTACGGCTGCGAGTATCTGCAAGGCTTCTACTTCGGTCGTCCGATGACCTCAGGCGAACTCATCGAGCTCAGTAGCAAAAACTGATTGATTGACGCATTTCCTCTTCGCGACGATGGCGTAAGCAGATGTGCCATCTTTAGTACGTCCTGACCAGATTGGGCCGACAGAAAAGCTTCGATGACGGGCGTTCCCCCTGTTTGCAAGGCCGCGCCTGCGAATTGTGCCATGGTTAGTCAGGCCGACCTCGGCAGACACCCAAAACAAGAACTCAAATGTGCCACGGTTAGAGTGGCAGGCTGGCCGCCTCGCTGTCTCGCACCAGCAAATGTGCCACGTTTGGTGCTCCGAACTCGAAGCGCGTGAATGCCGAGCCGGCAAATGTGCCACGTTTAGTAGGCGGACCGTTTCGGGCCCGCACCGAGGCTCTCACACACCCGAAGCAAGCCCTTGTTTCTATTGGGATTAGACGAAATGTGCCATCGTTAGTACGTTCTGTACGATTTGCTCCAAGGGCCGCGCGCAGACGGGAAAACGACAAAAAACATCCCGCGGGGGCGCCCGGCAGCGTTTGAAGGAACGCTGTGCAGGCCGAAATGTGCCATGGTTAGTAGCCGTGGTCCTGTTGACGCCAAGGCTTCAAGGGGAAGTCGACAGGACTGAAAGGCGGAAATGTGCCACGTTTAGATTGCCTCAGCCCACCGCCTAGTTGCGTTTGCAAGCAGAGTCTGGCTATCTGTCATTAAGTTTTCACCGTGAAACAACGGGTAGAACGCATATCTCTTGCGCGGTCGGTCATTCTCGTTTTCACGGTGAAAAAACTAAATCCGTTTGTATTGTTTGTCCGTGTTACCGGAATCTAGCGGCGACTAGGATCGCGCGAATTGTGCCACGGCTAGTCGGTTTTCGGGACTAGCGGCCCTCCCGACGACAGCCAACACCCCAGTGAGTCGCGAAATGTGCCGTCTTTAGTGGGGGGGCATTGCACGACCACGGGCTGACACGCCCCACACAGCGACCAAATGTGCCGTGATTAGTCGCGGCGGCCCAACAGGGGGAAAGTGCCATGCTTAGTGTCTGTACGACCTGGAGAAGCCCGCTGCCACGGTGAAATCGCCGGTTTTCAGCGAATCAGCGGAGTCTGGGACAGGTATCGGTGCCTTCTATAGTGCCAAATGTGCCGCGCTTAGTATGCATGTCGCTACTTGTCCACAACACTGCGGTCCCAACAAAGCCTTACCAGATAAGGCTCCGAAGTAAATGTGCCATGTTTAGTTGCGGCCAACTCTAACGTTGGCACATCTACCTAAACGTGGCACCACGGCTTACTAAGCGCGGCACAGATCTCTACACACGGCACCCTAGATCACTAATCATGGCACGTTCACGACTAACTTCGGCACATCACCACCTGGGCATGGCACCGAGGATGGTCCTATCTATTTGATTTTGCGTAACAATTTCGGTGCGTAATGTTTACTTCAATGTTTTTTCAAAAATATACACAACAAGTTGTTGTACTTTGAAAAAGCCGAACCTTCCAACCGCCCCCTCGCGTTCAGCCTTAGAAATACACCATCGACTAAACGTGGCACATTTCGCACGAAGCTTGGAACCGAGTTTACGTTGACACTTCCCTCGGTTAACCGTAATGTGCCGCAAGCACAGATACGTGGCACATTTCGATGACAGCACAAACTGACCTCGCACTCAGCGAATCGCCCGAGGCGACCGACCTTGACGGGGAGAGCACCTCGCAAGTGAAAACTCGCCGGCAACGTCGCAAGCGTGCTGTCGTGGGTCGGACAGAGAGTTCGCGATCGAAGATGGTGGTCGTGAGGGACGAAGAAGCTGAAACTCGGGTGGAACTGCGTAAGGCGCCGGAGACGATCATCATCCGCAACATGTCGTCCAATGGCGAGATCACATATCTCCAACGCAAAGCATACAACGCGATGGTCCACATCGCGCAGAAGAACAGGAAAGGCGACGAAGTCACCTTCGAGGTATCGGTCGCTGAGTTCGCATCCCTGTGCGGGCAGAACACTCCCAACAGCAGGGACTACCTCAAGCAGATGGCGCGTGAAGTCGCCTCGATCCGTGCAGAGTTTGACTTCAGGGGCGACTCCAAGAGCGGTCGCAGCGGATGGGGCGTCGCAAACATGATTGCCGAGGTCTATATCTCTGACGACGGCCAGTCTATAAAGTTTTCGTTTCCCTCAGAGCTCGCCAAACGTGTCCTCGATCCGGAGATCTACAACCGGATCGACATGAGGATGCAGAATGTCTTCACAAGTCACTCCGCGCTTACCCTGTGGGAGATAACTACGCGATACTGGGGGTCCCCCAACCGCAGGACGTTCCGTGAACATTGGACAACGTGGAGCGTCATTCTCTCCGGGCAGAAGGAGCCGCATGCGCAGTTCCGCGACTTTAACAAGATGCTGGTTCGCGCACTTGACCAAGTCAATGCACATGAATCTCGATTCAAGGTAATTCCGCATCTGTCGAAACAAGGCCGGAAGATGGACGAACTCTGGTTCGTTCTCGAGGACCAAGAACAGCCGCAGTTGCCACTGGATTCTCTACCGGCTATGGTCAGTGAGGAACTGATTAAGCGTCTACGCGCGTTTGGCCTCCAGGACGATGAGGTCTCATCAGTTGCCCTAAGCTATGACGAGGAGTATCTGCTCGCTCAGGCCGACTACACTGACAAACGACTTAAAAAAAAGGACGATCCTGTCACGAGCCCCAAAGCGTTCTTCATGAGCGCCGTTGAAGGCAACTATGCGAAGTCACCGCGCCGTACTGCGCAACCGGCAACGCAGGCTCTTCCTCGGCCACTGGAGAAGCTGCCGGCGAAGCACGATGCAAAACAGGCGTTGAGCACCGTCAAAGATGCATGGAAAAAGGCGAAGCTAGAGGAGATCCGCGCCACGTTTGTCGTGCAGACCGACGAGAAGCAGGCCGAGATCGTCGCCGGTGTTGAAGACGACCTACGGAAGATCGCCATTGCGTGGAAGCAATACAGCAGCAAGGGGATCACCAAACTGGTCGAGACGACCGTCATAGACCTGATCTTCAAGAAAAACGTACCGGAGCCGAGCGCGGAAGAACTGCTCCAGTTTGCGCTTGAGACGGGCAGCCTTACCGCAGGTGCCGCCGCATCCACCTGATCGGTGGATCAGTTCGCGTAGGCTTGCTCACGCGCAGGCCTACGATTTCCCTCCGCGTTGCCGGCAGTGCCTCGTTGGCCCCCCAGATGCAGCTCGCCCTGTTTCTTGACGATCATAAGGAGAGCTTCTGAACTCAGGAACGGATCGTTCTTCAGCATCTGGCGCATGATCAGGGTGCAGATTGAATACGCATCACCGGCCATGATCGGGACGCCGCGAACGTTTTTCCCCTTGCAGTTCACCGACAAGTACAGCTTGCCTGCCTGATTCTCGAGTGCGAACCACTTCTCGTTGTTGGCGCCGTGCCCCTTACCTTCAAACAGGGGTAACCACTGCATCATCGTGGCGAGGACCAACGGAAGCTCCCGGCTCGATAGCTGAATCGATACCTTGTCCTTCCAGTCATATTGACGTTGACCTTTGGATTCCGCCGCCTCGATTCGGACGGTAGCCGTTCCTGATCGCGTGGTGTCCGCCGAGAAGCATGCCGCGGCCTTGCCACCGTAGATATGCTGACTCAGGTAGTCCTTCTCTTGCTGCTGCGGCACGTCTTCGCCTGGGGGCGCAGGGGAATCGTCTCGATCATCCGGCTGCCGCTGGCCGCGGGTCGCCTCGGGGGGCTGTTGGCGCTGTTGTGGCGGCGGGGGAGGACGATTTTGGCCGCTTTGATTGCTGCTGGGTCTAGACGATTGCTGCGTTTGCTGGCGTCGATCTGGTGCGGGCGCGGACGCGCTCCCATCTTGGGCGGCGGGCGTTCGAGGTCCGTGTCGCTGCTGGCGCTCGTGCGCTTGCCCATTTCCCTGACGCTGATTTGGGGATTGTTGCGGCCGGCTCGTGCCGTTGCTTTCCTCCGCCTCCTGCTGAAGAAATTTCGCCATCGTGAGGCGGACGTATCTCGAATCGTCCCCGTCCTCGCCAGCCTCATCCCATTGCTTAAGACGACGGGCGAACTGGGGCCCCTCCCGTTTCCCAATCTCCACAAGTACCTTGAGTGACGGAATCATCATGTTCCGTCTCTGGAGACGCTCTTTCAGGGTGGGCGTGACCGTAAAGAAGATTCCCCGGAGGTAGTGCAGGGCACGTTCATTGTCACGATCGCATTCCGGCACCGCCTTCGTGATGTAGTCGCCTTCGAGATCGTAGACGCCCATCAGCGTATTGCGGTCGGGTGGAGGGATCTTCAACCTGCGAAGATCAGCGGCAAACGCCTCGGTGTTCAGGGACATCCCAGTCTCCATCGTCGGATTTGCAAGAAACGCTAGAATTGAGAGGGCATGCTGGCGTTGCCAGCGGTGCTAGCATTTTGATTGATGGTAGCAAACTGCCAGTATCTTATCAATACGTGTTATGGACGCGATCGACATGACGGACGACAAACCGAACAAGGTGCCGGGTGGATTCCGGTTCAAGCAGAGTACGCTGGCGGATCTGCTGAAACTCGCTGCCTTAGAGACGGTAGCGCGAGGGGAGAAGGTTCACCAACAGACGTTGGTCGAGGAGGCCGTTGATCTCTACGTTCGGAGGCTCAAGGAGAAGCACGGGTTGGAGCGAGGGGAGAGCCGCTGAGGCTGGTTTGTTCTCCCCGAGGCTGGGTTTACCAGATCTCCACGTCCAGAGCTGCGTTAAGCTCTTTCTCAAAGTCGATCAGTTCCTCATGCAGAAGAAAGTCTTGACGTTGTAGAAGCCCAAGGGAGCCCATCACGATAGGGGTCCCCATTTCCATTGCTTCAGCGATTAGACGCACTTCTTTCAAATCGCCGAGGCCTGGCGTGGTCACGCGATTTTTCCATGACAGTAGTTTGCGATAGCTGACATCGACCTTTGTACATGCTTCAGCCAAAGTCTTTGACCAGGTCGCTGCAACGAATTCTTCGACAATGAATTCAGGCGAGCCGAATATGTTTGCTTGAACGACCGAGCGAAGGTAACTGGCTGCCTCGTTCGCTTTCCCTTCTATCTGTGATTTGTCTACTACGAATACGCTGGATGACGATATGAGCCGGTAGTCATGCCATTTGAAAACATCGGCGAGCAGAAAAACACGGAACCCCGAGCAATCAAGAAATTTCGAGATTGCGTTGATTCGCTTCCGAGTCAGGATTTCGTACAGATCATGAGGTTTCTCACGCGTTGGCTCCCCAAAGCAACTCATGAGGAGGTCTGCACTAAGTTCGCACGCAGAAGCCGCGACTTCGAATTCGATGTCGAGCGTCTGAGACTGATCGATTATTGCCTGATACAGGCGAAGTCCTGTTTGCACTGGCAATACCTTTACCCCGAAATCACGATCGAATCGACCGACTTGGCTATCATTTCCCCGCGGCCTTCCACCCATTCCCCAGTCAGCCCAAGCTCGTTGATCATTTTCTTATCAAGCGAAGACATTAAACTCCGTGTTCCAAGACCGGAGATTCTGGTCCAAGCATAAGCCGCAGACACGAATATTATTTTACAAAGCAGACTGCCGTGCATTGATTTTGAATAATACAGGATAGCCTCGCATATGCTCTTCG
Source organism: Caballeronia sp. LZ001 (assembly GCF_031450875.1). Classification (NCBI taxonomy): domain Bacteria; kingdom Pseudomonadati; phylum Pseudomonadota; class Betaproteobacteria; order Burkholderiales; family Burkholderiaceae; genus Caballeronia; species Caballeronia sp. LZ001. Next base: position 151,754 of record NZ_JARTVX010000002.1, on the reverse strand, counting down.
GAAATCGCCAGCGGGCAAGCAACTCGGCCGAAACCTCATTATGGGTAAATCCTAACACCTCGCGTTCCACCTCAAGTCGGCTCGCCAGATCCAACGGGCTTACAGATTCTCCGATAATCTGCGCCTCGTCGGGCATTTGAAGATGTATGAGAAGCACGCCCAAACCCAGCATCAAACCGGCGGTGAAGGCTTCCTCCACATCGACCGTCCCGTTGAGCCTTGCTAGTTCAAGGGCCATGTACGCGCTTGTAAGGCCGTGGCGCCAATATTGGCCCATTTCCATGCCTTTCACGCGGGGGAAGGCGGCCATGACACCTGTAGTGATAACAGTGGTACGGAGCGTGTGGAGCCCCACAATCTTGATGGCCCGCTCGACGCTCGAGATACGACCCCGTTCCCCATAGAAGCTGGAATTTGCCACCCTGATGACCTTCGCCGACAGGGCCTGATCTTGACGAACCTTTTCGATCACATCCGTGAGTTCGACATTGTCATCTCGGGTCATCTCCACGAGCTCAAGCACCACCTGAGGAATGGTGGGCAGTTTGACAATTTGTTCAAAGACCTTGTCCAAGGCGTTCATATCACGGCTCCAGGTAATGCTCCGGCGATCCAACCCTGCCGGCAAAGCGACGGCGAGTGCGTTAGACGTGATTTTATCTCTACGCGTTAAGATCGGGCCGACAGCGCGGCAACTGCCCGTTGCATCTCCCCAAATCCGAGGTGATCGGTGCTGCGCTCGAACGGCGAGATGAACTCCCCGACGTTCTTGAGAATCGAGCTGAAGGAGAAATGCTCGGCCCAGTCGGTGAACACGATATGGTCCACAGGCTCGCGCGAGACGACAATCTCGGACTCGGTGAGTTTGGGCGCCGCAGCCAGATCCATCAGCTTCATGTTGCGGGCAAAAATCGCGCGGCCTTCAACGGATGCCAGCGAGTTGAGCGTCTTTTTCTTGAGATCAACTTTGCCAGCCTCTGCGTGTGCGTAGAATGCTTCCATTGAACCACCGAATTGCGCAAAGACCTTCAAGGCAGTGGTGATGCCGATTCGCGGTACGCCAGCGATTGTGTCAGACGTATCACCCGCAAGCGCCTTAGCCTCTATATAGGCGCGAGGGTCGCTGGTTCCTACGTGCGCTTCCATATCGCTCGCAGTGGCGATGAACTTGTCTGTCTTCGGATCAAGCCAGCTCAGCCCCTCCTGATAGCCTTGCAGCCACTCTGTGTCGCTGGTCACAAACAAAACTTTGTGACCCATCGAAATCAGGATCAGGGCGAGTTGGTACCCGACGTCATCGGCTTCGGCGCACGGCGCCACGATCTGGGTCAAGCCCAGTTTCTCGGCCATGATGCGCAAGTATGGCTGCTGTTTTTCGTACGCGGCACGAGCGGCACGGGACGACTCGCTCTTTAGACGGTTGCTCTTATAGTCAGCGCAAAGGTCGAATCGCCACTGCGCCCGGCCATCCCAAAGGACGATGGGAAAGAAATCTGGATATTCTCGGATGCGCCTCGAGATCGACCGCAGAGTTCCGCTAATGGCTTGGACCTGCATCCCTTGTGAGGTCAGAGTGTGGCTGTACTGATTCGCGTATCCGACAGAGTTACCGTCGATCAGCATGAAATGAAGGGGTATCATTTGCCCTCCACACCGAGCTTCTGGTTGAGCAACAGACGTACGGCCTCGATTCGTTGCGTGCAGATTGCATAGTTGGCGACAGCCGAATCGACCATTGGAACCAAGGCGTCAATGTCCGGTTCCTGCTGTGACCGCATGGTTTCGGCCGTTTGCTTCAGTTTTGCGTATGCTTCCTTGAACGATGTGGCTTCGGGAGTTCCGGAGTGGGTGGTTGGAGTAGTCATCGGAATCTAGTTTTTCAAGGGTTGGTGACATCTGAGACGATCGAAACCGCGATCCGTCCGTCCGAAAATTCGAGCTCAAGATCAGATAGCGATCTTGCTTGTTCCATACGGCTGACCGCCTTGCCAGCATGGCGTGTGATGACGAAACCGCGCTCAAGTGTTCGCTTTGGCCCCATACCGATCACGGTAGCGAAGGCATTCTGTGCCTCGCGTTTCGCGGTATCGAGTAGGTGATTCGCGGACATGCAGATAGTCTCGAGCGACGATGAGATCCGCTGCTCCGCATGCACAAGCGATGCCTTTGCCGTGGCGGTGACCATCTCGATGTGCGACAGCGACCGAACTTCGGCCAGCTCAAGCCACTTCTGCCCGCCGACCTTGACAGCCTGGATCTGTGCTTCGGTCGCTTCTTGGGCGACCGCAACAGAACGCATGGCAAAGGCTGTGATGAACTGCCAGTCGCGCATGGCGGCCTGCGCATTATTGAAAATGATCGAAGTGATGTAGGCGATGAGCTTCGATGGCGTATGCGCCGAATAGCACGCGACTTCGTCGAGTATCACCGAGTCACGCTCGTGTCCGATGCCAACCATCACAGGCAAAGGCGTACGGCAGATTGCGTTCGCGATGGCGAAATCGTTGAGATGAGCGAGATCGGCGGCCGACCCACCGCCCCGAATAATGACCAAGGCGTCGTAGTGTCGCCCTTGGGCTGCGTCTCTGTTACGGATAAGGGCCGCCCGCATTGCAGACACGATCTCGTCGGGAGCGCCCTTTCCTTGAAAGCGGGCGTGGAAGTACTCAAAAGAGCAAAGTCCCGCATCCTCGAGGATGTCCGCTTGCGACTTGAAATCCCCGAGCCCCGCAGCGTCTTGCGGCGATATCACGGCGATCCGAGCGAACTCGCCCGGCACATTGCGATTTCGGTTCCAGTCGATCACGCCAGAGGCAGCCAGATCAGCCCTGATCTTAGCGAGTTTGCGCTGCATGTCACCAACCGTGAAGGACGGCTCAATATCCTTGACGATCACCGCGAGGCCAAACTGGATGTGGAACGTGGGAGCGACGCGCAGCAGCACCTTCATTCCGGCCTCGAGCTTTGACCCGGTCTCCGCCTCGAACTTGCCGAGGACCGCCTGCTTTGCTCCTGCCCACATGTTCGCACGCACCTTCGCGATCTCCTGACCCGCGTCATCGTGCTCGACGAGATCAAGGTAGACATGTCCCGCTCCGCGTGACGAGGAAAGCGAAGATATTTCGGCAACGACCCATGCCTCATCGGCGTGCTGTTGGATCACGGTGCTGATTTTCTTCAGGAAAAACGAGAGGGATTCGCCTCGCTGTTCTTCGTTCGTGTCGGGGGTCTGGTTCATGCAACTATTATACTGTCGGCGTATGTGTATGTGTTACGTTATCGGTTGTTTCACTTCGGCTGAGATGCATCCCGTTTCATCAGGCCATCGCAAAGGCCTTCATCTCAGGAGTGTCACATCATGGATATGTCCGAAATCAAGCATCTGAGTTCGAAGTTGCCCGGCTGTTACCAGCTGCCCGGGAATCCCGAACGCGACGTGTATATCGTTCCGCTCAGTGGTGGCGCGGATAGCTCTGCTCTGGCGATCATGTTGCGAGCGATGTTTCCGCATGTGTCTTTCGTGTATGTCTTCACCGATACCGGTGCTGAAGAGCCGGAGATCTATACGACACTCGATAAGCTTGAGGAGTTTCTTCAGCAAAAGATCGAGCGGGTTTTCAACGGTAAAGGCCTATACGAACTGATTGAGGAGTGGGGCGGATTTCTCCCATCACCTCGCGATCGTTGGTGCACCTCGGCTTTTAAAGCACGACCGTTCGCTGATTGGGTCAAGAGGTATGCAGGCCAGCAGAAATACATGTTTGTTGGCATCCGTGCTGATGAGCAGAGGCTCGCCTTCACTATGGATGAGGTTTCGACTGAAATGCCATATGTAGACCTTGGCGTGCGGCGCGAAGATGTTTTCAACGTCCTTCAATCGACCATCGGAATCCCGAAGTTCTATGCTCGACGTGTGCGCAGCGGGTGCAGTTGTTGCCCGTTTCAACGTCGTTCGGAACTCGCTGGCCTCCTTCAGGAGAAGCCGATCGAGTTCAGACGCGCGATGAGTTACGAGAAGCTCTCTCAGGAGGACGTGTCCAGGCAACCCGTCGCTGTCTCCTTTTCCGAGGAGAGCGGAGTCGCGGGTAACTGGATGAGTCTTCCGTTGCCATCGGGAGATTCGCTGGCAGGGCGGGCGGGGCGCAAGGACAGTCTGTCGTTGTTCCCCGAAAAAGGCATCTTCGTCGGTGCCGAATTTTTTGTCGACAGCGGGCTCGTTGGTGACGAGTTCATCTGGCATCGTCGCGTCGTCTCGTATTCTTCGTCGCTAGCGGGCATCAAGCGCCAGCTTCAGGAGAGATACAAGCATTTGCTGTCGACATACGAGGCGGTTGACTTCAGCAGCGCCGACGAGGTTAGGGCAAAGGCTCGTTTTGCCGTCTACTACATCCAGGCACCGGGCGATGTCTTCGACCCCGATGGACCCTCGGGAGAAGGGACCTATACCTGGCATGCAGGCGAATCCATGCGACAGATGGAGCACATCATGAGCTGGGCGACCCGTATCCTGCACGCGGAAGGAATGCGGCAGGAAGCGGACCAGTATGCTGGCGCTCGGGAAACGTCATGGGCCTATGAGCAACATCTCGGTGCGGTTGCGGCCCTCCGCAAGGTGAGGGGCGAGACCGGCCAGGTGGTGAACTCGATGTGGTTTGTGCCGAACGAGCCGCAGGCTGTTGACGAGTCTGACCTCGACGAACGGTACATTGCCTGTCCGATGTGCCAGCTTTAAGCAACCATCCACCCGACCCCGTGGCGCGTAGCGCTCCGGGGTCTTTTTTCGTCATCGCTGTGTTTCATTCCCATTGCACGAGGCAAATGCAAGGGCCTTGTTTTTTCTCAACGACATAAACAGGAGCAGGTATGCAAATGTTAGTGCAAGAACGGGTTACTGATTCGGACATGGCGAGCGCTCCGTCCACACTGTTCGTGGTGCGAGAAGTGGAAATCGCTCGCATGGCGCCAAATCGATCACGGATTGCTGGCATCAGACTCCCTGGCGCGATCGTATCGATCGACTATCACTTTAGCTGGAAGTCCTGGACGTTGAGGACCGAACCATTCGAACAACGTGCTACGGATTACGTGCGTTACACGCTACCGCAGGCGGTTGCGGCATTCGAGAAACTGGTCGGTTTGCATCTACCCGACATTCGCGTCATCGAGTATGGGGTTGGGCTATATTCTGCGGCTAGCTCGACGATTTCTGAAAATCCGTGGGCATTGCGTGACGGTGGGACGTACGAGGTCAGGCACCCCTCGAATGGATGCAAGCGATACAGCGCAAAGATCCGACACGATCGCTGTATGGTCGTGCCGCTTGCCCGGAATGGAGAACCGATCACGGATGCGGAGTTCGACCCGCGGTTGTGGACCATCGAGGAGTGGAAATCACTTCGGGAATGTCCGGCTGCCGCGCAGGCACAAACGGGTCTCAGCGTAGGTCCGCTCGGTCTTGATACTACGGCGGCGAACTGACCCATCAGTCAAAATCACTCAGCTGGACCCTCTGTAACCATGCCCGCCAGATCTTCCTTCGTGAACCTGGCGGGCTTTTTGTTTTTTTGTTTTGCCCGAGAGCGACATTGCATATCCATGTGAACCATCACGGAGAACGAGGCGAACGCAAGCGCCTTCCTTTTCCAACGACGCAAGGAGATATGCATCATGATCAAGTTTAAAAGCACCCTTACCGACGCGGCTGGCTTTTCGGGCAGCTACCGTGGCGAGATCGTGCGAGGTGAGGTGAAGACTTCGGGCGTGCTGTGGGACGCCGGTCGCGATGGAGATGCTCACACCGAAGTCTACGATCTCGAGTTCGAGGATGGCCGCAAGTTCAGCATGGCTGGCGACGCATACCGACGGCTGGACGAGCATGGACTCATCCCCAAGTTTGAACTCTTGGCTGCGCTCAACCCACGTTCGGCCGAGGAGGTTGTGTCCATCGTCGAGGAATCGGATACCGTGTTTCGCGGTCTGGTTACGACGGGTGATGCCACGCTGTCGTGCACCGTCTACTCGGTCAGCGATGACCCAGATGACATGCTGTCGGACGCTCAGGAGTGCGGTGACTGGGAGCTGAACGAAGGAAACCCCATTTCGGAGGTGTATTTCGGCGGTGGCGCGGACGAGGACGTGGAAGAGTTGACGATGTCGGAGTTCGTCGACGAGTTGCTGGAGCGCGCAGTAGCTACCGCGAAAAGCCAGGCGATGACGAAGGCTTTGTCTCTCGCCCAGCAAATCGCCCGGTTTTCAAAATGGGGGGAAATCGTTGACGGAAAGCAGTTCCCGGAAAATCGGAACTCCGACGATCTCGAAGACTCCCACCAGACGCTCATGCGGCTGATCGACGAAGCTCGCTCGATCACCAACATCCCGATGTGACGCGATCCAACTAACCACAGCCCATCAGACATCCGTCTGGTGGGCTTTTTTATTTCTCCCCTTGTGCGGTACTGCTGGTTGGCAAGCGACTGGAAGACGAACCGTGCGCCGTGCGACTTGTGTATCAACTGGCGTTGCTCATATCCGATCGCTAGTCAACACTCAAACACGGAGTTATCCCATGAGCAATCAGGAACATCAGAATCTGTCGCAGCGTCGTTCGTTTGTGTTACAGGTGCGGATTTGTACGGAAAGCGCTGTCTCGCCGGACAGCATTGGCGCGGCGGTTCAAACCCTGCTCGACGTGGGCATTGCTGACGCCCATTCGACGCTGGAGGACAAAGAGGGGGGTGACCAGGATGCGGCGCGGTTGGCCACCGACCTCGAATTCGGCCCGATAGAAGTCTGTAGTGCTGTGAAGCCGCGGGGCGCTCTCCCGGCGGACATTGGTTTGTCCGACCAGGAGGTTGTCGACGGTGCAGAACGCATGGCGCGTGTGCTGTTGAAGGCTTGGGGTTTCAAATTCTCCGGCGAGTCTGTTCGGAGTAGCAAGAACCCTCGTTGCTCGTCGGCTTGGAGCGTCGTTTCCGCGATGTTGGAGGAGTTCAACGGCACGGACCTCGTTAGCGCAGTTGATGCTTGTGAGCCCGCGAAGACCCCGGCGAAGGACCTCGACGCCAAACGCGAGGTTGCACAGTCGCAGTTTGAGGCGTACGACTTCGGCACTGGGGTCATGGTGCATGGTCACGATCTGTGGGAAACGGGCGATGCACGGGATTTCACCAAGATTGCCTATCTCGAGTATCCCGAGGACGAGCCGGACGTTGATTCGCATAAGGCAACGTTCCACGTGCGCTTCGACGATCAAGGCAACTTCTCGGAGGCATATGCTCTAGAGGTCGCGTCAGGCAACATGATCGGTGTTCGGATCGCGCATCCCTGAAATCGAAACGGGCGCCGCTCGCCCGGTCGCCTTACTGAAGACCAAAGAACCTGGCCCCGCGTATCGACAGATACCGGGGCTTTTTCTTTCGTTGCGTATGTCCGGTTGAGATTCATACCGACAGGCAAGACCAACTCAACCTATGGAGAAATCGCACATGAACATCAAGGCATCTATCGCGCTTTACAAGGGAATCACGGCTGCCGGCTTCCGATTGTCCAAGGATCAGTCGATGGAAACGCGAAACGGGATCTGCTGGAGCACGATCCTTGTTCTCGGCAAAACGCAAATCTTCGAAGCGAGCAATGAGGGGCGTGGCGGTGCGGACCAGATCCGCGTCTTGCTGGCCGGAGACACCTTGGATCAACGTGTGGTTGCGATGCGGCCGTTCGTCGACAAGCTCTATGCTGTGCCCGAGGTCGCGACCTTTATTCGAACGCGAGTCACCGAGCATCTCGAGTTTTCGCGCCAATGCAAGAGCCCGAATGATATCGGCAGGGACTTCGCAGCAGAAATTGAGGCTGCGAAGGTCGGACCGCTACCGCGAGACGAGGAGACGATAGCAAGCGTCGCTGGTGCGATCGCCGACGCAAAGAAGACCGTTTCGGTCCTGAAACGCGCGGCGCGGGGCAAGATCTGCTGGCTGGAGAAGCAAACCACGCCGGGCGCACAGGATGATGGCTACATCTCGGTGAAGGCTGAAGACAACCCGGCCAATCGGGCTGCCGTCATGAAATTGCACGGCGAAAAGATCGACGTTTTTATAAATGACCTGATCGCTGGACTGTAAATGGCTGTACCTGCAACCCCCGGGTCTCCCGGGGGTTTCGCTTTTCCTGTGCGACATAACCTTTCGCTCGTTCAACCACCCAAGGAGAGGTATATGAAAGTCGCAATCATCATCGAAGGCGGCGCGATCCGTGAAGTTTTGTCGGACATGCAAGGCGCGGAGATCCTCGTCGTCGACCGTGATACAGACGGCTGCGGCAACGAAAACGTCCTCTGTGCAATCGACGGCGGGCCGGCTGCCGTGGACGCCATGCATCAAGCGTTGCCGTGCTCGCAACCCACGCGCGTGCATGGAATCTTTGCTGCCGCGAAAAGCAAGCTCAGCAAGCTGGAGTCTGATAATGCCCGCGAGATCTTGAAGGCGATCTACCCGCCAGCCGCGGGCGAGACGTTCTCGGACGTTGTCGATCGCAAGGGTTGGGGAAATGACACGGAACTGGATGTCCTGAAGGACTTCGTCAGCGAAATGGGCTTGGACGACCAGTTGGTCGACTACGCCAAGACGCGCTAACCAACCAGGAGACTACCGATGCCGGATTCGCATGCAAAAACCACGTCCGTCAAGGTTCGAGATTTGACCGGGCAGACCCTCGATTGGGCGGTAGCTAAGTGCGAAGGTTTGCCGATTACTCACGACCCGATGGGTTTCAAGAGCGGATCGGAAGCCGGGTACTGGATATGGGACAACGCGCCAAAAGGCATGATGGCCAAGATCGGGAGAAACTACACGCCTTCAAACAGTTGGGCACAAGGCGGGCCAATCCTCGATCGCGAGCGTCCGCACCTTTGTCCGATCTTGCTTGATGGGCTTCCTGCGTACGAAGCATGGCCAGACGGTAAGCGCGACGGCCGGCAGTACGGCGAAACCGCACTCATCGCCGCGATGCGTAGTTACGTCGCGAGCAAGCTTGGCGAAGATGTCGATGTGCCTGCCGAACTGGTGAACGACGCGGCCATGGAGCAGCTTCGACGCAACCTATCTGCCTGCCAGTAGCCATCAACCACCCACGCCCGCAGTGCGCCTTTCCGAAGGTGCCTCGCGGGCGTTTTTCATTGGCCTAGCCGGTTTGCCTTCTCATTGTTCGACGAAGCCCTCCTACCTCCAACCGTGTTGCAGAGTCGTGTTTTGCATATCGGACTGCCTACCCAACCCGATAAGGATACTTGACATGAACACGAAAACAGCTCTGAAGGAATATAAGTGGACGAAAGAAGACTCGGCAGTAGCGGACGCTGGAGGCTGGGGACTGTTTGAATCGCTGGGCAACAGTCTGGAACTCCAGTTGCAACGTTGTGATGAAGCTGCTGTTTTTGAGAACGACGAAGCGGTCGCAACGCATGTGCAGACGATGGCCGACCGAGGCGATCCGGTAGCGATCCGCGCGATCCAAGCGCTTGTGGCAGCCGGTAGTTCGGATGTGGTCCGGTTCGGGTTGAAGGTGCCGGACGGGGAAAAATGCATCAAGTCGGTTTTTCAGCCTCAAGCGCAGGAGCAGCCTGTTGAGAAGCCCATGATGCTGACGCCATCCGGCCGATTCATCACGGATGATCGCGGGCGCAAGATTGCCGAGATGTTCCAGCCGGGAGATTCTCCGGCGGAACAGGAGGCAATCAAGCGCCGCTTGGTCGGATCGTTCAATGCGTTGCCTTCGATCGTTGGCGTGCTGATCAGGGCCGACAAGGAGGGCACGTTGACCCGAGCTCTATACAACGAAGGTATCACTGACGCGTACGACGAAGCACTCGGGCAAGCGGTGCAGGCGCTCGGCGCGGAAGGTATAGCCATGGTGGCACATCGTTACGAGCTCGAACCGGAAGTCATACATGCGAAAGCGGCGGGTTCTGTCGCGCCGATCGCCACGGTATCGGAGCAAAGCCAAAAGCAGCAGCACGCGCCCGATGCTCACACTAGCGGCAGCACGACGGATCTGATGGCGCTCGACGATCATGTGCTGATTGGGGAACTCCGACGCCGGGGAATTGTGTTGTCGGCCTGGGGGCTTGCGGACGTTACATCCACAATCGAAAACGACGGCGCAACCGATGCCCTGACGGACGAGCAGTTCGCCCAGCTTGAAGAAAAGCTCTTCGAAAGCGCTGCTAAATCGCTGGAGGATCTGCTTACGAATCGTGGCAACCAGCATATCGCCGACACCTGGGAGATCAATCGCACCCAACTCATCGGAGAGGTGTGCGGATCGCAAGCATCGCCGACCGCGTAATAGACCAACGTAACACCGCCCGCCGTGCACTCCGCAATGAGTGCCGGTGGGCTTTTTTCTTCCGTGGCGCACGTGCCTGGTGCTGCTGCCGACTTTCCCCTCTCTACTTCTGGCGCTTACAGCCCTGCGTTCCGCATATCCGTCTGCTATTAACCCACCCAAAGGAGATTCACCATGAATCCGCAGGAAGAACGGAAAATGCAGGATGTGCAGATCAGCAAGCGCGGCTATACCGAACGTCTGAATCAACTGATCCTGTCTGCGTCCCACGCCGCTGTGGTATCGCTTCAAAACTTCAGGATTGGCGGACAGGTGCTTCGCAGCCGTCTAAATGTTGAAAACACCAGTAAGCTTCGATCGTCAGGCTTGTCGGCGGGCGCGCGATTCACTGCGCACTACGCTCCGGGCATCATCGAGGTCGTTAAGGATGACGCCGGAACAAACGTCATCTCGCCAAAGCGGTTCGTCAAGCGAGATGGCAGTATTGAGATCGGCGGCCGTATTGACTTGCGCTCTCAGCAAGTGTACGAGAACCTTGGCGGTGAGGAGAGCGCGCTCGCCCTATATCTACCGGGACGTGTTGTCTTTCTGCATTTGCCGAGCGTTGCACGAAACTGCGACCGTATTCAGCGATTGCTCGACGCCGTCCAGGCGGGACAGATCAAGACCGTAGGTTTGTACGCGGGGATAGGGACGCTGGAAGCGGCGCTTCACGAAGGCTTTGCCGACGCCGGGCTCGAGAGCACGACGATCTTCGCGAATGATTCATGGGACGAAGCGATCGATTGTCTACTCACCGACAATCCGGCCAGCACGCGCAAGACCAAATCCTTCGCGGGTGGAATCGAGCAGTTCATCGCGTCCGGCATACGTATCCCGGGAACGACGCTGCTGACGATAGGTTTGCCTTGCAAGGGGGCGTCACGCTTAAACCTGCAAACCCGTGACCTTCCAGAAATGCATCCCGTCGCCGGCCATCAGGTCTTGAACGCGGTCATGGCGATTCAGCAACTGGAATTTCCGCCGCTAGTGCTAGTCGAGAACGTGCTCGCATGGACTGACACAGTGTCCTACAGCATGTTATGCCGTGTGTTGAGCGAGCAGGGTTATCAGACCGCTTTGGTCGGGGATACCGACGAGCAAGGGAAGTACTGCGGTTTGAACTCCAACGACTTCGGTGACATCGAGCGACGCGTACGGATGGCGCTGTTGGCGTATCCCGCGGGTATCGATATCAGTTTTGATGGCATGCGAAAATCGGGTCCCTCCACCAGGACGGTTGGCGATATCCGTATGCCTGAAGAACTGATCGATCCGGCGGAGTATGAAAAAGGCGCTCATCTGTCATCCGAGCACAAGGCCGCAAACGGATGGCACATGCGCGTTGCAAACGACGCCGACAACCGCACGTCGTCCTTGTCAGCTGGATGCTGGAAACAGCGCATCGAAGACCCTCGGTTCAAGCATCCCGAAGATCCTTCGAAAACGCGGCTGCCGATGCCTGAAGAACACGCGAGGCTGAAGGGTCACGATCCGAGGCTGGTCAACTCGCTGGCGTCGAACACGCATGCGCACACGGCTCTGGGCAACGGAACGGCGAAGCACTGCTGGGTGGAATTTGCGCGTGTTCTTGGAGAAGAACTTCGGGCAAAAACCACGGATATGGTGAGCTATCTGCGCCGCATCCAGCAAGGGGTCACCGTTATGCTGCATTCTCAGGAACCGGATCTGTTTTCCGCGCTGGCGTAACAACGTTCGGTAGTTCCGCGCACGTAATCTATCAACCTGCAATCCATGACCCGCCGATCGAAAGACGGCGGGTTTTCTCTTTCCCGCGTGACTCTTATTTCGACGGGGCTCGCACCCCGAGTTTGGTGCCGATCCGAAGGGGCCGCGCCACCACGTTTTCTCCTTATGTTTTGGTGTTACGCATTACCTCACATAAGGCGGTCAGGCGCCGAAGCCCCAACTCAAAATCACACGGAGAAGTACATGGTCACTGCTATCCAAAACCACACTGCACAAGCTGTCGTTCGTGATCTCACCATCGTCGGGACATACCCGAGCGGCGAGGCCTATTCCAATACCGTACAAGCGGGCTCCTCTTTTGAGGCGATGATTCGAGTTCTGGCTGACCGGCGCTACGCTGATGACGGCGGCGACCTGGCGATCTCGCGTGTCCTTGATGCGCGCACAGGTTTGCCCGTCGACGGCGTTATGCTGTCTGCCGAGCACGATTTGTTGCCTGAGGCGGAAGCCATCGATCAAGTAATCGAGAAGGTGACTTCGCTCTTGCCGGCGTTGTCATTCGGAGCGTTTGGGGGCAAACACGCCCTCAGCAGCTTCGATGCCCTTCGCGCGTACGCGGAGTATTTTGGACTAGTGCTCTCCGAGGCACCTTTTGCTCTTGAAGGTCTGAGCCATGGTGCCGGTGTTTCGTCGGACGAAGATATGACCTTGGAGTTTGAAGACAGCCAGGGTGTTGTGCACGAATTTGAGCCCGCGCTGGCGCTTCTGGCTTTGGCCGAAGCTGTCCTGGAGCGCGGGATGTGCGCAGCGGCGTTGCAGGTAAAGACGCTCGCTACGGTGGCGCGCAGCTCGCTGAATCTGGCTGCCGTCGATGCACTTGGCGACTACTGATGACGCCACAGGAGATCCCCCTCGGGGATCTCTTTTTTTTTGTCAAAATGAATCAACCGGGGCACGCCCGGGAATCTGATGGTTCCGACCTACCAGTCCATCTCTACCGGTTCCATCTGTTTGACTCGGCCGACCAGATACGCGCCTTCTCCTTCTGCGTACGCTTCGATCAAGAGCCGTTGGGAATGAAACTCTGGAGAGTCATGCCACACTACTTTGTAGGTTGGGATCGTGCATCGCATCCTTCCCGTGAGGTCGGCTATCCAGAACGAGAAGCACGGCTCACCCTCGACGGTCGCGAGCTCGGGTTTTTCGCGGAGTACATAGATGCCGCGGAAATGAAGGCCCGATTGAAGTGTCGCGACGTGATCATGCTGGCCGCTCGCTGCAAAATCCCGCGCGTTGACTCGCTGCCTGCTCACTCTTTGTCCCGTGTTGTCGAAATCGCTTGGAATAGTCCTATACCGATCTTAATCGCACTGCGTTTGTGCGATCGCCATGATTCAGTCAATGGCTGGTCGACGGCATGCCCTTTGAAGCGCGCCCGAAATTGGCGCGTTAGGCTGCATTGTCATGTTCTTCCGCTGTCAAAAGCAAGTCGGTCGTCTGAGGAGCAAGGGTGAGAAGCATAAAAAAACCCCGGGCCGGAAATCGGCACGGGGCGGGGTAGTTAGAGTAGCTGGAATTGCGGAGATGCTTTCCGTTGCTGGCGTGAATCGGCGAGAACCATCTCAGGCGTAACGTCGGGACCGTACAGCAACATTGCCTTCAGGACGAACGCATGGCCCATGGGCCGAGAATCGTCCAGCAACACGTTCGCTAGGCTCAGTCCGATCGTTTGATGGTCGAACCCATCGAAGTCCCACAGAACAATCGTACGATCCCGGGCGAGCCTGACCAATTGATTGAATGCTTCGGTTTGTCGCACAGCGTCGCGATAGAGCGGGAAGTAGACCTTCAGCCGTGCTTCGATGTAGCCCAGCTTCGTCCCGTTCCACCAGCAAAAGACCGGTTTGGCGCCTTTACCTCGCGGGTATCGGTCCGCTCGCATCTTGCCCCAGCCCGCCTTCGCCCATGCCCAGTATGCTTCGTTCGGGTTCCCGTCGGCACCCAACTGATCGGCGTACACCTTGGCGTATTGCCAACCGTTTTCCACTGTCCGCGCGACATGGCCGTCGTACAGATCCGCGGGCCCAAGATAGAACGGCGAGAACGCTCGAGACCAGGAAGTTGCGGATCTGCTGGTGGTGTCTACGACAACCGCGTCAGGCGGTGTACTTCCTCGCTCACGAGGCCCTGTCACTACGATTTTCATATCAATCTCCAGTAAGTTGAACGTGCCCGATGAGATGTGTCACACGCGGGTGGATTTTCTTCATGGTCGGTGTGAGGCATCTCCACACCGTATTGGTCAACTACAGGAGAGATCCAGATGATGAGCAGCAAGGACCTGCTGGTAGGGTCAAATGGAAGCGTTCTGGTCGGGCGTTTGCGGAGGCCTGCCGGGCTGGAGTATTTCGCATACGCGAAAGGAAAGCAGTCGATTTTGATCCGCAAGGATGATGGGCAGATCTTCTCGATCGAGGTGTCGCACGGCAGCTCGCCGATCGAGGTCATTGCAAATCTGGCAGCATCGGAGGCTCCGCTCGAAGCCATTGAGAACATGCGCCGAGAAGGAGTGATCGAGGGAGCAGTGCAATACCTCGGCGAAGATTCTTTCGTCGGCGAATGGGCGCCGCTTGTTCAGACCGTGATTGAAAAGGCTGTCTCGGTTGGCGGGGCTAACAACGAGGTTCTGGTACTGGAGATCTGAAAGAATGCAACTCGAAACCCTTCAACAATTGATGTCCGATCTTGACCTCACGCCAACGACCCTCCAGCCACGTGACATGGTGCCGCTGTTCCCTGATGTAGCGTGTTTCGATGTCACCGTTGAAGTTACCAACAAGAACTTTGTTGTCGGCGATCTGATGAAGAGCGAACGGGTATCCTCAGCCAGTCATCTGCTCGAAGTTCCGAATGAGATCACCAACCGTGCAACGCCGGCCGCAAGCGCGGCCTGGAAAGTTAGACTCAAGACGGGCGTAACGCTGATCATGGTGGGGCGCGTTGAGCCTGCTGGATCGATGTTCAGTTCGCTGCATATCGCTATGGCGGTCCATGTCGTAGAGGACGAGTTGTTTGTCCCCTTCGTTGAGGACTTGGCGGTGGAACGTTGTCGTCGCAGTGCGCTCGGAAGCCTGCAAACGCAGATGGAGCACTACTGCAAGTCGGTGGCAGCACTTCTCGATGGCACGAAAGGAGAACGTGCGTCGTTCATCGTTCGAGAAATCGAAAAATCCTTCTCTAAGGAATTGAGCGCGACTCTGGTCGACCTCTAACATCCATCGACCCCGCGGCACATGAGCTGCGGGGTTTTTCTTTTTCTGTTCTCGCGTGCGGCATCTCCTGAGTGTCACGAATACCAACTTTAGGAGAATCAACATGCAACGTATCCACTGTAAGGCGATTGTGCTCAACGAAACGGAGTATTGGGCCGCGGATATTGTGCGTCGCGCTGGAGGTGCGATCTTTCGGACCTACCTGGTCGATGTGCAGAAGCGGGCGAGGCTTTGCGAGATGCGACCTTCCTATTCCCTTCATCCTCTTTACACGACCCCGCTTGTAGACGACGAAGGTGGGTCACTGGCGGCAGAACTCGCGACTCTAGAAGACTATGACGTGATCTATATGCACTGCGCGAACGTCGATCGGCTACCCGTAGGTGCCGTCTACGACTTTGGTGAGCAGGAAATTCCACCAACCGAAACTCGCGAATCGATGTTCCGCCTTTTCGAGCATCAAGCGCGAGGCAATGTGGTGATCGAGGTGCCGGAAGGAATGGCGCCACAACCTTCGGGGAAGTCCAAGATTCCCGTGCGTTCGACCCCCGCGCCCCTCGTACCCGAGAACTTCACCGCGCAAGCGGAGATGGCGATCGAGATCTAGCGTCGGTCCGACGCCAACTGTTGAGTCACCACCACCCGAGAGAGGCCTGCCTCCTCGGGTGTTTTTGCATCTGCGTGTGGCTCATCTCACCGGTACCAAGGCTTCGCAAGGGCCTTTTCTTCAACCGGGAGATCATCCATGCAAGTTTCAATCAATAACGACCAGCGCCTGTTTGTCATTCCCTCAAGTGGCGGCTATTCGTGCTTCGGCTTCGACAACTGCTACCGGGAGTCACTCGGGCTAGCGTTGGCCATGGGCCTCGATGAAAAGCGGCCGAATGAGGCTGAGATCGGGACACTCGCGCAGTATGAGCAGTATCGCGACCTCTTGAAGCTGGCGTCGCAGCATCCGGGCTTCAAGGCCGCCACGTGGTTCGACATCGAAACGCCGCTGGAGGTACGGGACGCGTTGGAGCGTGCGCGAACGAACGGGGCTCGCCTGCGGATCTTCTACGGAGACAAGGAGACGGGAAGAGACTGGCTGAGCGAGTACGATGTGATCGGTCGTATCGGTCGTTCGATGGGAACGCTGAAAGTCCCGTTGATGATCGCGAACTCCAGCAGCAGTGGTGGGCCGGCGATTCTCGACGCATGCATTGTCAGGATTATCGAAGCTGAGTCGAAAAGGGAGTGGTACCGTCACGTCCGGTATCAGACCCCCGAGTTCGAGCTCCTCCCCGAAGGACATCCGGAGATTGGAGATGACTACGCCGCGGCTGTGAAGGTGAATGGATCACTCCATGCCCGATTCAAGAAGCGTGCGTCGGCCGGACGATGGATAGCCTTTATGAAGGGCGAACGCATGAGCAAGTAACCGTGGTGACCCGTGCCTCTTCGGCACGGGCTTTTTCTTGCGTGCAGAAAAGACAAAGCCCGCGCAGGTGGCGGGCTTGTTTGCTGCTGATCGAGCGACGATGCTTACTTGGATCGACTGTTGAGTTGCTGTTGCCGCATCTTGTACTGACGAACCTGCTGTTCGTATCGGCTCAGTGAGGTCTGATCCGGCTTAGTTTCGTTGTTTCGCCAACGATGAATCGTCATCTTGGTAACACCGAGCGTAATCGCAAGGTCGTTGTCGTTGTCGACCTCGAGATCCTTTGCCCACTGGTTCAGCAGTTCGCTCATTGGAATGTCGAACCGCTTCTGGCGATCGACCGTCTCGGGATCTTCATCTCGCAGCTTGCGAGCCAGTTCCATAATGTCGTCCGGAACCGTCGCGGTGCGGCCGTAGATGTACGACGAGAGCCGTGGGAGACCGATCCCCAACGATGCGGCGAAGTCCTGATTGCGCATGCCGAGTTGCCCACAGATTTCGACCAGCTCTTGTTGCTCCGCGCTGAGGTCCTTCGTACTTGCGGCACCACTCCGCCGCGTACCGAGCGCGATTCTTCAGGGCAGCGTCGATCGCTGCGTCTTCCTCTGGCGTCGAAGGCGGCGCAGCCACACCGGACGCCATGAGGGGATCAAGGTCGAATACGCCGTGATTGTTCAATTTCTGTTCTCCGTTCAGATGCCTTTGGTAGGCCAGGGCCATTTTCGCAGCAGCGATTTGGGAATCTAACTGTTGATCCCGGTCTAGTTGCTCGCTGTCAACGAAGCTGGATTGCTCCAGCTCCTCACCACGATCGCGCATCTCTTCGATCGAATCGTGATTCACGGTAAGTGTGAGTGAATCTCTCACCACTTCCCGACTGACATTGTTCGCGATCGCATAGATCACCGCATAGACCGCGTCGGCCTCTCGTAGCTTTGCAAGCTGCGAGTCGAAGAACACGATCATTACCCGTTGGAGAACGTCTTCCGTATCCCGAAGATCGGCGCCATTCTTCAACGCTCGCACGCGGCAGATCTTGCGTACACGCTCGTCGGCGAACATGACCCTGGCGAGCTTATCAACGAAAGCCCGAGAGCGATTTTTGCCTGCCAAGTACTCGGCGCATAAGCGCTGTAACTCGGAGACTTCGCTCGCTTCCAAGTTCCCAATACCGCCCTCATTGTCGTCATCGACGAGATCGGCCGCCGCCTCGGCAGGAATGTATTCGTCTACTTCTTCAGTCAACATTGAACGGAGTCCGTTGTGATGCGGTATTTCTATGCAGCCGCCCGGTCCACCACCCGATCCAGACGAGGAAGAACAATGCGATGCACTTCGTCAACTGACCCGACAAGGTCAAGCATCAGGTGCATACCCGCGACCAGGATGTCCGACTTCAACTCCGGATAGCGTTGCATTGCGCTTTCCATGCGCTCCTTCACGAGAGAGACCGCTTCGTCGGCTGACTTTCCTTCAAGCTCGAGGGTGATGACCGGATTCTGGTCTTCGCCTACGCCGAGCGCGTCGAGGCCGAGATCGATGGGGCTGTACTCACGATTCATGTGACTGTTCCTTCCAGTGGCCGCATTCTGCCGAGCGGCTCGATAACGATTATACGTACGTTACAACACGTGTCAATAAAGCGAATCTGGCAGAATCGACTCTTAACGCGTATGTATGACTGTGGTGAGGAGGGGTGACACTGATCGACGCGTGTCTCCGCGGCAGGCCGTTTGTCCTTAGGCGGCTGCGACGCTAACGGCGAGCTCCATCTTCGGTATGACGCGGCGGATATCCATGATCGTCTTCGCCGAGCGGCTGACGATCGAGAGGCCTGCGACCAGTACCTCTGCTTGTGCTTCAGGAAAGTCTTGCATAGCCTTTCCCATGCAAACGATTGCCCGCGAACCTGTGCAAGTCGTGCCAAAACGCGGGCAAATCGGAATGCCCTCGTCGCTAATGCAACCCATCGATGCCATACCAATCTGGGTGGCTGAAATAGAAACCCCGAATTCTTGTTGCATGCTATTTCCTTGTTCCGAATCTGTTGTCGCTTGCTTTTTTTGGTCCCCGTGATGACGGCCTGTGCATCACTGTAAGAATTATAGTTACGCGTGTAACAAAAGGTCAACGAAAAAAGCCTTTAAAAACAAAGGATTAGCGAAGACAAAGATTGGTATACGTAAAACATGTTTACGTCTTTTGGTTTTCGTAAGGCACCTACGAAAAGTGGGAATTTACAAGTTACGTTACAGATCAATGACTTATAAACGGGGGTGGATACGACCTGCCCGGAGTTGCGTTTTGTGTTGGCGATTTGTGTAATTTGTAAATAATGCAAATCGCATCACGGCAATAAAACGACCCACCACGCAGGCGCGTGATGGGTCGAACTGTCGTTATAAAAACACATCCTGATGCACGACTTGCTCGTTCAAGGCCGCTTCCTGTTCAGGGAAGAGAGGAAGGGAGAACTCGTCCGGATGTCGGGCTCGGCGTTGGTGTTTCGACTGCCAGTACGCCTGCGCTTCATCCGACGATGGTTCATCACTCACACTCGGTAACGTCGGCGCCACCGGCACCGATTCCGTCGACACCGCCGCGCGAGACGACTTCGAAGAACTAGTCATCTTGCGGGAAGATTTCTTCGGCGGGTAGCTCGTCTTCGTATAGCCCGGCGGTAGGGGGATATCACTCAGGTCGATGTTGGAGGCTTTTGCTACCCGAGCCTCGCGATCTGCCGCGCGAACCATATCGATGGATGACGAGGATCTCCGCTTGCGCGGGCTGTCTATTTCGAGTGAGACAGTCTTCGGTTCATCTCGTGCTTCGTATGGTGCCTGATTGCTCATCGCGAAGCCGAACTTGCCAAAGTGGTGCTTCACGAGGAACGGCCAGATCATGACGAATACGAGCAGCGTCGACACCCACCAGAGTCCCCATTTGGGGTGCGCTGTGATGAAGACTACTGACGCGGATGCTGCGATGTAGAACGACCCGAAGAGAAGCTGACGTTTGAGAGGCATGGCGAACTCCGTTATAGGCTGTACGCTGTCGAGATGGCCAACATCTGCGCGGAAATCGAAAGAAAAACCCGGTCAGCAGGACAACGCTGAACCGGGTCGGGGTAGTTATGCGAGAGACAGAAGTCGCTCCCATTCTGCGGCGATGTCCCACGACTGCACCGCTGCGAAGCGCTGCATCAGTTCGTCGATCGTGAACGCGTGCGTTGGAGAGTCCTGCGTCAAGAGATCGTCGATTTCTGCGTGACCACTCTCGAAGACCTCCAACGTCGTGAACACGTGGTCGAGTTCGTCGTTCGGGAAACCATCGTTATCACGCTGCTGCACGGCGGGGGTGGGAAGGCCGACCTGGTGAGCGATGATCTGGCAACCGTCCTCCAGCTTCGAGCGAATCAGTTCCAACTGCTTCGACGAGATCGCTCCAGCCAAGACAACCGTCTCGCTGACGCGATAGTTGCCCGCGTCGCAGTAGGTGAGATCCAGCCGCGTGTTTTCCCCTTCATAGCGGATGCCCTTGTAATGCTGTTCCCCGAAGGTCGTTTCCACCAGATCGCGAAACTCGGGCGGGAGAGTGGGGGCATCATCGCCGGCCGCGACGTTGTCAAAGTCGACGGTCTGAACGTTCACATTCCCATCTTGCGCGGTGTCGCTGACGCCACCCGATACCGATACAAGGACAAGAGCAGGGGCGAGACTGCCACCGTTCGACATGGCCGACTCCACCACGGCGATCGCGGTTTCCAGCCCACCTGGATCGTTCTGAACCGGGTCGTACAGGTTTTCGTCGATGCCGCTCTTGATATCCTCGAGCTGGGTGTTTGCCGCATCGATGACTTTCTTCAGGGCTTCGTGAAGTTGCATACATACTCCTGGTAGTTTGTTGAGCCGACCCCTTGCGTAAGGCCTGGCGTGGTGTGATGCCGAACAGGCGCAAAGAAAAACGCCTTCCATGGATCTGGAAGGCGTTGTATGGCGGTTGGCAATCAGATGACGAGGTCGATCGACTCCTTGTAGGCACCGAGATCCGGCACATCTGGAACTGCGACAGGCTTCGATGGCTTGATCGTCAAGGCCGTCGGATCGACGTTGTTGAGATCCACATCCTTGGAAACCTTCACGGTTACAGACGAGCTTCCCTTCTTGCGATAGGTATCGAGTTCGGCATCGGTCAGGGTGATGTTCTTGTCCGCGAGGATTTTCGCGTAGTCGACGGTCCCCTTCTTGGAAACACGCGTGACCAGCACGCCGCTCCCTTCCCGCTGGTTCTCGGCCTCGCCGAGCAGGTCGATCAACGCCTTTCGAGCCATTTCTTCTCGCTCCTGGACCTCCTCGAACTCCGCCTTCGTCAGCAGGTACAGGGTGGCCGCGGCTGCCCATTCGTCCGACTCCCACACACCCGACTGAACCCGTAGCCAGAATTCGACTTCGGCCGCTACGATTTCGTCGATGCGAGCCTGATCGCGCGGAACACGAATCAGACAACCGTCTTTTCCGTCGAAGGAGTAGTAGTTCGCGAAGTCCGCTTCAGCAACGAACATCTGATGCTGTAGCTGATCGACATACTCATCCGGCACCACACCGCCGAGCGCAAGTGCATGGGCCTTGTCGCCTGGACACTTGATTTCGGTTGGCTCACCGGAGAACGTGTCGATGCCGTCGAACGATGCGCGGATGAAGGGATGAATAGAGCTTTGTGCTACGAGGGGCGTGACAACATTCCCCGACACCTTTTCGTACGCCGCCCTTGCGAGCGGTTCCAACCGATGACCACGTTCCCGGATACGGGCGAGAATCGGATTGGCTTTCGGATCTGCTCCTTTACCGGTTTTATGTTTGAACAACTCGTAAGCACGAGAGTATTTGGACTTGCCCATGATGATCGGGGCATCGGACGCGCCGATTCCCTGCAATCGCCACGCGAGCCATTCAGGTGAACCCTGAATAGTCTCTGGCCCATTCAGGACTTGCATTGCCATTGGAGATCTCCCACTGAGGTTTGCCGTGCGGACGCACGACGCCAGACATCGCGATTTGCCTAGCTTTGGGAGATGCAGAACGGCCATACAGAAACTGGCGCTTCACTTGGCGTGTTGACTGGCCACGCCGCGGCGCGATATATTTTGGTTATCTCTCGGCTGCCCACCTGAGACAATGGCGACTCGAACGGGTGCTTCAATTTGAGATTCTTTTGCGCGCAATCACGCGTCGCAATTGACCGACCACTCCGGTTCTTCGTGCGGATGGATCGCCATTAAGCGGTATCGCACGACTTTGAACGGGAGCAGTTCATGACCTACGATCTGAGCAAGATCGCCATAGGTGCGCGTCGCGCACTTTCCGAATGCGGGATACCGCTTAGCCAAGGGCACGGGCTCGAGGTCGCCGCGGGCCTTTTCAGTTACGGCACGTACCGGCAATATCTCGAGAAGCCTTATACGTTGCCCGATCCCGGCTATCTGATTGAGCTTCTCACTCAACCTTTCGTCGTGCTCGATCACCGAATGGCCATGCGGCGTCTGGAGGAGATCAAGGAAACCCGCGAGCGCCCGAAGCCGGAACTCGAACAGATTGTGTCGACGTTCGCCATCCACGCGCAGCAGGCGGCGCCGGAAACGACTTTTTTCGACGAGAACGATTTCATTGATCGTCACATTCTGACTGCGCACAAGGCAGCCGTTCTTGTCTGTGAGCCGGTGCGGCAGGTTATGGCCGAGATCGGCGTCGTCTGCACTGTCTACGAAGAGGTCGAGCGCGACTTCTACGAGCTCACATTTTCTCGTGGGCCAGATTGGCGTCTCGAGTACGGCGGACACTTTCGCTCTCCGACATCAAACGGTGGCGAAGCGGAGAACATCCCTGAAGTTGCTTTCCGTGCGACGCTGCTTTTCCCGAGGCTCGCACCGGCTATGTTGGGCAGGGCATGGACCAGGATCAGCGCATGGTCACATTTTCCGAGTGACTGGCGATCAGCCGATCGCGGTGCGCCCACTTACGTCGGCCAGTTCTGATTTTCCCTACGTGGTCCGCTGCGCGCGGATCTGCGTTGCGCGTCACCACGCGCGCAGCGGGACCATCTCGATCGATATCGCAATCTTTGGCGCCGTCGCGGCGTCGAGAAGGAGAGAGCAGCTATGAATCTGCTAGGAACAGTAACCGTAGAATTCGGTGGCAGGAAACACAAGGTGCACGGCAAGGATTTTTCGCTGGAAGAAGATCAGAACCGGCACTTGGGCGAAGGCGACTTTCAGTACGAGGCACTCTTCATCTATTTCGACCCCGACCAACGCTTCAAGATTCTGGTTCAGGCGACAAAGCTCGATGGCAATGTGACCTTGTATGACCCGTCGGTCGAAGGCAATGCCAAGATCGTCGACGATTCGCTCGACGTGTCCGGCTAAAGAGCGGCTCCACTCGCACTGAGCGGTTGCGCGCAATCGCTCCGCTCAAACAATAGCCCCCCAATCTCAAGGATGGGGGGCTTGAAACATCAGTTAATAAATCGACAGCGCGTCAGTCGTTTCGCACGAAAATGCCGGGCAAAATACCCAGCCCGCCAGCTCGCCCTTGTTCACAGTCCTGACACCAGTAGGACTTTTCACCCAACATGTTCAACTGCATGGGGTTGCGCGCGAGCATGAACGCGTCGTGCGCGTCGGGGACAGACACGGCAACCGAGTCGTCGAGATGCGGGAACTTCTTCCACGTAATCGGGAAGGTGCCTTCTGTCCCAGCCCATTGACTGCCGGGAGATTTGACGACTTCGGCAACACCGTCACCCTCGCTGTTCTTGTCCGTGAAATGGTTGAACTTGAGCTTGACAGTCACGCCGATGTCCTGGCCGCCAAACATCTTGCTGGCGGTGTAGACGGCAGGCTTGTCCGAACAGGCGGACAGCGCTAACGCAACGATTGCCAGGCATACGAGTTTAAACATAGGGTTCTCCTGTTGATTGAGTGAATGCATGGAAGAGGTCCAGAAATCCGTGCCTGGAGAAATGCAACACACGATCCAATACTTCAGCGGCCATCCCGGGCTACTATTCGTGCATTTGACGGAGATTGGTGTGGCCTACGACATCGACGAACATCGCTATCGCTTTGCTGTCTGGGCCGCTGGTCGCGCATACGCGCGTGGCGGCAAAGATGGAGCGGGATGCACGGTCTGGATGGCGAAGCGGTTGATTGACAGGTCGGGCTTGGGGGCTGTCCGGAGTGTCCAAGATCTGCCCGAACGGCCAACGGAAATTGATCGTTGGGTATTCACGATGATCGCGCGGGTGCGCCTTGCTTCGCGTGGAGAAACCTACAAGATCCGAAGCGCTGGCGCGCATGAATCGAAAAAGCTGAGATTGAGTTACGGCCGAGCACAGAAGCTCGTCAACATGTATCTGAAGGCGATGCTCGTTTGTGGTGGGCAACAGAGCGATTCGCGCATCCGATTTCTACATCCGCCGATTGATGGTGTGCTACTCGACACGCTGTGTAACGTGACGCCAGGTGATCGAGCAAAGGATTTCCCGACGCTGTTCAGCGCTGCACAAGAAACCGGGAAGAGATGGACCAAGTTTCAGAGGCGCGGCTACGTCGCCTACCTTGACGCAATCAAAGTCTTACAGGGCGACGAGCCGTTGTGGGCGGTGGAGGAGCATTGGTCGCCGGGCCGCGACGAGTAGGTCAGACTCCACACGCCCCACATCAGCGATAGAGTCAGTCACGCTTCACGCTGATCGCGCGGGGCATGCCTTCGACCGCGTTCGCGTCTCGAAGCTGGTCCAGCGTGATCGAAGTGTTTGTCGACGAGGCATATGCCATCGCGCATGAGCCGATCTGGCAGATCTGATTGACCACCAGCAAGTGAGCGGGCGTTGCGGCCTGCTTCGCATCCGCATTTTGGTGATAGCGCAAATCGGCTGCGGCGGCATTAGCGTCTTGCGTGAGGCTGTTCCCGAGGACGAGCGGGTTTGAGCAGTCGCTCAGCAACCAGCAGGAGAGCCCTACGGCGACGCCAGTTCCAAGGACGCTTGTGACGGTACCGGCCGAGATATTGTCGGAGGCCTGTGCGGGCTTGTACTGGTCAGCAGGACCTGCGTAGACCTCCTTGACGGTGTACTGGATCGTCGGATGGTCCGCGCTTACCTTAAAGCCAGACGCTGCGATCGCGCGATTGAGCTTCTCCGCCACGTCCTCGCGACCGTCCAGCGACGAGGCGTGGACCGTGCCGGAGAAATGGATCGGTCCGCCAAAGTTGCGCTGACCGTGGACCGCGAGCACGTGGATATCACCGAGGTCAACCTTGTCGACCTTTCCGGCGGGAGACGTGGCGCAGCCGGAGAGGGTAATTACTGCTGCTCCAGCCAGAGCGACTGAGAATTTTCTTTTGATCTGATTCATGGTCCCTCGGTTTTTGTTCGTAACGCGTATGTATATTTCACACGAAATAGAATCGTTGCGCAAGGTATTTTGTGAGGGGCTGGGTGGCTCGGGCGAAGCGCAGGACGGAAGGGCGGGGAGGCGGCTGACAGACGAAAAAAAACTGGGCTCACGTATGACGTAGAGCCCAGCCTTGAGATGATCGGATGCCGCGGCATCGATCTAGGTGGCAATCCACCGTTTCACAAGACTGGGCTCATCCTCACTCGTTTGTCACCTCTTCAGTATCGTCGATAGCAGTACGACGATTCACGGCTCGGTGAGCCTTGCGACCCCCGCCAAGATGCACCTGGCTGCTATGCTAGGACGTTGTGTCCGGGGGATAGTCATTTGCGCTTGTTCACATGTGGTGAACAACCTGAGGCTTGTATCTCTACAACCCATTCTCCTTTGTTTCCTTGCGGAACACATGTTGTCCAACGCTCGGGAGACACCCGGCTTGCGACTGTTGTCGGTTCTCGTGATTACGGTGGCAAATGAGCCACTTTTATCGAAGACGCAGGCTGTGCATAGCCTTGTCGAGCACTCGGGACAAAAACATGTGGGAGGTTGGGGAAAGATACGCTCAGGCGGCGATGGGGCATTGCGCTAGCCCGTCACCAAAACATGACTACAGGGAGGCGTCGCGCACCTCGGATCAGACCGGTGTCTCCAGTTCTGCATCCGTGAACCTTACGCCTTCGATATGCAGCACATGGATCAATAATCTCGATCATGGAAGGGGCTATGCATCTTGAATACACCGGCGAAGGCAAAAGAAACTGGCGGTGCGCGTAAGCACCACTATGTCCCGCAATGCTATCTGAAGCGATTTACAAGCACAGGCAGCAAAGGCGCTCAGCTTTTCGTGATAGACGCTCAGCAACGGCGTGCTTTCACAACAACGCCGGCAAATATCGCGGCAGAGCGGGATTTCAACCGGGTCGACATCGAAGGGGAAGACCCAAACCTTGTCGAATCCAGCTACGCGGAGTTTGAAGCGAGACTTGCGCCGGCGCTCGTGCGGATTGACAAGCGTGGCGCACTCACTGACGACGCGGATTTATCGCTGGTGCTGGAGCTAATCGCCATTCTCGCAGTGCGCAATCCCAGTCGGCGCGAGAACAAACGAAAATTCCATGAGCAAACGCATCGTCGCGTGATGGAATTGCTGGTAGAGACCCCAGAACGATGGGCGGCACACACGAAAAAGGCGATAGAGGCGGGCGCGATCGAAGCGCCGGGGCTGGGCTATGAAGAGGTACGAGATTTTGTTCAGCGGGGAGAGTTTACCCTCGACGTTGAAACGACACAGCATGTGCGGGAGGAGCTGAAATCTCTCACGACCGTCTACGAGTTGCTCCACCGCCGCAATTGGGTCGTCGTGAAGGCGGGAGCGTTGTCGGGCGGCTTTGTCACTTCGGACCACCCCGTGACGCTGTGCTGGGACGACGAAGAGATGGAGAGCAGTTTCTATCCTCCAGGCTTCGCGTCGCGCCGCACGACGATTTTTTGCCCACTGTCCAGACAGGTTGCCATCCGCGGTTCTTTTGACGGCCGGCAGGGTGCGGTCGAGGTGCCGCCTGAAATTGTGGCCTCCATCAATCTGCGCACGATCTTGTACGCTGGAAGGCAGATCTACGCCGAGAACGACAGCTTCCAGTTCATGAGTGAAGAGGGGAAGATGCGGCCGGGGCGTGAGTTGCTTGATCTGTTGCGACAGGTCGCCACGCAGGATTCACGTTCGGACGATTGACGACGGACCATGGCGATTTCACCGTGAAACGCAAAGTGGACGCATCGAGGTCGCCCTCTTGTTCGGTGCGAAGTGGACAACAAAAAGCCCCACGACCGCACGAGTGCGGCTGTGAGGCCGGGAGGGTAATGCAGTTCGTCTCTACTTCATCGACACGACGTACGTGACTACCCCGTACGCGATTAGAGACATCTGGAGATAAATGACGAGTTGAACGCGGACGGGTTGTGCGGAGACGGCTCTCATTGACTCGCGCAGATGGCAAGCGATGAAAACGACGAGCAGCAATGCGTTGAAGGCGACAGATACGACCATTGCCAGACCACGGACGAGCGAGATTGCCATAGCAATCAGTTGGAACAGAAGGTAAAGCAAGGGGATTCCCCATATAAACGAGACCCGGCGGGCGCCGGAGAAACCCACGCTCATTGAGCGTGGACAGCGGCCCAGGTTTTATCTCCTGCGCCGTGGTTCGTATAGCGCCGCGGAGCACTGGATTGACCCGCCTTGACTCAAACTCGCTTATGATATTTTCGACTTACGCATCGCCAGTTAATGCCGTTTGGTTATAACTGGGCATGTACTGGCCACACCCCATGACCCAACGGCCTTCCTGCTCAAGGTCATACTCCGAAAACGCCCGGCCTCCTGCGGAGCATTTAGTCTCGTTAGCAATGGCACTTTCGAGGCGGATGATTTCCGTCTGGTTCAACGGGCGTATCTCGATAGGGTTCTCCTCCCGATGGCGCTGAAACCATGCGTGATACTCGCGGGTGCCGTGCTTGTTGAGCCACCGGACATGCTCGTGCATGGCCTTGTCAGACTCGAACCCCAGCGCTGCCGCTTCGTTGCTAACCGTGACGATCTCTTTCTCTGACTTGAGCCGATGTTGCATAACACTCTCCTGGTTGAAATTGAACATGCGAGAGCGATATGCGGAACACCGGCGAAGAACTTGGTGAGAAAGAGCAGTATAGAGTTCGCATCGCCGGCGAAGCGTAATGGCTCCGGTTAGCCCTCGACAACGTCGGCGGGAGTAGGCATGGGCAGGGCGTGCGCGTCCTGAGCGGGTTTGTCCACGCAGGCCTTCAGGATGGCCTCGGCTTTGCGCATCGATCTCACGGTCTTCACGATGTCGATAGTCCCGTCAGCGTTGGCGACGGCAAACGGGATGAGTAAGGCCACCGTCATAGTGGTGCCTCTTCCGAGACGCCGAGGGCGCTGGGTTTCAACGCCGATCCTTCTTCCGGCGGCGAGCACTTCCTTCTGCCATCGAGTGCGCAGCGCAGCAACGTCGCCTCCCCGGGGGACCGAAACCTTGAAGCACAAGTCGAGTCGACCATCCTCAGCTTCGATTTGCAGGTGTAGCTTGCATCCGTCTTCCCGCGGTTTCCCCTCATGCCAGATGAAGGCATAGAAACCGCCGCTTGGATTGGGAACATATCGCCAGTTCGCTTCCGGAAACTCGACTTGCAGGGCCATGAAAAATCCCATCCGCGCATTCCGTGACCAACTAAGGGGCGGGGTTGAGCGGAAGCTCTGCACTTCAGATTCGATACGACGGAGACGGCGATAGAAATCCTCCGCAATATCGCTCGCTTCGCGTGCGGCACGGCCTGCGGAGCCTTCCAGAAGGCCCAATAAATCGAGACGGCTCAGCACGTGATAGCCGGAAGCGCGCACCCGCGTGTATTCGGCTTGGTTGCCTGTCTGAAGGTAGATCAGAACGAGCGGCTTGTCGTCTCTGCCGAAGCCAAGTTTCTCAAGCCGGCGGCGGTAGATACTGAGCTGGTCCGAGTGCTCCGTCGTGCCGACCTTGTCTTCGATCAGGAAGGCAATGGTGTCGTTCACCACGCAAAGGATGTCGATGCCCTTAAACTGGCGCCGCACCTTAACGGTTCGGATGTCCAGACGGGGGGGAGCGCCAGAATTTCTGGCGAACATCAGTTCGAGGAACTCACGACCAAGGGCGTGGATTTCCGGACGACCATGCCAGTGGCTGGGGGCAGCGTGGGCCAGCAGCCAGCAGAGAAACGCGTCCTGAGATAGTTCGGAGGGAGCAAAGTCGAAGAGATTGGGATGCACACGTACTCCGCCGATCATAGAGGAAAGCGCAATGTTACCGGCACAGTAAGAAAACCCCGGCCAGCAATGCTGAACCGGGGTAGGGAGAGTTATTGCAGCTGGCATGCCCCACCGGTTCGCTTGCCGGTCAAGGTAACCCACAGAACCGCGGCGGACAAGGTCGCGGCCGTGCCATCCAGAAGTGGCTTCAACGCGTTGCGATGGCTCGCAATTTGAGGGTCGAGCAGGCCAGAAATGTCGGGCTGCTTCGCCAGCTCGGCGCGAATGTCGTTCGAAGCACGGCACACGACGGCGGCAAGCGCGCTCAATTTGCTGAGGAGCGTTACCGAATTGTCCGCGACAACCGGGTCCGCGACGCCGATCGCGTTCGCCACGGCCTCGATCGTCACCGCACATTGCTCCGCGATAAGAAGTACGTGGCCGATGCAGTCGAGATTGAGTTCCAATGTGTCGCAAGGAACCGTTTCGGCCGGCGGCCGTTGTGGTTTCATCGTCATGATTGCTCCGTTCAGAAAGAAGGCACCAAACCTGGGGGATTGGCTGGGCAATCCAGTGATGACGTACACCAGGTGATACCAGTGAACTTACGCCTTCAGAAGGAGGCGGCTGGCCGTGAACCAGCGGAGCCGCGCCAGAAAGTAAATGGCGTAGGCATGCCGCATTCGACGGCGCACCAATGGGTTCGCGCCGTCGGTCGGCAGCAGCAGTGGCACGCCGAAGCGTTCGGACGCGACTTCGGCGACGGCGGCCGACCTGGAGACACCGTCGTGGCAATGAATTGCCAGTTCGTCTATTCCGGCCCTTGCCTGCTGCTCGATGAACCGGACAATTCGCAGGGCTTGCGCCAACCCCATCAGCTTGAAGTCGCCATACCGGCTGTCGATATCGTGAAACGCTTCCGCGTGGATCGCGCGCCAGCCAGCGTCGAAGTCCGGTGGCTCCGTTCCAGGATTCCGGATCGACACCAGCGCGCCGTTGGGATTGGAGTCGCGATAGGCAATATCGCGCCAGTTGAAGAAGGAAATTTTCATAGTGCGGATTGAGAGTTGTGAAAGGGCGGTCTCACGTTTCGACGACGCAAAGCGCCTTCTCCTGTTGTGCCATCGAGAGAAGTCGATCCAGTTCCGCGGCGATCATCGCGCCAGCGCGAGTGAGTAGTTCGACGCGCTCGGCGGTCGTACACGTAGCCGGATCTGCCGGCAGGCTGCCGCTGTAGAGCCGACGTTCACCGACTTCGCGTCGAAGGTCGGGGATGCGGGCCCATGGCCATGGGTCTGCCATAGTGCAGTCATCGTCGCCGCCATCGAGCGTGAAAAGCTGTTCGGTGGCCGCATAGCAGGCTGCGGCCATCGCAAGTTCCCCATCGTCTGTCGCAATACACGAAAGGCCATCGTCGGCAATCAACCGAGCGTGCGCTTCCGCTATCAAATTAATCCCAGTCATTCTTGTGCTCCCGACATCGAGCCTTGCAAACCCGATACCTATTGCCGCCCCGGTCGGCGCGGGGCAGCGCGGTTTTATCGAATCCCGTCGCCGCACAGGTTGAGTCACCTGGCGCGCAGGCTTCTCTCGAACGTCATGCAGTAAGTGCCCGCTTTGAAGCGCGACGACGATTGCGTCCACGTGCTCCTCAAGCGTGAGTGCCAGCCGAAGGCCCGCTTTCTCCTTTGTCAGGTCAATGCTTCGGAACATTGAGACGCGGTCCAGACGAGTTCTCGATGCTCAGATCTTCCCGACTGCGCGCTCACCTCGTTGGCGAATCTATCGCTCGCTCGGGTCATGAGAGGCTCCTCAGGCAGGCTTGCGTGCGCGCCATGCGGCCCAGCTCGCTTTCGAAACGACGTTCGTAGCGGGTATGAAATCGTGAAGGAACTGACCGCGGGAGGTGACAACCGGGATGGCGAGGAGAAGCACGGCCGCTGCGGCGAGGACAATCGGCGAGCCAATGAAGAGCAGACTAAGGATAGTCATCACTTTCATCGAGCTACGGAGAAGAACTTCGCCGAGACGCGCATCTCGCTCCTTCGCACTGGTGGTCTTCAGGCAAAAGAGCCATTTGCCGGGAGTGCACCTGAATTTCTTCCACGAGAAGAGGGCGTCATAGAGCCACCAAGCCGCGGGAAGGGTCGCGAACGCGTATGGCGCCATCCCGCGTGCAATCGCCTGATACCAGGCGAAACGAAGTTGGTCGAGTGGCACGTTGTGAAAGAGCATCTGCAATTGCCCCAACGCGGGCTGATCTTTCACAAGGATCGCGACGGCTGCCGCACCGATGGTTGTGATCGCGGCACCGGCCGACAGCACGAACGCGTCAGCAGCAGTCGCGAGGAGTCGGCGCGCAATAACGCCGAGTCGGGAGAGAACTTGGTCTTTCTTGATCATTTGACTTTCCTTTAACGGAGGAGATGCTGGATCGAACGAGTGATCGACTTCAGGGCATGCTCCTCGGAGCCATAGCCTTGAGACGAGTAGCCGCGTGTTGTTGGGCGAGGCAAGGGCATTGCGTCCCGCTTTGCTGCGTCAGACATACCGGGGAAAAAGTTGATGCCTGCGACCTGTTCCAGTTCTGCAATCGACATAACGGAGTAGTCGTCGACGGGTTCGTTGTCAGCCAGGTAGGCCGCGCCTCGACCAGTCCTGGTGTCGACAACGATCTTGAAGATGTGTGTCGGGACGAGTACACGCCCGTTTAGTTGACGAACCGTGCCGCCCGAAAACAGGGGTCCCGTGATCGTGTAGATGTCGCCGCGTTTTTCCGCGAGACGCCTGACGCTCTTCTCAATATCGGCCCAGAGGTGTCGGTTGAGAATGGCGTTTTGAGCGACCACGTTCCCGAGGCTGAAGGATTCGAGTTGCGCCGAAGGGGTGGCCATATCGCCGCTGGGCGCGAGATGCCCCCGATCGAGTCCGCGCTGGTGCGCGTAATCAGCAAGCTCGGCGCGATCATCTGACTCAAGCCGCTCCTCCGCGTGAAACGAATTCACGCGGTCAATTTCGCGAGCGGCTTTCACGCGATCAGCGGTCAGATGTTCGGCGGACCACAACGCGGTGCGGCTGATGCCCGAGTGCACCACGGCGAATTGCTGAAAGCAAAGCGCCTTCGTCTTTTGCGCCAGTTTCGCGTTGGTGATGACCGGGGCGGTGCCATGGAGGTAGCTGTCGGCGCAGTTCGTCTGATACGCGTTGGCCGTCAAGGAAGCAGCCGCGAGGACGGCGCCAAGGAAAAATGTCTTCACAAGTCGATCCTTATTTGGGGCTGTAGACCGGACAGAGGAGAGGCTTCAGACTGAGGCGGTTCGGGATGAAGTTGCGCAACTGAGTCGGATCATCAACCCAGCCGGCGACACCGCCGCCTGACGCCACATTCCGCAGGAAGGCCCATTGATCGTCCGTCGGCGTGTTGCCCGGCCTCTTGACTTCGACGGCCAGAAAGCGACCGTCTTTCAGTTGGCCGATGATGTCCGAGACGCCCGCCTCGGAAAACTTGACGAAGCGTTGGTTCTCGCCTTCGCCGAACACTGCCGCTCCGGTGTTCATGCGCATGCACCATGCAATAGCGGGGTGGCGCTCGAGCAGCTCGAGGCATGCAAGCAGCACGTCTGTCTCGCGGATCGTCGGAAGCTCGCTCCGAACTGCCGCTTTCACTTGCGCGACCGATGGCTTGGAGGCTGTCTCTGTAGGGACGGTCGGTTTCCCGCGCCGTCCCTGGAGCGCCGCGAACTCGGCTTCTGTGAACCGGATGCCCATGTCGCTCAACTGAACATGTTGTCCAACCCGTCCATCGCAGAGAGCGTCTCTGCGTCCAGCTCGGACAGGTTAGGCATCTGGATCGGCTGCTGGTCACCGCCACCGACGCTCGCGCCGATTCCGGTGGTCGCTGCCATTGGCGCCGCGGCGATAGCTGCCGGTTCGCCGCCCGTGATGAGATGAATCGGCTGGTTCGGCGCGCGATGCGCTTCTTCTGCTACCGGGAGAACCGGCGGTCGTGGGGCGGCGTTGGCGATCTGCGAGGAAACGGATATAGCTTCCGGCGCCTGCGGAACTTCGACAGACGGCGGCAACGACTGTGCTTGTGCCGACGAGTCGGAGAGGGCGGGCCGCGGAGTGGGCCTCGCGTTGATCGAACGCTGTCGAACAACCTTGGTACCACGAGCACGAGAGGGCGCTTTCTTCGGCTGACGAGCCTGAGCTACCGCTTCAATGAGACCGCCCGGACCTTCAAGCGCCTCATTGATTGCCTCATCAAGCGTCCCGGCTTCCCGGTGCTTGATGAACCATTGGTAGACGATGCCCCGCATGAGCGGAGTCTCCGTGCGGAACGGCATCTCCGCAAGGAACTCCAGCAATCCGGGGCAACCGTCCTCTCGGATCACCAGGTTGAATCGACGCTCTGCCTCGAGGGCGTCGAAAACCCGGATGAGCTTAGACATTCACCGATTCCTGTTGCGAGCGCATCGCGCGGCGCAGGGCGATGCCCATGCCATAGCGGCAGAAGCCGTTCGCGACCGCCATACGCGGGTTGTCGAGGAGCACGCAGTGCGGCCATTTTTTCGACAGTTCGTCATACAGGAGTGGGGCGCCGCCGCCCGCGAGCAGTACGCCATGCAGCTTGCGCACGTCGGTGGACAGGAGCGAGTCCGCCTTGGAGATGATCTTCTGCGCGACGTGCGAGACGGCTTCGGCGACTTCTTCCGCAATGTCCACGTCCCGACCATACTGAAGAATCGTCTTCGTCCGGATCGCCAGTTCGCACTCGATCAGATTCGAATGAATGTCCTTTGCGTTCAGGATGCGCAGCAGATGCTCGGCCGCGAAGTTCAAGCCTTCGCACGAGCTCGCACCGCGCTCGATGTATTGGCCTTCCAGCATGAGGAGGAAGTCGGTCGTGAAGTGGCCGACCTCGATGACCGCCCAGCTCTTCTTCCGGCCGGCGTCATCCTGCATGTGCGTCTTGACGGGCACCCCCGACTTGTCGAGATAGAAGTCGCAGTAGGCCCCCATCGGTTGCGGCAGTACGCGGATTTCCGCCTGAACGATCTTCAGCGTTTCGGCCTTCAACTGCTCCTGCTGCGAGCCGTACAAGGAAGCCGGCGTACCGATCACGAGGAGCGGGTCAGTCAGGCCCGGGACCCCCTTCGCCGCGAAGCGCTTCATGGTCGAACCGACCAGAGCGAGATATTCCGGCGTGCTCGTCCAGTTGTGAGAAAGGCCCACGGTCGTCCCGGCACTGCCTTGGAGGCGCGCGGTGTCGCCGGTGAAATAGCGGCGACCGGCAACCACGATGGTCTCCGCTTCAGCCTTCCGGGCCGTGGACTCGTCGGTGAGATCGATGGCCGGCGAGACGATCGAGGGGAAGGTCAACGGATAGAACATGCCACTGGCGAATGCCGTCGCCTTGACGGCGCTACGCCCCACGTCGAGGCCGATGATGGTCTGGTTCTGCATGGAAATCCTCTGGTTAAGGGTGCGAAAACGGCTTTTCACGGCGCGCTTTCAATGCGCATTGCGTTATGCGCTATGTGCAATGCGCATTGCTCACTACACATAGCTGATTGCACACTGCGAGTCATTCTAGGATACATAACACGTATTGACAATACACAAAGACACGAAAGACAATCTGGCCGTTATGCCGCCATCCGGCGCATGGTACAGGACCCCCCCAGAGCACGCTTAATACATTGTGGATAAGACCCCCCCGACGATCGCCGAATTAACGGACCTCAAGGAGAAGACGTGCCGAGCAGTTGCGGCAGCGGTCGACTTCATCGCTGACATCGACTCAACCCTCGTTCTGATCGACGGATTGATGTACGTAACCCAACCTTTTAAGAGCGGCAGAATAGGCATCAAATTCATCCAAAACAACGGGAAACTGCGCCCGCAAGTTCGCATCTTTACGCGCCTGAGAAACGGGAAGTGGATTTCGGACTACGTGACTCACAAAGGGCTCGTTCGACGGGTCAAGAAATCTCGCGAGTTCGAGGCGAACCACCAATACCTGCGGACTCTCTGCGAGCACATCACCACGCTGATCCAGATTCGGCAGGACATGATTGATCGCCTGAAGCACGCTGACCTGTCGTTCACGAACACGCTCAAAGCGCGCTCCCGGTACGTGGGCGACACATCTGCGGTGATCGGAGCCATGCACGAGAAGACGATGACCCGGTTCGAAGGCGATATGGACATGGACGACGAATAGGCGGAGTGATCGCTTTGCAAGTCAGGAGCCCTGGTGCCGAGTGGTGCCGGGGCTTTTCTTTATGCGCGGCGAGCGGGCGGCCATGCGGAGGATCGGGCGGGGCGGATCGTGGGCTTGGCGTAGGGGGAGCCGACTGATTGGCCATGCGAGATCACGGGCGCGGTGATCGTTGGGCGCTGCTCGATGCGCAGTTGACCAGGCGGCAATGCGAGGGACTGGGCTGGGCGGGGCCGAGGCTTTGCCCGGGTGTGGTGGACTGTTGGCCATGCGGAAGATCGGGCTGAGTGCCGGGCTCTGCTCCGCATGAGGGAAGTGGGCTCTTCTGCGACCGGAGGATCGGGCGTTGGTGGCTGCGGCTTGACGATGGTGGTCGTGGTTCTCTCGCTGGGGCGGCCGTCGTCCCTTTGGTCCCTTCTTCTCTCTGTGTGTTTCTGTGTGGGGGCCGGTCGTGCCGATGGTGCAGGTGCGGGTTGGATGGATGTGGATTGTGCAATCCATGTTTAGTGACCGGTTGCCCTGCGGTGGCCTGAGTGTGGTGATCGAGTGGCATGCGGTAGCTCTCGGTGTAGTCGTCTCGGCGGCGCATTGACCGCCGATGCCTTTGCTGTCGCCGGCGCCATGCGCGGCCCGGGACGGGGTTTATGGTTCTGCCGAGGGGATAACTATTTGTCCACCGCCGCTCTGATCTGCCTGTGTGACCTCTGGGTTTTCTGCCCGGCTCCGGCGGGCTATGGTCTCGCCGTGGGCATAACCATTTGTCCGCTTGCCCGTGGCGCCAGTGAGAGATCGGCCTCCGCGTTTTGCCGGTGTGCGCACTGTGCTCTCCTGGGTGAAGTGGATTTGTCTGCCCTCTTTCTTGTCCGGTGCTCTTCCTGCGGAACAACTCGCCCGACGTAGACGACTGCCCGGGATCACTGCACGTCTGGGGCGGGGAGCTGGATGCGCGGAGGCCCGGTGCGATGGGATCGATGGGATGGAATGGATGGAGATGGGGCGGTGGTGCTGCCAACGTGTTGAAGAGACAGGTGTGGGTTGGCGGAGTGATCGCTTGGCCATGCGAGGGAATGGGCGCAGTGAGACTTCTGCTGGCGGGAGATCGGGTGGAGTGTCGTGTCTGCGAGCGGGGGATAGCGGAGTGATGTTGCGGCTGGCGTGGGACTGGGCGGAGTCGGTGTTTTGTCGACGGGAGATCGGGCGAGGTGGTTGTGCGGCTGAGGGAATAGCGGAGTCTGGGATCGGCTGGCGGCATGGGCGGAGTGAGTGTATCGGCGGGCGGGGGATCGGGCTGAGCGGGATGTGCGCTGGCGAGGGATTGGGCGAGGTGAAATTGAGCGCGGTCGAGGATGGGGTAGCGGTGTGCCGACGCGGGTGGGGAGGGTGAGGTGAAGGTGTTCGCTGGCGAGGGATTGAGCGGGGTGATCGATTCGCGTGCGGGGGATCGGGTGAAGTGGCGATCGGGCTGGATGGGTGGAGTGAGCGGTTGGTATGCGGAGGCTTGGTGCGGAGCGAGTGATGCGCTCGGCGTAGGTGGAGTGAA
This sequence comes from Caballeronia sp. LZ001, assembly GCF_031450875.1. Classification (NCBI taxonomy): domain Bacteria; kingdom Pseudomonadati; phylum Pseudomonadota; class Betaproteobacteria; order Burkholderiales; family Burkholderiaceae; genus Caballeronia; species Caballeronia sp. LZ001. Next base: position 114,961 of record NZ_JARTVX010000002.1, on the reverse strand, counting down.
TCTTGGGCGGACATGATTCGGAGTGGGCGTTGGCGCCTGGGCGGCGGACGGTTTTGGGCTGCGGCGCCGGGATAAATGGTTGGCCCGGCGAGGACCTATAGGGCGCTACCTTGGGGGTAAATGGTTGGCCCTACACCGATCCTCTATGCGGAGTGAATTGGGGATAAATGCTTGGCCCCGTCTCCCTGCGCTTCCCACTTCCGCTCGCCGAAGCGTTACCCTATACGTGGCGACCCCGGATAAATGGTTGGCCTGTCGCTCGCTTAACACGTATGTATAATTTCCTTGCTCGTACACGATACTACGGGTATCATGAAGTCATAAATGGTTGGACACGAAGGAGTCCGCGATGAACACGAAACTGAAGGTTGGGATGACGGTGGCAGGCGCAGCGGTGATCGCTGGTGCGATCGCTTCGGCTGCGGTGCTGAACCACATGCCCCTCGTGAAGTGGGCGCTCGTCGCAGTGGGCTTCCTGATGATGATGCCCCTGTGGGCGCTGTTCAGTGGCGTCACGCCGTCGGCGCCGAAGAAGGCAGAGCCGGATCTGTTCTCCAAGAACCTGAACTATGTGCCGGACGACGTGAACCACGACAACCTGTGGCGGCCCGTCGGCGGCGACCGTAGCGGTTTCGACGATCACCTGTAATCCGAAGAACGACAAGAGATTCCGAGATGAGTGCAACGAGCGAACAACTGAAGGCGGTGGAGAGCACGGTTCATCGACTGATCGTGCAAGCCTACGCAGGTGCGGGCAAGACTTTCACGCTGGTGGAGTTCGCTCTGGCCAACCCCCATGACCGTATCCTCTATCTCGCCTACAACAAGGCGATCCAGGAGGAAGCATCGGCCAAGTTCCCCTCGAACGTCGAATGCCGGACCACGCATTCACTCGCCTGGCACTTCGGCCGCCGCTTCAAGGACGCGGGCAAGCTGGGCAATCTGCGCCCGAGCGATCTGATGCGCGCCTTCGACCTGAAGGTGGGCTTCGCCCGCGTGCTTCTCACCACGATCGAGAACTTCCTGTTCTCCGCTGACAGCGAGTTTGGCGAAGCGCACGTGCCGTCGACTGTTGCGGAGAAGGACGTACCGATGGTCGTGAAGTGGGGCGTGTACGTCTGGGCGGCGATGCAGGACCTCGAGCGCAAGGACGTGCCGATGCCGCATGACGGCTACCTCAAGCTGTTCCAACTCTCGGGCCCGGATCTCTCGCGCCGCTACGAAATCATCCTGTTCGATGAGGCACAGGACGCAAACCCGGTGACGACGGCGATCGTCGCAGCGCAGGACTGCCGCCTGGTGATGGTCGGCGACAAGTACCAGTCGATCTACGCTTTCCGGGGTGCCGTGAATGCGATGGAGCGGATCGAAGCGGACGAGACCGTATATCTGACGGAAAGCCGTCGCTTCGGCGCCGGCGTCGCGACGCTCGCTACCATGCTGCTGACGCACTTCCGTGGCGAGAACCACCCGGTGCGCAGCGCCTTCCCGGAGCACGAGACCCTCTATACCGTTGACCGCACCCAGCCGTACGCGGTGATCGGTCGCACGAATGCACGGCTGTTCGGCACCGCGGTGGCGCTGCTCGGCCTGCGTCGCATGCACTTCGTCGGTGGCGTGGAGAACTACCCGTTCGACAAGCTCGTCGACGTGTGGCACCTGATGGACAACAAGCCTGCGATGGTCAATGACCAGATGTTCAAGACGTTCGGCTCGTTCGGTGCGCTGGAGGACTATGCAACGAAGGCGGACGACAAGGAGATTCTCTCCCTGATCGGTGTGGTCAAGGAATATCGCAACAAGGTGCCGGAGCTCGTTCAGAAGATCAAGGACGAAGCAGTCGAGCGCCAAGAGGATGCAGACGTGTGCCTGTCGACCGCGCATCGTTCGAAGGGTCTGGAGTTCGATCAGGTGGTGCTGCTCGACGACTTCGAGGATTTTGTCACGGACACGGGTGACTTTCTCGTGCTCGACACGCCAGAGCTTGTACAGGAACTTAATCTCCTGTATGTGGCTGTGACTCGCGCGGAGCGCGTGCTGGAACTGAACCACCAGATGCGCGAGATCGTCGAAGCCCTCTCGGTGCGCGACCCCGAAGCGCAGTCGATCCTGAGTGCGAGCGTCACCGCGCAGGGTGCGGGTACGGTTGGCCTTTTGCCGGGTTTTGATTTCGCGCCGCGTATCAATACGCGTGATGAATCCAAATTGCGTCCGGAAGAACAGCGGCTCGTTACGTCGGGCGCGCAAGTCGCGGGCGGCGCAGTGGGCGTGGGTTCTGACATCGAAAGCATGGTGGAAAACGCCATCCTTCGCCAAGGCCTGTTGCAGGTTGCGCGGCTGGCAAAAGAACTCGGCTATGAGCGCAACGCGATGACCAACGTGATCGTCGAGATGATCCGCAAGGGTCGGCTCGCAGAAGTGCTGTTCGTCAGCAGCCCGGAAGTTGCCGCCCGCCTGCACGAAATGACGTTCTGATGCACGGCCAGCAACTCGGTGCTGCGTGAGTTGCTGGCGTCACAACACGGGGAATACGCATGTTCGAAATCAACATCTACGGCGAGCCGCCGTCGGCCGAGAAGATCCGCCAGTTGAAGGGATCGTTCGACGACAGCGCCGCCTTCACCGTTTTCATGATGGTCCCGATCCCGGGCGTCGACATTCTCGCGGGCCTCGCCACCTACGCGATCGAGGAAACCGTGCGCGGCACCGATTTCTGGGATGCCGACGGTGCGATCGAAAGCGACTGGTCCATGTCGATGATCACCCAGCGGTATGTCGAGAAGGTCCGGGTGCAGCATCGGCAGCTCGTACGCGTCGAGGTCGACGCGCTCAAACGTCACCTCGCGATCGAACTGCCAGCGCGAGAAGCAGCATCGGCCGCAGCGTCGGCCGTCGCGGATGTGCTCATCGCCAAAGGCAAGGAGGCAATCGGTGGCGCCGCCGGCGACGCGATGCTGAAGGGGATCAAGGGGTTCTTCGGCAAGTGACCGCGACGGGCTCCGATTTAAGAATTCGCTTCACAGGCCGTTAAACCGCACGTGTCGATCAGCCCCTCTCGACAGCACGGTGTGCAACGCGCGAGGGAATCGTCGGGCGATCGCACGCCAGACCAAAAACATGGAGAGAAAACCGTTGAAATTTCTGCGCAAACAACTGTCATTGGCCGTCAGCCTGGGGCTGCTCGCCGTATGCGCCTCCGCGTCAGCGCAACCGCGCTCAGTGGATGCACGTCAGCTCGATGTCGCTGGCGTCAAAACGGGGATGGACTACAACGAGGCGCTGACCGCCGCCTCCAACTACCTGCACGTGCCGAAGAGCCAGTTCAAGCCGGACCAGTATCCCGGCGTCAACCAGGTGACCGGGAAGCGGGACCCCGCATGGTTCACCTACGACAACAACGGCGCAAAGCTGACCGTCTACTTCGAGGGGCGGGTTCCTGTCGACAAGGCCCGGCCGTTGGTCGTGTGGCTGGTGCGATACGAGGTACCGTGGTCGCAGGACAACGCCGCAGCCATGGTCAACTCAGCTTCGCAGAAATACGGCGTTGCATCGAACGCTCCCAATACGCTGCCGATGCAGTGGTGCGATAACCCCAGCCCCAACACCGGCTTGGGTTGCCCGAAAAACATGAGCGACGCCTGGGTGGAACTGACACAGACCGCGGTCGCGCTGACTGATACGTCGTGGCAACAGGCGCGTTTCAGATTCGTGGATGCGAAAAAGAAAGTAGCGCCGGCGTTCTGATCCTCCCGGCGGACGCATCTTAGGCAATTGCGTGTAGCGCACGTCGCGCTGGCGCAGAGGAGCAATTCAAGGTGAAACGAAACGCGGCAAACTCGAACTCAGACGGCTCTGCACCGTGTCAGGCGCACCACCTAGCCAACGCATACACGGAGGCGACGGAAGTCGTCGGCGGCCTCTTCGTGGTCAGGATGAGCGATGGCGGTTGGAGCATCGCGGACGGTCCGGGGACGACACTCTCGGCGCCCGATGAAATCGAATGCGCGGGATGGCATCTGCCCGTGCGCTTTGCGTCGAAGGAAGCCGCCGTCGGCGCGATCGGGTCCGGTCCGGACGCCTGGTTCGACATCGAGATCGACGGGCCGTGGGTGTTGCACTGTGTCGAGCGCGGTGCCGTTATCTCCGAGGCTTACCGACGCGCACATTGACCTGACAGGAAAGAGCGTTGTGGGGAAAACCGTCTCGGTCACACTCCCGTTGGGCGTATGGGCCGACACGTCAATGCTCCGCAACGTGTGTCTCAACGGGTTCGCACGGTGGCACATTGATCACCTCGACCCATCACCGGAGATCCAGCAGTGTCTGAATTTTCCATGGCGTTAGCCGCTCGCGTTCAGTGGGCGCTGCATCGCGTAAGCGTGGTTGCGGAGAACCAGAGGGCCGCTCAGACTCATTTGTCTCGCGCGCTCAATGGCGCGAAGACCTGCGGCGACAATGCCGCCTGGACGGACGAAAATCTGGCGTGTCCGGCGCTTCTCGCCGACGTGCCCGATCTTCGAGGGGCTTTTACGCAAGCGTTCGACCGCGTACGCGAACAGCGGCAAAAGCGGCGCACGCGGGATGGCCTCACGGAAGAGCTCACCGTCATGGCCGAAGAAGCGAGCCGCGGTTGTGGCCAGTCCTACGAGCTGTTCGTGAAGCGATTTTCAGCGGATGTCGATGACCTCCTCGAGCTCGTTGAATCGCCTTACCAATCGATAGCGCTTGAAGTAGCCGTTTCCAAGGGCTACGCCACGCCGGCGGAGCGCGAAAAGATGCAGGAAGACATCGAGAGTGACGGCGGCTGTTCGTTGACTGGAATTGATCCGCATTACTGTCCCTGCGGCAGGCATGAATAAGTCGTGTGAAACGTTGCAATTGAGTACGTCAATTCGTACAATTGGCGTATCAATACGTGTTATGTATCTTCGCAGATTCGGAGTCGAAAAACGATGATTCAGTACAGCGCGATCGAGGTGGCGAATCCGGGAGAAACGCCGATGGAAGATCGGCTTGATGAGCCGCGTCGCTTTGTCGACATGGGCAACGGGCTTTTCTTCGTTCCGGAACAGAGCGAGAAATTCGAGCGCTATGTCGCCGAGGCGACGGCAGATCTCACGGATGGACCCCAAGGGGAAGTGGCACTCAGCTATTCCGGCGGCGCGTGGGAAGGACAGGTCGGACCGATCTCGGCACGGCCGCTGGCGGAACTGTCGGCGCCGCGATATACCGCGCTCGAAAGCGCGAAGGAACGGGGCGCCCAGATCTCCGCCAGCGACCTGATGGAAAAGGGCGATGCGATGTACTGGCCCGCGACAGTGACCGTGCTTCACGAAGGTCGCGCGGCGGGGCTCGCTGCGCTCGATAACCGGGAGTTCGCCGACGAGGCGAGTTTCATCGCGGCACTGCGCGAATGCACCGCGTCAAGACCGCCGCGAGCATTGCGTGTCGCGTCGCCGTTGCTTCGCGAGATCGCTCTCGCGTTTCGCGAGTGGGGCCGCGGCGGTGCCGCGCTTCACTGAGCAGGTGATCGCCACGCGAGGTGGTGGCATCAGTCCAGATCCTGTGTCCCATTAGGCAAAACTATTCACCAACTTCTCTCACCACAACAATGAAGAAAATCCTCCTTGCGGCTTCTGTCGCTCTGCTGCTCTCCGCCACTGCCCATGCCGAGTGCTCGATCACGTACTACACGGGCCCTTCGACGTGGGAAGCGCTTGAGAAGAACGGCGGGGTCGAATTCAGCAACTACAAGTCTGTCTGTGAAAAGCTGCGTCGCGCGAACGCTCGCGTCAATATCACTGGGGCAGCTACCGTCCTCAACAACATGTCGATCGGATGGGCGCAAGTTAGCGTTCTCGACATGAATACGTCCGTCGGAACGACGGAATATGCGTCGTACAGCACTACCGCCAATCCGTTCGCAAGCATTGACAAGGCAAACGAGCTGATGCTCTCGTCGGTTAACGCGGCGATGAATAGTTGGCGCGAGCTCGACAACGCTCTGGCGAAGCTCGAGGCTGAGCGCAATCGTGCGCGATTGACCTTCGCTCGGCAATAACACGCTTCCGTCATTGTCATCGCACATAGCCTGCGGCACGTGCTTCAGTGATACCGATAGGGGCGTCCCCGTCGTTCATGAAGGAGAAAAAGGAATTGAAGGCAAGCGGCGTGATATTGCTCGCGGTGATGGTGCTCGGCAGCCTGACGTTCGTCGTTCACACTGAGGCACTGTCCTTCAACGTCCAGATCGCATGGGCCTCCGTGATGATTGCGGGAGGCCTGATCGCCGGGGCTCTCATGTACTTTCAGGCCGATTAATCAGAGCGGAAAAACCGATGAAAAACATCTCAATCGCGGCATGTACTTTTGTGCTGCTTATCATGACGTGCTGGTTGATGACGTTCCGTTTCGGTCTGCGCTTTGGCACGCAGGATGCGAATCTGAGTTACGTCGCATTTCTGCTGATTGGCGGCTCTGTGGTGGCTTCGTGCGCAAGCGTCCTTTCTCGCCTCTTTCATGTCCGCCGAAGCGTTCGCGACTAGGCCAACGTTATGACCGAAAAACGTCTCTCATCGATCGCCGTCCCCAGCGCCAGCATTCACGCGGCGCTGTTGACGTTTCTGCTGTCCTATCCATCGGTTGCGCTGATGCGATTCCTTCAGCACTTCGACCCCCAACGCGCGAGTGTTGCTGACGCCGGTCCATGGTGGGCGACGTGGCTTCTGCTGCCCGTCGCACTCGGCCTCGGCGGAGCTATCTGGGCGGCACTCGCGTGCCTCGCGTATAACGCGATTGCGAAAGTGCTCGGCGGCGTTCGTTACCGTGCATAGGGAGCGGTTGTCATGTTGAGCCGCCAGCACTACAAGCGTCTGCGGTTTTACTGGCAGGGACGCGCGAGCGGCGGCGCGGGGATGACGGACGGAATCGACCTCGATCTGGCCGCACTAGGGTTCGTAGAACGGTTCGAGCGTCTCGGCTCTGGCGTCTGTTTCCGGATCACGCAGGCGGGGGAGCAGGAGCTGGCCGCCGAGAAGGCACGAGAGGTCGAGCGACGCCGCCCGCATCATGCGCTCGCCGATCGCGTCGCCCAGTGGCTTCAGGATCAAGGCCGTGTCACCTGGACGAATATCGAGCTCCTCGTTGATCGCGACGCCGGCGGCAGACAGGCGATTCGTCCGGACGTGTTCTCGATGGCGGCGACCTACGACGCGAAGCGGATCAACCCGTGCGTGCATGAAGTGAAGGTAAGTCGCGCGGACTTTTTTGCAGATGTCGCGGTGGCGGAAAAGCGGGCGGGATATGCAAAGATCGCAGAGGTCGTGTATTACGCCGCTCCGGCGGGAATGATCGCCGCAGCAGAAGTGCCGGACGGGTTCGGTTTGCTCATCGAGACCGAGACCGGCACGTTTGAGATCGCAAAACGGCCGAAGAAGCGCCCGGTCGCCCTCACCACTCATCACTTCATGAATCTCATCCTCAAGCCGGGCGTCTTTACACCGGCTTGGTAGAGGCAAGACTATCCTCACGTGGATATTTGAGGAATGGATACGACAACACGAAAAGAGGTGGTTCGTAAGCCCGCAAGGCGCATGGTGGCCGAAGTCACCGGCGCATTTGTGTTGTTGATCATGCTGTTGCTCGGAGCGCACTGGATCGCACAATCGGTGCTACCGGCAGTCGGACAATAACTGATCGGAAAACAGGAGTTTCCAATTTATGAAGATTTCAGAATGCATCACCGAAACATTGGCCAGCCTCGAAGCAATGAGCCGTGTCGGCTCAAAGGCGATTGATCTATGTTCAGGCGTGCTGTATGAACCGCACTCGGAGTTTCCGGACGGGGAATGCTTGGCGGCAGAATTGCCCGGCGGCAAAATTGTTGCGGTGGAGACGCACAAGTTGCTTGACCATTTGCTGCTACGGCACGCCAATGCCCAAGCGACTCGCGAAGGTGGTAGCGCTCGGAGCGTGTACACGGATATTCGCGACCATTTCGTACGAAAGACTGGCTTCGAATTCTGATCGGAAAACAAGAAACGACAAATGGAAGCAATCTTGCGCCGCACGCAGAAGGTCCGCGATTATGGTTTCTGGATTCTTGGGCTTGGGGCACTGATCTTGCGCCTTACCGGATACAGCACGTCCGCGACGGTGCTTTTTGTCGGCGCTATTGCGCCTGCACTTCCTGATGGCTTCCGGTTCGGAAGTCGCAAGCGTCTTGGATAACGGATACCGAATGAAATTTGATGCAGATGTAGAGCGCGGCATCGAACTGCTCGCGCTCTGTCAGAAACTGCAAAGCGAGAAGGACGGCGTGGAGCGTCCCGATCCGTTTGCGATCGAAAAGTCGAAGGCGCTCGACCAGTTCGCGATGGACGTGAACACAGCGATCACGAACATGGCGGCTTTGCGCAAACTGCTTCCACAGATGCTCAGTCTGGCAGAACTCGGGCGGAAGCTGGCGAACGAAGGCAAAATCACGGTGGACCACGGTGAGGACTATTCGTCGGCCGCGCTGCGTTTTGTCCGGGGCGAGCATGGCTTAGCCTGATCAGGCGGGCCTCGACAACAGTCTTCTCGAAGAAGGAAAACATGAAGCGCCTTTCGATGGTTCTTATCGTTCCTGTGTTGCTAAGCGCGTGTGGTGAGCATGCGCAGCCGGGTTCGTCGCTGGCAGCGCGATATGCGGCTGCTGAGTTTGTGGGAAAGGCCTACAACGTCGATCCGGTACGCGTCAAAGACGAACCGGTCATTGTGGGTGAAACGGCAAACGTAACCACAGAGTTCGACGGCGGCACGTGCAAGCTCGTACTGGTGAAGCAAGTGGACGCGGACCAGTACGGTTGGCTCGCAAAGAAAATCGCGTGTAACAAGACCGCGTAGCGAGCGTAGGCGGGTCGGATATTTGCCCTTGGCGTTGCTGACAACACCTCGTTCCATTTCATTTGTCACCTCGGCAATTCTTATAGTATTATGCGTACGTGTTTAACCACGTGACGGTGCTGAAGCTTTCGTCGGCAAATCGCACGAAGTAGAGGTAACGATTTATGGGACAAGCGAAGCAACGAGGGACGCGCGAGCAGCGGGTCGCGGCGGCAATTCCCAAGGTCGCACGACCGAGCGCTGACCAACGCCGCGCGCAGCAGGTGAAGGCGGTCGCAGGTGCCGTTGATGTTGTGATGCGTCCGCTGCTACGCGCACTTAACCGCTGAGGCAGCACCGTTAAATCGCCTTCGGTCTTGTGAGGCGTTATTGCTACGTGTTTAGTATCGAATTGTGTTTGAGAAAGTTCTCCAAATGTGCCGCCGTTAGTATGGATCGACAGGTGTTACGAGTTGGACGTTTCGACAAGAACGAAGGAAATCGCGGGCATGAATACCATCGAGATTGACGGTCGGCAGTTGCTGATAGACGTGGTCTACCACGACTCTGGCGAAGAACCCGAGTCCGCATGCGTGAACCGGATGGTCAGTACGCGCGTGGGGGATGTGACCTATCAGCGCCCCGGCGACGACTGGCGTGCTGCCGTCGATTGGGCCGTGCGGCAGATTACGCGGAACGCCTCTGTATTTCAGGTCGATTCGGTGCCGCCGTTCGTGAAATGGCAAGGACGTAGCAGCAGTGGAGTCGTCGAAACACAACCGGCGTCCGCGAAGCGCCAGATCATCACCGTCGTTGTCTCGTCGTACGCGGAAGCGTTCGAGATTGACTGGTCCATGATCGTCAGCCCGTTGACGAAGGCTCGCGCGATGGGATTCGACATCAGCAAGCTGACGGCGCCCCCGGGCAGCAGCGTAACAGTGATCGACCCTGCGCCGCTGGCCGACGCGACCCGAAAAGCAATCGGCGGCGTCGCAAGCTCTGCTGGTGTGCCGGGTGCGCGTCTCGACCACACGGAGGATTGAATGCGCGTTGTCCTTCTTTCCGCGGGGTGGTATCTCAACGCCACAGTCAGCATGAATGGCACTTTCTATGTGGCGGACTCGCTCGCACCCCGTCAGGAATTTGATCCGGGCTGTCACTTCTATGGCCCTGCGGCATGGGGTGGAAAGGTTGGCCCAAGCTACGGCCGCGAGCTAATCGCCCTCCGGCCACTGCACTGGGACGAGTGGTTCTCGAGCGCAGAAGACGCACTCTATAGCGGCGCCGCGTATGCCGAACCGCTACGCGTGTGGCCGGCACGAATCACCGTTACGTCAGCGGGGCGGGACAAGGGTCTGGGTCCGCTCGACGGGCTGACGATTCAGAGCGAGAGCGAACTGGTGTCGCAGGTGAATTTCTTCGCGGCACGACACGCTACCCAACAGCCCCAACTCTACACGGCAGCCGGCCGGCTCCAGAGTGTGGCGGCGCGGTTTCCCGGGCAGCTCGGAGTCGAAACCGCGCTGGCGCACTAAGCATGGCACATTTCCGCCGTCACTAACGGTGGCACATTTCACGCACACTCAACCAGGAGAAACAACTATGGGTTCCATCCGCGTCGTGGCCGCTGGCCTGACCATCGCGTCGCTGCTTATGGCGATCGCATTCAAGCAGATCTTTCGCGCACTGCACCAGTCCGACATCTTCTCGTTCGCACAAACACTGAAGCTGCTGAGCCCCAACATGGCAGATCTGCTGGGTGTCAAGTACATCATCGCGGCGATCGTCGTGCTCGCATTCGTGGGCATGGGCCTTTGGATCGCGAGCGTAATCGACGGCCTGCTGTATGCCATTCACGGATCGATCGCGTACGGCGTTGGTTACGTGAAGGGAAAGATCACGAAGCGCGACTCGGTGGTGGCGCACTAACGACGGCACATTTCGGCCGGCAGTTGTGTGCGACGAACGGAGATCCCGTCTCAAATCACAGCGATGTTTGGAGTTTGCGACCTGGGGCGGGTGATTGCCGCACATCGGATCAGGGTGCGGTAAAGCGGGCGTCACTAAACGTGGCACATTTCGCGGCTGGATCGCCGCTTTACTAACCATGGCACATTTCGCAATTTTGACAAGTCGGGAAGCAAAATCGATGCGCCAGACCGTACATAAAGATGAGGAGCCGTTCGACGGTTTCGCGATAGCGCTCAATGCGAGCGTTGCATGGGCGATGTACCGGATTGAGCTGATCGCGGGGCATAGCCGTGGCGCCGCGGCGGACGAATGGGCGGAGAAGGCTCTGAACTACGCGGAAGAACACGGCCAACGCGGCTATCCGGACACGCCGATTTCCTGTCAGATCCGCAGCGTGCCGGAGCTCGCCGCAGTCTGGCGCATCGGCCGCGCGAAGGGACAGGCTCTCTACAGGCGGCACCCTGCGTGAAATGGAGACCGCAACGCATGCGCAACTGGCATGGCAATCGATCAGAAGAGAGGTAACACATGAATATTAAAGCGCGGCTGCGTGGCTGGCTCTCCGAGCGCGAAACCTTGCCAAACGGAGTGAGGTCGCGATATACGCGCGGCCAGACGATCGTGGGACAGATGCTTTGCCTCGTGGCGTTAGCGCTGCTGATGAGCGTGGCAGCACTGGTCTTCGTCGTTCTCCCGAGTCTTCTCGGTAATTCTGGGCACACCTCGATTGGCGGGGTTGCCGCGCACGGTGTCAAGCTGGCGATTCTCAGCCTACTTTGATCGCCCGAGGCTACTCAGGCCTCCCTCCGCCGAGATGACAGGAAGCGGTTGTTCGTGTGATGCACAGCTCGGGGAATGGGCATGAAGATAAATATTTGGAACCGGATGATAGGACTGCTCCTGCTTGCATTCAGTGCAGGGGTCTGGGCATGGATGCTGGGATGGCTCGCGAGACCGTTCCCTCCCCGCAGTCTCGATGACGCCCCAATGTTGGCTGCGTGGTTGGCGCCAGGCTTGATGGCCTTCCCGACATTGGTCTCAATCATCGCTTGCCTGGTTGGGCTGCTATATGTCGCGGGTGTCCTCCCGGGCCGGACTGACCAGCAATAGGCATCAGCGCAGTCGCGGATGATGAAAACGGAAGAGAAAAAAGGATCAATGCATGAGCACGACTGAGGGCTGGCCGCACGAGCGGAACGCACATCGATTTTCCAAACGCCATTTCTTGTGGCTGTTTCCCCTCGCACTGCTGGCGACGGACTACTACGCGGACTGCTGGAAACGCGACGTAACGAACATCGAAGCGCCGGTCAAACTGCCACCGCGCGCACAGGGTGAAGTCCTCGTCACCTGGCCGGTGCTTGTGGGGCAGTTTGATCGGAGCAAGCCGGAGTGCACCCCTCTGCGTGAGCGTGCTGAGACGGTAGCTTCGTCGTGGCAGGGTTTGGTGCCTCTGCCAGTGAACATCTGGGACGACCAGCTTCTGAAATTCAAGCTCAAAGCGCGGCAGGCCGGGTGTCTCGTGCTCGACAAGGGCGAAACTTATTGATGGCGGCGCTTGCTGGCGGCGACTACCGGTCCGCCTGCAGGGCCACTTCTGACACAGACAAAAGGAAGAACAGTGAACCCTTCTCAGATCCAGATATTCGGGCTGGCACAACGGTTTGCCCTCAATCTCCGCATCAACGCGCCCGTGGTGCTCTTCAAGGAGCGGCACCACGGCCTCAAATACCAGTCGATCACTAACCGCATCATCGTCGGCGGGGACTTCTACTCCCGCTCGCAGGAGGCTCGCGAAGTCGCCGTTGCACAAGCCATCGGTCTCGCTGCACAGCGAGAGGACTTCTTTCGATTTATGCGGCCGTTCTGGGCGGGATCGCTATGGAGCGTCGCATTGATCGTCGCGGGCTTCGTCGCTGGCAAATTCTTCGATTCGTGGACCGTCCAACTTACGATGCAGGTAGTTGGCGTTGGGATGTTCGTCGTGGCGCAGCGACGCCTGAAGAAGGGCTATCCGAAGTTTCAGGTCAAGCGCGCTACTTACGCCGACAAGGTGGCAGCACAGATCTGCGGGCCGACTGCCGTGCTATCCGCCATCGAGAGCACACAGGCCAAACCCATGTCCGATCTCGACGCGACACGCATTGAAAAACTACGGGATTTTGCAACCGTAGCTTGACCACCCGGCTCTTGCCTGACCCACTCCGAACAATGTGGTTTGTCGTTAGTAGAAACTGCATGTATTATTGCGACGTGTAGAGAATCATGATTCGATTGTGCGAAAAGGGGAAGAGCATGTTCTTCGACCTGAGCGACCGGGAGATCACGATCTTGGGGTGTCTCTCGATTTTGCTGACGTGTGTCGGCGGTCTGGGGCTGTGTGGCGTCGTGATCGGGCACGGCGTTCAGGTTGCGGGATTAGACACGTCCGGTGTCGTCTCGGAAAAGGCCGGTGCGGTGGGGGCGTTCATGGGTCTCGCACTCGCACTAGCGATCGGCGCATGCGCATTCATGGAAGGCCGGAAATCCGAGCGGCGTGACGCCTCAGACGCGGCCTGATCGGTCGTGAATCTATCGGGTTGAATTTGACAAGTTCAAAGGAAAATACGCAATGAACCTGAACGCGGCCCAGGCACTCGTCGATCGATTTGCGGACGAGCAGGGCATTCGGTCACCCGTCGTGGCGCTCAGCAAGCGAGCAGATAGCTGCTTCTATGACTTCATCGGCAACCGGATCAGAGTCGGAAAAGACACGCTGAACCTCGATCAGAGCGTCGTCGAGGTCCTGCTGGCATATGAAACGGCTTTGACGGCGGATCGGCGAGGCCTGGTCAGGATCTTCTTGCCGTACGTCTGGATGCTTTCTCTCGTTTTTATCCTGCTGGTTGTCGGGATCGTGGCATGGATCGGGTCCAGTTTCCCGCTGTCCGTCACGTGTTTCGTGATGGGTGCGCTGACGGGTGTCTATGCCACCAGGAAAATGGACACGTCCATCGACGCGGAAGTGTTCGTCCTTGAAAAGCAGGCCGACGCGGTTGCGGCCAAGTTGTGCGGAGCACAGCATGCGTTGGCAGCCCTCGAGGAGTACTGCGCGAACCGGCCGCACATCAGGAACCACACGAAGCGGATCAGCTACCTGCGCCAACTGGCGGCCGGCGCGTGAGACGATGAACGAGTGCCCGAACGATCGCGTTGCGACTGACGCGCCGCGCAGACCACTCAGCCCGGCGCCGGAGGCCTTGGTGCTCGCGCAGGAAATACTCGGCTCGCGATTCGAGGCCGATCACAAGCACATCAACGCATTCCTCGCAGCGTTGCGCGCGAACGGACTGCCGATTGAGCTCGCCTGCTTTGGGCCCCGGGCGGTGGATGCGAAGCCTGTCGTGCTCGAGGTGGCAGATCGAAATCTCCGCGCAGCGGCGGAGCCTCGGATCAGACGGCGCATCGAGTCCATCAATCGAAAGATAGGCGGTTCTGTGGCGGCTACCGTCAACCAGTTCGATTCGGCCCGTCTCGGAGGCTCTGGCGCCGCCGGTCGACAGCGAGACCGGGCACGAGCCTCTGAAGTGCGCAACATCCTCAGGTCTCAGGCGGATCGACTACAGGCCGAGCTCGACAGGCGAGCCAACGAGGCTGCCCAGACGCTTCATCATACCGACGGTGCAAATCTGCGTGAGGAACCACGCCATGAGTGACAACGGAATCGACACGACTCGTGATGCGGGCGTTACTGGCGGCGCGTCCCGGTTTCGCGACCAGCTTGAACGTGTGCTGGCGGACCTTGACGAAATGACTTCAGCGTCGCTCTCTTGCGCGTTGGTCGCGCTTGCACGTCAGGCGGATCACGAGGCAGCGGCCGAGGCGTTTTCGCAATGCGATGGCCGTCATGCATCAGGCGTTGAAGCGGATGCGTCGGCGGCGGCGCTCGCCGTACCCAGCAAGGAAGCCCTGGCGAAGTCCTTCATCGCGGGGATGCTCAAACTCGGTCACACGATCGAAGAAGACAAGGTGCAGATCTTCCGCTCGCGCAAAGACAGCGGCAATGCACTTCATCAACTGATTGAAGCGGTGACGAGCTCGATCGCGGACAGCGTCGCGGCCTCGTCGCACGAGGCGCCAGCCGCTCCCCCTCCGGTGGGCTGGCGCTGGCGCTCGGCGCGTAGCGAGCACTGGACCTACGTAGACGGGCAGCCCAGTGCAGAACGAGTCGCGTGGCTTCGACGCTTCGGTCACTCGTTCGAGCACCTGTTCACGGCCGCGCCTCGTTTGACCGTCGATATCCCGGACAGCGAAGCGCTTCTGGAGATGGCGCGTGCGACGGGCTTGCGTCAACTGATGATGGGCGTGCGCGCGACAGAAGCGCGGGATGTGCTGTCCGCCTTCGTGCAGCGCGTTTCCACCTTCGAAAGCATCTCGCTCGCTGCCTAGATCATGGCCTATCAAATTGAGTGCCGATCGTGCGGCGAGAACGGCAGCTTCCCGCAGAAGCGGGGGATGCGGCTCGCAAGCTATACCTGCCGCTGCGGCGGCGAGCTTCGCCGCATCGGATGGCAGGAGATGTATCGGCGGCGTGCACAGTCGGCCGCCGCGAGGCGACAGGAAGCAACCGAAGGGAGTCGTCCATGAGCGGGTTTATCGCGCCTCGACCGGTCAAGCCGAGCGCAATCTTACGGTGGTGCAGGCAGGCGGCTGGACTCATGGGCCGAGGCTTTGCCGCGTGGCTCACGCTCATGGTGGTCTTCTGCCTCGCTATATACGTCCTGCGGGCGTCCGCGTTTTTGAGCCAGGTCGTTTCAGGCATTGCCTTCCTGTCAGGTATCGGGGTCGCTGCGCTTGTGGATGACTCCAAGCCCAAGTCTATTTCCGATGTCTTCGATGTCGCGCGAGTCCAGTTGCCAATCACCTTCCGGTACGCGGTGTGCATTGCTGCCGCTGCGGCCGTCGGCGGCGTGCTGCTTGTCGTGTTCGCGGGGCATCCGGATCTGTGGATACGGCAGTTCTACAGCCCGAGAATTCTTAGCGTGACGCTGGATGCCGATGGGTTGATCGCCCTCAATCAAATATTCGCTACTGCGGTGATCGGGCTGTGGGTATTCCACCTTGGCTGCCTGTTGCCGTTGGTCGCGTCGCCATTCCAATACCACCTGTATTCGGCATTCGGGATGCGTTGGATGGCAGCGTACTACCGCGGTAACGGTGGCATGCCTGCGTTCAATGTCATGACGATGCTGATCTACAACACGGGCACGATGCTCCTGATTCTCGTGGTGTGGGTGTTAGCCCCTGTTGTTGCGCCAGTTCTGTTCGCGTTTCTCTCTGCACTCTCCTATGTGGCATTCCGGGACATCTATCTCGGGATAAGCGAGAACCGGAAGATCGCGGGAGCGGTTTGGCGTAACAGCGTCGGAATCAAACCGGCTGGCTAGTGACGAAACGAGGACCAAGATGAAGATCAAGACCGGCGCGGACGGCAATGTCGCTTTGTCCGCGCCACAGCAATGCTGGATTCCGGGGCGCAGCGGTAACCCGGCAACCTTGCAGACGGCCGTTTTTGCGGGCCACGTTGTCATGGCTATCACGGACGACGACGGTGGATTTGACCTGCACTACCTGGGCTTCGAGACAGGCGGTTTCGCAACGATGGATGCCGCCAAAAAAGCCGCTCCAGAGTTCGTGCGCGGCGTGCTTGCCCACATGTCGAAACTGATCGTGGACTAAGCAACGAAGGCATGCGATCCCTCAGCGCGATGGACCGCCACGCGTCTGCACGTAAGGAAGGCGCAACGGCGCCGCAGCAAGTCATAAGAGCAGCACCGTACAGGAAGATGGCCATGGCCAAGGACGATTTCATACGAATCAAGTACTCACGCGAGGTCGACGGTCGCAAGAAGCGCACGTCGGTGTCCGTCGACCCAGACCTGTTCCAGATTTTCGCGAAGATCCGGGGCAGTGTGCCGGCGGCGCGGACGGTGCTGCGTCAATGGGCGGCCGAGATCGACGGCGATCGTCAGTGGAGCGAAGGACTCGGGAGCGACGGGGGGATCGGATCGTCCCGTCTCGTTCAGCGTCGCATGTTCGCGGAGATCAATGAGTTCGTGGACAAAGGCATGATCGTTGTTCGGCAGGAAGAAGTAGAGCGGCATCCGAACGCGCCCCGCCCGGATGTCAGGGCTTCAAAAAAGCGCACGCGCGATAAGCGCACTTTCGCGATGGCGTAGGGGCCAGTCCTTCGGGAATAAGACATGTCACATTTTTAGGAAGGTTCAAAATGAAGCCAGATTTCTTTCTGCTAGTAGGCCTGGGAAAGGTGGCGGTAGCGATTGCTGCGCTCACTGTTGCTTATATCGTGGTTTTCGTGTGCGCGAAGCCACTCGTTGGCAAGCGCGAGGCGCACCTAGCCGGACGACTCAGCGGTGGTCTTGCGGCTCTCTCGACGATGTGCCTTTTGTTCGTGGTCTTCCCATGACGGGAATTTGAGAAGCAATCACGCTTCGTCCCGGAGCGAACCTATGATTCAGATATCCGTCCCCTCGCCCGAGGATCGGCTCACCGTCGCGATGTACCTCGCGGCTCGTGACTGGCTTCTGGCCAACGATCCCGACGCGGCCCGAATACTGACGTGGTCTCGTCGCGAAGTAGCTCCTCCCCGGACACCTGAAGACATGGCAAGGGAGATCGTCTGGATCATTCTGTGTGCCGGACGCTCTGCGCAGGCCGCTCGCACGATCGAGGCGAAGGTGTGGAGAGCGATGGAATCTGGTGAACCAGTGGTGTCGGCGTTTGGGTACCGCGCAAAGGCTGCTGCGATCGAACGAGCGTGGTTCGATCGCGACAGGGACTTCGTCGCGCTCCAAGGCGTAGTCGCGACCGGTGATCCGGAGGCGCTTATCGCGTGGTGCAAGACGCTACCGTTTGTAGGGGATGACACGAAGTATCAGTTAGCGAAGAATTTTGGCGCCGACGTGTGCAAGCCCGATATCTGGCTGTGTCGACTCGCTGGCATTCCAGATAAACCGCGGTATCCGATCAAGATGCGATTTCCGGCGTGCATGGATCTATGTCGCATGCTTGCTCGGGCAACGAATGACAGAGCCGCAGCGGTCGACAGTCTGCTTTGGCTGGCCTGCAACAAGGGTGTGCTTGTCACAGATGCGCAAGCGAGCCCGATCACTCTAAACAACAACCCGCCTCGGATGAGGTCTATCTACGAAAGCTCAGCGGACGGAACCAAAGACGCGACGAGTAGGCAGTCGCAACTGGCGCTAGATCTCTGATTGCCGAACGACACCGCAGATGAAAGCTACTCGACAATTAAAAAGCCGGAGGATCAACGCCTGCGTCGCTTCTGTTTCCGTCGCGATGTTACTTGGCGTTGCAATCGCTTTGCCGAGCGATTGTGACATCGGTCGCAGCTATCTCTGTAGCCACAGAGCGGCTGTGGTCCTTATTCTCCTGGTCTGCGTTTTTGTATCCTGCTCCCTACTGATTGTCCGACGACAGAGCGAGATCCAAAGGCCGAACTGCGATTGGAAGACGGCGGTGTATAACCCGAAAGAATTCAGAAGGCGCCCGAACGATCGCTAGAGTTGCACAAGAGGAGAGCGGGGACGCGAGCACCGGCGTCGCGGAGCAGATATCGAGACGGGCGCTCAAGATTGATGCGATCGTGGTACTTCAGACTTGGCTTTCGTCGAGCCAGCTCGCGGCGACCTTTGCTGCTGCTGTGCGCGCAGCGGCGGACACGTCGCCGTTTACGATTTTCTCAACGAGTGGTTCGTTACCCATGCCTCCGTCGGCGACAATCTGATCGTCGGTCGGACGCGAAAACGAGATCCCAGTCGCGATCAATAGTCGAAGGCAGTCGTCGCTGTTGCCAACCACATCGACAGTTTCAGGTCCCACACCTTGGGGCAGACAGCCCGCTTCGTCTGCAAATGCGGCGAGAACGGCCCGACGATTCAGTTCTTTTTTATCCATATCCGTTTGATTTGAGCGTTGTCTCAACGATGAAAAACCGAGGGCGGCCGGGCTGGCCAGCCGACTCTCTTTTAACGGCAGGGCCGAATCGAAACTTGAGGGAGGACGCGTTCCGGCTACTCCTGCGGCGCACTCGGGGTCGTGGCGGGGCAAATGAAGGAACTGTTTAAGCAGCCCTCCACAGCCAAATTCCCGCCATCGTCTTGATTTGCTGCCTGCGCAAGCTATAACGATGACTGCGAAGCCCTCAACCCCAGCAACGTGTCTAAGAATACCTGGAGGCAACATGGAGCTTTCTCTCATCGACAGCGCGGTAGAAGGAATCAAGTTTTTCTCACCGCCGCCAGTGGGCTTCGACGCACTGGCCGCCACCGACGACCAACTCCGGAAGTATGGTTTCCCGAGGCGGCCGAACCCTTCTGTTGCCACCAAACGCACGATCGCACGGTGGCAACGTGCAGTTTGCGCCACGCGGGTGGTGCCGGACCTTGTGCTGACCGAATATGTCCACGGTCCCATCCAGAAAAGGCCGCAGCGCGCTGGGCTGCCGCCTACGTCAAACAACTGGTCGGGCTACGTCGCACACGACACGACTAATGCGTTTCAGGACGCTCGCATTACGACGGATTTCGAAATTCCGAAGCCTCTGAATTTGATAAACCCCGGGCCAAATCACCTGTCCATCTGGGTCGGGTTCGACGGCGACGGATCACCCGATGTCCTGCAAGCGGGAGTTCACGTCATCACCAGCGGGAAATTGCAAGGCCAATCCACGCAGTCCTACCTCTGGATCGAGTGGTTTCCTCAGTACGAAGTGCGAGTTGGGGGGCTACCAGCGAATCCGGGCGACTGGGTTGAAATTCAGATAGAGCACTATCCAGCTGTAGGAGGTTTTCCGCCCAGGGGAGGAGCAAGTCTCGCGAACATCTCCACGGGTCAGTCAGTTGGCCTCGCTATCACCCCTCCGGCGGGAACGGCGTTGGTGGGGAACTGCGCAGAATGGATCGTGGAACGACCGGGGGTGAACAACGTGCTCAGTAGTCTTCCGGATTTCGTCACAACGATTATGATGACCTGTGACGCGACAGGACCCGGGATATATTCTCCGGGCAAGGTGCCGGCTACCGCAACGATCGTCGATTATGCGATGACGGATGCCGGCGGCACAATCATCATGCAAGCCAACCTTGCTCCACCCCATCTGAAAGCGAACGCTCCCACCGAGTACGGATACACCAACGTCACCTTTCTCGGTGGCACCACAACGGGCAATCCATAAGGAAAAAGAGCGCTTCCCCCTGTTCGCGCCGTTCGAAAATGGCGAGGGAGCGCTCCGCACCGCAAAAAGTCACAACCATTTGCCACTCGATCTCGAATGACGCGCAGACATGATACATACCCGTTATGTATGTGGATCGTACCATCGATTCATCGAATGCTCGCTTCGGGTACTGTGCGAAACTGATGCGCAGGCTCCCTTTTGTTGGAGAGACGATGATGAATCAAAGGGAAGCTTTTGAAAATTGGCACAAGGGAATGTACGGACCGGTGCGATCGCGTCGCGACGGCAATTACCTCGAGCCTGAACAAGGCCGCTGGTTGGCTTGGAGTACTTCCCGCAGTGTGCTTGTGGAAGAAGTGGAGCGCGTAGTGACGCCAGCGATGACTGAGGCAATCAGCAGGTTCGAATTGCTCGGGAGGCAAAGGGACCGCGTGGACATAGATCTGGGGGCCGGCGCAAAGGGTCTTCGTGTTGCGCTCGCCTTCGTCTATGATGCGACCCGACCATCTGAGGACGTTTGATGCCATTCAAGGACTACAACGTAGCCGCGGAAGAAAGCGTGCGCGATGCGTTCAATTCCCCGACGACAGAACTGCGATTTTTTGAGAAGGTTGTCGATCTGTTCCCGAGGACGATCCTCGCCGGTGAGGCGGACGGGCCGGTGGAAGCGCTTATGCTGTGCCTGAATTCGTTCCAACTCTTGCTTGCTGGTGGACGGATTGCATTGACGGGACATGCGAGCGCTATGTTCCCCGTCGTGCGCACAGCCCTCGAATCTGCCTGCTATGCGTTCATGATTCTCGAGAAGCCCGAGCTCGCGGTTGTGTGGAGAGCGCGCCACGAATCCAGATCCAAGATGGACAAGTGCCGCAATACCTTCGCAAACGCCATTAAGGTTGTTTCTCGCGAATGCTCCTGGACTCCGGAGGGAAAGCAGCGGTTGGTCGACACCTATCAAGGCATGATCGACTATGGCGGCCATCCGAATCCCCACTCGATTTTCCATGCAGTAACGATTGATGACGGTGGCGACCATTGGCTTGCCAACCTGAATTCGGTGTACGAGCCTGATTCGGGCATGGCGAGGTGGGTGACGCTCGCGTGCGCGGAAGCGGCGCTATGTGTTGCTGCTGTGCTGGCGGAATGTCATCGAAAGAATGACACAGCGACTTGGAGCGTAATACATGAGCGGATGGACGAGCTGTCAGCACTGAAGACGGCGATGCAAGCCGAAGCTGGTCAGGACAATAACCAACATGATGCAATGAACTAACCTCTACAGCAGCTCAATGAACTATAGCGAAGAACACGAAAGACTGCTCCGAAGTATGGGCCGCCATCCGGACCAAATCGATGCTGGCGCCGCGCTGTGGGCAAACGCGAAAAAGTTGATCCGAAAGCCGCTTTCCAAGTGGCCGCAATTTGAGCCGGTGTGGGACTGCAACGAGGCGAACTTTTACTTCGCGCTCGACGGAGAGTCGCCAGAAGCATTTGCTAGCGACTACCCCCAAGGCGTTCGCTGCTGCGACGTGGACCTGTCCGAACTGGACGCACGTTTATGCGCGGGCAGTCGCCGCTCGGCAGGGGAAGTTTGGGGGTTCGCTGATTCGAAGGTGGCAGAAGCGATTTGTTTCTGGGCGGAAGGTGGCAAGATGACCCCACCGATGATCCTCCTCGTCACCGTCGGAGGAGAGGCTCAGTTGCACGTAAAGGGTGGCAACAACCGATTGGCTATCGTTCGCGCCAAGGGGATCGCGCGAGTCAAGGTTCTGATCCTTCGCGATGAACTCACAGCGGTGAAAGGCATGCTGCCGTCATTGATCGAGTGCACGACCCAGATGGTACAAGATGCCGGAGCGAAAACGTAATGGCGGCATTCGAATCGCCGTCCCTAGTGCGGCTACACGGCGTCGAGCGTTCCGATCGCGTTTCGACCTACGCGGAGGTTGCGGCCTTGGTCAACCGCTGTAGAGAGGCATTGACCGCGGCTAACGTGCACATAAAGCCCAACAGCGCGTTGGGAGCGCTCTTCTCTAAAGCGGATAAGTTGAATCGTTTCTGGATCGCCCAAACAGATCAGGAGGACATTCGTACTTTGATCGAAGCTGATGAGGCCGCTCGGATTGCCGAATCTGTGCTGTCAGCGGTGAACGATCCGGCGGCATCTCAGGCAATCCGGCGCATCACCAAGAGCGATATGCACCTGTCGACCCGGCAGCCATCGCAAGGGAAAGACGCTCTCTGGGAACTGTCGTTGAGGAGGTTCCTGCAATTGCGGAACGTGCCGACACGCTTCAAAGATCCGCCCGACCTTGAGATTATGTTTTCGAAATTCGGTGATTATGGTATCGCGTGCAAGAAGGTCTATTCCCAAGAGTCCGTCGGGAAGCAACTGGCTAAGGGGTTGAAGCAGATCGAGCCATACCGCGGCTCTGGGATGGTGGCCTTCAACCTCGACGACTTGACGCCGGGGGAAAGCATTTTGGCTGCGGCCACGAAAAGCGAAGCTTCCGCGCGCCTCGCGTCTATAAATGTGGCGTTCATTGAAAAACACCGATTGCGTTTTCAGACGGCAATCAAACAGGGCAAGTGTGACGGAATCTGGGTTTCGTCGACCGTCCATGCCGACATTGCAGGCGTGTCCCCGCGTTTTAATCGCATAACGGAGAACACATTATGGACAATCAACGAGGCTCGGTTGGGAACGCATATGCGCATTGCGGAGATTCGTCAGCTAATCGACGGAGGTGGGCGCGCTGATGCGTTGACAGGCTGAATGCTGGTCGGAAAACGATCACGGAGGGATTGCGTCGCTACCGAGAATCTGCATCAACGATCTTGCATTGCGCTGCCCCTGGTCCTCGAAATTATTGTTGAATACCACTTGAGCCCGTTCGACCTTGCGCGCGATCAAGATGATCTGTGATGCGAGTTCACCCAATTCCTGATCGGTGTAGTCGTAATTGAACCGAGCGGACGCAGACGTAGCACCCTTGATGTTCCACGTCTCGTGATTCCGGCCGTGTAAGCGCACCAGCGCCAGTTTGCTGTTGGTGACCTCCCAGACGGCCGGGATGGAATTGGACGTTGTGTTGGGCTCGTCGACGATCACATTCACCAGGCGCCGCGCACGCTCGAATGCCAGCGTGGCCTCACATGACTTTTCAGAGAACCACGACGCGTGACGGAACTCGGTGGCGACAACATAGTCCGCCATCACGTCCGCACAGTGCTCTACGTGAGCGCGGCCGTCGGCGTTATTGACCACCCACGGAGCAAATTGAAAGTGCACCGCGCCCAACTTGCCGGCGGCGCGAAGAGGTTCGATGGCGTCGGTGAATCGCTTCCAAAGTTCTCGAAGGATCTCGCCCGGCGTGTCTTTGTAGTAGAGGTTCTTTTTGTCGCTTGGAGGAAGTGCCGCCTGGATGTCTTTTGGCAGTTTGCTGCGATCCGTCTGGTGGCCGGTAAAGAGACGAAACGCCTTCAAATTGAACGTGAAGTGAGGCGGCGTGCGCTCGGCCCATAAGGCTGAGTTGGAAGCGCTCGGCATCGCGTAGTAGCTTGAATCGACCTCGACCATGGGGAACTGTGTTGCGTAGTGGCGGAGCCGTGCTTCCGCGCTCGTGCACCCCGGGGGATAGAACCGTTTGCATGCGATCAGCGTTGGATCAGTCCAGGAGGCGGTCCCGACTTCGATCTTCATCAGTTTTCCCCTATCACGATTGCTTCAATGGATACACATAACGGGCCGGTGTCTCGCGGCCGCGGTCGTTATGAAGTCCCTCACTTCGATCCAGTCTTGGTTGTCCATGAAGGGCAATGGGCCGGAGACTAGACGGCAATACTGGCGAAATAGTTCAACATCCACAGGTGCTTCGTTGTCTAGCGCTGTCATTGCCGTCGGATCGATTCGAGTCTGATGCCAGCCGTCTTCGTCGAAGTCTCGCCGAATTTCCGCCCATCGGCTCGCGAGACGGATAACAAGTGATGCGCATCGGCCGTTGTTCAACGATATCGTTCGATCAGTGTCCACAAACAGTTTGCAGATGGTGGTCATTGAGATCTCAGTGAAAGTTGCGACTCGTTGTGGCCAAACTACCGAGCAGGTGCGTCAGGTCCACCAGCCGGTTGGCGACTAGATGCTTCACATCTCCCTCTTTCTGCCACACCCCATATACGCCGAGCAGCGCCGCGCCTAACGCTTCCTTTCTGAACTTCTCAACCAGAGACGGCCAGACTATCACGTTGATCTGACCGGTCTCGTCTTCCAGTGTGACGAAGAGGACGCCGTTGGCTGTACCTGGGCGCTGCCGGACGGTCACGATGCCGCACGCCTTGGCAAGACGCCCGTCAGGATATGCCGATAGAGTGGAGGCAGGATAGATCCTCTGCTTGTTCAATCGCTCGCGCAGCAGTGCGAGCGGATGGCGATTGAGCGTGAGCCCAGTTGAACGGTAGTCGCTGACGATCTCCTGCGCCTCCGACGGTGCGGACAGTTCCGGGAGTTCCTCTTCACGATCCGTTGCACGCAACAGGTCTTTATCTGGAACGGCTGCGACTGCCTGCCATAGTGCCTCGCGGCGGTTTCCTGCCAAGCCGGCAAGGGCGTTCGAATCGGCGAGAACCTGCAAGTCATGACGATCGAGCCGGGCACGGTTTGCCAGATCATGCACGTTCGCAAACTGACGCACCGATCGTGCAGCTTCAATGCGTGCTGCTGATTCTTCCCGCATCCCTCGAACAAGCGACATGCCGAGTCGCACAGGTGCCATCGAGCCTTCGCCCTCCAACGCTGAGTCCCAGTTGCTGATCGTCACATCGATGGGCAATACCCGGACCTTGTGCCGTTTGGCATCCTGCACAAGCTGAGAGGGTGAATAAAATCCCATCGGCTGGCTGTTTAGCATCGCGCACAAGAATGCCGCGGGCTCGTGGCATTTAAGCCAGCAACTCGCATAAACAAGCAGAGCGAAGCTGGCGGAATGGCTTTCGGGAAATCCGTACTCCCCAAAGCCTTGGATCTGGGCGAATATCGATTCGGCAAAATCGCGATCGTAGCCGCGCTGGAGCATCCCTTGTACGATGCGGTCATAGTACTGTTCCAGACCGCCCTTGCGCCGCCACGCGGCCATCGCTCGCCGTAATTGATCTGCTTCGCCGGCTGAGAAGCCGGCGGCAAGCATCGCGACCTGCATTACCTGCTCTTGAAAGATGGGAACGCCGAGCGTCCGGGCAAGTGCCGTTTCCATCTCAGGACTGGGAAACGACACGGGCTCAAGTCCCTGGCGTCGACGCAGATACGGATGGACCATCCCACCTTGAACCGGGCCTGGTCGCACAATCGCGACCTCAATGACCAGGTCGTAAAACGTTCTCGGTTTAAGTCGTGGGAGCATGCTCATCTGTGCCCGCGACTCGATCTGGAATACCCCTACGGTGTCGGCGCGACAGATCATGTCGTAGGTCTCAGAGTCTTCGGGTGGGATGTCCTGTAGCTCAAACGGTTCGCCACGCTGCTGACCGACGAGGTCAAGAGTGCGACGGATTGCGGACAGCATTCCGAGCGCAAGCACATCAATTTTCAGAAGCCCAAGCGCCTCGAGGTCGTCCTTGTCCCATTGGATTACGCTGCGATCGACCATCGCCGCATTTTCGATAGGCACCAGTCGTGATAACTTGCCCCGCGCGATAACGAAGCCGCCTGTGTGTTGCGACAGATGTCGAGGAAAATTTAGAAGCTGTGAGGCGAGAGCGGCCCATTGCTGAATAACGGGTGCGTCGGCGTCGAGGCCAGATTCAGTGAATCTTTTCAAAAGGTCTGCGCTTGAGTCGAACCACTGATGCGCTTTCGCCACCTTGTCAACGATAACAGGATCGACACCCAAGGCCTTGCCAGAGTCGCGCAGTGCGCTCTTAGGCCTATAGGTTGTCACAGCGGCAGCAAGTGCTGCGCGTACACGTGTGTATTTTCGATAGATGTACTGAATGACCTCCTCTCTGCGCTGGTGCTCGAAGTCAACGTCGATATCGGGCGGCTCACCGCGTTCCTTAGAGATAAATCGTTCGAACAGCATTGAGCTGCGGGCGGGATCGACTTCCGTGACGCCGAGGCAAAAGCAAACCGCTGAATTGGCGGCCGACCCGCGGCCTTGACATAGGATGCCCTGACTGCGTGCATACCTGACAAGGTCGTACACAGTAAGAAAATAAGGCTCATATTTCAGATCGGCGATCAGCGCGAGCTCGTGTTCGATCTGCTGCTGCACCTTGTGCGGTATGCCTTCAGGGAAACGCCTGTGAGCGCCTATGTAAGTCTCTTGCCGCAAGTATGCGGTGGGTGTGGTGCCCGGCGGTACAAGTTCATCGGGATACTCGTAACGCAGTTCGTCGAGTGAAAATGCGCAGCGGTTGGCAACGTTGAGCGTCTCAGAGAGCGCCTTCTCTGGGTATAGGTTGGATAGGCGCAATCGTGCTCGCAGATGCTGTTCCGCGTTTTGCGCAAGCTGAAAACCGCATTCCGCGATAGAGCGGTTCAGGCGCACTGCCGTGAGTGTGTCTTGCAGCGGCTTGCGGGACCGCACATGCATCGTTACGGCGCCCGTGGCGACTGTCGGCACGCCGTGCTTTTCTGCGACGTATTCGACTGTCCCGCGATGAATGTCGTCCATTGCGCGTGCATGAAGAGTAAGCGCTACCCAGCAGCGATCCGGAAACGTGTCCGCGATCCATCCGACTTGCGAGTCAAGTCGCTGCTCCTTCGCCGGATATTCGGGCGACAGGACTGCAAGGCAGTCAGGAAGACCTTTGAGGTGATGGTAAGGCGCGTCTGGATGCGAGAGATCATGCGGCGTTAGGACGTAGGTTCCTTTGGATGTGCGAGTCCTGGCAAGCGTGATCAGCTCCGAGAGATTGCCGTATCCCTCGCGGTTTTGGGCCAGCAACGTCAACGCGAGCGCAGGCGAACCATCGGCATTGGTCAACTGGAAATACGCGCCGACAATGAGGCGGATGTTGGCCTTTTTAGCAGCGACGTGCGCACGCACGATGCCGGCGAGCGAGCATTCATCTGTTATCGCGATCGCCAGGTAGCCAAGTCGCTCCGCGCGCTCAATCAGCTCCTCAGCGTGCGATGCACCACGCAGGAATGTGAAATTGGAGAAGCATTGCAGCTCGGCATACCCGGGCAGCATTGACGAGTAGATGTCCATCGCATCACCCGAAAAGGCCGTGCAGGAACCACCGAGGATCTTCTTCTTCGCGGCTGCCCACGCGCTCCCGGTATATCCAGTAGCACGTTTGATCGTCAGCCTCGGCAACAAAGTAGTCGCGGGTTACCAGTTCGCCATCCCACCATCCACCTTCAACGCGTTCGCCTGGGGATACCGTGCGCAACGGGCTACCGTAAAACGGGCGATGCTGTCGCGTCATTAACTGGATGGGCTTTTCAAGCAACCACGCGGGTCGAGGCTGCTCGCCCGGGAGATCGCAACCCTTGGCATCGCTCGTTACAGGTACCCAGTTCGCGATTACCTCTGGTCGATGGTCGGCGATGGGCGCTGGACGAAGAACGTTCTCCGGACCAAGTCGAGCAACTAGCAGCTCCATCAGGCGGGCGTGGTCTTCCTTGTTGCCGCCGGGGTCAGGAAAGAGGGAATCCGATGGCGGCTCCGCGAGCGCAACATCATCGACCTCGAGCCGGACAGCGATAACGGCGGCATCAAGCGCAGTGCGGCCAAGGCGCTCTTTCAGGAGTCGCGTCAAATGCTCTTCGTGCCACGTGGGCTCGGCCAAAGCTACGGTAATTTGCGTCGGCGGGACGGCTGAGCGACCACGTTCGTGTTCCAGCAAAACGGAAAAACGTTTCAGGGCGAGTTGTTTGCTCGCGAGCCATCCTGTGAGTTGCACAATGAGTCGTCGCGCGCTGAAGAGAACAGCTTCAGCGTGTTCGACACGATCCGGCAATTCAATGCGCGCGTTGAATGTCGGCGGGGTTTCAACCCAGTGGAAAAGCTCTGGTGCTTCGCCGACCATTCTGTCGAGCCGGTCCAGCAGGGCGGTTCCGCATCGCTTTTTCAAGCCTGCCCGGGGAAGGCGGCGCAGATCGGCGACGGTCTCACAACCAAGACCAGTGAACCAATCAGAGTAGCGTCGCGTGTCTGGTATCAACAAGGCTGGCAAAGCCGGTAGTTGCCGCATCAGCGAGCGTACAGAGAGTCGTTGCCCGCCGCGGAACCTGGCCATCAGCCATGCAGCCTCGCCGGTCGGCGCGACTCCGATTTGGACAGTGAAGCCGAATGCGGCTAGGGATGCGCGCATCGCACGCCTGATCGCGCGTATGCCTCCGAACAAGCGCAGACTCGCCGAGATGTCGACGAGTATGGTTTCTTCTTCCGCGATGGTCACCAGCGGGCTGAACTGCATGAGAGCCGTAGCTACGTCCACGAGAGTCTGCTGTTCGCGGATCTCGTCGCGATCGCAGATGCGGGCGTTGGGTACAAGCGTGAGAACGCCGCCTTTGCGCATGCCCGTGCGAACTCCCGCGTCGATCGCGCGCTTGTCGCATTCCACCACCCGCTCGCGATCCAAAACGACGAGACCGTGGTCCGAATCAAGAGACCACTTCGGCTGGAAGACTTCGAGACTGAGGTGCGGCAGATACGCGCCGATCCAGACTTGCATGGCGATTCAAAAGGATGGGCGAGTGTGAAAGTTGGACGATCAACGGCTCGTCGCGCGCTGGGCCACGGCGTTTGACGAAGTCGAGCGCCACGCTGTCGCGCCGCGGTCTCACCGCGAGCCGAAGAGGGGCGGGCGATGTGTCGCTGGCAGTGGCCAACGGCCGAACCATGAAGAAGAGCGTCTCGCTGGTCTGTGCAGCAAGATGGAGGCGTCTCAGGGAATCCTGGCGCACGTGCGATTGCCAGAAAATCAACGCGCCGAAGGTGCCAGCACGCAAGATCTGCTCCGCGGCCCAGAGGGCATCGGCAGTCTTCTGTGCGCGGATCACGTTGAACGTCGAGTGCGGCAGTTCCCAGTAGGCGGCAGCCTCGGGATGGAACGTGTGCGGGGGCAGTAGCAATGCAATCGGCCGGTGCGCACATTGGCGCAATGCCGGCAGCAGAAGACGGAGTTCGCCCACGCCGGGCTGCTGCACCAGCAGATCGGTCAGGGCGCCCCTTGGCCAACCGCCTCCCGGCAGCTCGGCGGCAAGCTCTGGAAACCCGCACGGCATGACATTCGCCCGGCCAGCCGCTAGTTGCGAGCCGAGCCAGAGCGAAGGATGGATTGTCTCCGGTGCCGGAAGTCCCACGGAAGGTCGCCTATCGAGTACTGTATGAATGTACAGTATATGTCACTCTTGTCTCGCTTGCACAACTCGTAAAAATGGGGTGCGATCAAGTCAGGGCGGCTGTAGTCGTATGATGGCTCTTTGTTCTCGTTGGAAGAAGATGACGGCAGACGACAATTTCGGGACGCGGGGATTTCTGTCGGCGGAGGTCGAACATCATCGCAAGGAAGTCCGACAGCAATTCCCGTCGCAATTCGCGGAGTGCGATGGCTGGTCGGATGAAGCGGTCAGGCAACTCCACGAAGCAACCTTCTCCGATGGTTCGCCGGCAAAGCTGTTTGCGGCAGCTTATTGGATGAAATGCGTCCGGGCTTGCCAGGGAGCAATCATCCTCGCGGAGCGTGGACTCATCCCCGATTCCATGACCCAAACTCGAACTGCCGCGGAAGCGCTTTTTCACGCTGTCGCCCTTGTCGTTGAGCCGAGCGTCGTAGAAAAGTTGATCGCGGAGGATATGCGGCAAAAGCGGAAGCAGGTGCAGGGCATGACGAGAGAGCAGACGGTCAATAGCACGCTATCGGAAGGCGACAGAACGGCATTGCTCGCCCTGCTTGATGCCGAGCACAAGAAGGGCGAGTTTTCCGCGTTCGATGCCGCCCACATAGCAGGGCTCGATTATCTATATCAGACGATGTATCGCGGACTGTCGCTAGCGGCTGCGCACAGCACGCTAACGGCGCTTGATCATGAATTTGTCCGAAGACCTAGTGGCGAGGTCGATCTCGACTTCGGACCGTCTACGGACAATCTGGAATTCGCGCTGGGCATGGTATCGGCATGCCTGAAGATCGGGATAGAGAAGATGTCGGCGGCTATGTCCGACACGGGGGAGGGTCATGGCGTGTAAATGCCGTGCCGAATCAGGTATTCCTTAATGTCTGTGTGCGCCTGTCTCAGAAGGATCGAATCCAGAGGGTAAGTATTAGCGAGCACTCGGCCACGACTGCCAACACTGTCAAAAAACGAGGGGAGATCGGCAGCATGTGCAAAATGCGCGGCCATGGCAAAGCTATGAATCGTGTACTGGTCGCCCATCGCCTCGATCGTTATGGAGGCAGACTCTCCACTGCTCAGAAATAGTTCAACCGAGGTGAACATTTTGCCGACGTGCTGGAGTTCGATCCTCAGGACGGTCTCGAGAAACTGGTGTACGTTCATGTGCTGGCGAATTGGGGACTTGCAGGCTTGGGCAAGGATTATCGCGCGTTATCGAAAGCGTTGGGTCTAAGGAAGTTCGTGCGTTCGCTTATCGAAAGGGAGCGATGCAAGTGCCAGTTGGGATGAAGAATGTTTCGACCAGACGAAGGCGGCCATCAATGCAGAAGATGCCGGATGCGATTGCCCCGCAACTCGCAACGCTTGCCAAAGCCCCCCCGACTGTTGGCGAATGGTCTTACGAGATTAAGTTCGACGGCTACAGGCTGATGTGCAGGCTTGAGCGCGGACAAGCCCGGCTCATTACGCGTGGAGGCCACGATTGGGCCAGCAAGATGCCTGCGTTGGCTCGCGAGATCGAGACGCTACCGAGCGAGACAGTATGGCTCGATGGAGAAGTCGTGGTCTTGAACGACAGCGGATTGCCAGACTTCAACGCGCTTCAAAACGCCTTCGATCGCCGGAGCACATCGGATTTGACCTACTTCGCTTTCGATCTGCTCTTTATAAACGGACAGGATATGCGCGAGTCGCCGCTTCGTGAAAGGCGAGAGGCCCTCATCTCCCTGCTGGCAGATTTTCCAAGCGAAAGGATTCGTACCAGTGAATCTTTCACTGACGATCCACATTCATTGCTGGCGTCCGCATGCCGGATGCGTCTTGAAGGCATCATGGGCAAGCGCCTGGATGCTCCATATCGTTCTGGTCGCTCCACTGATTGGATCAAACTGAAATGCTTCCTGAGGCAAGAGTTCGTCGTTGGTGGCTTCACCAGACCCTCCGGTGCGCGATCAGGAATTCGGTCACTTATGATTGGCGTCCACGAGCGTGATGGGTCGCTTCGATACGCGGGTACGGTCAAGGCGGAATTGCGGACCGCACAACGGGCAGAGCTTGAACAGCGGGTCGTGGCATTCGCTACTACGGAGCCGCCGTTCTACAACCCACCGTCGCACAAGCGAGGCACGGAATTCGTGTGGCTGACGCCCGAGATTGTGGTTGAGGCGTCGTTTCTCGAATGGACACCTGGTGGAGAAGCGAGGCACGCCACATTCAAAGGCCTCCGTTACGACAAGGCGGCCTCGTCCATCACTCAAGAGGCGGCGGTTGACGTTGGCACTGTGAGCGGCCAGACGGGCGAGGGGGCGCCGCTAGGACGAGCACAAACTGGTAGCGCTCCGGTTGTTGTTGGCGTCAAGATTTCCAATCCCGATCGGGTAATCGACAAACAATCGGGAATCCGAAAGATTGAACTGGTACGCTACTACGACGAGATTTCCGAGTTTGCGCTTCCGTACCTCATGGATCGGCCGGTTTCTCTCGTGCGCGCACCCGAGGGGATACAGGGGGAGTTGTTCTTCCAAAAGCACGAGGAGCGATCCGCGATACCAGGCATCACGCGGTTGCCTTCAGACTTCTTTCCGGGACATCAACCCTTGTTGGTAATTGACACCAGAGAAGCGCTCGTTGCCGTCGCGCAGATGAACGCGGTGGAATTGCACAGTTGGAACGCGAGTCAGCCCGACTTGGAACACCCCGATAGATTCGTGCTGGACCTAGATCCAGACCCCTCGCTTCCCTGGCAAATGATGACGGATGCGGCGACCCTCGCGAAGGTTTTGCTTGACGAGATTGGGCTGAAAAGCTTCATCAAGACTAGCGGAGGGAAGGGCTATCACATCGTCGTGCCGGTCACCCGCAGGCAAGACTGGGAAGACATCAAAACCTTCTCTCAATCGATTGCGCGTTACATGGCGCGGCTCATGCCGGAGCGATTCTCGGCGGTGCTCGGTCCGAAAAATCGCGTCGGGAAAATATTCATTGACTACCTCCGGAACAGCAAAGGCGCGAGCACTGCCGCAATATATTCTGCTCGTGCAAGGCCTGGTATGGGCGTCTCGATGCCAATCGCCTGGGAGGAGTTAAACGACGTGGCATCAGCCGATCAATGGACAATTGCGAATGCGGTGCAACGTATGCGGTCGTTGGGCGCTGATCCTTGGGCCGGATATCACAGAACGCGGCAGGGCCTGACGGCTGCAATGCGCCGCGCTGTCGACATGAAGTAAGTCGGCGGTGGAGCAGCGATTCATTATTAGCTTTTTTTGGTCGACCTGTGCTTGCTCAATTCGGTACTAACTGCTCTACGCGCTGCCGCCCGCTCTCGGGCGAATCGCGAGTGCCTGTTCCAGTGGAAGACAGTGCCGCGCTGCGTGTTGACAACCGGCTCCTGTACGGTCTTCGTCTGAAGAAATTCGACTGCGGACTGGACATTGTCAATGGTGGCGACTTGTTCTGCCAAGTCAGCACGGACGTTGCCGCAGACAACTAGTATCCCCTTGCCACAAAAATGGCGCCGTAAGCTTTCTAATCCCAATTTGAGTGTGAAAGCGAACGTCGCATAGGCCTCAGGTGGCTCGAGTAGGTCTTCTTCCGCAGTCACCATGTCGACGGTAGACTCGTCGTCAGCCATATCAGTCCACAGGTTAGTCATCTCAAGGCATTCTGTGTCGAGTAGAGCGGGGGCGCGATCAAAACCGTTGCTCACCTTCGTAACAGAACGCTCAAGCGGATCTATCAGATAGGAAACAAACATTGCCGCCTCTCGAGTACACGTTAGGTCGTGCTTCATCGATTGTAGGTTCGCAAGTCGTGTTCCGCATGCACCGGATGCTCGCCACGCGCCGGTGCGTCACTTCTGCAAATTGCGATAACGGTTGAAGTGCCGGATTGCTTTTGTTGCCTCACCCAGTTCTTCGTGTATCCGAGCGGCGTTAAAATGCGCGTCGGCGAAGTTCGGCGAGCGGCGGATGCATTCCTGATACGAATCCAATGCGTCCCGAAGTTGCCCAGAGTCCTCGAGCGCCACCCCGATATTGAAGTGCAGTGTTGCGTCGTCGGGCTGATATCTTAATGCGGCCTTATACACCGTGATGGCGTCATTGAATCGCTCCGTTTCTACGAGAATGCACCCAAGATTCAAAGACGCGTTGATGTAGTCGGGCGCCAGAAGTAGTGCTTCCCTGTACATCGTTTCTGCGGCTTCAGGATTTTCTCCCTCGAGATCCCGCGCCTCATAGAAGAGATCCTCAGCCGACGATCGCGTCTTTTCCAAGCGCGGACGTTCCAGTGACGCGACGTTCCCGCATGCTGGCTTTGGTTCGAAATCCAGCAGCAACTGGCCAGACTCTGCGTCCCATTGCCGACTGGTGTCGTCGCGCACGGCGACGCGATCGCCGACGGCAGCGATCCGGACGCTAGTCAGCGAGCCGTCTCGAGACCAGCTTTTTTGGAGGTGATCAAGTGCGCGGACGATTTTCATCGGCGAGACGCCTGCGACGCGCAAAGCATGCGCGGTCCGCAGAATCACGACATCTCGGAAGCTAAACCGGCGTTCGCGGCGTTCGCCAGCGCTCGGCGTTACGAAACCGGCAGCAATGAGCCGTTCGACGACGCTTCGCGAGACGCTAAGCATTCGTTGGACTTCCCGCAGGCTGTAGCCGGCGTCGCGCATGCTCACTTCTTCGTGCCAGTCTTCCGGGCCGGTGCTGGCTGCTCATCGGCTGGCGCCCGGCGCACTGCACGACGTTGAGTTGCAGCAGGCGGTTCGCCGGCAACTTGTCCCGTCTTCGCAGTTTTCCCTACGGCGGCGCGTGGCGCGGTTCGTCCGTCGGCTGGGGGCTTTTTCTTCAGGCTGGCACGTAGGGCCTCGACCAGATCGATGACCTGTGCGCTCGCCTGTTCGACTGAAGGGGCAGCGGTGATTTTGTTGCCTGCTATCTTTTTATCGATCTCGGCGAGAATCCGCTCTTTTTCCTCGTCCTTGTACGCAGAAGCATCGTAACTGTCGACCCGGTACTGATCGATTAGCTGCTCGGCAAGCTGGAGCTCAGCCTGTTGCACGTCGCCCAGTCGGATGCCGATTTCTGCCTGCGATCGCACTTCGTCAGCATAGAGCAGAGTTTGCAGGATGATGCCGTCTTGCCCGGCCCGGATCTGGACCATGTGCTGTTTTCCTTTCCATACCCACTTCGCAATCGCACATGTATCGCTATCCTTCATTGCCTGATAGAGCAACTGATAGGGCTTGTCTCCGCGTTTGTCGGGGCCAAGGAAGTAGGCTTTGTCGAGGTAGATCGGGTCTACAGCACCAGTCGGCACGAACGACACGATGTCGATGGTATGGCTAGCACTGACCTCAAGTGCTTCCAGTTCGGACTTGTCAAAGAGGACATATCGCTCCTTCTCGAATTCATACCCTTTGACCATGTCGGCTCGCTCGACCACCTTCGCGTCATGCGGGCAGACGTACTGTTGCTTCAGTCTTGTGCCACATTCTTTATGCATGAGATTGAACCCGATGCCGGACTTCGACTCGGTGGCTGTGAAGACTTTGATCGGCACTGAAACAAGTCCGAAGGAAAGTGTCATAGAAGCGATCGATCGGGCAGCCATGTTGCTACTCCTCAGAAGTCCGCTTGGGAACTGTACTCCAACGTCTCGACGCATGCGCCAGCTTCGGCGATTAAGCAGGAAAGATGCCCGTCCGACCGCGCAGGAAATGGGGCACGTTGCGAAGGTGAGGAGGATTTATGAAGACGAATTCCATATTCGAGGACGAAGGGCGTGATGGCCAGCTCGCTAGGGCGCTAAATGCAGCACTGCACGCCCTAGCCGTTCACGATCGAATGCGGGCCATTAGCGAAGGCGAGGAGATTCATCTGGACTTCCGCGGAGAGATCGAAGTGATTCGGGCCGCCCTTGAGCTTTTAGGCGTGACCCGAGAAGAGGTGTTGCCGTTCCCCGGCCCGCCTCCCGAGCCCGACTGATCCACACTTTGATAATATTGGCCCGGGATAGCACCGTTAAGCCTCCGGCTATCTAGACAACTGTTTACCTTAGAAATTGTAAGGCGCTCCTTGCACCGCCTCACGAATTATGTGTTGAAGAAATAAAGTCTGACCTCTGGGTGCGTGCGAATGACAAAGCCTGACGACCTGACGCCTTCACAACAGTGGGCGCTACGCGATTGCGCGAATTACCCTCCGGGCAAATATGTCTGGAAGCGCGTGACAATGCGCAAACTCAGCGCGCTCGGTCTGACTCTCGAGCTGGACGGCGGCGCCTATGCTCTAACCATGGCAGGCGAACAGCTCGTCGAGGAGTTGCGCGGGGCACGACGGCAACGATAGGGCACCGGGAAGCGGACCATGAGATTGAAGACTCAAAGGCTGCGGCTGATGGCCGAGATGGAAGAAGCGGTGCGACGAGGCGAGGTGCTGGTGCGGCCGACATGCGGACCTGTCTACGATGTCACTCTGACGAAGAGCGGCGCCGTCCAATGGAGTGTCGAAGGCAAGCGATGCAGCCGTGAGGATGCGTACCGCTTCCTTGTTCGTTGCGATCACGAATGGATGGGCATGCCAATGACAGGGGCTTCGCCCGGGCCAACGGCCGATGCTAGTGGCGACCGGGCAGGAGAGGGAAATTGATGTGATGACCCCAGCTGGGGTGTGTGGCCGACTGCGACGGGTCCATAAAAGGTGGTTACATCGCCGTGACTTTCTTCACCTTGGCGTGGTGGAAAGGAACCGGCACCAGCGCGTTGTAGATCCACGGTTGCCCGGGAGCGAGTTGAAACGCTTCGGCTAGCGTATTCCCGACAAGCCGATCATTTTCATCCAGCAGATCAAACTGGATGACAGCAACCGGTATCACCTTATCCGAAGTGTTCACCGCGGTGCCAGTGAGCGAACCATACGGCGACTGGCTCGGAACAGCATGCAGATCATCGGAGAGTGCGATTGGATTGTCAGCAGCGAAAGCGGACGCGGACAAGAGAGCGGTCAATGCTGCAACGGTGGCAAAAAGGCGACGCATGGTAGACCCCATAAGTTATTCGTCAGACGATTCTAGCAACGAAACAGAAAAGCCCTTCACAATCGAGTGAAGGGCCTTGATCCGACCGCAGGACGTGTTACGAGCACGAAAGAACTGCGACACCGTTCACGGTCCCCGTGGTCGGCGCCTGAATGCCGTACGAGAGCATCAGATACGGTTTGGCCGGGTCAGCGCCAACGAAGTAGTTCACGATCGTCGATTTGCTGAGGCGGCTCATCACGCCAGCATTCGTGAACACGCCCGTCGTTCCAAACGTGACATGCGAGTCGGAGCCGATCGAGTAAGTGAGCGTCAGATCCATCGTCTGGCCAGTCGGGCTACCCGAAGCGTCCTGGGTGATTTTTGCTGTCGCCGCTTCGAGCGTGCCGATGTCAGTGTTGCCATTGGCAGAAGTGGGCCTGGTGGCAGCGACCAGCGAGCAGTTGAGCGTAGCGTTCGCAGCCATCGTGACCTGGAGTGGACTGCCGACTGCATAGGTACGACCCTGCTTGGCGTTGTACGTCCCGCCCAGCGTGTCGCTGCCATTGGTCCAGCGGCCGATGGCGAACTGGCCGTTGCCCGCCACGTCTGCGATCGTTGCCGACGAGCTCAGCGTCGCAACGGTGGTTCCGTTGCTGATCTCGCTGTAAGCGCCCGGCTTCTCTTCCTTCAGGCCGCTCGCAGCGATTGCTGCGCCCATGAAGTAGCTGCCGCTGGCGATCGAACCGTCCGAGGTCCAGCTCGGCGCCGACAGGATGACGCGAACCTTGCCATCGACCGCGGTGACCGACTGCGCGGAGCCTTGAACCGTGATACCTGCGGGCGGTGTGGCCGCAGGCGTGGAAGCTGCCGCGGCCGTTGCCGCGTTGCTGGAGCCACCACCGCCACAGGCGGACAGGGCAACGGAACCCAACACCAACACGGCTGCAAAAATTGCGTGCTTACGATACGAATTGACCTTCATCTACCCCTCGCTGGTTGTTCGTTTATTTCAGTTTGATACGGCGATCGAATCGTAACACGTGGTAATACATGGGAAGTATCTTAATTGTGTTTTCGCAACGCGCAAAGCGCTTAGATTTGACAAATGCAAACTGATAGATTGTGCATACGTGTTATATTGCGTAGCGCGGCGGTGTGTTTCCGGAGGGGTGCATATGCGTATTGGGAATAACGGAGTTACCGTCCCGACTGACAGTGCGGTGACGAGTTCTCTGGACGTGCTTCTCGAGTCAGTGTTCTGGCCGAAATCTCTATCGATCGGCGCCGCGTATTCGCGAGTCCACGACGATTGCGATGGCCAGCGAGGTGCGGAGCACGAGTTGACGGTCGTCATCGGCCGGGACGGCGATCTGCATGTTCTACAATGTGGCGAGATTTCGCTGCGTTTTAGGGAGCCTTTCGGAGGCGGCGCGAGTCCACGCGTGCGTAATGCACTGCTTGTGCTTGCGGAGGCGATACGCCGGGATAATGCCGCCGACGCCTCGCACACACGGTCCGGATAGCTCAACAGGGTGCGCGCATCCTTTGACCCTCTCTTTTTTCACTCGCACATGCAAAACAAGTCCTTCTTCTCCTCATGGACCTACATCGTCCTGGCGCTCGTCGTGTATTACGGCGTCTTTCGGATCGTCTTTTCGTTTCAAAGTATCGACCCGGCGACGGTAGTGCTTCAGGGCGAGCTATGCGCCGTGGCTCAAGAGAAACCGGATGCGCAAGGTTATTGCACCGCGACTGGCCGCCTGACATCTTCTCTGACCGGTGATCGCTTTTTCTCCCCGAGAGACCAACTGGGCGTACAAATCCCGTTGGGCAAGGAACTGGGCTTCTCCTATCAGCGGGGCGCTGAGCATTTTCCCGGAGGCAGTTTGGGGATGTTGATCGCTCTGATCCTGCCTTGGGTGCTGCTCTTCGCGCCGACAGGGGTGGCTTTAGTGAGGCAGGCGAGCAGTCTGATCGACCGCTACCATCGGCTATTTGGCAAGCGCTGACCGAATCACCTCCACCTCGTCACAGATTCATTGAGTCGATGAGGTGGTTGAATTAACGTCGTCAGAGCGGATAAAATTATAGGTACGTGTTAAGTATCGAAATGGATCATGTAAAATCCTTCCCCGTGAGACATGATGAGAGAAACGATTGCAACCGATGATGTTCTGGACAGCCTTCGTGCCGAACTGATGATGCTTCGCGAGGCACTTGGCGTTGCAGCAGAGCCCGCTTCCACGCTGAAGGAACGCACGCTCGTGGCAGCGAGGGATGCGCGCGAAACTTTGGGGCGACTCGTGCTAGGCGATCTCCGTGCTACGGTCGCCGCAGCATATCGGGTGCAGGGTGACACGGTGGCGCCGGCTGGCTTTGTGAGCGTTCAGGATGGGCTCCCACCCTATGACCAGGCGCTTCGGGTTCTCGCTTTCACACAAGGCGTCGACTTCGCAGGGGAACAGTTCTTCGACATCAAAGCGGACGATCTCTACCCGTCAGAA
Source organism: Caballeronia sp. LZ001 (assembly GCF_031450875.1). NCBI lineage: Bacteria > Pseudomonadati > Pseudomonadota > Betaproteobacteria > Burkholderiales > Burkholderiaceae > Caballeronia > Caballeronia sp. LZ001. The sequence goes on along the minus strand of NZ_JARTVX010000002.1, from coordinate 75,996 downwards.
GATCCGGACAGTGTCGCAGCAGCCCGAACGGAAGTGGCGCAGCACGTCACACATTGGCGGCTCCACAGCTATCCGGCTTCGACCGTAGCCGATGGTGTCTGCGAAGCCCCTATCGTCATGGCTACCCGTCTTGCTCTCGAGCGAGCAGCTGAGCTTTGCGACTCCAAAGCGGCGGAATTTCGTGCTCGCGACTTCCATGGCGACTACCTGGGCGCGATCGCGTGCCGCAATGCTCTCCAGAGGGTGATCGCGGAGATGCCGCACGTCCCCGAGGTCCCTCAGGCCGAAGCAGATCCATCGGTTCTCACCGACGAGGAGAGGATGGATGTCCTCCAGTCGATCATCAAGTACCAGCCGGGATTTACGGCAGACGTTACCGTGCACGAGCAGTTCGAGACGGCGCTGATCGATTGCAAGGGCGACCTGCGGCGTGCCGCTGATCGTATCGCAGGCATGGAGGGCCAAAACCATGGCTGAGAAGTACACAGTGCGCCTGCAACGACGGAACAGTCAGGCCAAAGCTACGTTCGAACACCTGGTTCAGCGAGACGATGCGAGCGCGATTGTCTACGCGAAACACTGGCTGGCGGACCCGCATGGGTGGGACACGGTCGAGGTGTTCAATGAGACCTCTGGCCGGATGATTGCGACTCTCACCGATGTCGGCGCCGCAGCAGAGGGCGCCTCGAGCGTGACCAGAATCGGCGAGTGGAGCGTCAGTCGGTATGGTGGCGGCTGGTGTATTGCTGAGCCGGACGGACGGGTGCACATAGCTCACGACAGCCCATCAAGCGATGAGACCGAACGCACGTTGGCGCGGCTGTGTACGCTCATCGCTGGCGACGCCGCAACGTCTGATGCCGACCCGTACAGCGATATGAGGCTGTGCCTGATCATCAAGGAGGCACGCCGGGCGGGCAGTTACAAGGAAGCGTTCGCCCGGGTGAGGCGCGACATCATTCCCAAACTGGTGGATCGGCCCGTCGATGCGGAGAAAGGGGAGCATTGAGCGTGCTTTATAGTCGATTCTCTCGCCGAGAGAACGGACGCGACGACCGCAACGCGGACTTTCGCGCGTCCACTGATGCGGACCGCATGTTTGCCACGGCCGAGGAGCTGCTCTCCCGGCTCGCTTTCGCGGCCGGAGTGCTGATCGCGTTGAGCGTGGTCGTTGTGGCCGCGCGTCATTGGCTGGCGCTTGACCCAGCGATGCGCGCCCGCGAACTGGTCGAGTTGGCGCCGGTCGTTGCTGTTGTGATGCTGCTCGCATTTGGGGCCTATCGTGTGTTGCGCAAATCCGACAATCCATCCTGAAAGCGGACGGAATTGCGCGTCGGCTTGCACCAGCCGTCGAAATGGATATGCTGGCGGGAAAGTCGTTGTTAATCACCTAGTTAGGGGGGAAGTTATGTTGATCTTCACGCGTCGTCGCCAGATCCCGTGGGAAGTAGCAGTGCTTGAGGCGATCTTTATCGTTGGCGCCGTCAGCGTCCTGTTTGCCTCAGGACTCGCGGTGACACGTTTCTGGCAAGCTGACCTCTGGTCAGGTGCCTGGGTTCTCAATGCGGTCATGATTGTGTTCGCCCCGATCATGGCGGCCTGGATCTACTTCGGCGGTGTCGACCGCGACCGTTTTGTGCCTTCGCTGATTCTTGGCTCATGGGCCGTCGGTGTCTCGCTTGCGATCGTCGTTCACTATGCCGCGATGGCTTTCTATGCATGGCAAGACGCACATCCTTACCTGTTTTCTTGAGCACTGACCGGGCCGCGCCGATGCAAGTCGCATCTTTTCTAATTGAAATACAGATAAAGTACGCGCACGTGTTATACTGAACTCCTCTCAGGTTCTGGCGCGGCCCTCGGAATACCGCCAGGACATTTATGCCGACACATTCTCGTGTGTCGGCTTTTTTTTGCCTTTTTTCCTGCTCCCTGTATCGCATTACTACGGGCATAGAGAACAACGGCGTCGTGCCGTTACCATCCACAACCTTCGCGGGCACTTCCGAGCCCGCAAGGGCCCGAGTCCGCGAGGCTTCGATCAAGGAGCAGAAAATGCAGCATACGCAACAGCAAATCGTTCTCCCGTTGTTAAACGCAATGGACGACAACGGTGGTCGATCGCGTACGGCTGACTTGTACGATGCCGTCGCAACCAAGTGCGGAATCTCCGAGGAGGCCCGGGAAGCAACCGTCCGTGTAGGTCGCCAGAATGTGAACGTCTACAAACGCTCAGTTCGGTGGGCACAGCAGCGCGCCCGACTTCAAAACCTGATTACGCCCATTGGAACCGGGGAATGGGAACTCACTGGGAAAGGGAAGGATGCACTTCGTCGAGCGGCGCCCGGCATTGTGATCACCATCTTTTGCACTGACATGGGCACTGCGCTTTTTGGGAATTCGGAGGAAGCGATAGGGTATCTGGACGATGGCTCCATCCAGTCGATCATCTGTTCCCCTCCATACCCACTTCTTCGTGAGAAGCAATACGGCAACAAGCACGTCAACGAGTATCTGGATTGGTTGCTTCGTATAGCGGAGCAGTGGCCGAAAAAGCTGACTGCGGATGGGTCGGTGGTGATCAACCTGGGTGACGTATGGACCGCAGGTGAGCCGTACATGTCGCTGTATCAGGAGCGTCTTCTGATCCGCCTCGAAGACGAGCTTGGCTGGAAGCTTTGCCAGCGGTACGCCTGGCACAATCCGGCAAAGATGCCAGCACCAGCGGAATGGGTCACGATTCGACGCGTGCGCGTAAAGCCATCGCTAGAACAGATCTACTGGCTTGCGCCCAACGGGGAACCGTACGCGGACAACCGGAACGTGCTGGTGCCATACAGCGAGGCCATGCGATCGCGAATTGCGGCCGGTGGGGAAACGGGTGGTACACGTCCGAGTGGTCATCATTTGGCCGCAGGAGCATTTGATGTCGACAATGGCGGTGCGATACCTACCTCGCTCCTGGTCGCGTCGAACACTTCCTCAAATAGTGACTACATCCGCAAGTGTCGTGAGCAGGGGCTCCCGGTTCACCCGGCGCGGTTCCCAGCCGATCTGCCGAGGCATTTTGTGGCACTCACTACGAGGGAGGGAGATACGGTTCTTGATCCCTTTGGTGGCTCACTGGAAACGGGCGCCGTTGCAGAAGAGATGGGACGACACTGGATCGGCATTGATTGCACTCTGGAGTACCTCTATGGCGGCGCCAATCGCTTCCCGAACGCGCGTATGACCCGAAGCAGCATCGACAGCTATCGGCCGGCAGGGGACTTGTTCTCCGCCTGAACGCTGTCTTTAACTACGGACGGACGCAGCGATGCATCTCGTCGACAGGCCCACGTTTCTTCTCGAAACGTTGGGCCTTTTTTTCGGCACGCTGTCTCGGATACACTCGCATCTTCATCTACTTTGGCTTTCTCAATCATGCGTCGTGTTGCTGTTCGTCGCTCGCCCATCCACGGCAAGGGCGTTTTTGCCTTGCGCCAGATAACCGCGGGCGAGCGGATTCTGGAATACAAGGGGATCGTTACAACGTGGAAATCAGCGATTCGCCGGCACGAACGTGAGGGCGTGGAAGGGCATACATTCCTGTTCGGTCTGTCGGACGGGCGCGTGATCGATGGCGGACAGGAGGGCAACAGTGCACGTTGGGTCAATCACGCATGCGCAGCTAACTGCGAGGCGATCGAGGAGTCGGGGCGCGTCTACTTTCATGCGACGAAGGATTTGGAGCCGGGAATGGAGTTGCTGATTGACTATGCGCTCGAACTCGACGTGCCGGTGACTGACGAGATCGCGCGAGGCTATATCTGCCGCTGTGGCTCTCTGAGTTGCCGAGGCACGATGCTTGGCATTTAGTTTGTGAAGTTTTTTTGCGGGCCACGATCCCCGTGGCTAGCGTGTGTTCGGGCGCCTGTGTGGCGCCCTTTTTTTACGCTCCCCATTGCTCGCTCTACGATCCAATACGTATTCCTACATGTTATGCTTCGAACGGTAATGTGAGCCGTTATCACGGCGTGAATTTGGCAACGCTATTGTGAGGTCACGCATGCCGCGCAGAAAGAGAGTGGTCAGCCCTGGCAAGAACAAGCTTGCGCACTACAAGGACAGAGTGGTTCGGGTGCTCGGTGAAGCGCGTCACGAACGTTCGATGATTGAATGGGTGGACGAAGAGGGGCGTACGCACAAAAGCGCGGTGAAGTGGGCAAACCTTCGTCCGCTATCCGGCCAACTCTTTTGAGCAATCAAGAAGTGTCACAGAACAAGAAGAGGTGCTTTGAGATGAGTGAGAAGTCGTTCGACTTGACGCGGTTTGGCGAGCAGATCGTCGCAGCGTCGAATCTGCCTGCGACGCGAAATGGGATGACGGTCAGTCTCGAAGGTATGTTGCGCAATGCTGCGATCGCTCTTCGAGCAATGGCCGAAGCTCCCGACGGTGCCACAGAAGAACAACTCGAAGAGCACGAAGAGCGGTGCTTCAACATTCAACCTCAAGCCCACGCCTTCGCGCTTGAAGAGTTGCTCGGCCACCTAGGACAGTTGAGAGCGGCCGTCGAGTCTGGCGATACGAAGGCTGTCCGGGATTTCCTGGACATATATGCTTCTGCGTAGTCTTTAATGGTTGCGAAACTGCTGGTGGTAGTCTCGTAGCGCCTTGGAAATGAATGGGTCGGCTTCCGTGGGGTCGATACCCTGCATGATTCCATTGGCTGTGATGGTGAGGTTTTGCAGCAAAGTCTCAGCGTCCTCTTCTTCCAGATCAAGTTCGAACATCCTGTCCGCAGCCCGCTTTATCGCCTCGACGAGAACCGCTTCGACCGCCTCGTTATCGATTTTGACCATCAGCGATCCCGCTTCTTTGCGCTGGATCTGTGGCTTCGGAATAAGACAACAGACCCAGGTCAACGTCAGCGTGGGATGCAATAGCGCTATCCACCACGGCACCTTTGTAGTCAGATCGCGGATGAACGCCCGCACCTCGTCGATCTGGTAGAGCTCGCGAGGGTCGGCATCGTAACCGCCGATTCCCACGAGCAGCTTGCCGGCGTTGGCCGACAGGTGGGTTCCACCTTCACCAATCATTGTGAACTTTGCTGCCAATCGGTCGGCGGCGCCCGAGAGAACGATCTCGTTCGGCACGTCACAGACGAGCAGCCGCCCCTGAATGGGGTCTTGGATCAGCATCAACTGGATTGCGTCATCGATCATCGAGTGTTCCTCATTCCGGCGTCCCGCCGGCGTCAATCTCGTCGAATTTCTGGCGCAGCAGCGCCTCCTGTTCAGCAAACCGTTCGGCGCTTTTCTTCTTCAGCTTCTCGAGGTTCTGGATCTTCCACTTGATCGCGGGGAGCTCGTTCAAATGTCCATACGGCATCAGTTCCCAGTTCGGCTCCAATCTGACAAGTGACAGAAGGAACTCGCGATGTTTAGCGGTCAGTGCAGCGGGTAGCTCGCGATGAAGCTGATCCTGTGTTGCCTCCAGCGTCTTCACGTCAACCGCTTCGATGGTCAGGCCGACAAATTCCTTTTCGTGCGCGTCCGCCATCGGGTGCTTCGGAGCGAACAGGACTTCGTGAATAGGTCTGTTATGGCCTGCGAGGTAGCAGACGAACGCATCGAGAATATCGCTGCGCAGTCCAAGCGACGGCGCGGAATACATATGGAGCACGTCGTACAGATCGCGCGGGTGCTGCCGGTCGAGTGCTGCAACCAGCTTGCTGCCGTAAAGCTCTGCTTCGTGCAGGGTTGGCACGGTAATGCTGGTGTTGAACATCTCTTCTGCCGCCTTCACAAGCGGACGGCTTACGGGTTCGAGCAAGGTGCCCCTGAACACGTAGTTCACCTCGACCTTGACAGACGTTTGTCCGGAGATGACGGTCAGTTTCACCTCGTCGCCTTTTGCCTTGCCGGAGGCGGTTGCTGCGGAGACAGCGTGCCCCTCCGCTTCGATCTGCGCACGGGCGCGGTCCAGTTCGTTGCTGATCGCAGCGATTGCATCGTCGCGGGCCAGTTGTCGGTCAACCATAACCACGTCGATATCGACCGAGAGTCGAGGCATGGCCTGCACGAAAAGATTCAACGCCGTCCCGCCCTTCATGGCAAACAGGGGCGTATCGAAGATGATGGGTGCGATGCCCAGCATCAGCCGGACGGTATCAAGGTAAATGTCGTTCATTGCGGTTTCAGTGTCAGTCGTTTTCCATCTTTGGTTTTATGCGTCCACCGCTTCCCGTGACCGAGACGATCGACGTGCTTCTGAAGATCCTGCGCCCACGAAAATCCTGCCTCGGCACCGAGGTCTCGGACAAGCCTGACGACTTTGACCCTTGTGCAGTGGCTCAAGAACTTGTCGAGCACTTGCGGCCGGATATTTCGCAGGCCGACCATGAGGTTTCTGGCCTCTTCCAGGGTTTGACCTTTCCCGACATCGCTGGCGAGCTCAAGTAGTGCTCGCTCCGGGATCGACACCAGCACGGCCGGGTCGCCCGATGGCAGTGGTTTCAGACCTTCGCCGTAGAGAAAGTCGTCGTCGTACAAGGTGGTGGTCTGGTATGAGTAGAGCAGGTGTTCGCCTACCCAATCGGGGAAGGCATAAGGCTTCTGTCCCCACAGAACAACGCGCTCCCGGAACGCAATGTTATGGCGCACGCCTTGCCACGAGAGAGCGGTCTTCCCTGCGACGTGCATTCCTGGCACCCGCCGGCTTAGGAACGCGATGGTGCCGTCTCGGCTGGGGACATCACCTGTCATGAGATATGCACCCCTTGAGAGGTGCTGAAGCCAGCCCGATTTGACGAGGTCGTGCGCGAGCGCCGCGCTGATGCCCATGTCCCGTAGCATTTCGGAATCCAGTGGGCGCCCGCGTTGGGTCTCTTGCAACAGTCGCTGGATGCTCGTTCGGTTGCTCATTTTCGACGCATAGTTTATTCGTAGAAATTTCCTGTCAAACTTGATTATCTACCAATATTTTATGCGTGTGCAAGCACTGGATTTGGTACGACCCTACTATTGATTTAGGGCTAATGCATAGTTTGCTTGCAATAAATCAAGTATAGGACCTATTTGTATCGATGAGAATACGCATTTTGGCCTTTGGTATCGGGGCGGCATGCTCGTTTCATCGGCGCTCGGCGGCGGGGGGGATGCCGACACTATGAAACGCCAGCATGGGCTTGCTAAAAAACGACTTGCATGTCTAAACAATCTATACGTATTATGTGTACGTGTTATGTATCGTTACCGAGATGGGGACACGCAAACGCGGACGTGTCGATCACAAGGAGGCCCTGTCCGCCGGAAGACTCGGGGTTTCACACACAACGCAAACGGGGAAAGCAATGATGAAGGTGAAGACCATCGGCAAGCTGACACTGGCAACGGGCGCAGCCATGCTGGTTTCCAGCGCACCGGCGCACGCGCAGTTCATGGGTGTGTTTCAGGCAGCAATGTCGGTCGTCAATCAGGCGACGGGCAAGCTGGGCAGCAAGATCATGGGCGCCGACAAGCCTAGTGACCTGGAAGCCGAACGCGCGAAGTTTTTCAACGCGGTCGAAACGCAGACCACCGGGATGGACAAGGCATCGAAGGCTGCATTTCAGGCGCAGTTGAATAACCAGTGGGGGTCGATGGAAAACGCGCTTCTGATGCGCAACGCGCAACTCCAGCACGAGAAATCGGCGCCGCTCATTGATCTGAAGAAGGTTGCCCAGGACGCGATGGGTGGCATGGCTGTCCAGATGAACATCAGCTCGATCACCGGCGGCGCGGGCGGCATCGGCGATCTCATGCAAGGCGCGGCAATGAACGGAATCGTCTCGGGCGTAAATGGCCAGCCGCAGGGCGCAAACCAATATGCGCGTCCCGTCTATCACAACGGCACGATGGCTGATGCTGTCACGGGCGGCCTGACGAATGGCGCGGGAACGGCCGTTTCGGGTGCTGTGTCGGGCGCGGTGAAGTCCGCTGTCGACAACGTCGGTGGCGTTTTCGGCAACAGCACTTCGGGCGACTACGAGATCACCGAGGGCAACGACCCGGCAGTTTTCTTCGGCAAGGCGCCGGCCGAGCTCAGCGCGAAGGATCTCTATCGCGAAAACGGCAATCTGGGGTGGAAGCGCCTCGACGGATCGGTGGCAGGCGCGGAAGCATATGCACCCATCGCGGGCGATGAGGTCGCAAAGGCTGCCGTTTTCAACTTCGATCCTGCGACCGGGCAGCTCAAAGCGGCGTTCCGTGTTCTGAAGGCGACACAGGTCGACTTCAAAAAGGTGGTCGACGCGGTTTCGAAGAAATATCAGGCTCAGCCCCGATTCGCAAGCCAGGGCTCGGTCCTGCGCGCGGTGTGGGAGAACGGCATGTTCGTCGCCGCTGACTCGACGAAGGTTTCAGCAGGCTGGTCGAGTCTCGTGAACTCTACCTACCAGAAGGCGACGCCAGCCGTAGCCATGAACTGATCGCGACGCGAAGTCCGGCACGAGTCGATCGAGATTGGCCGGACTACACCGGGCTTATCTCAAAAATCGCCGCAAGATGAATGGCGAAAGACACCCACACATTGGAGGCACGGTGAGCATCGAGCGCCCTATAAACGACGTTTTAACCGAATTGAATGCCGTACGCCCGACGGTGGACCAGTACCTTCAGGCGCATGGCATGCCTGCGCACTATGCTGACATGCTCGCTTTCGCCTCGACGATCCATCGGGAAGCGGCGCCGGCAGTCAAGTCGGACACAAGGCTCAATGCAGATACTGTGACGCGCCTGAAGCTGCTTTGCCGGCTGCTCGAACTGGAGACGGCATTTCCTGAAGATGTCTACAGCGATCCCGAAGCGCTATTCGCAATTTTCGGCCGTATGCGTTCGAAGATCGAAGCCTTACCCCTCGCATCCCACGCAGCGCTCGTCACTTCGGGCTCAGCCAGCCGTATGGTGAGTGTTTTCGGTGCCTTGGTGCCCGAGTGCAACGGTTCGCACGACGCTGGTGAGATTGCAGCAGGCGCGACTGAATGTACTGGCTGCACCGGGGAATCCGAGACCGCGCAGGAAGCGGCGGAGGGCATCAGAGGGCAGGGCCTCGCTCGATCTGGCCGACGTGCTGTACCCAACGAAGTACGAGCCGCTGTCGAGCGAATGTGCAAGCCGCTGGATGAATCAGTACTGAGTGGAGCGACAGCGAAAGCCGATGGCTATTGTATGGCGCTGATCCGCGAATACGTCCTTGGCGGAGACTGTGGCGCCTCAGAAGAAATGACCCAGCCTGCGGCCGACGGTGCGGGCGCTCGCGACTTCGTAGCGAAGCACGCAGGCACGCTGGTGCGCCTTCTGGGCATCGAAGAATGGCACGACATCCAAGAGCGAGATCTGAAGGTCGAGGTTGCGCTTAATCGCATGTTCCGCGGCGCACCGATCGAAAGCGATCCCAAGTACGTGATCCGTATGGCCGCAATCAGCTCGGCGGCCTGCGGCTACTGGACAACGTCCGATTCGATCAGGCCGGAGCACGATTCGCTCACGCTTCAGGACGTGGCGTCGCTTTACAGGAAATACACACGCCAGTTGGGTATAGGTAAGGATCTACGAAGCGAAATCGAGTCGCTGAAGCAAGCTGCGCCACGACATGCGCCGGGCCAGCATCTTACCGACGAGCAACGTCAAGCCGTCCAGGTAGCGATCCGGATGATGACGGACGTTGGCTCTGCCGCCAAAACTGTTGCTGACCTGAACTCACTTCTGAGCGAATCAGAGAGTGGAAAATGACCAAATACTCGATCCCTATCCTCCTGACTACGTTTGGCATGGCTTTTACGGCAGGCGCAGCCGCACAATCGAACTGCGCTATACAAGACCCCATTTCGGGAAAATGCCTTGCGACGGGCGGAGCGGTGGCAGGTGCCGTCCAGAATCATCCGGCGGCGCGGGTCACGAGCAGCGGTCGGAACGTCGGCGACTTGCCAATAACCGGTCCGTATGGGCAGGTGAGTGCTCCATCGGGCCAGCCCGGATCACTTGGTGGCGTCTCCGAGAGAAGTGCGTACTACGAATGCGCGGTGTATGACAACGAACGGCAGCGCTGTACGGTAAAGGCCTCGTCTGCCGAAGAGCGTGAGCGGGCTCTCCAGGCTGGCATAGAAGCAGGGCTTAACGGAGCGCGAGTTATGCACGAGGTACAAGTGCGTGCTGGCCTAATTCAACCGAGTGCAGCGGCTACAATGCCCTCCGACCTCGCGGACGGACTGCCATCTGCGCGTCCGTCGCCGGTCGCCATACAGGGGAGCGCAGAGATGTCATGCATTCCAGCATCTGTGAAGCGCAAAGCCAAAACCCTTGGTCGTTCGCTAACGGCGGGGGAAATCAAGAATATCGTCGAGTCTTGTCAAAAATGAAAAAAATACTCCTTCTGGCTACCATGCAAGCGTTCATGCTGTTCTGCCCGGTCGCTCACGGGGAAGAAAGCATATTTTGTCCGAAAGACCTGCCTGACGGCCTGCGAAAGCAGAGTTGCGATTGGTACGACAAGCGCAAAGCCGAGAAAGAGTTGGGCGAAAAGATTCTGGAGCGCTCCAACGCGGAGTTCAAGTCGGATCTCGCAAAGACGGGCGCCAAGATATTTGTCGGCGCAGTCACTGCCGCCGCTGCTTCTCAGGTGATACAGGCCAGCACGGGAGGCGATTTAAACATGAGCGAAGACTGTGTTAGTCCGGCGATGATGGTTGTCGACGATCTCATGGGCAAGAGGCCTGAGACGGACAATCTGATCAACGTAGCATTCACAGGTATTGTTGCGTTCCTGGCGGCGCGGCAGGCGGAAGCCTTCGCGGCCTGTAATGGGTACACGGGCCTTTACAACGCCAAGCTAAGACTCAACACCGACACGCCCGAAGAGCTTAAGGAGCTTCGAATGGAGATGATCGGCGCGTGCTTTAAAACCGAGAAAGACCTTCGGAAGGTCCAGCGTTTCACGGATTTTGCAACCACACTGGTTGCCAAGAACATTGCTGCGTGCGCTTCGAACTGAATTTGCGACGCCGCGGCCGGCTACTAGTCGAAGTATAGAAAGAACGGCACGACAACAGGCCACTTACCCTTGGTAGGTGGCCTTTTTTTTGTGCGCCGAGCATGCGCAACAGCTTGGGGGTGCAAGTCCCCTGTCCAGCCTGATGGGGCGAAGGACTAGTGAAACGCAAGGGCGTCGTCGTGAGGCGGGGTCTGAAGGAAGCGTGTAGCAAAGCCATGACCTGACGAACAGAAACCAGATATGAGGCCTACCCGGGCGGACGAGCGAGCAAATGATCGCGAAGTCCACAACCATCAAAGCACGGGGTGGTAGATCTGGCAGGTGTGTGGTGAAGGCGGTTGAGCTTACCTCGGGAGGCCTGTGCGGTGTCCTGGAATCAGGACTGGACGCTCCGCAAGGGGCGTTGATCGCCGTGCAGGAGTCAGCAGCGGGCATAGTAGGGCGGCGACGCCCGAAGGCCCAAACGGAAAGGAGCGGCGAGTAAGCCGGAGAACTCGACATGGGAGCGCAGCAGAAAACGCAACGCGTCCTCGACAGCGGAGGCAAGGGTGAAGCCCTGAAGGCTGCTGATCGAGGGGCTGAACCTATGTCGGCGAACCCCGAGTCTGAAAGCCCGTCGGCTAGTGACCGACTGATGGAAGAAGTCTGTGAAAGGGAGAACCTGAAGCAGGCGTTGAAGCGTGTGAAAGCGAACAAGGGTGCACCGGGCGTGGACGGCATGACGGTTCAGGCGTTGCCGGCGTACCTGCGCGAGCACTGGCCGTCGATCCGGGTCGCGCTGCTGAGCGGCACGTACAGGCCGCAACCTGTCAGACGGGTCGAGATACCCAAGCCGGACGGAGGTGGCATGCGCAAACTCGGCATTCCCTCTGCGCTTGATCGATTCGTCCAGCAGGCGGTGTTGCAGGTGCTGCAAAAGCGGTGGGACCCGACGTTCTCGGATTCCAGCTATGGCTTCCGTCCGGGACGCTCGGCGCATCAGGCCGTGGCAAAGGCGCAAAGCTACATCCAGTCGGGGTATCGATGGGTTGTAGATCTGGACCTCGAGAAATTCTTCGATCGCGTGAGCCACGATATCCTGATGAGCCGGGTAGCAAAGCGTGTCGGCGACAGGCGAGTCCTGAAGCTGATCCGTTCCTTCCTGGCGGCGGGTGTGCTGGAAAACGGGCTGGTTGGCGCAACGGACGAAGGTACGCCCCAAGGCGGTCCCCTGTCGCCGTTGTTATCCAATCTGTTGCTCGACGATCTCGACCGCGAGCTTGAGCGACGCGGACTGCGATTCGTGCGGTACGCCGACGACAGTAACGTCTACGTACGCAGTGCACGCGCGGGCCAGCGGGTGATGGCGGGCCTGAAGGCCTTCCTTACCGGCAAGCTGAAGCTGAAGGTCAATGAGGCGAAGAGCGCGGTCGCACGGCCACATACGCGCAAGTTCCTTGGATTCACGTTCGCTATGCAGGCACACGCTAAACGGCGTATAGCGCCTAAGGCGTTGGCCCGCTTTAAGGAACGCATCCGGGAACTGACCAAACGCTCGTGTGGGATCAGTGTCGACCAGATGATCGGCTCGCTGAAACGATATCTGACGGGCTGGCGCGGCTACTTTGGCTTCTGTGAAACGCCTCGCGTACTGCACCAACTGGATGAATGGATTCGCCGTCGCCTTCGCTGCTTTCTCTGGAAGCAGTGGAAACGCGGTCGCACCCGATTCCGGGAACTGACGGCGCGTGGGGTGAGCCGCAACCTTGCTGCCTCGACAGCCGGGTCGTCACACAGTGCATGGCGTTTGAGTTGCAGCCCGGCACTGAGCAAGGCGTTGTCTAATCGTTACTTCCGTTCGCTGGGTCTTCCGTCGGTGGGTCCCTCGCCGATCAACTGATCCGAACCGCCGTGTACGGACCCGTACGCACGGTGGTGTGGGAGGGGTCGGGCCGTGAGGCCTGCCCCTATCCCGATCACGAATCTCGCAACGTAGGCGTTACAAAATATGCAAACTGCTTGTATGCCTAAGAATCTATCAGTATTATCGCTACACGGTATGTATTAGGGCGATACAAAATGTTTGCGTTTGGCCTGACCCGTGCCGCGTGCCTCTACCAAACCCGGAGCTATCTGACCGATAAGCCGGTTTATTTGGGTCGCCTGCATGCGGCAGGGCCGATTTTCCGACCAAGGGTGCATCTGGGAAATGGCGGGGCAGCGTGACGCGCCCCAACATTTCTGAGGCATTCAGCATGGCAAACCCGGCTCTGGCAACTACCGCGACCGATTCCCAACAAAGCAAGTCCGATCTCTCCGCGACAGCACCGAAGGGTGAGACTGTAGTTAATTTCGTCAAGTCGGAATCGCACCTTTCCGTAGTTTCCGCCAAAGCCGAGTCGAGTTGCTTCCGTGCGCCGGCAAGGATGTGCACGCAGGCTGGGCCAGAGGGTATCCGCTTTGATTTCAATGACGGTTGTCGCGTTTCTGTGCCGTCCGGAGAGTGGCGTGTGGTGGTTCGCGATTCCGAAGCAAACGTAACGCTGTTTGAAATGCCCATCTCGACTCCAGATGGGCAAACCGGTGGAGCAAGTAGCACCAAGAAGTACTTCGTGCCGTTTCAAGTTGAGGTTTGGAAGGAAAACAAAAAGGTTTTTGAGCACCATATGGATCTCAAAGGCAAGGAAGTGCTGATCGAGCTGCCCGTCGGCACGCTTGGAGACACGATGGGGTGGTTTCCTTACGCTGCGAAGTTTGAAAAGCAGCACGGCTGCAAGCTCACCGTCTCGATGGCGAAGCCGCTTATTCACCTCTTCGAGAAGATGTACCCGACGATCCGCTTGTGCACGCCGGAAGAGGTGAACGTCGACAGCTACTACGCAACCTATCGTATCGGTCTCTTCTTCAGCGACTCCGATAACAGGCACCAGCCCTCCGATTTCCGCCTCGTTGGCCTACATCGCACCGCGGGCTACATCCTTGGTGTCGATCCAACGGAGGAGCGCCCATTGCTGCACATCCCTGATGAGACGCGTCCGATTTCAGAGAAGTATGTCGTCATTGCTACGCAAGCGTCGACGCAATGCAAGTATTGGAACAGCGTGACAGGTTGGCGCGATGTGATTCAGTTTTTGAAGTCGGAAGGCTACCGGGTCATTTGCATCGATCAGAAGCCGGCGCATGGTTCGGGCGTTATATGGAACCACATTCCGCATGGTTGCGAAGACCAGACCGGCGATCGGCCACTTTCGGAGCGCGCACGCTGGATCAGGCACGCTGAATTTTTCATCGGGCTATCGAGTGGTCTGTCCTGGCTGGCGTGGGCGACGGGTGTTCCTGTCGTAATGATCAGTGGTTTCACACATCCCACGAATGAATTCTTCACGCCCTATAGGGTGATCAATTACCACACGTGCAACTCATGCTGGAACGACCCAAAGGAACTGTTCGATCACAGCGATTTCATGTGGTGTCCGCGCAAGGCAGGTACACCGCAGCAGTTCGAGTGCACCCGGCTGATCACGCCGGAGCAGGTGAAGAGAGTCATCAGGACCATTCCTTCCTTCGCTGACCGGGCGAAGGAAGTCGAAATCTCGCAGTAACGCATGTGGCCGCGCGGCGCGACCAAAAAACGGCTTCGGCAGCTTTCTTGTTGCGCCTCAAGAGCGATCAGGTTGATACGCGTGGCCATTTGGCTTTAGCAGTGCATACGGAGCGGGCTGGCACACGCCCCGTCCCAAATCCATCTCTCCCTCTTGGAGTATCTCAATGAAGCGTTTGACCTATCGACGCAAGTATTGCGTTCATCGGTTCGGCCTGCGCAAAGCGAGCGTGCCTCGGCTGGTCAGGCTGCTGATGTCGGCGGTCCTGTTAAAGACGGCCATCGCCGTCGACCCAGCTATGGCAGCAACTACCACGCTCACAAATGGGGCCATCTCGAATGTGGTCATCATGCCAGGAGATCAATATAACGTCTCAGGCACCGGAGAGTTGGACAACGTAACCGTCCAAAGCGGCACGGTTGTCAACGGCGGTATCGCAAACAGCGGCGGTAACTTGCTGGTTGGCAATGGTGGGAAAGTGAGCGGGGGTGTAGTCAGCAAAGGGGGCGGGCTCGCCATGTCGGACCCGACTGTCGGATTTTCTGGCGCCAGGGTAACAGATCTCGTTGTCCATGCTGGTGCGCGGCTGAACATCGGCGGCGCCAAAAGCTCTACGAGCGGCAATATCCTGTCGGGCATCTACGTTGCCTCAGACGGTACGTCTCACTCTTTCTCGATGGGCAGTGGTCACGTCAGTGGTCTCGTTATCGAGAACGGCGGCACTCTCACGATGAATGGCTGGGACAATGCTGTCGCAGAAAACCTGATCATTGGTGGCGGAATTCTGCACACGAGTAGCGGTCTCATCGGTGGCGGCGGAACGGAATATGTGAACGGCGCAAACCTTGGGAGCCAAGGTGCGAACGTTGACCTCAACGCGACAATTCTCGAGAAGGGTGTGCAGGTCCTCGCCTATGGCGGGTCGGCCATTAGCGCTAACGTGAGCTCGGGTGGCAGTCAGGTGGTTAGCTACGGTGGCGTTGCCCTCAGCTCAACCGTGAATAATGGCGGGAGCCAGACGATTTCGTCGGGTGGCGTTGCCAGTGGTACTTTGATCAATAGCGGCGGCTCGCAATTGGTCATGGGTGGCGGCAAGACCTTTGGTGCGCAGCTCGCATCCGGCGGTACGCAGCGCGTGTGGGCGGGCGGAAGTGCAATCAACACCATTGTATACGCGGGAGGTATTCAGATCCTCTCGGCTGGCGCGATCGTCAGCGGCAACTCTTCTTCGACCGCAACGGGTCCCGGCGCTGGGGGTACCGTGATCAGCAGCGGTGGTGTGCAGATTGTGTCCTCTGGCGCGTCAACGACAGGAACCATAGTCAATGGTGGTGGTACCGAGCTTGTGTCGGGCGGATCTGCAACGAGCACAACGATCAAAAGCGGTGGTGTTGAAACTGTCGCCGGAGGTGGCGTTGCCGCGGGCGCGATCATTAGCGATGGTGGCTTGCAGGCCGTGTCGTCGGGGGGCATAGCTATCGGCACAGTGGTCTCCAGCGGAGGCACAGAAAACGTCTTATCAGGCGGCGTTGCAAGTGCAACGACGGTGAGCGGCGGCGGGACGCAGAATGTCTCGTCAGGGGGCAAGTCGGTTAATGCAGTAGTTAGCAGCGGGGGTACTCAGACAATTCTCGATGGTGGTCAAGCCAGCGGAACGAGCGTTGCGGGCGGCGGTGCCCAGAACGTTGGTTCGGGTGGTACAGCAATTTCGACAGTTGTGTCGACGGGCGGTACCCAGAATATCGCGTCGGGAGGTACCGCTACTTCTTCGGTGGTGCAGGGTGGCGGCACGCAGAATGTTGCCTCCGGTGGCACGGCAAGTTCGACGGTGGTGTCCAGCGGCGGCACGCAAAACGTCTCCTCCGGTGCTTTGGTGTCCGACTCACAGATCCTCTCTGGCGGCACGCAGAATGTTCTATCCGGAGGTGAAACTACTGGTGCTACTGTCTCGGCCGGCGGTCAACAGACGGTTACATCCGGCGTAGCTATCGGTACTTCGGTGGGCTCGGGCGGATCGCAAGTTGTGAACAGTAGTGGAGTCGCCGAAGAAACGACAATTGGCTCGGGCGGTAGTCAAACGGTCGGCCCTGGCGGTCTAGCGACTAGTGCTTCCGTGCAATCTGGAGGCTCGCAAATCGTTTCAGGCGGTGTCGTCTCGGGAACGGTTGTGAGCAGCGGCGGTCAGCTAGGAGTGATCGCCTCGGGCAGTTCTGTTGATACTATCGTCCTCGGCGGCGGCAAGGAGACCATCTCGGGGGGCGGGCAAGCGATCAGCTCGACAGTGTCTGCGGGCGGCGTTCAGTGGATCGGTAGTGCAGGCTTGGCCACGGGCACGGTGCTCAATGGTGGAACGGAGGTCGTGGGTCCCCAGGGCGCCACGACCGGTACTCATGTCAACGGCGGTGGCAATCAAACCGTGTCCGGGGGGACCGCTTATCAAACCACCGTGAATGCAGGCGGAGCCCAGGACGTTTCCGCTGGCGGAACGACCATCGGCACCGTTGTCGAAGCAGGCGGCGTGCAGAACGTATCAAATGGCGGCATCACTGTGGGCTCCGTGGTCGACAATCTCGGCACGCAGAATGTGATGTCAGGTGCTGCGGCCACGAACACAACTGTATCGAGCGGCGGTACACAAAATGTGAACGGCGGCACGGCCGTTGGCGGTGCCATTCTCAGCGGTGGCGAGCAGATCGTGGTCTCCGGTGGCTTTGGCTCCGGTGTGTTTATCGATGCCGGCGGCTCGCAAATCGTTGGCGCTGGTGGATTGGTCAGCACCACTACCGTCAATGGAGGCGCGGTACAGACCGTAGCATCAGGAGGCACAGCAGACGGAACATACATTAAGTCGGGCGGCGTTCAGGATGTTGCGTCCGGCGGTGCTGCGCATGGCGTGGTGGTCTCCGGTGGCGGCGTGCTTGATGTCTCCGACGGTGGGACTGCGACAGGAATCACGCAAAGCGCAGGCGCCACAATCGCCGCCTCGACCGACTCCAACCTCACTGGGATGTATGTGTCTGGCAGTTCGACAAGCTACTTCTCAGTTGGTGGCGGCAACGCCAGCGGCGTTGTGCTTGAGAATGGCGGTGTATTTACCGTTCACACTGGCGGCGGCGCGATTGCTACAACTATCAACTCAAGTGGTGCGCTAAATGTGCAAGGCGGCGGTGTTGCCACCGGCGTAGTCGTCAACAGCAACGGCGCACTTACGGTGGCCGACGGCGGGACTGCGACAAACATCGTTCAGCATGCTGGCGGCGTTCTTCATTTGACCACTAACGAAGAGATAAGCGGTGCATACGTGTCAGGCGGAGTCTCGGCGCCGTTCTCTATCCATGACCACTTGGCGAACAGCGTAGTGCTTGAAAATGGGGGAACGCTGGCAGTGCTTGCGAGCGGCACTGCCATCAGCTCAATCGTGAACAGTGGTGGCGTGGAGAACGTGTATGCCTCGGGCGTAACAAGCAACACTACCGTAAATTATTCCGGGCTACAGGTTGTTCACTCCGGCGGTCAAACAGTTGACACGACGGTAAATAGCGGCGGAACGCAACTTGTTCAGCACGGTGGCGTTGCCTCAAACACGATCGTGAACAGTGGCGGCGCGCAGATCTTGCAAGATGGAGTGGTAGCTTCCCGGACCATGGTCAGCTCGGGGGGCACCCAGAGCGTCAACTCGGGTGGCATAGCTGCGAATACCATCGTTGCTAGCGGCGGTGTTCAGAACGTCTATTCGGGCGGGGCGGCACTGGACACGAACCTGAACGCCGGCGCCACACAAAACATTGCGTCCGGCGGCGTAACTTCGAACACAACCGTTGGCAGCGGCGGCGTAGAAGCGGTTTACGGTGGAGGAGCGTCATATAACGCCATCATCAAGGCTGGCGGCTTGCAGTACGTCGACGGCGATGTCGAAGGCTACTCATACAACGCTGTGGTGGAGTCTGGCGGCACGCAGCAGGTTGCATTCGGGGGCGAAGCCGATAACGCTCTTGTGCGTGCTGGTGGTCTCCAGACAGTCGACGCCACAGGCATTGCCGTGTCCGCTTCGATTGCGGGTACGCAGATCGTTCATCTTGGCGGCGAGGCAAGGGAGACGGTAGTCCTCCCGGGTGGCGTTCAATCCATTGAAGTTGGCGGGTTGGGCACGAGCACGACGGCCACTTCCGGTACGGTTATCGTTGATGGTGTGCTGAACAAGCTTACGGCCAAGGCCTCACAGATTGCCGGTATTGGAACGATCGGGTCGGACCTTGAGGTCACTCAGGGAAGTACCCTGCACGCCGACATGCCTGCCGCTGGTCTTCACGTGAACGGGAATCTGTCGTTTGCGTCAGGTTCGACGTATCAGGTTGCTGTCACACCGCAACAAGCAGGCGTGACGAACGTGAACGGCAACGTTACGGTAGCCGAAGGCTCAACGCTTCGGATCGTCGCGTCGCCTGGTGCGTATTCGCCAGCAACGCAATACGCGCTTGTGAAATACACGGGGACTGAAACCGGTCAGTTCAACGTGATCGAGACGAACCTTGCCTATCTGACGCCGACTGTCAGCTATAACGTCGGCGAGATCTCCCTTTCTCTGAAGGAGAACTCAGGCTTCACAGGTCAAGGTTTCGTGCTTCCCGGAGCTGCCAATAATGCTAATGGCGTCGCGGTTGCACTGAACAGCATTTATGCAGCCGGCGGTAATGCGCTGACGGCCGCGCTCATCACTGCATCGCGCGATCAGGCCGAGAGCATCATGACTTCGCTGAGTGGCGATGAGCTGGGCGTCACCACGCAAGTCGCAATGAATCGCACCAGCCAGATGCAGGAACTCATCGCGCAACGCATGACGACCAACGGCATCGACCGCGGCAACGGTCTGTGGGCAGCGGCGGCAGGTCAGCACGATTCCGTCTCGAGCGACCCGGCCACGGGTGCGAGCGGCTGGCAGGACACTTCGGCAATCGTCGCAGTGGGCTACGATCGCAGCGTCGGTGCGACAACGAAGGCTGGCGTCGCAGTCTCGTTTGGCACCGATGACGTTAGCTTCAATTCGCGCGATGCGGATAGCCGCATCAACGGTGTCCAGGCCGTCCTGTACGGCGCGTGGATGCCCAGCACCACAGCGGCCTACGTTATGGGCGAGGTAGGCTTTGGATACTGGAATACCAATGAGCATCGTAAGGTCGCCATCGGTGATTCCACATTGAAGGCCAACGGTTCGTTCACGACGCTTGCTGAAACCGCATACCTCGAAGGCGGGCTCGACCTCAAAACCAGCGTGGGTGCTGTGAAGCCGTACGCAGGCCTGCGGATCGGTCACTATGGTCAGGACAGCGTTAGCGAAGGGGGCGATACGATCGCGTTGAACGTTGGCAGCACGTCGTACAACGCTGTGTCGAGTGTCCTTGGGGTACGCTTCCAGAGCGTGCCGCGCAATGTCTTCGGCAAGGCCGTGCAGTTTGAGGCAGACCTGTCGTGGGATCACCGTCTCAACGGTGGTGATCACGCCGTGACAGCGTCGTTCATCGGTGCGCCCGGCGCTAGCTGGCAGGCGTTCTCCACCTCGACCGAGCGTGACTCGGGCCGTCTGTCACTGGGCGGAACGTTGCAAGCGACAAAGAGTGCATCCGTTTTCGGTCGTGTCGTCGGCCAGATTGGCGGTCATACCGCGGACTACGGGGTGCAAGCGGGCGCAGAGTGGAAGTGGTAACGATCGCCAGCGACCTAGCGTAACGCCATAGAAAAGCCCGGCCTTCGAAAGGTCGGGCTTTTTTTTCTTCTCCCGCCGCGACGACAGCCTATGGCCGAGCGAAAGAAAATTCACGCGTTTGCGGGGGGTAGCACACGCCTACGACCGCACATCCTTGATAGGTGACTTTGATCTTCAGCGCCCCCTTAAAGGAGCTCGCCACGGGCACAACCACATACGCGCCGTGCCGATAGATCACCTGGCGGCCGAAGAACTGGTCTGTCTTCACTTCACCATCCGGAAATGCCGGCTGCCCGATCTGGTCTTTCAGGGAAGCGACAACGGATATTCGATCGCGATATAGGTAGTATCCCTCCGCTGCCTGGAGGATCAGCGACACGTGGTCCCCATTGAGGCTCGCTCTTGCTGAGAACGCCTTTTCGGGGCTCAGGAGCTGATTGGCCTGGGGTGGTGGTCCGAGACCCTCCAGCGCGCTTGCGAGCGCCTTGTCGGCCAAGGCAGCCTGTGCGACCGGGCAGGCACATAAAGGAAATGCGACGGCAACAGCAGTCACGGTGATGCGGAGAGCGTCAGTGAGGGAGGTCATGCCCATAGCGGTTTTGTAACTGTATGATCGGCAACGGAAACGGTTTAGAATACCAATATTGTATAGTGACGTGTTATGTATCGAATTGGTAAATTTCGATGCGTCTGCAAATGCCAACTCAGCCCGGACCAATGAAATGGGAATTGACTTCAAACTGATCGCAGTGTGCTTTGTCGTTGCAACGGTGATGGCGTACATCCTGCTTGGAAAGCTTCAGTCGAGTGCGAAATATTCGCCGAAGCACTACCAGACCATACCGTTGCTCACAGAAAACGAGCAGGGCCTGTTCTGGCGGTTGCAAGAGGCCGTTGGTCGTGAACTCTTGGTCGCTCCCCAAGTGGTGTTTGGCGCGTTTTTGAAGGTTAAGGGTACGGCGCTGGTGGACAAGACCAAGGCGAGAAACGCCGTCGCACATAACCGGGGCGACTTTCTGGTGTGCAACAAGAATTTCGAAGTCGTTGCTCTCGTCGAACTCGATGACTCCACCCACGATAAGAAAGAGCAGAAGGCGTTGGACAAACGACGGGACGAATTGATGAAGGCGGTAGGAGTGAAGGCGATCCGTTACCGAAACTTGCCCGAGATCTCGAAAATTCGTTCTGACTTGGGGCTGTAAGGCGTCGCTGGATTTGAACGAGGGGAAACGGACATGGCGATTGATGCTCACTCGCAACGCAGCACCAGAATTCTGATCAACCTGGCCGCCGGCATGGATGAGCTCGGAAAGCCGATCGCCGATGGCACGTTCAAATTGACATCAAATATCAGGCTGGCCGCCTCGGCCGGGGCGGCGGCCCTTAGCCAGCTACAGGGTATCCATGCTTCCGGAGAGACGACGAATGCGAGGCACGAAGCATCGGATACGTCCGTGCCGCGTGAAGTCAATCTGCTCACGCCTGGTGATTGGCTCGATCGACTGAAGACCGCGAAGGGTTTCCATGCGGATATTGCGCTGGCTGAATATCTCGGGATCTCCAAAAGCCTTTTCTCCCAGTGGCGTACCGGCAAAGTTGCGCTGACGGTTGAGGAAAGCTGGCGGCTTGCACTTGAGCTTGGGGTAAGCCCTCTACAGGTTATCGCTAGCGTTCAGTATCATGCGGCCGAGGGCGAAAAGCGGACGGCCTGGCGTCACCTCGCTGCCTCGATTGCCGACGCCAAAGGTGCTAGCGTGATCGAGCAGACCGACCGACCAATGCGGCCGGCGGCGCCCACCCCGGAAAAGCCGTCTGCTGGCCCGGCAGAATCCAGCGCGGGTTCGGAGAAGCAACCGGGACTCGAGTCAAAGGGCACCAAGTGGCCCTCCGAGGAGGATGAACGACTCGTGCGAGAGTACCAGGCTCTCACCCCAATCCCGGAAATCGCGCTTTTGCATCGGCGCTCGATCGCTGCGATCTTGTATAGACTGTACAAAAACCACAAACTGATTCCGAATGACGTGATGCAGGCGCTTTGCGAGCGCTATAAGGTCAAGTTCAATTCGATCGTGCCCGACGCCCAGAGCGACGGCGCTACGGAGCAACGCGGAGGAGAGCGTTTGTTTCTGTAGCTGGAACTGTCATATCGTGAAAAACAGCGTATTCTGCGCGGGAGCTGTTTCGCGGGTAAGCGGGTTCCAGTCGCGAATGGGTGTTGCCAGCGCGGACACGGCGACGCCACGCTTGTGCATCTCGTCGACGACTATTCATTTCTGACTTAGAGGTCTTTCGGGTAGCGCCAGCATAACGACATCATTCCTCGAAAGGTGCAAATATGGCTGACACCGTTTTCCCAAAAGTGCGGACCGTCGCACAGGCTCTGAACCTACCGGACCTCCAGAAGGAGGTCGCTTTCAAACTGAAACTGTCACCATGGCCTGACGTTCGCGAACAGATGTTAGTCGCTTCTCGACGCTTGCGGAGCATCCTGACATTTGACGATATCGTCCCGGAAGATTTTATCTCGGAACAATACGGCCACCAGCATGACTGGGCCACTCTGAGCCAGGCGATTGACGAGCTCGAGGCGCTTGATGTTTGGCGCGTGTTAAGGCGTGACGTTACGCCAGACTTTCACAAGCGAATGGCAAAGACAGAAGACCATCCCGCCGTTAAGGCGATTCTTCCATCGTATTACTTAGGGCTTTCCAGAAAATGCGGTCGTTGGCTAACCGAAACGGCGCCGCTGAAGTCATTCAGATTCGCGGATAGCGAGCAGCTACTTCTAATGCACAAAACTTGGTATAGGATTTCGACCTCTGAAATCAGAATCAAGTTTGATCTTCGAGATATTTGGCGAGCGGTGTTCGATCTGCCCTATGTTGTTCTGGCGGACGTTCGAAGGTGGGGCGAGGAAGATAAAAATAAGGAGCCAACGACCTACCTTTTGAAGGATGAGGAATTTGTCCGGAGACTTGGTGAAGTGAGTCGACGCTTACTGGCTTCGGGGGCGTTTCGTCCACTGCACGATAACCGGAGGGTTGCGCGTTGGATGAGTATCGCTGAACTCGAATCGCGGCTGTGGGATGTGGGTCCGGACCCACTCTCAGGTGATCCCGTCTCGGTAGCCATGATCCTTCAGTTATGCAAATCTACTTCGACTAGGGTAAGAGTAAGCTTGTCCTACGATGAGCGATTTACCCAACCGTTTCTCAGGGCTACCGGCGTCGTTTGTGAGATGCCGCTAGTGAAAGGCCTCGCTCGTGCGGGATGGCCTCTACAAGACATCGAGCCAATCGGTGCCGAGACTAAGCAGGAGGTTGAAAACGATACCTGGCCACTTGCGTCTGAGCATCCTTGGTTTTGCCTTTCTCAGCCTGATTTCTTCGTCCCTGCCGACTACTGACTCACAGGACGACTGTCTTCTATCAGACGGTCACTACCCGGATTCGCACACAGGCGCCAAGGGAGCGGGGTCCGCTTCTGTCCTCCTGGAAGATGAGAAAACAAAAGGCCCGCTCGTCATGAGACGGCGGGCTGGTGCTGCGGGTTAAATTTCTATCGGATTGCGTCGAAACGGTTCTTCATCTCTGCCGCTTCGACCTTCGCCTCTGCGCAGGTTCTCGACAGCAGGTAGTTGATGCTGCGTTCGCCCCCGTCGAAGCCGAGGGACACAAATGCTCGCGCCATATAGTCGTATGCGATCCCCTTGAATTCCGGCAGCAGTTCGGACGTGTCCCAGTTCCTCACGGTCATCTTTCCCTGTTCCATCGAGAAAGCGGGAGCGTCGCCACGCCAGTCCGCCGGCGGTGTTGCGCTCATTCCCAAATGCGCTCGCATGGCAGTGCCGACCGGGCTGCTGCTTCGGCTTGAGCGAAAGATGGCGAGATCTGCTGGTGACTGTGCAGGTTTCGCGTTCAGGCTTGTCACGATTTTTCTCCTGTTGAGTTGAGTTAGGCCTTGCGGGGAGTGATGCGCAACAGGCCTGTCTACATCCCTTGCACGGTAAGGCGATTTTCAACAGCCGCTTGTCAAAATATATAGATCTAGTATTATTGGGACGTGTTAAGAATCTAAAAAGGAAATGCAATGCTCAGGTATCTCTTGGGGGTTGTGGTGACCGCGACGCTATGTAGTTTGTCGGCCTGCGGTGAGGTCCACGACGGGCAGGCGGCGATGCGTGCCGCGAATGATGCGACGCTCACCGACTTCCAAAAATATGTCGCGCTGAGCGGTGTCAGCGAGCAGATGGGGTGTGATGGGCTGACGATCTTTTCTGGCCGAGATCGCGATTGTCTGGATCTGAAGGGGCGGGTCGCGGCGCAGGCGACCAACCATCTTGGCATGGCGGTGGCCGCGGGCGACGTGAAAGCAGCCCGCGAACTGTTGGGTGACTCGTACATCCAGCGGGCAACGATGGAGAGGTTCTCCGCCGCAATCCTCTCGCGGGCCGATGGCTTGCAGGGCGCAAAGTCCGAAGAGGCCAAAATCTATCTGCGGCTCGCCGGCGCGATTCTCAGGGACGGCATCGGAGTACCGCGTAACTATGACCGTGCGGTCACGTTTTATCGCGCATCTTGGGTCGCTGGAGAGTCCGACGCCGCTGGCCTTGTTGCCGGAACGTACGAGCAGGCGCGAGACGTGAAAAATGCCTACCTTTGGGCATTGCGATGCGGAAACGCATGTGCAGGGGGGCCTTGGATAACGGCGACGACGCTGGAGCGGCAGCTCGATGCGGCGTCAATCAAGCTGATCCAGAGCAAGGCCGCGGACGGTTCCGTGATGTCGCTCTGACGGGTAGCCACGACATGATCCAGGCATACCAGATTCTCTCCCGGATCGAGGCTGGGGAAACGGTTGAAATCCCTGCCATCAGGTTGGAGGAGTTTTTCGCCCAAGCGGCCCGGTTGCCAGGGCCGATTGCATTGGGAATTGTGATCGATCAAGGGCTGGCAACAGTACAGCGCGGTAGCAACAGCGTCGCAGTGAAATGAACGGAAGGCGCGATGCACTGCTTTGCGAAATTGGGGAAGCAGGCAAATAATATTGGTACCCATCAAAGTTCGATGGGTATCCTTATTAATAACCTTGCGTGTGTTAGTGGCAACGACGTGGCGCATCCATTTTCGCGCTGCGATTTCGTGCGCTTTTGCGTAGATTCATTCCCGTTTTCGCACTACCCCGTGGTAAATTTCATTGCTGATATGGCTGGGCGATGGTCTAATATTCACATGCCGGGCGACAAAGCCCGAACGGCATTCTGACGCTCCTGAGTTGAAAAAACGGCCGCGAGGCCGACCTTGCACCAAGAAGCCCACCATATGGTGGGCTTTTTGGTTTTTGCCGTTCTGTGATCTATAACGATATCTCAAGCGCGTGAAATACGAGGTGCGTCATGGACATGATCGAGTCGCTACTTCATTGCGACGGACACTTGAATTTCGACAATCTCCCCGCGCATACAGAGGTCGAATTGACGTACGCGCTGCGACTCATCGACGAGGAAATCGCACATCGCCCGCACGCGATCGGGCGCCGGCGCCGTCGGCTGCAAAACGACAACTTCGACTGGTCATATCTTCACTTGTGCGTCGTTGGCCAGCTTCGGGAATTTCGCGAACAGATAGACGTTGAATTGAAGCGTCGCCATTGGGCGGAGGACATTCGACATCTCCGCGCAGTCAAGGCAGTGAGACGCCTGCACAAGCGGGAACAGCAACAGGCCGCCAGAGGCGGCACGCGGTCTGCCGCGCGATCCTGAAGCTGGCGCCCTCAAAGCTAATGGTAGTGGTGAAGCCACGGACGGAAGTCGCACTTCTCACCGATGGCCCTGCTTACTGCCTGTTGTGACGCATTTCCCTCCTGCAAGGCAACCTTGAGGAGAGATCCATGCAAACCTTCCTTCACTGGCAAGACGCCGCTGTCCAGGCGGCCATCATCGGGGCTGTAGGTAGCATCCTAACCAGTTCAATTGCAGCCATCTGCGCGGCCATCATCGGGAAGCAGATCTCCGGCCGCAAGAAGCTTCAGGACAAGCTCCTCGTCGCGCAGGACGACATCGAGTTTCTGCTGAAAGTCGAGCAGAAGCATTGCGAGATGCACGAGAGTCGCGGCGGAACGTCGAACAAGCTCAACGTTCGAAAGGCAGTCAAAGAAATGGGGCACGAGTGGAGCGGCAAGTTCACTCCGGGTCGTGTAGCCTATAACGATGGGCCGGGCCGCCGATACAGCAAGGGCTGAGTAGGTCGCACACTGGTGCAAACGTAGATGCAGGGGTTGTGACGTTGCCGCGTCGCAGCCCCTTTTTCACTTTCTCGGGCCTGTCCACCACGTGATCGCGGCTGAGCTCTATTCCGCTACATAGTGCAAGGGACGCATAATCTGGTTTCTGGTCGCGGTAAGGGTGCCGCGGGCTCACGGAAAGGAATGAAATGGACGAAAGAAGCCCAGTGGACGTGAAAAGAACGATGACCCTTGAGGAACTGGGCGCGCTCACTGATCTGAACATGCTGAAAGTAATGTCGACTGACGAGCTTTGGGGCTTTGGTTCTGAGCGTGGTCACCGCGTCGCCCAAAAAGTCACCGCGCCGGAAGTGGGCACGGAACATTGGACGAGAGAGCACAGACGCCTTGTGGTGAATACCCGGAAAAATGCGATCCTGATTATGGAATCCCACGCGTTGCACATTGAGCACGGTGAGAGGGAATGCCCGGAATTCATGCTGATCGCGACGATGATCGACAGCCGCCCCGATCGCGAGCAAGCATGGGAATCATTCGAAAACGGCGTGGAGATTGGAATCGGAAGTTACATTCGAAACGTAATTTGTGCTGGCTACTACCTGCCGGGCGAGCTTGACCAGACCGATCCGGAATATTTAGTACCCGCGTTTCGCGGCGGCTTACGTGCCGCTGGCGCTCATTTCCTCGCACCTGGCTAATTCTCACCGAGGAGTGAACGAAATGAGCGAACTGAACGGAAGCGCAATGATTGTGCAAGAGCCGCCCGCGTGGATGCTGGAGAGGTTGGGGCAGGTGAGGAAACTTGCTGTCTCATCGGCACCCATTGAGGCCACCGACGTGAAGGCAGTCTGGGACCGGGTGCACATGGACGGCGCCGCCGCACTTGCAGGCGGAGGGGTGGTCCGGGCGGTCGTGCTCGGCCCAGATCCGGAAACCTATGAAGGCGTCGCGATGGTCTTCATTGAAGGCGGTGTGCCCGAGCGAGTTCTCGTCCGCGGGGAGTCGATCCAAGGCGTGCATTTCGAACGGGCGCTCTACGTTGCGCTGACGCAGTACAGGTCGATTGTCGGGCAGCCTGGGGGGACTCTTGCCCCGACGGCTGACATGCGCAGAGTCAGTCCGGAGGTGCAGACCGTACAAGTCGATAGGTCTGAGGAACGCGATGAAGCGGTGATCCCTGTGGACCTCAGCACGCTCGACAATCGCAACCCGATCGACGCTCAGATCATCACTGCGCTGAATGGCGGAGTTGTCCTGGGCGAGGCCGACGTGCGTATCATTCGCGACGAGTTTGCACGCGCAGCGGAGTTTGAGCGGCGAGCCACACGCGCGTCGTCTCTGGGCGCTGATCCGATGAACAAGGGCCACTCTTTTCCCTTGGGTGTCGGGTTCACGCGGATGACGAAGCGGGCGTCCCAGAGCCTCGACGCGTCCGTTCGTAGGGCGGGACAAGCGGTGAAGCTCTACCAGCGCGCTGAACGGGCACGAAACTTCGCACTGGCTTTGCTAGCTGGTAAAGGAACCCGAGCCGATGCGATCCGGCGGAGGCAGATGCGATCGACGACTCAAGAACTGCTCATCAGGGAACTGCTGGGTTGGGTCAAGGGAAAATCGATCATGCAGCTTGGCGTGACGCGCGTGAACCGAGACCGGGATGGCTATCCGGTTTCATTTACGATCGAAGGTCAAGGTATCGTGAAGGGCGTTTCGGACAAGGTCGATGTCGTTCGGGAATTCTTTGCCGGCAACAAGCTGGCGTTTCGATCTCTCGTCGACAGAATCCGACTTTCAACCGCGCAGTGCACCGTCCGTGTAGGCGTCGTAGACCCATCTGCTTAACCAAACCAACGCCGTGTCTCGCATCTCGCGACACGGCGTTTTTTTTTGTGGTCCTGTGTGGGACATCACCGTTGCATCCAGTCAAAACCCCTATCGTCAAAGGAGATCGTAATGGGAAACTGCGAAGCGCAAGGAACGTTGCTCATGACAGATGCAGTGTCGCGGTTAAACAGTGCTGCGCAGGCCATGCTGGACGCCTTCGGGGGAAACGTTCCGGACTGGTTGCGTACCGAATATTCGGCGCTGGAAACATCGCTGCTGGAAATGCGAACGGTGTCTCAGGTATCAGAGCAAGCCGCCAGCGACGCAAAGTTCCACGTCTGCGAAATTCTCGGAGAGTTGATCGACTATTCAACTGGTCGATCTGGCCTCCAGGATTTTTACCCTGGCGAAGTCGAGACTGCAACGGGCAAGCTTTCACTCGATCGAAGCGATCGTGAAGTGTCTCTTCACGTGCGTGACGGTCGCCCGTACTGCTGCATCCGACAAAACGATAACTGGTCTCGATACCAGGTCACCGAAGAGGGTGTTGCCGTCTTGACGCGTGAATCGGTCGAACTGGTCGTTGCTGACGCTGACGGGAATGGCCGGAAGACGGTGCCCGCCGCGCGTTGACCTGAATCTTGGCACATACGGCCCGCCTGTCCACAGGGACGGCGGGCTTTTTTGTGCCCGACGCCCCAACAGCACCCCCTGCCTTGCTGTCGCCTGTATCGCATATCGAGGGGCAAGGAGTTTTCCCAACCCCAAGGAGAAGCGCATGGTTAATCTGAAAAATGTGAAGGTCGTGAGGAGCATCGGTGGCGTTGAGCTCGCTGCAACCGTCGATCCGTGTTCGTGGATGTACCCCGGCTACGGTTTGCAGATCAGCGTGATGATGGATGGCGGAGGAAAGGCGCATCTCCACCAGAAGTCGCTAGCTTTTGTGCAGGCTACCGAGAGCGATGTGAAGACGTTGCTCGAGGGCGTTCGCATCGTGCCATGCAAACAGTGCAGCAAGCCCGCGTTCGATCCGACGAGCGTGTCAACCAATCGCGAAGGAGAATGCGAATCCTGCTTCATGGCGAAGCTCAACGCGGAGTTTGCCGCTTCTCAGGAGAAGGAGAGGAAAAAGCTGGCGAAGCTTGATGCCAAGTACAAACGCCAAGGCTTTACGCATCGCGTGGACGCGTGGATTCATCCGTCCGGCGGCGGTGATGATCGGCAGGTGAGTTACTACATGACCGATCCCACCGATGAGCAGATCAAAAAGGAGCTGAAAAAGTCCGGCAGTTGCGTCCTGGATGACTACAAGGTCATTCCACTGTAGCGCCTCAAGAGCTATCCGCGCCCCTACTACCTGCGCAAGGTTGTAGGGGCTTTTTCTCGCTTGTCAGGTGAAGCAGGACGCGGCCATTGAGTGATGGTCATCTGCACGTGGGTCACCTGTTTGTAGACGCGTGTGTTGCATTTCGCTGGGCAGGGAATTTTCCATTCAACTCACAGGAGCCGAAGAATGAATGTGCAATCTTGCAGCACCGCTCAGCAAAACGAGATGATCGAGCCCTCTCGGGTGCTTTTCCCGATCAATCGAACGCTGGACTACCGCGTCAGCCAACGCTACCTCGTAGCCGCGGAGGATTTCGACAAAGCCGAAGCCAGGTTGCACGAGTATCTCGACCTGGATGGGTCCATGACCGCGGCGGCCGCGTTGGGTGTGGTGCAGGTATTTGACCGGATGGAGCAGATCGACGATTCGCACGAGATCTCCCACGGGGATGCACCCATCCGGGTGAGTGGTGAGCCAGTGTTGGACCAATCGATGAAAGATCTGCTGGTCACCGCCAAATCTGCGGAGATGCTATCTCTGCTGCGCAAGATCGCCGAACGGCCGCAGATGTTCCATCATTGCGTCGCCGATCTCGGAAATGAAGTGAAAGCGTTTGTAGATGCTGTCGACGCGTCGTTCGACGAAAGCGAGCGCTTGCTGCTCGCGGTCAAAGCAAAAGCCCACGCAGAGGATGTTGACATCGACGCCTAACGCTACCCGCCCCAGTGCCACTTCGGCCTGGGGTTTTCTTTTGAGCGGGCTGGCTCAGGATTCGAGGGTGGCGCGATCAAAAGCGAACTGAACCCTGTAGGTGATGAGCGCCAGGTCGCGGACCGCTTCGGCCGCATAGCGAACCGGTTCAGGGAACTCGCTCGCAATGAGCATCCCGCGGGGAGGTTTCCCGTCGGTTCGCGCGTAGTAGCCTAGGTAGCGTGCAATCTGCCCGATCGCCGCGTCTTTTGCCTCGCCGACCTTCAGCTCGATCACCACCCGCCGGCCGCTCGCATCCTCGGCAAGTATGTCGATGCGCCCGACCTCTGTCACTTCCTGTCGGCCGACGAACCGGAGCCCTTTCTCCAGCGACTCGAGGTTTCGAATGAGGTGCTCTTCCACGTCACGTTCAAGGCTGATCGATGTTTCGATCAACTGCTCGATCTCTTCGTCATCGATCTCATTTCCGCCGGCGCCGGGCGCCCACACGTTCGGGCCATGGATCGCCTCGTCGTATATCTGAAACCTGCCGTCGTCTGTCTTGTAGAGAAATTTCTCGGCCGACGGATGGTGGCGGTAGGCCTTTGGTTGATTGACCGCGCATCCGTACAGGTGGGCAGTGAGCGTCCCCGGTGTCCAACGACCAGGGTGCTGCGCGTTGATATGGGTTTTGATATCCGCCGACGTGACGCCAGTAGGTGACGTTTGAACGTATTGCCGGATCGCTTGAGCCATTGTCGTCATATGGACTTCTTTCTCCGCTTGGTATTGGTATTGCGTCGTTGCAAGAAGGCAAGCCTGTACGGGTGAGACCAGGGACATGGGCAAATACAGAGTGCTGTTCCGCATACCGAGGTGCATGTTCAATTCACCCAGGAGAAGCATTGATGAAACTGATTATCCAACGTCAGGAGTCGACAGCAGTTGCCGAGATGATAGCCAAGAAGGTTCGAATCTACGACAACGGCGGGCAGACAGCCGATCGCTACACCGCAGTTTATATGTTCGAGCCCGAGCGCAACGGCCTGTTCGGCGCACGCGGTATGGATGCTAATCCATATCACCCGCTGGGAATCGGTATGTGCTGTACAGCCGCCCCCGGTCGTCATCTCGGCCGTCGGGTCGGACTCAGCGACATGCCAGAAGCCTGTCAGCGTCTCATACGTAACGACGTGCAGAGCTTTCTACAGGCCACAGCCTGAAATGTCGACGTTTGTGAGGACCAGACCAGAATCTTTCTAGGGGCGATACCGATGAAGTACGAAGTGATGCTGAGTGGGTTCAATGGTGCAACTGACGAGACTGACGATCGCATCCTGTGGATCAGCAGCGAAATGTCGCAGGAGCAACTCGAACTGTGGTTGCGTGGGAAAAACCTGTTGCTGGCGGATAGAAGCGGAGTCGTGTGGGCTTGTGGACCGCTGCCCGAGTCGTTTCCCACCGAGTTTGACCTCCCACGCGATGCCGCGTCCTTCGAGCAACTGATCCGGGAACGTGTGGGCGTCGAGACGATGACGGAGCGCGAGTTTCGAGCGCTCCTGGAAGAGGTCAAGCGTCGCGAGTTGTCGGTTTCCCAGGGCCAAGGCTCGGCGGAGAACGACGCCCGCCTCCTCGTGCTCCGTGATCTGCTGAGAAGAGCACCTTGGAGTATTCACGTGGAGAGCGGGCGATCCGTTCCGGCAGTCACCGGACTCGGTGGCTGGGTCAGAACGGATACAGAGCGTGCAGTTCAGTACGACGCTGACGGACGAAAGCTTGCCGTTCGGTTCGGCCCTGAGATTTGTACGTTTGCGGAGCTCGCAGAGCGCCTCCATCGGGCTGAAAAGGGCGACGACGTGCCGATACTCATGTCCGCGTTCGGCTGCGATTACGACGGCGCCTGCGATCTTGTTTTTGGAGACCAGCATACCGTCGCCCTCGATGCACTGGATCGAGCAGCAAATGGCTGTACGTGATCGCTAAAAACCTAGCCGCCGCCTAACTTCGATTGCCCTCGTTCTCTCTGAGATCGAGGGCTTTTCTTTTTGCTCGCTCGCTCAACTTGCTTTTCTCTGTGCGTCATCTCCCTCCGCAAGGTTTCAACCTCTGATCAACTCAGGAGAAAGATATGACACACGAAATGATGGGATTGCCCGTCAATCAGGCAAATGCTGTACTGGACGACGATTTGATGGTTCGGGTCGGTATTCCTCACAAAGGCGGTCGGCTAGCGTTTCACGCCTTCAATCAGAACTATCCTGCCATGGTATCGGCATCGGCGTTCTGGAATGCTAGCAAGAGTTGTTTTCAATTTCCGAATGCGACAGATATATCGGAGCTGGACTTCGCGTTGGACTCGGCAGGCTTCACCGCCATGTTGGCGTGGAAGACCAAAGGCACCCAGCCTGGCCTCGGGGGAATTTACCCTTGGTCGATCGAAGACTACGTGTCGTTTGCGGCGACGTGCGGTTCGCGTTGGTTCAGCCAGCCTGATTGCTGTGTTGAAGAGGCGATCGCTACAGATCGCAAAGAGGTCGACTTCCGCATCAACGCAACAGCGACCTTCCTTGAGGCTACGTTGCGCGTCTTGTACACATTGCAAGATCAGGCGTCCGCTACTTGCTCAGCAAGGGTGATCGCCAACATGTTCAAGCCGTGTGTTCCGGTTCTCCAAGGGCGCTCGAAGTCAGACTATCTCAGGAGTCTCGATCTGATGCTTAACGTATGGGAGAGATGGACTCCTTGGCTGGCTATGCCGACGCTGATCGGTATCGGTTCCGTTTGTCGGCGGGATCTGCATCATAAGACAGAGGGCTTGTATGCAGTGCTGTCTGCGTTGGAAGGAAATCTGCCCCCTGGTTCTCGCGTTCATCTCTTCGGAGTAAAGGGCGCCTGCCTCAACGAGATCAGAATGCTCGACTACGTGGCTAGCGTTGATAGCATGAGTTGGGACTATGGTTCTCGAGTAAAAGCCTTCCGGGCCGGTGTCTCGAATACGATAGCTCACCGATCGTCGGAAATGACTCGATGGATGTCAAAAGCCGAGAAGCAAGCAAAGCCAGCCGTTGGCGATCAGTATCGCTTGAGCCTTTTCTGATCAACGTAACTGCCGTGGGACCCATCGTAGCTAGCGCGCGATGGGTCTTTTTTTGTTATGCGCTGTCGAATGCCGCGGTTCGTGACGAGTTTTCGACGAGACGCTTCGCGGCCGAGAGCAGTTCACGCGCGGTTACCTCATGGGCTCCCGCTTTGAGAGCGGCTTCTCTCTGTTCGGTGGTGATGTCGTAGTGAGGATGGCGGGCGCCGCGATGCAACCAGCATCGATTGACGCCGATCTGGTGAGCGAAGTCGTGCAACTCCCCGAGCGTATCCGCGGTCATGTGGTAGCGAAGCTTTCCTTTGTACATGATCGCTGCATCGTCGACGTATGCTGTCATTGGTTCCGGCTAAAGGCTAGAGATCCTTGATATCGTTCGGCCCGATGACCTGAATGTTGGGATTTCGATAGAGCAAGATGAGGTTATTAAGGTCCACCTGATCGATGGCGCCCGCCTTGTGCTCGACATATCGTTGCAAGTCGTTGTGCGGCCGGTAGAAAAACAGCCCCTTCGTTTTCATGGTCACGTCCTCCAGCGACGAAACATCCGTCGCTAAAGCGGCAAGATAGTCAGGGCACCAGTTGACGTTCGTGTGGCCGCCGTCAAGCGCGTCGAGTTCCGCGGCTTTGCGGCGAAGCTGATAGGTAGAAAAATCGAGGATGAGCCGGTGGGCGCTCTCTGCTGGTCCTATCTCCAGCCATGCGTGGAATGGTAGTGCCTCGGGTTGCGGTGCCATCCCCTGCAATGGCGCATGCACGATCACGTCCCCATGACCGTCGCCAACGCGCCAGGCGGCAAACCCGATTACGAGGCGCGACTCCACGCCATGTTGCTTCAGCAACTCCCGGCACAGGTCGGCATGCAGATAGCAGTCTGCACCGACATGGCTGCTGGCGGCCTCTGCCAGTTTGCGTATTGCGCTCGAGACGCGAGCGAGGTCAACTGCGCTGTCGATTTGCTTCACCATCCGAAGTTCGACTTCGCGGAGTGTCGCTTCCTGCGTGCTTCGCCCATAAGATTCGCTCCTTAACACGTACGCATAATACAAATGGAGCCGATGACGCGCAAGAGGGTGCTCAGGTCGGTCGCGTCCGATGGAGGCGATTACGCCTCATATCTCGCGGCAACAAACGACGAAAGTCCGCGTCCCGAACGGCTTCATTGGTGTGCGGCGCTTTCGTTTTGCTAATACAAACAGTATTATCGGGACGTGTTAGAACATTGACCGCTAGGATGAACCATGAATGATCTTCAGGCGTCGAAACGGCGCATTGCCGACGAAGACGAGATCGGCTTGGCACGTCAGAAACTGCTTGCCGTCATGGAAGAAAAATTCCAAGACCGTACGTTCTCCGGCTATATCACTTCGGAGCTCGCTGGCGACTTTGCGTTCGAGATCGCGCGTGTCGTGACCCGATTGGAACAGGCGGATCTGCCGACACTTTTGCTAGCGAGGCAACTTCGGGAGGAGCGCGACGCGTGGACCAGAGCGCTTGAAAATCCGTCGGCTGGTGCCTTCGTTGTCGGTTTCGGTAAGGAGCGGGTTGCTGGCATATCGGCCGTTCTTGAGGTCGTCGAGCGGGCAGCGGCGTCACCGCTGGATAGCATCCTCGCTCGGTATTCGTTTCTCTCGCGCAAGGAAGTCATCGCATTTAATCGTTTCTGCGATTGCGCTGAGGATGGCGAAGGGTATGACGTTCCGGTCACAGTGATGCAGCGGCTCTCGGAAGTTGGGCTGGTCAAAAAGGTCCGCGGGAGTGTCTACGAAGCGACAGGATTCGGCGGCGTGGTGCGCGACGCTTATACAGATAGCCTTGACGTGGTCCGCATGGCGGTGGCCGATTCGCGGTCTGCCGACACGCCATCGCAGTGTGCGGCATGATGAGTCTTTGTGCCAACTTTGGCGATTCACCTGCGCGACTTCGCCGCATGAAGCCTAGGCAGAAGAAGAAGTCGGACAGGAGCGCCCTATCACGCGAGGAGGCGATCATCGCTGCTGGATATGCGCGCTGTGATTTCAGCGCAAGCTGTCGGTCTGATTGTGATGTTTGCCGGAATGCAACGATAGGCGCTCGACTGTTCGTGGCTATCTCACGGGGCGAGGTTACAGAGACCGATCACTACGCATGCCCCAGTTGCGCCTTGGTCAAGGCCAGTGAGATCGAGATGGAGCGCGCCTGGTGGGAGACAGCTTTGCCGTGCCCTGCTTGTGGCGGCATCAACGCGGCGCCGATCGCTTTCGAGCTTCAAAGTCCAACCTGCGAGCACTGTGCGCCTTATGGGCTAGTGAGCCCAGAGGTCGCGGCGAAGCTGGCTGGCTTGTCGATGGGGACCGCTCATGGCTGAACTGATACTTACCGCGGAAGAACGAGCAGCCGCAACGTGGTTCGAATTGCCCGACGAAATCGTGGGGATGCTCACCAAGTACAGTGCGACGAAAATGTTGGAGGTGTGCTCCCAGCGAGACAAAGTCTGGCAGTTCTCAATGTATCTGATGATGATCCAGTACGCGGTCAGTTGCGGTATTGAGTCCGTGGAACATACGGTCGCGGATTTAACGCTCGGTGACGAGGCGCTCGGAAGTTGGCGGGTGAGGATTGAGCGCGTGCCCGGGGGCTGCGAATGACTGAAAGGAGAAATCCGACTGAAGCGGCCGTGCGACGTGGTGCGCAGGCCGCGCGTGATGGCCAGTCCGAATCTGATTGTCCATATCGCGACAAGCGCGTGCATTCGAGCCATCGTCTGTCGTGGTCGAGATCATGGATCAATGCGTGGCTGCGCGGGTTCCGTGAGGAGAAACAGAAGATGCAGCGAGATCCACCGGCTGACCGCGCCTCCGGGCCAGGCAATGAGTTTCACAATGGATGTTGAGCATTTCCGTGTATCAGGCCATCGCAAGCGGCCTTTACACAAGGAGATCGACATCATGACTCTGTCACAAGCCCAGCATCGCGCAATCAACTGCATGGACCGCACGACTGTCGTTGGCATTCTCGAAAACTACTGTTTTCAGTGCTACGAACATGAGACCACCTCTGAACTCCGCGACGCGCTGCGTAGCAATCTCGAAGACCGCACGATCGATACCTGCGTTCTCGATATTTGAGTAACCAGCCGAATTATTCGGCGATGCCCCTGTTCTGTTCACGGACAGGGGTTTTGCTTTTTTGGGCCGGGAGGAATGTAAGCGGCTGCCGACCCCATGATCGCTGGTGTCCATCCGATGAAGTGGCAAGTGACCTTGACCGCGTGAATAGCCGGAACAGCTTCCCCCTGTTCGGTGCTGTCACGACTGTTTCGCGGCAATTTAGCGTCGGTGTCGTTGCGAGCCATTTGACGGGCCGTGAGGTGATGGGCGGACCCGATGCGTAACACGGAAAAATAATACGGATAGATTTAAAAAGACGACAACGAGTGTAGAATCCAACCGAATTACAGCTACGTGTTAGAGACGCCGGGCGCAGGCTGGCCCGCACGCATGTTTGGAATCGGGGACAGAATGTTATATCTCGCCATCTTCAGCGGGCTCGTCAATCTAGCGGCCCAATCGGTGTTCATGCGCGTGGTCAGCGCGGCGAACGGCGATTACTACCTTACGTACTTTCTGACAACATTGTCGTTCATCGTCTTTTCGTCGGTGGGCAACCTACTTGGATATCGCCTGCGAAAGTGGCTACCTGCCATCGAGCTCGGGGCGGGAGCTTATGCCCTGGCTATCTTCGGGCTGATTCGAGGCGGCATGCTTGCTTCATTCGGGTTGCCAACCGTGGTGGTCGTACTGGTCCTCATGCCGCCCGCGTTTGCTCTTGGGACCCACATCCCGCTTTATGCGCATTTCGTTCGCCAGCGCATTGGTCTCACGTACGGGCTATATCACCTGGGGGCGGCTCTTGGGGTGCTTGCGATCGAATGGTTCGTGCTTCCGTACGTACCATTGTCGGCCGCGTTGGGCATCTTGGGGGTATCGCAAGTTGGGCTTGGGCTGGTCGTTGGGAGCGTCTTCTACGTGCAGAAGTTCGCGCAGGGAATTGAGACCATGGTACCCGCGGTAGCTTGGCACACCTGGGCGAGACGCAACCAGCACGCCCTGATAGCCGTTTTCCTCGCGAGTCTGGCGAGTTACCTGGCGATTGGCTGGGGACTCAAGAACCTGGAGAATCTGCTCCTTCCGACGCGAATGCACAACGGCGTCTACAACGGCGTCGTGCTGTTGATGCTGGCAGCGGGTGGCTTGGGGTCGCTCCTGATGTCCCGAATGCCGCTCGCCGTCCTCGCGCCAGTCGCAGGGATCGGAGGCCTCGCCGGAATGGCTTTCTACAGCGCGTTGCCGGACCTGTTGCGGAACGCCACCTTTCTCGCGATCGAAGTCAGCGTTTTCACGCTGGCATTGCTCTTCTCGATTCCAGTTCTTCTTTCTGCGGTGGTTTTCAACCGGGTCGCAGATGGAATGTCCGGTGAGCGTGATATGAATACCGGTCGGCTCATGTTTGTGGCAGCGGTCGGAAATCTCGCCGGCGGGTTCGCCGTGATCCTTGCAGGTCCCGTCATCCTGACAGTGTGGCCTGCGCTTGTGGCAGGCTCGCTGCTGGCCTTCGTCCTCATCGCGTGGAGCGGCTTCAGGGATAGCGCCGTCGTCGCACTGGGAAGCTTCGTCCTTGCTGCGATTTCTCTCGGCGGAATGACGAAACTCACCTTTGATCCCGTCCAGACAGTATTCAGCCTTCGGTCGCCGCAGCTCCGTTTCGAAGGTAGCGAGTTCACCAGCAATCTTGGTAGCACCGCGGGATACGTGTACGGACGCCAGATAGGTGGTCCCGCGGATTCCTTGTCGGACCTGATGGTCTACTTCGTCGACGGCCACGATTCTCATAACATTCTGTCTGATATGGAGACAGCAGTCGGCCTGCTCCCCTCGCAATTTATCTCGAGACCGTTCAAGAAGAGCATGGTGATCGGTGTCGGATCGGGCCAGACTTCGTATGGCGTGAGTACGATTTCGGAGCGCACCGATATTGTCGAGATATCCCCGGCTGTGATCGAAGCCCTGCCGATGTTCAGCGCCTACAACCACGAGGTGTGGAAGCATGCCGGCACAGAGATCCACAAAGACGATGGCCTGAACTTCGCGCGGCACTGCTCAGCAGGGACCTACGATTACATCTTCAATACTTCGACGTATCCGATGATGTTCAACGCGTACAAGCTATATACGAACGAGTTCGTTGCTGCCGCGAAGCGCTGCCTGCGGCCCGATGGGATACTCCAGGTCTATTTCGACGACAACGCTGGAAATACTGTTGAGCAGGTGAGAGCGATACTCGCCCCGCTGGCGAAGCACTTCAAATACATCGGCATCACGCCCAATCCGTATCCAAACGTGTTCGCGTCTGATCATCCGCTGGTGCAGAAGAACGTCATCGATTTGACCGCGATCGTCCGCAGCGACAGAGACCGGCAGATCCTTCGAAAGATGCCAGAGGTACTCCAGGCAATAGGGTGCAGCGGATGGTACGCGCCGGAGCCGTTGATGCCAACGCGATCGACGCCGCTGTCGACGCTTGATGAACCCTTTATCGAGCGAACGTCGATGTTCCAGAGGCTAAACATCCTGACGCATCAAAGCCATCCGCAGCAGTCGGAAGTCTACAGGCTCATGCAGTCTCACAATCCGCGCTATACGTCAGCAGCATGCCAAGGTCCACAAGATCAAACGCACGCCGGAGGAGGGTTGGAAGCTGCGCTACACGTGCGCGTTCATACTCCAAACGATGTCTACGAGGCTGCGGCCGAGGAGCCTGCGCAACGCGTCAACCTGATTCAGGATGTCCGGGTCACGGCTGAAGGGGTGAAGGTAGTCGATGAGCAGCCACGGGCCCTGTCCGCTGCCGCCCAGACGGTCGATCAGTTGTCGCGCCACGACTCGAGTTCGATTGAGGTCCACTCGGGCTCGAGTGATCAGGCCGGATCGAGCGTGCGGTAGGCCCGAAAGACCGGCACTTGCACACCTGTGTCCAGCATTACCGTAATGCATGATCAACTTTCCAACGGAGATGCGGATGAGCAAGCTAACGGTAAATTCTGACCTGACCTATACGAAAGATGATGTGGAGCGTATCCCCCGGTTCGGCGATGTGACGGACGGCGGCGTGGTGTTTGACTACTGTCTGGTGACCGCAAACGGTGCGCGATTTACGCTGATTCGCGAACCCCAACATAGCGACGGCGATATCGAAGAGGCTGCACGACACTTGCGGTATCACCGCGATGCCGTTGGCAAGATCCACATTGCTCGCCAGGAATAGGCGGCAACCAGGCCCCCCATGAGAGCCCATGATTATCGTAATCGTAACGAGCGAACGAGACCCCAAGACGGGGCGCCTGCGTCGGGTGGTATCGCACGGCGTAGATTCGCAGACGGATCGGCTGGTTGTCCTGCCATGCGACCCGCCCGAAGCAATCGGCGCGGTGTGGAACGCCGACATCGGTGAATACGTCATTCTCTGAACGAAGTCCGGCCCTCCGCTTTTCGAGAGGGCCTTTTTCTTTTGCAGCAATGCGGACTGCAATGAGAACGAACGCTTGCATTTGC
The DNA here is from genome assembly GCF_031450875.1 of Caballeronia sp. LZ001. Taxonomy (NCBI): domain Bacteria; kingdom Pseudomonadati; phylum Pseudomonadota; class Betaproteobacteria; order Burkholderiales; family Burkholderiaceae; genus Caballeronia; species Caballeronia sp. LZ001. The sequence continues at coordinate 35,932 of NZ_JARTVX010000002.1, read as the reverse complement.
CAAAGTGGAGCGAGATCGTAGCTGTCGATGTGGAGCATCACGATGAGCCAGTTCAATCTCAAAAGGAGAAAACAGATGTCGCTCATCCTGGAACAGCATCTTCCGATCGCAGCTCGGTGTGCACTTGAGACATTCGCAGCATCAGGCGAACGATCCAAAGGGCGCCTATTTGAGCTACTCGATCATTACTTTCGCGCAACGGGACTCAGTGGCGACGAAAACCGCAAGGTTTACGAGGACTCGGTTGTGCAGATTGCGGTGAAGCGATTCTCGCTCGGCGCAAGCGAAGGCTTTTGATTGGGTCATCAACAACATCAAAGGAGGTCGACAAGTGCAGAAAGTGATCACAGCGGAGTTCTCGAAGGCAAGCATCTCTGCGCCTGTGCGAACACATTGCCGTTTGGATGGTGGTCAGGCATTTACCCGTGAGGTACGGGTGGTATTGATCCGTGCTGTCGCAAGCGCGGGCGTCACCGGGTGGTATGGGATCGTCGCTGATAGCAAAGACCGAGTGGGCGCTTCCGTGACAAACGCAGCGGCAGATTTCATCCTTGCAGGTTGCCGCCTGCTGGCCGTGCCGCTGCTTCCGAACGAGGTTGCCTGGTTTCAGCGAGATTCGATAGGTCGGATTGACCGGATGGTTTATGGTTCGCGCGGCGTTGAGTTCTCGCAGTTAGATCGGGACGAGGTTCATCCCAGCACAGTCGAGGCGCTCATCTTGACGTTGCGGGAAGCCGGAATCGATACGGAAGAGGAAGACGTACGTAATGCGCTGAACTGGGCGCTTCTCTAATCAAAGTAGTCAGCAATGCCCGCTTACGTCGACGACGACGCAAGCGGGCTTTTTTTGTGCCCATGAAGTATGCGCGGATGTTGCCCATATCGGGGAGCGAGGTCGAAACCTGAATCCCTCAGGCCTTCGTTTTCCCATCCAATTCTCTCTGGAGCAACTCATGCAATCGAATCAATCCCTGCGCCTCATGATCGCAATCGCGGTATCGGTCGTGCTTTCTGCTTGTGGTGGTGGCGGCGGTGGTGACAAGAAGCCGGAGGGCGGCCCTATCATCAGCACCCCGGCTGCCTCCGACACGCCTGCTGCCAGCGCACCAGCAGCTACGCCGCCGGCGGCTTCCGATCCTGCGGGCACGCCCCCCGGCAACACTCCCGGGCTGAAGGTGACCGGTAGTGCGTCGCTGGTAGGGGCGCAGAACGTCGCCGTGGTGTTCGCAGGCAACGCGCTGAAGAGCAGTGGGCTCGGCGGAAACTTCCTGTCCACTTTGTCGGCATTGTACTCAAATCAAGGCGTGACGCCGGAGGGTGCCTTTACGGCTCTCGCGGCTAACAACGGCGCGATGACTGTGAAGCTCTCCGACATCGGTCAGATCGATGATGTTGCGGGTAACGGGCAATACGCGATCGGTCGCTGGTCCGCTGGTCAGTTCACCGTGACCACACCGAGTACGAACAACACGCAGACGATCGGCGCTAATCAAGGCTTCCCGTATGCAGTGGGCATTCCGCTCGACCTGTACTCGGGTCCGAGCTCTGGCGTGCTGTCGTGTTCTTACGACGCGTCAACGAAGCCGACAGCCTTCAACGGTTCCGTCGTTCCGGGTGTTGTGAATTCCGCGTTGAGCTCGGCCACGATCAACCTGAGCAACAAGTTGATCAGTCTGAACCTCAACCTGGACATCGGCGGGGATCACGGCGTTACCGTCACGAAAAACTCGATGATTCCGGACATGATCACATCTGCCAGCGGTTCGACGGTTGTGGCAAACACTGTTGGCGCGGATGTCACGAAGCCCTATCTGGTGGTCTCGTACGGCACATCGACGCCGAGCAGTGGCGACGTGGGCGGTATCGTTGTGTTCCATTGCCAGTAACGTAGTCAGCCAGCCGCCTCCGGGATTCCCGTGGGCGGCTTTTTCTTTGCCACCGTCGAAGGTGCTGCTCGCTGTAGAGACTTTCGCTGGTCTGCTTATGACCTGAACGGAAAAAAGCCCTCCGAACGCTCAGACGCGCACGGAGGGCTGTGGTTACATTCGCAACAGACGGACCGAATACGCGCCAGCGATCTTTCGTTCCATGTCTGCGACGAGCATCGCGATCGTCTTTTCAATCTCGGCCGAAGGCATGTCGATCGGAAGAATCGCATGGGTGGCCGCTAGAACGTTTTCCCCCGCACTAGTGAAGTCGCCGCTTCTGATCCACCAACGATTGCATTCCTGGTCGAAGCTCAACCAGATGCTGGCTTTTTTCGGCGCGACGACGGTTGCGAAGGTCTTGCTGAAGGCATCCACAATTCGATCTTTGTGCCAACCAAATCGCGCGAGGCATTCAACGATGACATCTTTCATGATTTGCTCCTGGTGTTGGTGATTGCCATGCGCATGGTTATGCCCCACACGCGCATGGAACAAAGCCACGTCTTCATCTGGAGGAAAGAAGAAGAGTATGTTGGCCACCATTGAGGTTCTGGGCACGGATAGAATGGCTGGCGATACGACTTCAGGTGTTCATATGGCAGAGATCCTTGGTATCGACGCGAGCCGGCGGCCGATAATGTTCACTCGATACGAGACTGAAAATCTCGATCTGTTGCAGGGTGCAGTCGACGGCGACATTTCCGTGCGAAAGCTTGGTGACGGGCGTTTCCTCGTTCTGAATGAAGATGGCGAGCTTCGCCAGTTACCGTTGAACGCGCTTGCAACTGCATTGCTCGGCGAGTCCGTCTTCGGGACCGTTGTGCTCCTGACGGGAGAAGAGGCGGACAAGTATCTTTGATACACATGGCCCGGGGCCATGTGCCTGGGGCGCCCGGCCTCCGCTTTGATCAGATTAGGGACGGAGCACGCCTGTCAACCTGAACGGCCAGGTGGCGAACGCGCTGTAAGACAAAAGAGAACGGCAAGAAAGCCATATTGAACGCTGATGAGCATTTCCTCCTGCACTGTCAATGAACCAGAGGGAGCCGCCGCCCTGCGGCATCCTCGCTTCACAGGAGAAAAAACGATGCTCGATCGGCTCATCCGCCGAATTCGCCTCATCCTACAAAACGCGCCCGTTTCGTTGCGCCCGATTTGGGACGTAACTCGGCAGGCTTTTTTGCATCCGACGATCAAGCAGCTCGAGTACTACGGCCGGATAGCCCAAACTCTTTCATCGGCATCCTTTATCGGTTTCGTAACAGTAATAGTTACCGATAAACGGTCCGCGTGGACGTTCGTGGAGGCACTCATGCTGCTGGTAGTCGCTGTGCTACTATTGGTTTTAGGTGCAATCTTGAGCAAGGGAGAGTGAAATGGCTCTGACTCTGACTATTGGATTCCTCGGCATCCTGCTCGTCGGCGGGGGAGTCTGGATCGTCTCCAACCATCTTGCGGACGAAAAAGCGAAGCACGCGGACAAGCGTCACGCATAAGTTCGGAACTTCGTCGTACAGGCCCAAGGGATCATGTTCCTTGGGCTTTTTTCTTTTCGGTGCGGTACCCCGGGGTATTTTCGCTTGCAGTGAATTCACCTGCTGAGTTGTAATAGCTCCAACAAGGCGTACGCCTGTTTCAGAATCTCCTCCTGAGTTGGGATGCGACCGGAAGGTCGAACTTGCAGCCGAAGGCCCGCCCGAATGTGCGGGCCTTTTGCTTTCCGGAGCCAAACAAGGGATTGCGATACTTATCGGATACAGATACGTGTAAAGTATCGAAAAGGAAATAAGGGAGCGCTCGCATGAATCTTTCCAATCTTGCTGCTTCAGTTGCGGCCAAGTATCCAGGGATGTCGATCGAGGATATCCGTCCCACCGCAACGCGTGGCCTATGGGTAGTCGAAACGCCGTGCGGGGGAGCAGAGCACGGGTGCAAAAACACGGTTCACAACCTCTGTCCCGAGAACACGTCGTGCCTGCGTCAAGTCACGTTCCTTGACGATGTGCACGATGATGCGCCGGCCGCGCGTCGCTTTGCGTCTTGGCGCGAACATCGGCGATTGCTGGACATGAATCCGCCGCGGATTTTCCGCGCCAAGCTGAAGTCAAGAAGGGAAATGGAACGAGCCATTCCGCGCAACGCGTTGGGCTGGTGGCACGACGTGTGCCCCGGCAAGACGCTCTATCTGCGCGACGCGACGGAGCGAGATCTGGCTCGATGTATCCGGAACCCCGGAACCTCAATTGAGCCTACTGACTACTGGTGTGAGCTGCCAGAAGATGGATCTCTGGTGAACAAGCTGGCAATCAAGAGTCTCGTCGAGGTTTCCCTTGAAACAGTCCTTTGAGATAACTCGAGGCTTGTGCCTGAACCGAGTCCTCGCTCGCATTGCCTACGCGCACGATCAGGCCTTGTACGCGCTGGCCTGCGACGCAGAGGCGAGCATCCATTACGGCCTGAATGAGCATGCGTCAATGATCTGGCAGATCCGTTTGTACGTGTGTGGGGCCTTAAAGGGGCTCATGACAAGGACGATTCCTGACCACATTTTCAACGCGCGAGTTCGCCGTCTGTCGGCAGCGTGCTCGACGAAACCCACCTTGCACGATGGAGATATTCATGAAGAAAATTGCGGTAGTCCTGTCGGTGTTCTGTGTTCTCGCAATGTCGGCGAACAGTGCGAACGCGGCGGGTTGCTTTAAAGGCGCGATGGCTGGAGCGCTCGTCGGGCATTGGGCGGGTCATCACGCTGTCGCCGGTGCGATCGCCGGGTGCGCTGTTGGCCATCACCTTGCGAAGTCTCAAGAACGGGAGCGGGCGTCACGTCAACGGCACACCCGCTGGGAACAGGCGAATTGATGGGTTTCTGAGATAGGAAAAGCTGCGTTTGTTTCCATTGTCCTCTTTGCGTAGTATTATGCGTACGTGTTAGGAATCATTGTCGGACATTACTGCAATGACACTTCTGAACAGGGTTGCTGTCCCGAACTGGGTCGAGGAGGGTGCCTTTTTCTCCGACGCCGAGCATCGAATCTGGTTGCGCCGCAAACTGGGCATGTTTGGAGTGCCTGTGGCCTTCATTCTGCATAATCCGAGTACGGCATCGTTCGTTGAGAACGATCCCACGGTGCGGCGGGGTATCGGATTTGCGGCTAGCCTTGGTGCGAGTGACCTGATTTTCGTGAACGCCGCGACTGGCGTGGCGACGAACGCGGACCAGCTCGCTGATATGGACGATCCGATTGGGCCAATGGCCGATGAAGCGCTGCGGGTGGCTGCCGAGTTTTGCCTCTCACGTGGCGGCATGTTGATCGCAGCCTGGGGCGCACCGAAAGGCAAAGTTCGAACCAGGCGGCTGATGGACGCCCGGTTTCAGGAGATAGCAAGGATGGGACTCCCGCTGCACGTCCTGCGGCTCACTTCAAGCGGGTATCCGGAGCACCCGTTGTACCTTCCGGCTTCGCTTCGACCGGTCCCGTGGACATACCATCCAGCATAAATGAACGAGAATCTATGAAAATCGCCAGTAGACTCAAAGATCAGAGCACGTATCCCGAGACGTTTGTTGTACTCGACACCACCACGCCAATCGGCAAGTTCTCGGTCAGCCTCGGTGTCGGCGGGATCGAGGGCAAAAATCTGTTCCTCACCGAGGTTGGTCAGTGTGCATATGGTCGTCTCACCGAGACGAGTGCATCAAAGCTCGCCAAGATTCGCCTCGTGGAGGTTGTCACAGGCTTCAAGGCGAAGAAGCTTGTACCTGACACGTTCATGCGCGCAACGGACGGAGATTCAATCTTCTTCGTGTGCAAAGATAGCGCCATCTACGACAGCGTCTATTCGTTGCTTGCAGTGGCTACCGACATCGCTGTTCCGGCGTGAAGGTGCGCGTATGCTATCCAACCACATCAAGCGATACGTCAGAACGTGTCACACGTTCAACGGTGGCGACGCGGTCGACCGCTCCGTCGTTCTGGAGGATATCCTTCCCCGGCTCCTCCAGGTCCGCGCAGATCTGGTCCGGTCGGCCCGTGCTGAAGGCCGCAACACGAACCCGGAAATTGGCACCCGCAAGCGGACCCTCGAGACGCTCGCAACACTTCGGGCTGCGATTCGGACGGCAACGCGGACGCTTTCCGCACGATCGGGCGAGCTCGGTGCAGACGCTAACGAGAGACTGGTTCATCCTGTCCGGTAGCATTGAGGGAGCTGCAAAGCAACCGGATGAGAGAATGGAATCTTGCGCCAGTAAAAGTGAAGAACATGAGATGACAGAGAGGGATCTACCGGTCAACGCCCACGAGATCTGTGTCTCAGCGAGAGGCGACATAGTGTGGGTCAATTCCGCGGACGGTAGCTGTATCGGCCGGTTCAGCAAGCGGTTTGGAATTGACGTTCACCGGACCCTTACCGACCAGATGAACGGTGCTGACCAGTGTCTGTACTGCACGCACGGCGCCGCTGGAGCGGATGCATGGGAGCAGTTCCGCTCGGCGATGAAATGTCATCACGGAATCGATGTCCCTACGGATACGCTTTCGTTCCCGTAAATCCTCACCTTACCCCTCAAGCACGTTCGCGTTGCGCTGCGCCTGACACGCAGAAGAACTGGCTGCGGAAGCTTAATCCGGCTTGGAGCACCGCAATGCGACTCTCGATCAGATGCCCCCGTGCTGACTCAACCGCGCACCATAACTTGTCGGTTTCCCGGAATCTCGCTCCTGTAAATTCTCACCAATCGCATGTCTTCGCGAGTGCTTACGCGGCCACTTTCATAACACGTAGACGTACGTCAATAGTATGGAAAAGTTTGCCGACTAGTTTTATACTGCGTCCGTAAATTCAATCCGATCATTTTCTCGACAGGAGAAGAAGGTGGGCGAGGCTAACATACGCAGGATGGAAGTCGAGCGGGTTTTGACTCAGGTCTCAGGCCGTCAGATGAGTGCGCGCGAGGCAGCGAACAAGATAGTCGGTATTGTGATTCCGCTTCTCGACAGCATTCCCGCAGGCGATCCCCAGAAAGCAAGAGCGAGTGCATGGATCGAAAGAGTGCTGGCGGCTGAGCCGACGATCTCTGTCTCCGCGCTCAGCGAGCGATGCATCGGACTCGGAGACCTGTCGGGGCCCATCAACGGTGAGATTGGCAACTTTGCCGGGCGATTGCGATTGCTCGCAACCCTCGATCCACGTTTGGATGCTATTGAAGTATAGCTACGTGTTATGTATTATTGGTGCTGTCACCCTTGACTGAGGATTTCGATGTCACCGCTCATCATCGCGCGTATCGCGCTCGTCATCTTTGCTTTCATTTTTCTTATCGGGATCAAGCGTCGTCGCCGCCTTTTCACGGTGAAAACAGCAGACCCGACCCGTCTGGCCCCCTTGGTCCACACCTTCCTGGGGGAAGAGCTGCGGGAGAATCGGCTCCAGCTCGTGCTTTCTGGTTTTTTTGGCGCGTTAGCGCTCACTTACATCGTCTATACGCTCTACGTGCCGGCGGCGGTTTCGTAAGACGAATGTTTCCTTCAGGTGTGTCTCCTTGGTGCCCCGCAAGCATGCGGGGCATTTTTTTTAATGTCGTTGGAGGGTTTTTGGATGTGCGGCGGGCGCGGATGTTGGAAGTGCGCTGATGCGGATGGCGCGGGGATTCTAAAACTCTTGTGTGCATTGTTGCTAGGAGCCGCGTTCTACTGCGGGCTAGGTTGGTATCGAACGTTCAGTGCACTCGAGTCGACGTTACCAACGAACGAGGCCGGGACCTGCGGTCAACGACAACAACCGCACGGAAAGCCAGATCAAAGGTCGCCGCTTCGCGGAGCACGACTGGCAACATGATTAAGTTTGATCGATACAACCAGTATCGAAACGAAACTTTCTGAATAATCCACTTGATGGCAAAACTGAACGTATGTAGTATTGCGAAATGCCGCGTATGTGTACGTGTTACGAATCGAAAACGAGGAGAAATCTTTGAAGCCGCTTTTTGACGATGAAAAGCAGAGTGCTCCCCAGATGCCGGTTGTCCAGCCGGTGCCGTCGCCGGCCGGGGTGGGCCTCGTAGCGGCTCGTGCAGGCAACGTCGGCGTTCCGCGCAGGTTGATGAGTGACGACGAGATCGACGCTATCGGAACGGAGCATGGTGCCGCAGCGGCGTCCATGTCGCGAACGTACCTCTCAACCGTTCGTGCGGCCGACGGCGGCGCGTTTGGCGAGAAGCTGAACGAACTGATCGCAATCGCGAAAGGCCTTGACCCGAAGGCGATGCATAAGGGATCGCTGCTTGGCCGTGTCGGCAGTCTGTTGAAGTCGACGAAAGAGCGCCTGCTTGCTCAGTATGACGACGTGAACCAGCGTATCGACACACTCGTCGCGCAACTCGAAGTGACAGCGAAAAAGCAGAAGGACGGCATTAGCACACTGGAGCAGATGTACAACTCCAACTATGCCACCTATCAGGGCCTGGAAGAGGGTAAGCGACGGTGCGAGAGCGCACTGGCCGACTATCGCGCGGCGCTTGAGGCGGAAGGACAAGCTAAAGACGCGTTCGCGGCCCAGCGGTTGATGGATATGCAGCGTCGCATCGATGCGCTGAAGGTGAAAGTCGATGACCTCGACCGCGCAATGCTCTTGACCAAGCAACTCGCACCGCAAATCCGTACCGAACAGGATCGAAAGCGGACGCTGGGGAGCAAGTTCGCCACCGTGAAGACAATCCTGATTCCCGCGTGGACGAATGCCTTCTCGCTGTACCTCGAACAGTTGGATACGAAGGTGGCGACTGACCTCGTCAATGCGACCTATGACGCAACCGATGCAGCGCTTCGAGCGCAAGCGGATCTCGGCAGGCAGAACGCGCAGGAGGTCGCAAGGCTCAGTCAGCGGCCTGTTGTTGCGACTGAGACATTTGAATACGCCCAGCAGCAGCTATTTGGGGCGCTCGACGACATCAACCAGATCGTCGAAGAAGGGGAGCGCCAGCGCGAGCAGGACGCGTCCCGCCTGCGTCAGCTTGAGCAGGATCTGGTTTCCCGCTTTTCTCCGAAAAACAGATAAGGACAACACGCATGATTACTCTCGAAAAAAGAGCCGCAAAGGTCTCCATCGTCCTCGAAAAGCGCCAACTGGCGAAGCCGCCGGTCGTGCGCGTCGGGGCAGCGCTCGACATTTCCGGTTCGGCAAAAGCCCTCTACAAGTCGGGGATCGTTCAGGAGACGCACGATCGCATGCTGGGTATCGCGCTGAAGTTCGACGACAACGGTGAAGTCGATACCTGGACGTTCACGGAAGGCTTCACCCGTTTGCCGACGGCGACGCCTGAGAATTACGGCTCGTACATCACCGAACACGTCCTCAACGCAGACATCGCGAAGTGGGGCGGCACGAAGTACGCGCCGGTGATGTCCGACATCGTCAATTTTTTCTTCGGCAGTCCCGAGCCGAAGCCAACGGCAGAAAAGCGCAGCTTCCTCAGCCGCCTGTTTGGCGGACCCTCGGAAGAGCCCGCTGCTATCCCGGCGGCGCCGGCGAACACGATGCCTGCATGGGTGCTCTTCGTCACCGATGGCCAAAACCCGGGCGCCGATCGTGAGCATGTGCGCCGGCTGCTCGAAGGCTCGAAGAAATTCCCGATTTACTGGTCGATGGTCGGCGTGGGTGATCCGAGCGAGTTTGGCTTCCTGCAAGAGCTCGCAGACGATCTGCCGAACGTCGGGTTCCTGCATTTGCCGTCGCTGGATGTGTCGGACGAGGTGATCTACGAGCAACTGATCACTCCGGAGTTCTGCAACTGGGTCCGCGGCAAATAAACGGGCATCCCAGCCCACACTTTTAGAGGAACAACTCGCATGTTGAAAGAATTCAAGATCCCACTGGCGTTGACGCTGGTTGCCCTGGTCGCTGCTTACCTGATGGGCGGCGTGAAAGACATGATCATCGTCGGCGTGCTATCAGTGCTCGAGATCTCGCTGTCGCTGGACAACGCCGTCGTCAATGCGTCGGTCCTGAAGCATTGGTCGAAGAAGTGGCAAGACCGCTTCATGGTCTTCGGCCTGCCCATCGCAGTATTCGGCATGCGTCTCGTGTTCCCTCTGCTGATCGTCGCAATCATCGGGCATATCGGCTTCTGGGAAGCGGCGTCTCTTGCGCTGAAAGATCCTGCCCAGTACGCCTCGATCCTGACTTCGGCGCACCATGAGGTTTCCGCATTCGGTGGCGCTTTCCTCCTGATGGTGTTCTTCAAGTTCATGTTCGACTCCGGCAAGGAGGAGCACTGGATCGGTTTTGTCGAGCAGGCGATGGCACGTCTCGGCCGCATCACCGCTGTCGAGGTTGCCTTGACTCTCGGAATCGTCGTGTTGGCGTCGTTCCACGTGCCGGCACAGGAACAAATCGCCTTTTTGCTGGCAGGTGTGTTCGGCGTGATCAGCTTCGTCGTCGCTCATGGCATCGGTGATCTCATGGGCGGAGAAGACACCGGTACGCGGGTTGTGCGTGAAGGTGTCGCTGGCTTCCTCTATCTGGAAGTTCTCGATTCGTCGTTCAGCTTTGATGGAGTGATTGGCGCGTTCGCATTGTCTGACAATGTCTTTCTGATCGCGATCGGCCTCGGCGTCGGTGCCGCCTACATCCGTGAAATGACGCTTGTCCTGCTGAAGAAGGGTACGCTCGCGAGCTACAAGTATCTCGAATGCGGCGCGTTCTGGGCCATCGGGGCACTGGCGACGATCATGTTCCTGAACGTCAAGTTTGAAGTCCCGGAAGTGGTGACCGGTCTGATTGGTGCGGTGACGATCGGTCTGGCTGTTTGGACCTCGATCATCTCGCAAAAGAAGGAAGCTACACAGACGCTGGTGGCAGGCAACCAGTAATTCATTTTTGTACTTCGTCCGATATGCGTACGTGTTGTGTATCGGACTAACACTCAACTATTTCCGTTTGTGGATCTGAAAGGAGCAAAAGCATGATCAATCTGTCGAAGGGCGGTCGCATCAATCTGTCGAAGGAAGCGCCGGGCACGAAGAAGTTCCGCATCGGCCTCGGGTGGGACGCGAACGCGACGGACACGGGAACCGATTTCGATCTGGATGTCTCGGTGTTCCTGTGCAAGTACGACCCGCAGAGCAACCCGAAGCTGGTCGACGACAAGCATTTCATTTTCTACAACTCGGAGATTCGCACGGAAGACCGCGTGGCTACCTTCTTCCAGCCTGGCGCCGAATTTCCGAAGAAGGGCATGCCCGCGTCGCCGTGCCTGGGCGTCGTTCACAGTGGCGACAATCGGACCGGCAGCGGCGCGGGCGATGACGAAGTCATCTTTATCGACGAGTCGAAGCTCGCAGCGAACATCGAAGAGATTTCGGTGATCGTGACGATCGATTGCGCGGCCGAGCGCAAGCAGAACTTCGGTCAGGTCCGGAACAGCTATATCCAGATCTCCGATGAGGCCTCCGGCCAGATCATCGCGAAGTATCCCCTCGAGGAGGATTTCTCGATGGAGACTGCGGTTCAGGTCGGCAGCTTCTATCGGCGCGATGGTCAGTTCATGTTCAAGGCAGTCGGCACGGGTTACAACCGTGGGCTGGGCGACTTCGTGAAGGCATACGGCGGTAACCTGTAACGATCTGATGCAGATGGGGCGGCGCGGGTTGTTGGCGTCGTCCCGTCGATGCGAGAAATCGATGTCGCGACAGTATCGTGAGCCCAAGGCTCTGCGCTTTGACGATCACTGGCCAGAACCCAGAGCCTTGCAGTTTGACGATCAACCCCGGAAGACTTTACCCGTGTCGGAACCCAAGAAACTCGACTTCGGCCAGTCGGCTCCTGTCGAAGCCGGAGCGAAAGCGGAGACGGCCACACCTAGACCGATCCAGTTCGGCGAGCAGCACGCCGAGGCAAGAAGCCAGAGCGCTGTCCCGGGCAGGCTCGCATTCGGCCAGCCGGAAGAACTTCGGCCGGTTCAATCCCCAGCGCACGCTGGCAAACCAAAGGTGCTGTTTGGTGACACCGAGCATCCGCTTCTTGAGCGGTGTTTTGAGGTTGCCCGAGCGCGCTTTCCTGACCTATACCCAGCGCATCAGGTTCGAATCGAACGGGCTATCCGGCAACTGCTGCCGCCGACCTTGGCGACAATCCTGACCATTGCGGAACTGCCATTACAGGCTTCGGGCGAAGTGGTCGAGACCGTCGCGAGAGTCACAAGGGAGTTCAACGAACTTGACGCTGCGTCCCTGATGTCGAAGCTTCTGGAGACGGTAACGCGCAAGGATGGACTTATGGATCGCTTGCTTCACGGCAAGCCAGAGGAGGTTGATTACCGATCAGCCTTGATGACCGTAAAGCACGCGTTGAATTCGTTCCCGAACCGGACTCTGGAATTGCTGGCAAAGGTTGACCGCGCGAAAGTCGGCTTGGTGGTATCGCTCGCCGCGCTCAGTGCCGTCGGAGACGTGATCCAACTGCCAGAAGAACCCGCAGTTGAGACCGCGTTGCGAGATCGTCGAGACATTGTTAGGCAGGCGTTTCAACAGATCGAGTTGCTGCCAAGTCAGCTCCAACGTATCGATGAGAAGGTCGTAGGCCTGTTGTCTCGAGCCGACCATCTCATGAACGTGACGCTGCCGGCGGCGATCGCCGTGCGTTCACAGACAGGTTGAATGTGCGGATGGTTGGCGTCGCACTTCCCTCAAATGCAGACTCAGGAGCTTCGGTATGAAATTCAGCGTTCGAGATCTTGTTCTTCGAGCATTTTTTATTGGCAGACCAGCGGCGCCTCTTTCCGGTGCGCCAATGTCTTCGCAAGAAGGACGTTTCCCCCCATTCTTCCCGGACACGAGTGCAACCCGGCAGGGCATCGTGCTGGTCCGAATCGCCACGTGGCTGATGGCTGCGTACGCTCCTCTGAACCATGCGAAAGGACTTCAACCTCTAGCGCATTTGACCCGGGCGGGATGGATTGCATGCGCAGGTATTGGTCTCGTCTTCATGGGCATCGGTTTCTATCGCGCCAGCGCAGCACGGGTTCGTGCGGTCATTAACCGAAGAGCAGAGGTTGTATCGGAGTAAGGGGTAGCTGCGCCGCGCACCAAGTACGAAATCTCGGCAATGCGTAGTGACGCGTGAAACCAGTCACGACGAAGCAAGATAATAAAACGGATTTTCGTTGGAACTATGAGCGAACAGACCAACATCGAGTGGTGTGACAGCACCTTCAATCCCTGGACTGGCTGTACCAAGGTATCCCCTGGCTGTGACAACTGCTATGCCGAGGGATGGGCAAAGCGCAGTGGCATCGTCCAGTGGGGCGCCCAGGCAGAGCGCCGTCGTACCAGCCCCGCGAACTGGAAGAAGCCGATGCATTGGGAGCGTGAGCACGAGGCGTTCTTCATCTTGCATGGCCGCCGTCGGCGTGTGTTCTGTGCTTCACTGGCCGACGTGTTCGACAACCGGGTGCCGGCATCGTGGCGAGCCGATCTGTTCCAGCTCATCGAGCGCACGCCGCACCTTGACTGGTTGCTGGTCACAAAACGAATCGGCAACGTCGAGTCGATGATGCTGGAGGTTGCGCGCCATCATCAGATCCACAACCTCGAAACGCAGATGCTGCCCTCGAACGTCTGGCTTGGCATCACCGTCGTCAACCAGCAGGAGGCCGACCGGGACATCCCCAAGCTGCTCGATACGCGGGCGAGCGTGCGCTTTCTGAGTATGGAGCCGCTGCTAGGGCCGGTAGACCTGACAAGCCTTGAACCAAAGATATTCGCTGCCAAGGCCAATGCGTTGACCGGACGGTGGAAATGGGAAGGCGGCCCCACAAGGACTGAGACGGGGCGTCTTGACTGGGTCATCGTCGGCGGCGAAAGCGGCCATGGGGCGCGGCCGATGCATCCCGATTGGGCACGAGATATTCGCGACCAGTGCGCTGCTGCTGGCGTGCCGTTCTTGTTCAAGCAATGGGGTGAGTGGGGACATTACGTCAACGAGGAGCACTACACGCATTGCGGCGAAGAACGGCGCGCTCATGCTTGGGTGGACTCGCTAACGGGCGCACATGGCAAATGTTGGGTGGTGGACGACGACGGAACTTGGTCGAACCACACCGGTGAACCACCGCAAGGCAACGAGGATGGTTCGGTCGCATCCACGGTCGCCGTCATGGGATGGCACGGCAAGAAAGCCGCAGGCCGGCAACTCGACGGCCGAACGTGGGACGGCTTTCCACACGAACAATCTCACTAGCCATGAACCAAATTCCACACATAAATCCGGATAGCCGTAATTTCATCGGGGCATTAAAACGGATGACAGGTTATGGGCGGTTGACCGCGGCTATGACGGCAGCGTATGGGTTGTTGACCCGGATCGCAACAGGCGCCTTTCGGGTTTCTGGCAATTCGGCAAGTGCCCTTCCGCGCGTGCAAGCCGACGGATTATTCAGCGAGGAGCGTGGGCTTCATGTTCCACCGAGGCTTCACGTGAGCGGACCGATTGAAGTGGTCTTCCATCAGCTTCCCGACTCTCAGCTTCGCGTGTCGGTCGAGGAAGCGCCGTTGCTGCGACGCGTGATTACGCGCGTCGATGGCGACCTGTTGATTATTGATCTCGAGCCTGAGCGTGCTTCCAAGAGATCGCGCCCGCTTGGAGGTGGTCAGAACCCGCCCCGCGATTTCACCGGAGCGTCGAGGCAGTCGGGTCGCGTCATCGTGGGGATCGCGGCCCCGCGGCTCCGCGATGTCAGCGTCACAGGAGCGGCTGTCGTTGACCTCTCCAGCATAGCAGCCGATGAACTGCTGCTTCGTGCAACGGGCGCGGGACGGATCAACGGCCGCGGCGAATGCGGCCTTCTTACCGCGGAGGCCTCTGGAAGTGCCGTTGTGAAATGCACCGCCCTGTGGTCTAAGGGGGTGACCGTAGATGTCTCTGGCGCGGGGATTCTTCGTGTGCACGCGGAATCTTACGTACGGGGCAGGGTAAGCGGCAGTGGAGTGCTCGCGGTGTCAGGTCAACCACGTGATCGGAGCGTTAAACGCTCTGGCAGTGGGCTGGTTCAATACAAGTAGACGCGCGGAGAGGAATAAGACGTGTTTTGCTTCGAAGACGGGACTACGAGCGTCCGTCCACCGCAATGGCCCCGCGATCGTATGGAGTCTGGCTTCTTCACGCAGATCGATACCGCGCATGCGGGTGAGACGTTTGTGCTGCCTGGAAGAGAATCAATCATCGTCTCGCATCAGATTTCGGCGAACTACATGGCGCCCGATCTGCACACCGAGGCGATGGGATTCCGCGCAACGGCCTTTCGTCGCGACGATCCATTGCCCGTGGCCTATGTGGAGTTCGACGTGATCCGGGCTAAAAGTGGCTGTAATGTTGACGACGAGACGTTCGTCAACGCCTGTGACACTATCAATGGAACGCTGAGCGCGTTGGCCAACGCGGTGCTTGAGTCGTCAATCCATGGCATCCGTACGGTCTTCGCGCGTGGCCCATTGCTCCATCTGTCGCGGCTGGAGGTAAGGGGTGATTGCGCTGGCAACGGTGTCGGGGCTCTCCTGGGCCTTACGGCTTTGCAGTGGTTGCAGCGAGAGACAAAAGCCGTGCTCCTGTTGCTACAACCATTTCCCTTGCAGTTTGAGAGTTGTGCGCCTTCGCACGACTCACCAGATCGGGCTAAGTTCGAGGCATCGTACGCAGAGGCTGAATCGAGACTCACGAAGTTTTACGAGCAGACGTTCGGAGTTCAGCGTGCGAGGCCGGGTGAGGCTTACCTGATGGCCGCACTTGGCGGGTTCGAACTCGCTGTTGATGATTATGGGTGGTCCTTGTGCCATCCTGAAGAGGAGGGTATCGATGGGAAATGACTGTATGCTGGCCGGGCCGCGCCCGCGCTCCAAGATCCATTCGGCGTTGCGGACCGCATTTAACGCATTCGCGGTGGCCGCATTGCTCGCGTGCATTGGCGTAGCACTGCGAGACCTCGTTCATAGCCAGATCTGGTACCAACGTTTCTGGTACGTGGCCGAGATGATGGTCGTGATCGGTTTAACGCGCATCGCTTTCGCACTTTTTGGCGCGGTCTGCCGAGGACTAAGGCGTCGCAGAGAAAATCGGATCTCAGGGAAGGGTGAACGATGAGTCTATTCCTGTACGGTGCCGCGTTCACTGTGCTGGGGCCGGTACTTGTATCTTTCGGCCGCCGGCGAGGGGAAACCGATGAGGAGAATAGTCGCCTGCTCTCGATGGGCTATTCGCTAGGTATCTGGGGTCCATTCCTTCTGCTGTCTTACCTGCTGACCATTCCCCGTGCGTTGCTTGTTGCTTTCGCACTGAGCGGCACCCTATGGATTCTCGATCGGGTGGTTGTTGCGCGTCGAGGTCATCGATTCACGTCGGGCGCCGCGCGATACGGCAGCGATGCTTTCCTGCTCGTTTGCATCATTTGCTTTCTGCGCTTTTTTATCGTCGAACCGTTCGTTGTGCCGTCGTCGTCGATGCGGCCGACACTCGTAGTGAGCGACTTCATCATCGCGGACCGTTTCGCATACGGTCTTAGATTGCCCGTCACGAACAAGGTGATCGTTGCATGGGGCCGCCCTGAGCGCGGCGATGTGATTGTGTTCCAGTACCCGCGCGATCGCTCGAAGACGTTTGTGAAACGTGTCATCGGATTGCCTGGCGATGTCATTGAAATCACCGGACGTTCCATGACAGTAAACGATAAACCAGTGGACGTTAAGCCCGGTGGGCCCGAGTCATATGAGAGCGAAGACGGCGAACACGTTTCGGTAAGCCGGTTTTCCGAACGCGTTGGACGACACAAGCATGATGGCTTTTACCAATCGGAAAAGGAGTGGATCGACCGTGACCTCTTGAGCTCGTACTCAGCCACCGACGGATGCCACCTTGCAGGCGAGACATTGCGTTGCATGGTGGGCGCAGGTCGCTACTTCGTCATGGGCGACAATCGAGACAATAGCCTCGACAGCCGTTACTGGGGGTACGTTCCAGACGATCACATACTTGGTCGTGTGGATGCCATTGCTATCAATTTCAGCGATCTATCCCGAATCGCGCTTGGCTTACGATCGAAGCTTGATCATTGACGGTACGCGTACGCGTTATGTATTATTTAGATCCCACGCGTATTACAGACTTTTGAGGCGATGGTTCAGGTCCGGTGGCTCAACACCACGGGCATCTCATCAACAACAATCGAGGTGAATCTATGAGCACGATGCAAGTCCTGCGCGCGAAAGGCGCGAACAAACCCGTCAGCCACAAGGTCAAGATTCCGGCCGAACTCGGTCGCCGTATCGCTGATCTCGACAAGCGTGTGCAGGCGGCTGGTCTGGAGGTTGACTGGGACGGTCCCCTGATCAATACGCTGACGGGTCTCGCCGACGCCGTCGAACGTGATTTGTCCGGTGCAGCATCGACCGGTGAGCCGGGAAGCGAATCGGCAGGCGCAGGAGGCGCCGCGGCGGCAAACGCCTCGGCAGCCCTGGTCGCCTGATCCGAAGGCCTTCGTGCGTGAAGCCCCGCAATTTGCGGGGCTTTGCCTTTTTGGCGGATAAATTTTTGAACATGCGAGGGGCAAGCGATGACAGGCGCAGCGGCAAGTTCTGAGGCGTTGGTGGTGATCACGCTGGACGAGGACGAGTGCGGGCCGAGAGCCACCGTGCACGGAGTAAGGTTCGAGCGATCGATGGCGCTCGAGCTGGCTCGGCAAGTCGCCTCAGATCAAAAGGCAGCGATTGAAGCAGAACTAAAGCGCGGACAGGACTCGCCATCCGAACCATTGACCATCGTCGAGACGGATAGCGGATTTGTACTGTTGGCCACCGGCAGCTACCCATACGCCCGGATCGAGGTTCGGACGGCGCCCTGTGCCCCCTTCTCCACGGCGACATGTGAATCCGCGGAACTCTGCCTCGTCGCC
Source organism: Caballeronia sp. LZ001 (assembly GCF_031450875.1). Taxonomy (NCBI): domain Bacteria; kingdom Pseudomonadati; phylum Pseudomonadota; class Betaproteobacteria; order Burkholderiales; family Burkholderiaceae; genus Caballeronia; species Caballeronia sp. LZ001. The sequence continues at coordinate 18,067 of NZ_JARTVX010000002.1, read as the reverse complement.
GCATAGTCAGCCGTTCAGGTTGAGTCCCACGCTTATTTTTGGCCGTGCGCCATACCCTTTTGCCAGGCTTCGCAAGGGTCTGTGCTTTTTCTCATCTGACAGGAGTGATGTAATGCCGACAAAGGAAGAAGGGAAGCAGTGGCTGCGGACGGTCATAGCCAAACACCTGCCGACGGGTGTATCGCACTACAACGGTTTCGTGTATGCCGGTGGGCTCGTGACGAACGCGTTTGGGGGAGAGTGTGATCCTCAGCCGCAGGAGGGCAAGGTTGTCGACGAGTCAGCCGAATGGCTGCTCGTGAAGGTAGCCACGTCGTCAATGTTCGCCATCGGCAAGGGGCTGCTGGAACACGTCCCGGAGGTGGGGGCAGTCGTGCGCATCACCCCGTATGCCCGTCGTCGTTTCGATGGCACCCGACTCGACGTGCCAGCAAAGAAAGATGCGATCGCTGGAACGGTGACAAACGTGTTTGTCATCTGCGAGGCGCGTTCCGAGTTGCCAGTTGACAAGGGTTCCATTAGATGTCCCTTTCTCCGGGATCTGGTGGAGCAGGTGGAAGAGCGCGTCGCACCCGATGGAATCCGTACGATCGCTCAGGTCCTGATCGATGCCGGCGCTGTCAATCTGCCAGTGGGAATGCGAGATCCATCGGAGGAAGATGAAATTCTGGCTCCGCCGACCTTGCAGTTCCGCATCAACAACACCCGCTTCAAGGGCTTCCTCAACATCGTGCTCGATCGGGCGACTGACAGCTTTACCGTCCAGCTCGCTGAACACGATACATGGTCCGTCGTGAAGGAAGAGCGGCACGTCTATTTCAGTTCGCTTGCGGCTGTGATCGTGGGTCTCGTCGACGATGGCAAATGGCGCTTCGCCAAGGTCGATGTGCTGAAATCCGCGCCCCGTCGGACAAAAGCCGCAGCTTAACCGCCCCATCAAGCCCCGGTCGCCATGCGCCCGGGGCTTTTTAATATCCGAAGCGATACACAACGGGTAGAAATAATACTAAAATTGCGACATTGAAAATCAGGAGAATCCGATGAAGCACATCCGCTCTCACTGGCGCACATACAGGCTGGCGGCGATCGCATTGGTCGCGGTCACGCTTCTCTTCTACGCGGTCCTCCTCCCGGTGCTTGGGGTTGCACTGCACTTGTTCTCGATTGCAAAGATCGCAGTGATCCTGTTGATCACTGGCGCGTTGCTGCGTTTCCTGATTCATGCCGTCGACGACGTTGAGCGCAAGCATGGCTCAGTGTCCGGTCAATAGGCGTCATGTTCGGCCTCGACGAGCAGATCGACGCTGAATTCCCTCGTCACGCTCATCTGCACGGTGAAGTAGGCCGGAACTCGGGAACTCTGCCAGCATCAGCCATCGACTGGATTGCAGCAATGGACGGCCTCCGTGCCGCGAACGCATGGACCGACGCAGACTTGGGGAGGGCGATCGGGCTAGGGCCGTCCATGATCAACCAGTGTCGCAGTGGCCGCCGGCCACTCCCGCCCGCGGCACGTATTCGGCTCCTGTCACGTCTCGGCTTTCGGATCACTCGGGCGAGACTGCTGAGTGTCGTGCCGGACGAGATTCGGGATGCCGTTCTCGAGGGGGACTCCCAATCTTCGTTTGTTCAGGCCACGTTGGTCGATCAATTCTTTGACCAGATAGATGAGCCGTCCGACGGGGCATTCCAGGCAGGGCCATTTCTGAAAGGCCTGGCCGATTTTCGCCACGAGAGCATCCACGCATTGGGAAGCACGATCGGGCTGTCACCGGCAGACCTAAAAAGGGTTTGCTCCGGCCAAGCGCGCCTTCCGTTCCGATCGAAGGCAGCAATCATCGAGCAGTTCAGCGGGTTCGAGCTCGGGGCGGTTATTCTGAGCTTGCCAGGTGAGCCGTAATTTCTGCGCATCTGCATCGAACGTGCTTCGCGCAGTAGTGTGCCCCCTCATCCATCGGCTACTTCTCTGCTTAAGCCCCGAAACCGCTGTACTAAGCCTCGATGCCGTCAAAGGATCGGGGTTTTTCCATTCGGTTTCTTGACCAAATTGCTAGACATGTGATTCATAACGCGTAACAATACGAATTGTGAATCAATGAGGCTATTCGCAATGAAAATGTACGGAGCGGTCGTCCACTCGCATCGAGATCGAGGAGCCGGAGTGTGACGATAAAACTCCGCGAACACGCGGCGGCAGCCGTTCTATCGGTGGTGACTGCGGGCGTTGTGCCGCATGCCCTTGCCGAAGCCAATACCTACGGCATATTCGATGGCTCGAAGTACAAGCCAGAGCAACTGGCACTCGCGGCGCGCTCACCGATCATGATGGAGGCGCCACGCTTCGAAAAGAACGCCTACTACGTGCCCAGATCGCCGGACGGTCACTACTACGTGTCGGGAGCGTTGAACAATTTCCCGGTCGTATTTCTCGTGGACACGGGAGCCACCTATACCACGATCCCGCTCCAGCTCGCGCAGAATTCGGGACTGCGGGCGGGCCGGCAGGTTGGCACTTCCACGGCCAATGGGGAGTCTGCTGCATGGGTTAGTGAATCGAACGTCATGACTGTCGGGCCGTTCACGGCAAAAAACTCGACGGTTGCCGTAAGCAAGGCTTTGCAGTTTCCGCTGCTTGGCGCTGACATTCTCAACAGGTTTCGGGTCGTGTACGCCAACGGGTACATGATCCTTCAGATCCCGGGATAAAACATGACAAATCTCCACTGGACCCTCGGCGATGTCCGTGACTATGCAGACCGGGCGCATCGCTCGGTCAATCAGAGACGGAAATTCACAGGAGAGCCGTATCTCGTTCATCCGCTGGCAGTGACAGGGCTGGTCGCCACGGTCGAAGGCCACACCAAGGAGATGTTGGCCGCGGCCATCCTTCACGATGTGCCTGACGACGTGGGGAGCCGTCGACGCGATGGCCCACACAGGTACGATATCGATGAGATTCGCTCACTCTTCGGCCCCATTGTCGCGCGATATGTGATGCAACTGTCAAACGTCTCGACGCCGCACGATGGTGATCGGGCGGCCCGCATGGCGCTCGAGCGAGCCCACACGGCCCAAGCCGATCCTGAAGTGAAGACGATCAAGCTCGCTGATGTGATCAGCAACACGATCAGCGTCGTGGTGGTCGATCGGGAATTCGCGCACACGTATCTACCCGAGAAGAAGCTGCTGCTGGAAGAACTGCGCGAGGGTGACCCTGGCCTGCTCCGGATGGCCAGCGACATTGTCGAAAGAGGACTTGCCGAACTGGCGGGCCACGGTAACTAGAACAAGGATCTCACAGTGAAAAAAGTCATCCCCACGGCGTTGGCCATGCTTTTCCTGCTCGGTGTCGCCCCTGTAGCGCACGCGGTGGACATGGTGCTGACTTCGACCGACCCGATTGTGGACAAGGCGAAGTTCTCGGAAGTGGTAAATCGCTTCCTTCCCGACAAGGTCAAGGCGCTTGGCCCGGAATACCGGTTGTACGGCACGCTGGAAACGGCATCATACCGCGACGGAGAGAGCTTCTACTTTTACAGCATCATGCTTCATCGCAAGGTCGTGGAGACTGGTACGGGCAAGATCTACTGGGCGATCACGGGTGGCATCCGTGCACATGGCATCACCGCAGGGGGAGAAGAACTGGTCAAGCACGTGAGAGAAGACATGGTTCTCGGGACCAATTCCTTCAAGACCGACCAATAAATTGCGCATTTTGTTCTGATTCGACGTTACGTGTACGCGTTATGTATCTCGTAGCGGATTGCACCAATAGGGTTTGTTGTGAAAGCTCCAGAAACATATCGATTCCTCGTTGTTGATGACTTCCCGACCATGCGGAGGATTGTGCGAACGCTGCTTAAAGAGGTCGGATATTCCAACTTCGACGAGGCCGAAAACGGCGTTGCTGCGATGACCATGCTCCAGACGCGGAACTTTGATTTCGTGGTCACGGACTGGAACATGCCACGTATGGATGGGCTCGAGCTTTTGCAGGCCATTCGCAGCTCGGCGGAACTGCGGCATTTGCCTGTGCTGATGGTCACGGCCGAGGCAAAGAAAGAGAACATTCTGGCCGCCGCTCGCGCGGGTGCAAGCGGCTACATCGTCAAACCCTTCACTGCGGCAACGCTGGCCGAGAAAATCGCCAAGATCATCGAACGCACAGCGGGAGCCGCCATCCTCCAAAACAACGAAGAAGGTGCTCTCGCACATGGATAAGCCGCATCCGACAGCCACGGCTATCTGTAGGCGCTGTCTCGACTCTCGCGCTCGCTCGACGCAGTCGCGGGCTGGCGATCACGAAACGCAGACTGACCTTGCAAAGAGGGGATGATGATGGTGAATCTGGCAACAGCAAACACGGGTGGGCCTACTCGCGGAGTCTCACGCGGCGCCCGCAACGTGACAACTCACACGGGGGCCCGGCGGCGCACGGACTCGGCAATGCAGGGAATCTCGCGCGACGAGCGACCAGGACGCCCAGCGGACGCTGGTTGGCGCGTTCGTCTCTACAAGGGCGGCATCTATGTGGCCAACCGCCACTTCCGCGATGCGGCCTACGGCAGCCGCGATGGTTCGCTGTACGCTGCGCAACGGTTTCGTGATGACAAGGCGAGGGAGTTCGGCATCCGTCGCCGCGAAGGCCAGAGCAGTTTCCTGTCGAAGATCCGTGTGGACGCTGGCTTATCTCAGGGCACCCTTGCGAGCTGGCTACATGTCTCAACCCCGTTGATCGCTCGCTGGGAGAAGCAGGGAGCTCCCGTGGCCGCAATAAGGCTTGTCACCGCGCTGATTGCCGGCCGGGTGACGCCTTCTGCCGAGATGCCGACGCCCGATCTCAACAGGGTGCGGAGTTTGTTGGGACTGAGGCAGGACGAAATGGCCGACAAGTTTGGCCGTGGATACAACGCCTATGGTGAATGGGAACGCGGCAAGCGTCGGATTCCGGGTTGGGTGAACGTCTATATCGACAGTATCACTAAGGGCTGGGACGAAAAAGGTGCTAATCTTCCGGCGGAAGAATCGAACCCACCGCCCATTCCCGACTCGTGACATCATCGTCGCCCAACGCATTCACCGAATGGGAGGAGTCCCCAGCGCTGTCTGAGGCCCTCCCAATTCGTTTTTCTGACGGATCTCAGGCGCCATCCATCCGAATTTCGTGCGCCGGCTGTGGGCGGAAGTCCGGACCGCAACAACAGCGCGGCCATGTCAAGAGCGTCTATAGCGATGTTTTCCAGGTGACCGGACTTCTCGCGTGCGGCCGATGCCGAGGCCTGACCCGCTTCCACTACCGGGTACGCTGTACCGACGGCATGCTCAGCCTCGAATGGAACCGCGGTGGCAAGTGGCAGCGTACGGACTTCGAAATGCGCCCGTGGCAGCGTGTGTGGTTCAGATGGCGCTCCCTGCTTGCGAGGAAGAGACCCTCCAGCTGAGCCGTGGGCGAAAAAAAAGACCCGGCACAGAGTGCACGGGTCGTGGGTTGGTTTAGGCAGCAAGCGATTCCTGGCCAGAACTATCGGCCGAGGCGACCTTTTCAGCCAACTGATGCTCTTCGTTCTCCGCCGCTTTCAATGCATCGAAAATGGCATCGATCGTCGTACGTGTTTCCGGCGCGAGTTGTGCATACGCCGGATCGGTTTTGACCGATGCAATGGCGGTGCGCATCTGCGGTGCTGCGCGCGTAATGGCCTTTTTCACGAGAGCGCCGGGAACGTGCTTCGCGGAAACACTCTTGCTTCCCTTTGCTCTCGCGCGCAAGAGCGCTTGTTCGACGATATCGACGGCCTTGTTACCGTATTGCTTCATGGTATCGATCGCGAACGTAGCGGTGATCGTACGCTTGCGGACGTACTCCCGGATGGCAAACGGTCCATCGATCAACATCAGGAGATCCTGCACGTAGCCGGCGTCGAGTACGAGCTTCTTCGCGATGTCGGAAGGCTTCTCGATGTACACCGACATCAGCTTTGCGAGCTTGGCCAGTTCATACGGTTGCAGCTTGTCGCTATCGTTGTCGCGGTGCAAATCGGCGAGCATCTCCTCTTCCGAGGTGTTGGTGCTCACGACCGCGTAAACCACCTTGAAGGTTGCGCCCCGCGCGATTGCGCGTTTTGCAGCCTCAAGTCGACGGTGACCGCTTTTCAGACGGATGACATCCTTCCCGTCTTCCCTGACGACGATTACCGACAGGGGCGTATCGCGTTTAAAGCCGACGGTCGGGTCCAGCATCGACCGCGTAAGGCTTTCGACTTTCGCCTCATAGTCTTCGTCAATTTCTCTGATGTTGTAGCGACGAATGACCTCAATGCAGTCGGGCGGGATAGACCAGAGGTCTGCCGACGACGCGCCAGCTACTTTCATCGCGCTTTTCAGGTTACCCTTGACGACGGGGTCCATGAATTGCAACTCGAGGTTTTGCGGTGCGGCCTCATTTGCGTTTTGTTCCATCTCGATTCTCCTTGGTTGGGATTAACGTGCTCCTGGAGATGGTCGACATCTGGCAATAAAAACGGCCTACCTCCGCAAAAAGCGCGCGGGTGGTAGGCCGGGTGGGGTTCGTTGGGCGAACAAGGATCAGATAACGAATTCCTGCTGCACAACGTCGAGCGGGGACTGTCCGAGCTTCGTCAGCTTTTCATCCATGAGTGTCTTCACCCTCTGGCGCAATGCCATAATCACCTGCCCTGCGGGCGAGTATTCGTCGAAGATCGTCTGCGGATACCTGTCGTGTTGTTCATGAAACGATCGATTGGCGATGTCCAGGTGGGCTTTTGAGGCCAGCGCGTCTTTCGGCACCACGACAGTAACCTCCAGCAGATGCTGCTCCTGCCCGCGAAGATCCTGACTGTGGTTCACGTCTGCCAGCCCGAACACGATGACTTCGACCTTCTCCTCGCCGTTGACCTTGATGACGCCTGGTAGAAGGATCTCAAACCGGTCGGAAAGGATGTCCTGGTCGCCAAGATCGCGTTCGCGCTCGCGATTTTCACGCTGCGCCAATGCCTTTGCCTCCGGGAGTTGCCTGAGGGAAAAGTAGCGCTCGCGATGGCAGTGGATGCGAAAGTCGTGATGCACCTTCACGTACACGCCATAGGTCGATTCGTCATCGACGTAATAGCGAGGCTCGTCGACCGGCTCCCACTTCTCGCCATCGATCACGATAAAGGTCGCTGCCCAATCCGCGAACTGCTTCCGACATTCGGCCGCCGTGTTGTAGGGATGATTGCGAGAAGCGTGTGCGCCTGAGGCCGTGGCGTCGATGACAGCCGCGGGAGCCGGGCCATGCGGAGTGCCGAAGTTGAATTCCACCTGCATTCGGGTCCAGAGTCGTTCCTCGAACCACCGATACTCGGCTGTATCGAGCACGGTCTTGCCGTCGTAGTCGTATCTCCGGTGAACGAGAGCAACCGGCGCTTCGTCCTTTGTCACATACCGGATGTCCACGTCGACCACGCCATCGTGAAAACGCATGTCACGCGGCTTGCGGCATTTCGGAGGGGTGACAGATTCGGTATAGCTAAAAAGAATCTTCGTTTGGGTGATGTTCATGCGAGCTCCTTGAGTAGGGTTGAACCAGACTCGAGGAAATGACGAACAGAGGCGGTGATTGACTGCTAATATATAGATACGTGTTATGAATCTCTTTTACGGGGTGATCTTTGGGCGAAGCGTGGCGAGCCGTTCGATACTTCGAGCAAAACAACAAGGGACGCGACTTTGTCGTGGGCGACATTCACGGCGCCTATGATCTCGTGCTGCTCGCGATGCGAGAGGCCCGGTTCGATCCATCGCGAGACAGGCTATTCAGCGTGGGCGATCTTGTAAACCGAGGGGAGGGCTCGTACCGCGTGCGGAAGTTTTTGGACCAGCCCTGGGTGCACGCTTGTCGTGGCAACCACGAGGATATGCTCATCAAGGCTTATGCAGACGGGGAACCGTCGCAGGGGACGCTTGAATGGCTTGCCCGACAGATCGGCATGCATTGGTGGTTCGGCGTTGGCCGGGCAGAGCGCAACGCGATTCTGGACGCCATCCGGAAGTTGCCCCTTGCGATGCAACTGGAGACTAATCGAGGCACTGTCGGCTTTCTGCACGCGGACGTGAGGTCGGGCATGAGCTGGCCTGATGTGCTGACGCGTCTCGAAAATGGCGACGATCAGGTAACCAAGACTGCTCTTTGGGGACGCGATCGCCTCGATAACGACGACGCTTCAGGGGTAAGCGGCATCGGTCGCCTCTTTGTAGGTCACACGCCGCAATGGGGTGGCGTTCGCCGGCTTGGAAATGTTTTTGGCATGGACACCGGCGCGGTTTTCGCCTCGCTGAAGCCTGAAAAGGACGCACGTCTTTCGATGTTCAACGTTGTGGCCGATACCGATCTCCTGGCGGAGCGCCGTGAACGTCGTCTCATTGACGTGCGCGATAATCAATCGTTCGATCTTCCTGCTTTCAATGATCTGTAGAGCTGACGGCCCGGGATGAAAAATGCCCGAGCCTTGGTGCCTAGTTCAGTGCCCACGTAGTTGTCTCGTGGGTGATGCGCGTCGTGTCCCAATGGACTCCTCGCCCATTCGGGTACGCCTCGATCTCTAAGCCATCGTTAACAAGCGCTCTCCACTCGTCCTCTGATCCGATCGTAAGCCGGGGGTCGGCCGCAACGATCAGTGAGCCGGTCACCGCCGCGAATCGTCCGCCCGTCTCGTCGAGCGGGTCGTGAACGTTTTCGAGACTCAGGTGCTCAATCGCCCCATTTCCGATCGCGAGTCCAGAGCGAAGCACCTCCGCATCGGGAAGCCTGACGCCGACGAAGAACCGGTTCGCGAGGTCTGATGCTTGCACGGCAGCTCCTGCGATTGGAAACCGCTTGACGAAAGTTACACGTCGGGAAGGCCAGCTATCCGGCGGCGGTGCGTCTCCCGTCTGGGAAGACCAGATTCGGTGGCATGTAAGGATCTTGTTGCGCGGATAGTCACGAGCGTTATCGGGGCTGTGCCAGTGCCTGTCGGTGGCGTGAGAGCGGATTTTGACGACCTCGCGATCGCAACGGAAAGCGACGAGCTCAAGTGTCGAGCTGGCGTCGATCGCGTATTCGCGGCAAATTCGTTTGCCGGCTTCCCGGGCATCCTGTAGCACGGCCTCGTTCGGCCAACAGTATGTCGGCCCTTCTTTCAGGCAACTGCCACCATGCCAGAACGAGAACTGCACCTCGATCTCTCGGAACCAGCCGATCTCCTGCGTGGTGTGCTCCAGAAACTCGATCTTTTCGATGCGGTCGGGATTTTTCGTCATCAGCGCGCTCCTTGTAACAGTAGCGGATTCTATCTGAATCGGTTTGATACTGAAACAGATACGTATAAAATGAGCGAGTCCGATGTTACATTGGAATCCAGATGAACGTTAAAGGCGGTTTTGAGATTCTTCGCTCCGCGGTCGACAGCGTCACGGCAGACCTCGGGGGCAGCCAGGCCATGCGTCTTGTCGTGGCGAGAAGCGCACACGACCTGCTGCGAACTTGCACCGAAGCAAGTTTTAGCCTGGAGGATCGTCGTGAGATGCTCCAGAGCTACTACCTGTTCGCTACGCACGAAGCATTCGAGCGGGCAAGCACGGAACTCAGGCGGATTTTCTCTCTGGAAGGTCTGTCGCCCGTGATCGCATCGTCCGGGCCCTATCAAGGCGGCAAGCTTGTTCTGCGAGACTGCGCTTTGCGTTTTGAGACCGGATCGGGAGGGTTCGCGCTCGCATTAGCCCACCAGGAACGCCACTCTGAAAAGTGGCGCGTGTTTCTGACCACGGGTGGCGAGGCGATCGCCGACAGGTACGGCAAGAAGCCATCCGTCGGCACCTCATATGCGAAATCCTTGGACGGGGTCCTGAAGTCATTTCGTCGGCTAGCCGGAGAAGTCTTCAAGACAGAGGTTTCGCCGTCTCCAGCGGCAGATTAAAGCATCAGGAACGAAATGGAAAATATTGTCGGCGCAATCCCGGTTTCGATCGAACTGCGGGCAAACGCGAGTCTGGAGTCTGGCAAACGGAACTTTGCCGTCCTGCTCCAGCGGTCCCCGTGGTTAAAAACCCTCGAGAAGGAGGCCCTTGCATTGGCGAAGGAGAACGCCAGTGCGCGATCGAAATACCGCAGGCTGGTCCGCCTCGTAGATCGCGTTTCCGACGCGATAGCGCCGTCTGCCGCCTGCGCGAGGGGCTGTTCGCATTGTTGCCATCGATCGGTGGGCGTCTCAGCTCACGAAGCCGAACTGATCAGCGAATTCACGGGCAGACCGATCAGAAAAATGGAGCGCACCGCCGTGCCGATGACCGTCGCGGAAGATGCCCCGCGTGAGCCGTGCCCGTTTCTGCGAGACAATGCGTGTTCTATCTATGAGCACAGGCCTGTGGCATGTCGCATCAACTTCAATATCAGCGATGATGCGTTCTTCTGCGATCCGTCCACAGCGCCGGAAGGCTCCCAGCCCCCGCAAATGCGACTGGATGCTCTCCTGATGGCCTATGCGATGGTGTTCCTGAAGCAACCACTCGCCGATATCCGAAGCTTCTTCAGCCCTCTCGACAGCACAACGTGACCATGCCAGGTGACCTGCATCAGCAACTCGTCAGACTAGGGGCGATCTGGATCAGGCGACAGGGGTTTGGTGTCGTTGCCACGGAGATTTCGGTCACGGGCTGTCGTGAGCAACCGGACGTAATCGCATTCCGGCAACAGTGCTCCGTCCTCATCGAGGCGAAGGCGAGCCGCACGGACTTTCTGGCCGACTCGCGCAAACCGGAGCGTAACCACGAGCGGACTGGACTCGGGGTGTACAGGTTCTACATCTGCCCACCAAACGTCATCGCGATAGCAGATCTCCCGGCTGGCTGGGGTCTGCTCCACGTGGACGGAAAAAAGGTTACCGAGGTCGTTCGGCCGTTGGGGAATGCGTGGCCAGCCTTCGGCCGAGCGTTGCCACAGTTCCCGGCATGGAGCCCGTTTCAGCATCAACCGAACCTCGAAGCCGAGCGGGCTGTTCTCTTTTCGATCGCGCGGCGACTGTCTACGTCCGCGCCGGCAAATCGCCACTGCTGCGCGGAATAGACGAGGCTGCATAAAAAAAGCCGGGCATTCCCTGGCTTTCTGTGAAGCTGATCTTGACGTGCGTATGCTATACGAGCAAGGTCACCACCATCACTGCCACCATGCCTGCGCAGAGCAAATACTGGCGTCCCCGCGGCGTGATCCTGATGCCCAGCTTCTGGATCAGAAAGTGCTCGATAATGGTCCAGCCATCGAGCGGTGGAAGGGGGATCATGTTCGTGACCACCAGAAGCAGGGAGCCCTTTGCAAGCAGGCCCACCAGCCAGATGGGATGAATGTAGTTGACCAACAGAAAGCCGATTCCAGTCACAAGCGACATCACAGGGCCCGCCGCCGCAATGATTGCCCGTTGATACGAGTCAGCTCGCTCGTAATGCTTGCTTGCCACATATCCCCATAGTGGGATCAAGCCAATCTCGAATTTCAGGCCACCGATCTGAAGGTCAAAGAGCCGGACGGAGCCAATGACAACCTTGTCGGGCCGGATATTGAGCCGCTTCATGGCAAGCAAGTGTCCGTACTCGTGGATCGCCAGCAGTACGACGATGAGATTCCACAGAATGTACGCCCCGAGGAACAGCAGAAAAACGGTGTGCAGCATGAGTTATAAGGTTCGTAGTCCCTGTACGAGCCATTCTCTTGGATAAGTCAATCCGATTCAAGTGAAATTATGCATACGTGAGTCGTATCGCACAGATGGATTGCACAATCCATTTCCGATTGAATCCGCCTGTGACCCATCTCCCTTCACCAGGTCTTCGCAAGACCTTTTTTCCACGGGAGATCAAGCATGCGATTCAAATCCGTCATGATGTTTTTCGACAAGCTGTATAGCAAGTCCGACTGGCTCAACCTCTCTCTTGCGGGACGTGTGACCGGAAGCTATGAAGACTGGCGCACTGCAAAGATGCATGAGTGCGCACCGGGCGAGGGGGAAACCTTTTCGATCTGCTACGAGGAGCGCGACGGTGGACTCGGCTTCCGCGTGCGTAAGGCGGGGGACTTCATCGCGGAGGAATGGCGAAGCGGTGCGTTGCACGCTACGTTCGCGGCTGGGGACTTTCACGGCACGTTGCTTTGGATCGCCGACAGTCTGCCGGGCCACAACCAGTGGCGTACGGACGTAATGCTGGAGAAATTGATCGGCACGGCATGGCACCACGGCATTACTGCGGGTAGTGACGCGCGTGCGAATGATCTGGAGCAGCACCTTCGGACGATGTGGTCACTTCTCTCGCGTGAACAGAAGGAGGACTTTCTGACATCGCGACGGGTCGCCGAAACATTCCTCGGGGCAAAAGGAGCCGTGGCGCTCGCTACGGACGACGGTAGTCTTACGGGAAGCGGTCTCGAACCCGGAGAGTGGTACGTCAGCAAACGCGGAACGTTTGTTCGGCCTGTATCCGTCAGTGATCGCCTCGTGACGACCCTCGGGATCTTCGAGGATAGTGTCATGACCATCGAGCTCGGACGCTTCAACGACGAATTTTGTCGAGCAGCGGAGGTTGCACGATGATCCTTGCTGCCTACGTTGTCGAAACGTCGTCCATCGGCTTCGCTCCCTGCTGGTGGCCTGCTACCTCAATGAGAAACGCGATCGCACTCGCGAAGTCACTCTCCGAGCAGTTTCGCGATGACAAGCGCTACCCGAACTCTTTCTGGGTGATCGGATCGCAAGACAAGCCCGCGTGCAAGTTCTTCCGCGGTGAACGCTACGAGGCAAACGAGCCCATCTAACTAACCTTCCTACCACGCCGGCACTGTACGTTGCCGGCGTTTTTTATTGCCCTCGGTAATGAGGCACCACCGGACATCGAAGACACCGACCTCTCAGCACTCGAGGCACGACTTTTTGCGGGCTTTCTCTTTTGCTGTGCCGACTTGACCAATATAATCTGATCGGTACCCCTTCTCTCGCATACGGTGTGTTTCATGGCCGCTCACGATCGCCTCACAGAGCATCACTTCGGTCTCTCCAACGACGACTCGTTGCCTGTTGGCGAGCGCTATCGCCAGCTCGCGGCGTACCACGTCGCCACCGGCAATTTTCGGAGCGCCATCCAAGCTATGTGCGCGTCGACGGCGAGTGCGGTGGACTACATCCCTCTCGATGCGCTAGCGAGCACGCTGCGCGCGGAGCCCATGCCGCAATGGCTCAGGAATTCAGGGGAAGCCGCGAACTACCCCCGGAGCGAGTCTGATGTCTGGGCAGATGTTGAAGGACTCGCCGAACAGCACGCCGACATCAGCCGGATGGCAATTTCACCGCGCGTAACGTCAATACATGGAGCGATCGCATACATCCTCTCTGGACGGTATGGATTTGCAGTGCAGTGTCTGAAATCGGCGGAGATGCACTCGAGCGGAGATGAACTCTCGCTGGATGATCTGGCAGCGGGAAGCGTTACCGTTGACGCCGATCCTGCGTGGCTGGACTGCTGGTCAGATCGAGAGTAGCTGCGGCCCATCATGAATGCTTCGGCTTTCCGTCTTCGCGCAGAAAAAAACCCCGCAGCGCATGGCGCAAGCGGGGTTGGGAGTTACTTGGTACGCGCAGCCAACTTCGCTTTGCGTCGCTCAGCCCGTTGGGCTTCTTTGATGACAATCTCCAGCACATCTGCACTATAGCCGTCGTAGATGCCGCGCTTAGCAGCAATCCCCACGTAGGGAAGTATGTGACTGTATTCAACGCGCTCCACACCTCGAGACAGAAACAGTCGAGATTTATCCAGAACTTCGAACCGGTCAGGAACGATGTTTGTCACCTTGCCGTCGGGAAGAAGCCCCAGGCGGTACGGCTTGTGGCAGCGCAACTCTGTGTTCGTCGTGCAATAGCAGACCAGGACTCGACGCCCAAGGTCCTGCAACACGAACATCCAGCGAGCGCTTTCTTCTACCTGGCCTCTACGTGTTGGCTGCTCGTGGGGGAAACGTCCCCTCACAAGGTCGCCAAAAGCGTACACCGGGTAATGGTGCAACGGGTCACGTTCACGGAACATGGCTTATCTCCCGCTCATCTCATTGAGCAAAAGACATTTCAAGGGAACGCCGTCAAAGTGAGATCCGTACTGATCAGGCACGGCAATGACGACGGCTTGGCCGTAGGCTTCGCAGCGTAGAGATGCGTGACAGGAGCGCGTAACGATCGACATCGTGCTGGTCGCAGCAGATATGAACGACGACGACCAGCCGAGAGACAAAAAGGCCACCCGAAATCGCCGGGTGGCCTATAGTTTTTTGCTGATGCATCACAGCCCGCGGGGCGGGCGTTTGCAGTGAGCGAGGATCAGAATCCCATCGTGAAAGACACCGAGGCGATGTCACGCGCAACGCTTGTGCCGCTTGCGAAACGATGGCCGTAGCCGATGTTCACGCGCGAAGCCTTGGCGGGGCCGGCGAATTGCACGCCGACAGCGACTTCGTTCCAGTGCTCCGTCGTGTCCTGATTGATCGAGAACGAACCGAGGCCGAGAACGTCGCCCGATACCGGATCGTTGTTCTTGTTCAGGCGCTGGACATGCTTCAGGCCCGCCGAGACGATAGCCTTGCCAGCGATGTTCAGATGTCCGTTCACACCGACGGTGCCATACACGTTGTCTTCATCGCGGCCGTTGAAGCGAACCGGAAACTGGCCCGTGGTTTCGGTGTAGCCATCGATCTTGGTGCGAAGGTAATCGACGCCGACGTATGGCATCACGGCAATGTTCTTCACGACAAAAACGTAGCCAGCTTGCGTCGACACAGCGCGTTGCCCGATCGCCGTTTCGCCCTGCGAGTTATCGAGACCCGAGCCGGTCAAATATGAACGGTTGACCGTCGCGTCACCCTGTTGATACGCAATCGCGGCGCGGGCGAAAACGCCTTGGCGCAGACGATTGCCGTACTCGACGAATGCGCCAAAGGTATCGGCGCGGCTGCGAACCGTATCGTTACCGACTTCGATCTTGTAGGACGGACCCTGATAGCCGAAGCCAGCGACCCAGTTCGGGCTGAAGCGGTACGCGATGCTAAAGTCGCCCTGCCAGTTCGAACCGCTCACCTCGCCAGCGTTGTGGCTGTAAAGGGCACCCGTGGACACGCAGATGCCGCGCAAGTCGAACGTATCGCAATGCATGCCGCCTTGCAGGAAGCCTTGCACTACAGACTGCATCGCCTGGCCGTAGAGGCTCGCGTTGTGCAGCGAGTCGCCGAGGTCGAAGAGACCGATAACGCCTGCCTGTGCGGCGTCGTGCGAACCGGCACCCGAACCGCCGGCAGCCGTTGTGCCGCCGCTCGACGTGCCACCCGCGGTGGAACCCGTGTTGCCGCCCGTCGTGCCGCCCGTGGTGCCGCCCGTGGTGCCGCTGCTGCCACCCGAGGTGCCGCCGCTCGGGGGCGTCGTCGGTGTAGTCGGCGGAGCACTCGGGATGACGGGCTGCGCGATTGCGCCGTACGTGCGCGCAACGAACGGTTGAGCGCGGCCGTTCAGGGTGCCCACGCCAAAAACGGTGTTGCCGTCGCCCGACACGCCATACGCGTGATCGAGCGAGTTGCCGGGCAGCAGGGTATAGGTCGCGTCGTTATCGTGCAGCCAGTCGATCAGCGCCTGCATACCTTTCTCGTACGTCCAGCGGAAGCCTGTCGTTGCGCCGCCCGTATCTGCGTCGCCGACGACCACCGCGCCGTTCGCGGAAATTCCGAAGGCCTTGGAGAACGTGCCGCCACTCAGATAGCCGAGGCCTTGCATGCCCGTCACATCGCGATACAGGAATGCCTGCGAGCCGCTGCTGCTGTCGCCGTATCCGGCGATCGCCGCGCCATCGGAGCTCACCGCCGTTGCGACCGAATTGTTGCCGCCGCTCAGATGACCGAGGCTTTGTGCGCCGGCCGTTCCGATCCAGCGTACGGCGTCTGTGTTGCCCGTCAGCCCATCGAGCGCGCTGCCCACCGCAACATTGCCGTCGGCTGACACCGCATTTGCGCTGCTGGTCGTGCCACCGTTGAGATTGCCCAGAGCGCGGACCGTGCCAGCGCCGACGTTCCATGCGACGGCGTTTATCGCCCCGGCCGCCGCGCCATCCGCGGAATCGCCGACGATCACCTGGCCGTCAGCCGAGACGCCCTTCGCGATGGAATAGTTCCCGCCGTTCAGGTCCGTCAGTCGGACCATGCCGTTCGTGCTGTCCCATCGATATGCGGAGGTGTCCGTGCTCACGCCGTCGTTTGCGGAGCCCACGATCACGCTTGCATCCGCGTTCGCCGCGTTCGCCGTCGAGTTTGCCCCGCCATTGAGCGAGCCGAGATATTGCTTGCCACCGAGCAGGGTCCAACGGTAGGCGGCCGTGATCCCGGTAGTCGTGTTCTTTTGCGTACCCACGAGCGTGTCGCCATCCGACGAACCGCCCATCTGGGAATCGTAGTCCATCGTTGTGCCGCCCAACGAGGGCGCATAAACGTCGACGCCCGCAGCATTGACGCTCATGGCGTGCAGGGCGAGGTACATGGCAGCACCGAAAACGGTCATTCGGGGCGCGAAGTTGGGTTGGTTGCGACGATGCATCAGTTCTTCCTCGGGAATCAGTTCGTTGTCGGTGTGATACATAACACGTGGCAATAATACATACAGTTTGTTTTGACATCAACCCACGATTACTACGTGGTAGTTGTGTATTGCTGGTCCGTGATACGCATTCCGGGAGGCACGGTCATCGCAAAAGGCCGCCTTTCCCTCAACCTCCCAGGAGATATCCATGCTTCAGATCCCCAACGTTCTCATCAAGTCCCCGTCGAAAAGCTCCCTCCATAGGTCTGGGAAGGCCTTCCTGCGTTCTCTGGCCACGGCACTCAACCTGAAAGTCGGCGAGTTTGACCTCCGATCAAATCAGGGCGGAGATGCAGTCATGGGCGAGGTCACGCTGCATGCCGATTTCATCTATGTGCAGATCGGCAGCGCGGGCCTCCGCGCAGGGGGCGTACCCCGCATCCTGTATCGCACCTGCAACGGGCGACGGGATTACTGCGGGGATCAGAACCGCTACGTCTATCTCGACGCGCTGGTGGAGCAGAGCGGTCAGGCCGCGTTCCTGAAAACACTCGGCCGTCTGGTTTCGGAAAAGCGTCGCGATGCGATCGTCGACGGCGCCGCAAAGACCGCTATCTCGCAGCCTCTGGCACTCGCAATCTGAGGTGGCTGATGAACGCCCAGAACATCAAAAGCCTGCGCGATGCGTTGAGCGACGCGGTTGCGAAGTTCCATCTCGCCCAACGACGGTTGCGTCTGCACAATCACGCCTGGAAGGTGCTTTCTGCCCCGCTGGGCGAAATCATCGACCGGATGTGGACGGCGGAGCGCCTTGTGCCCCATCCTGATTGGGTGCCAAAGGATGTACGTGATCAGGGCGAGGCGGCTCTGAAGCTGTGCGCCGACGCGAATCTTCGCAAGGAGGAACTGACGCTGGCTTGCTTTCAGGCGCTTCAGACGGTGTTTCTGGCCTTGGGTGCCTACTATGGCGCCCTGATGGCCCGCGACACTGCCGGCAGCCTCCTGACGCGCTTCACGCGTCATCTGTCGGCCGCATTCCGCGAGCGAGAACTGTGCATCGATCATCGGCGGCTGAACGCGTCTGATCCGCTCGCCTTCGAGTCCTTTGATTCGATGAACACGTGGGCTAAAGCACTTGGCTATCGATCCCCACGAGCGCTGTTCGCAGACCTGGCGCTCGAGATCGACATGCGCCGCGGGGCTCGCGCTTTTTGCGCCACTGAGGCGGTGCGACTCGGCTTTTGCGCTTCGTAAACGTTTTACCCAGCCGCCCCTCGCAAGGGGCGGCTTTTTATTCGCGCCTAAAAAGCATCACCGAAGGCAAGTTAATAACCCTTCGGAGGTGTATGTGGGCAGTATCGTTTCCAACCATTCGACAAAAGCAGTCAAGTCAATTGCTCGTGAACTGGATGATGGCTATCGTCATCGTCCCGGCGAGATGATGCGGT
>NZ_JARTVX010000001.1:0-516736 GCF_031450875.1 Caballeronia sp. LZ001 | reverse complement strand
CTTGCTTCCTTAATCGAGGATTCGATTGCCTTGCGCATCGTAGCGAGGGCGCGTTCTAACATGGTTCCGGTAGCGCCTGACAGACTTAGGTTGCCGGCTTTGGCCGCTTGGAAGGCCATCGTCGCGTTACCCAGTGCATTCCGCATTTCATCCGCGAGTTCTTCTATCCGTTCTTTAAGACCCCGCGGTTCCTCCTGATTCTCGATTTTGCCGCGTTGATAGCTGAACTCCATCACGGCCCTTGCTATTGCCGTATCAAGGCAGTGATTCATCGTCCTGAATTCTTCGACCTTGAAGGGAACGTCGCGCTCATGCGCCAACGTGGTGACAGCCTGACAAACATCGCCATAATCGTGCACGACCTGATCGATCGTGTAACCCAATGCATGGAGTACGCATCCATGCTCGCTGGCTGATGCTCCAATTTCGGAATCCGTGACGACGCCGCTGGGCGGACCGGACGATGCTTGACCGCCAAGCGAGTTATCGCTCTGCTCGAAACGAAGCGTCGTAATCAACTGGTCTAGGAAGAGCGGCACGCCATTTTGGAGTTGGTCCCTGGACGCCGCGCGAAGGGGACGATTTGCCAATCTTTCCCGGCACTTCTCCAGGATAATGGCACGATTGTTCGAAAGGAAATTGTGCAACATTCTTGTCCTTGAGGCCGTCTGCATGTCAGTCGGCCTAATTACGGCGCGGAAATGCGAAGGCTTTGCCCATAACGAGGCGAGTGGCGGGGCGCGATGCTCAAAATTGACCGAGCGATCTAAACCAAAGAGCAGCGCTCCACCAGCGCTCAAGCGGACCTGCGCACGACTTCAATCACATACCAACGCTAGTCGCGGGTTTGCAGTGCGCGGCCGATGTCGGGTCGAGTCACGGCAGAGTGAACCTTCTGGGCACGCGGCCCCGAATCTTGATTATGAGGGCTGCGAAAGAACTTGCTACGTGTTATTTCATCATTGCGGCAAAGTAAGTGGTATCTGCTTGCACGGGAACGATCTTCAGGGGAACTGGGAGAGCCTGCCCGGCTGATCGTAATGCGCCTGCTCAGACGTTACACGGCGCTGATTGATGCCGACCGGCTCTCGCTTCCATCCAAATCACCGATCATCACCTAGCGCCACGCCGCTACAATAGCTTCCACGCGATCTAACGCGAGTAATGGTCGTTTGAGGACAACATCTGCGCGCGCGATGACCAATGCACTGGATATTCTCGGATCTCTTGGCTCGAGCCGCCCAATGTTACTGATGAGTTCGAGGATTTGTAGTGCAACCGCGTCGTGCTTGATCTCGTTAGCAATCATTGCTCGGCGCAGCGCTTGCACCATTACAACACCGTCCTCTAATCTCATCCCATCCTCACGTTGAGTAGTCGCACTGAGAAGAATCGCAAGTGCGTCGGAGCCACGTCCTTGTGCTCTGCCCGCGACGTGCGCGCAGTGCTTAGAGTCCGTTTCCTACGAGGAATTGAGCGCATAAGTATAGGAATGCAATGCTCGCAATCATTAGTTTTCCACACTGGTCTAACCCGCCTCGGACGCATTTGCAAGCGAACGGTTCGTAATCGGTTATTCGAACCGCACAATCCGGACTATAAAATATAGTGCGGCACCCTAATTGGGTATCCAAACTGTTCGTCCCCATACGCGAAGGAGGGGCGCTTGAACAATCTTAATCTCGTTGATGCACTCCGGCTGGCTATGACAGTGCTTCGCGATTCTGCAGACAATCGCAAAATGCCATCGGGCATTTCATTGGGCGCAGAGATTGCGGCACTACATGCCGATGCGGCGGAAATCCTCGAACTGTCGCTGAAGGAGCTGTCGAATCTTTCGGATGGGTGATCTCCGTGCATTCGGCGGGCCTTCCCAAAACTCATCGAAGCGGAGGCACGATGAAATCCGAATGGGAGCGCTCAGGCGAGCGGATGTAACAAGCGATCGAAATTCACTTTAGAGAGATCGAGCGGCTTAGACGTTGGCCGCGCAGCCTTCTTGTGGTCGGATGTCTCGCCGCAATGACTGCGAGTGCCGCGCTGCTTTTTCTCATACAGCGCTTCTTCTGACCGCAGCTGCGAGGACGACACAGCCGTGCGCGCTTAAACAGACTTCGCGCCAGACACCAGACCGACTGCAAAATAATCAAATGCAAGGTTGCGAACGCTCGTTTCTTTGCAACGACGTACGAGTGCAAGGTAGAGGCCGAGTCCCTTCGACCATTCATGGTGAAATTCAGTGATCCGGATGTGAAGGGAGCGCCGCCAGTTCCGCAGCAACGCCGACCATCCGAAAGGTCTGCTTTGAGATGGCGTCCCCACGCTGCATTGGGGAAGCAGCAATCAGCGTCCGGTGCAGTCCTTGTCGCGGTGACTGGTTACGGCCTGCAGCAAGATAAAGAAAACGCGCTGGCAGCAGGCTTCGACTCCCACTTTGTCAAGGCGCTAGACGTTGGCAGATTGTTAGCGACCTTGCTTTACGCCGGCGACGGGAATGATCCGTCAACCGCGACGGCAACCAGCGCGACAGCCCGCCCCTTGCAGGTGTACGCTTTCAGACTTCAGCGGTGAGCTGTTCAAGCAATTCGACTAACGCAGTCGCAGGGTTGCCTTTCTGACAATAGCCGTGTCGCCTGCCGGAGCCCGCTGCTGAACAAAGGCCTCGTCGTGCGCAGTTAGGGCGACTATTACGACGTCTTTGAGCAGAGGCTCGGATCTGAATCGTCGCGCCACCGCAAACCCGTCTAATTCGGGCATCGATATGTCGAGGAAAACTACATTCGGCACCCACTCCAACGCTGTGCAAATAGCGCTTGCACCCCCGTAGGCAGCCTTGGAAATTGTGCCAAATAGTCCGAAATACGCGGTAAAAGCGTCCGCGGCATTCGCATTATCGTCCACCACCAGCACCCGCAGGCTGTTGTCGCGGCTTACCACGAAACGACTGGTCCAACGGCGCGCAGAAGTGCTAGAGGACGGCATCGATGTATGGTTTGCTTATGAACATACAAAAGGTAGCACAGCGAGTTCCCGTACGAGCGGCGTATTTGCTGCTTAAGGGTTTGCCCGCAAACGCTAATTCGAAGTGCCGCTGCCGAAATAGCCCGTCGGCTTGCCCATGCGAAAACCGAGTGTTTGAATAAATGAACTCGATCGTTACCTCCTTCACTCGCCCAACGGCCGCCTCGTCACGTATCGGACGCCTGTGTCGTTCGTCGGCATAACATGTGCTGAGTCTATTGCGACAAACCTGGCGGACGACGTCAATGACATTTCAGCTGAAAGACGTTCTCGATACGGCCGGACCCACGGCGAGCCTCGTGTTTGCCTCTTGGATTTTCCTACAACTTTTGGGTCAAAAATTCGTAGGCGCCTTTGACCGGTACCGAACGCTAGTCACCGAATACCGTGCGACGGAAACCAGCAATGACCGGCGGCGGCACGTCGCCGAACAGATACCGCTTTACAAGCGCCGCTGCGAGCAGATGCAACGGGCGACCGTCATCGGCGCCATCGCGGCAATGATGCTGATTTTCACCTTGCTTTCCGGAACAATCGTTACCATTATCGGCGACGATTGGCCGCCTTTGAAGTATCTAGGCGCGGCGTCTACGGTCAGCGGGCTTGCGCTCTTGCTGGGCCGCGTCGTACCTGATCCTTGAGAACCGGTGCGTGATAGACGTGCTGCACAGCGAAGTGAAAGATCTCCCCGATGTTGCACGCAAAGCCGGAGTACAGCCAGATAAGTAAAATCCGAATCGGTAACTCCTTGACAGATGAATCCGAATGAATATTGTTTGCGTCGCTTGGGGTTCGCTTTTGTGGAATCTAAAGGGCTTCCCAATCGTCGGCGAATGGCGCGACGGCGGCCCGCTTCTACCCTTGGAGTACGCCCGACATTCGGACGGGGAGATTATCAGTCTCGTCGTGCTTGAGGGCGCACCGGTACAACCAACTTTTTGGGCACCGGTTCTTGTTGATTCTCTTAGCTCGGCACGAGAAGCGTTGCGGATCCGCGAAGACATCCGCGCGAATTTTGACGAATGGATTGGCAGTATTCCGGGCCCTGGGGGTATTGAATACGAGCAATCTCAGACGCTGACCGAATGGATGGACGGCACCGGGGCAGACGCCGTCATCTGGACGGCGTTGCCAGCAAAGTCGCGCGGTCACAACGGTCGAGTACCGAGCGTGGATGAAGCAACTGCCTACCTGCAGTCACTGCATGGCGACGAACGGACGCGCGCCGAAGCTTATATTCGCCAGACACCGGCGAGCATCCGCACGCCCTTTCGGGCGCACTTCGAAACAGTATTGGGCTGGCACCCCGAGCAAGAACGCAAGCGAGGTTAGGACGCTGACGTTGTTCAGCGTGCGGTGCACAGGTGTTCATTTATGTTCACTGGCGGCTCGTCGCCCTTGAAAGGCCCACGAGGCACAAATTCGTTGACGACGCCGGGAAATGTCGAGCAATGACGCGAGATCGGCCACAGATCTGTTCAATGGAGCCACGCTCACGCGCGCTTGTGCGACCGCAGCGGGCGCGGTCCACGCGAGCACGCACAGTTGGCGAGTATCTCGCGTCTGTCCAATTCCTTTTGGTACATTTTTTGCTGACATCGAACTGTTCGTCTATTCAACGGTGCTATGCGCAACGGAAAACGCCCAAAGCTAGTTCTCTTCCCGTTCAAATCTGTCGCACCGGCGGCCGGCTTGACCGAGAACGACTTTGCTGTTTATGCGTCCTACCGCGGCACTCGCGCGAGCGGCTTTCACGGCACGTTGAAGGTGGTGCGTAAGACGGATTCCAAGCTGTTATATCCGTTTGATGGCGCTTCGCCAATCGGCCCTTACACGGGACCGGACGAGGCGCTCGCAGCTGCCCAGCAAATCGGTCGAAAGATCGTTGACGGCGATATTGCAAATCCCGAGCTATAACGGTTACCGACGTCTCTATGAAAGCGGCTCCGAGCGAATCTCAGTTTCAGCTGACCCGGGATGGAGTCGAGTTCGCGATACTCAAAGATGGTCGGCGGGTTGAGTGCGTGATTTTGTTAGGGGCGTTGCAACAGTGCTTTTGGCTCGACCTACCGGCTCACGATGAACGCATACGGCAGTGCTTTGTGGACGGCTATGCTCGCATCCGCGCGATGGCGGAACGAAAGTCTCTGGTTGCTAGCTCCGACATGATTCGCCTGACGCCGACGGACTTTCTCAGAAGATGAGATGACCGTCTGGGCGGCGACCACTTAGGCGCAGCCGAAGATGTTTGCGCTCTTCTTGCGTTCTCGATCTTGTTACCTCCGGCGCGGTCGTCGGTTCCAATGGATCACCAAGACTTCACGTATCCGGAGAATGCCTCCCCAATCATGAAACGCGGTCCGAATCGAGTCGGTCCAAGTGGTCATCACCCAAAAGTCCCCGTCCAACTGCCGCTTTGCGTTGATGACGGCAAGACGCTTCGATGCGAACGTTTGGGGCGCGGCGGTGTCTTGCTCGCGCTTATCGCATCCTGTCCGAGCAGCCCATCTCCACCTCGCTTTTTCGTTATTGAAGGCGACCTCGAAGACTCGGTAGCCGCCTGGGACGCGCTTATACAATCTGTATCGATTGCTGGAAATGCTGTCGTGCACCTCAGTGGCATCAGACAACGCTTGGGACGGGCGCGAGCCAACTTGCCCCTGTGCTGTCGGCTTGTAGATTCGCGGGTCAGTCCGTCGCTGCATGGTCAAATGGGGGTCACCGGGTCGGTTCAATGGGACTCAATCTTGATCACATCAAGGCGATAGACAGAGTCCTTGGCCCAGATCTCCACCTCATATGGACTCCGGCATCCAAAGATGCCTTTCACCGCTACATCATCGATAAAGATGCAGCCGGACCAAACGCCGCAAGAAGTGCAGTAGATCCTCAGGTATGTTTGCGGACGCATGATTTTTCCTGAGGGCCGAGGATGAGGTCAGCATACGCTTGTCAATGGCGAAAAGCTCTTGTGACCGACTTGGCTTGTTCCGCGTTATGCCATGCGCCGGAGAGCGACGCGAATAGGACGCAACGCGTGGAGCGCGTACCAGCAGTTTCCGCATGCGTCCCTCTAGCGACCCGGCAAAGCTGGGCGCTCCCTTCCCTTCGCGATCAGACCATCGCTCAGTGCGGCAGTCACTCTGCGGCAGGCAGCACTCGAATGTCGGCGCCAGGACGAACCGCGTGCGCGAAAGCGATTGCCGCGCGCTCGTCGTCGCCTAAATTGACAGTGATCCCGTCATCCGTCGGAATTTAAGCCGGTCTCGGCCAGACTGCATCGGGAAGCCAGCTAAAGCGTATCGTAGGTATATTCCATCTGCAAGTTCATCGTCGCCGAGCAAGATTTTCGGCGTATGATACTTCCTGCTATTGCGGTGGACCACGCGGCTCACTTTTTCCAAGCAACAGTCAGTCCAGATTACACCAGCAGCGCGAGTAGACGATCGTAAACGACTGGTTTCGCCAAATGATGATCAAAGCCAGCATCGAATGCCGCCTGACGGTCCGCTTCCTGGCTCCAGCCAGTAAGCGCGATAAGCAAGAGTGTTCCGCTCGGAGCCCCGAGCCGTAGTTTCCGGGCGACTTCATAGCCGGATATGTCCGGCAGGCCAATATCGATGAGCAGAACATCGGCTTGAAAATCGGACATTGAACGCAAAGCAGCCTGGCCGCTACTTACAGTTGCGGTCACGTGTCCATCGGTTTCAAGCAGCATCGAAAGGCTAACCGCTGCGTCTTCACTGTCATCGACGATCAGAACGCGGCGCTGCTTATGGTCCGTGGGCGGTAGCACCTCCTCGCTGTCCTGCTCATTGGTTTGAACTGGAGCGAGCGGCAAGAAGATCGTGAATTCGCTGCCTAGCCCCACTCCCGCGCTTGCCGCAGTCACCTTTCCGCCTTGTTGCTCAGTCAACGCTCGCACAAGAGACAACCCGATACCAAGGCCACCTTGTGCATGTGAGCGGGCTGATGGCAGCTGTGAAAACATGCTGAACACCGTCGAGAGGCTCTCGGACGCGATGCCGATGCCCGAATCACGTACGGTGACTGCTACTTCGCCATCATCACGCCATGCTTCGACTTCGATCCTCCCTCCAGCCGGCGTGTATTTCGCAGCGTTGTTAAGAAGGTTAAGGATGATCTGAGTGAGTCGGGTCGGGTCTGCTTCGACATATACCAATGAGCTCGGAAGTTTCGTCGTGAGCTGGTGAGACTTCGCTTGAACGAGCTCATTTGCGGCTTCGATTGCACCATGAATTGCCTCGGCAATGTCGACGCGCTCTAGGCGCAGCTCAAGCTTGCCCTCCGCAACACGCGAGATATCCAGAAGGTCATCGACAAGCCTTCCGAGCTGCGTAACCTGGCGTTCCAGCACGCCGCGGGACCATTCGGCTTGTTGCGCAGAGACCTTCTTGGTGGCGAGAAGCCTTACAGCCGCATGGACCGGTGCCAGTGAATTGCGCAGTTCATGAGCAAGCGTCGCCAAGAACTCGTCCTTGTGGCGATTAGCAAGGAGCAGGGCATGTTCTGCCCTACTCTTTGCTTCAAGAGCGTCCTCGGCTTGCCTGCGAGCGCGGAGAAGCTCGCGCTCATATTTATGACGGTCATGCACGACTATGCAGGCCAGGTCATCAATCTGACCATTCTCAAGCGTCCTTCGGGATGCATTGATCAGCATCGGCACCTTGTGTCCATCGCGGTGACGAAATTCAAGTTTGACTTCTGCGACGGACCCTTGCATCTGCAGTAACGGCGCCCAGTGAGTCTGGTGAAAAACTTTGCCGCCCATCGTCAGGAGGTCCTGCACGCGCTGACGATTGACCAAATCCGAGGCTTCAAGACCCAACCAACGACAAAACGTGGCATTCACACGCGTGATGGTCCCGTCGGTCGCGGCGGTGATGAGACCGCACGGCGCGTGCTCGAAAGCGTCGCTCAGTGAGCCAGACGGTCCAGGGGTGGGTTCCATCTTCAGAGGCCTAAACCGCGCAAAAACGCTTGCGTTGCAGCCCCACTGGGCTCGGGCGCGCTCAAATGCGGACAGTGCCCCACATTGTCGACGACGGCAAGCGTGCTGCCGACAATGGTCCTGTGCATGTATTCACCGACCGCAACCGGGGCAAGTAAATCATCGTTGGATTGAATGATAAGCGTCGGAGTGGTGACACTGCTCAGCTCACGCCGATGGTCGGCAAGAAACGTGACCCGCGCGAAGTGGGCAGCAATGTCCGGATCCGTTCGGCAAAAACTGTTCGCCAGTTCTTGCCCGAGCTCAGGCCGCTCGGGAGCGCCCATGATGGCCGGTGCCATTGACCCCGCCCAACCAAGATAATTGTTTTCTAAGGTTTCGAGCATCTCTTCGATATCGTCCCGCTCGAACCGGCCAACGTACTCGCCGTCATTGATGAAACAGGGAGACGGGCCAATCATGATGTTCGCCGCAAATTTCTTCGGCGATTCGATGGCCGCGAGCATGCCAATCGTCGCGCTGACAGAGTGCCCTACAAACACTGCCGGGCCGCTCGCGAACTGATTGACGATCTCAAGCACGTCGCCCGCGTAGCCGCGAAGCGAACCATACTTGTTGCGGTCATAAGCAGACAAGTCTGACCTCCCGCTGCCGACTAAATCAAACATGATCGTTTGATAATCCTTCCCGAACGTCGGCGCGAAGGTGCGCCACATGTTCTGGTCGCAGCCGAAGCCATGTGCGAAAACGAGCGTGACAGGTCCCGCTCCTTGGATATGGACATTGTTGCGCGTCTTGAGATTCATAGAAGCTATCCGAAAGTCAACCCCGGATTATTTCATATGCGCTCGCTAAGAAACTTTTCGACTTCTGCCACCGGAGGAACGTCCGTGCCCTACCCGTTGTAGGATGGCCGAAAGCTTGACAGTTTAAATTAGTGCGGATCCAACAGCCCAAACCGCTATGAAAACAAACGACCCGTTTGTCGAAGCCGAACCGATGTATACCGTACCGACTACGTCCACGCCGGCATACGCCAATCGGCATCCTATCGCTCGAGCTTTCGATTATTTTGCAAGTGCTGTTACGCGTTGGGCTGGATCACCCCTCGCTTTTGGCCTCGCGGTCGTTTCCGTGATTGCCTGGCTTGTCTCAGGACCCGTGTTCCACTTTTCAGAAAATTGGCAGTTGGTGATCAACACCGGTACCACCATCGTCACGTTCCTGATGGTCTTTCTGATCCAGCAGAGCGCGAATAAGGATAGCGTCGCCGTCCATTTGAAACTTAACGAGCTGCTGGCGTCACACCGGTCAGCTAATAATCAACTGATCGGAATCGAAGACGCGTCGGAGGACGAGCTGCGAAAACTCGCCGCCGCTTACTTAAAACTTGCCGCCGACGAAGAAAGTGCTCGGCGGCATCTTAGCGACGACTTTGGCGCGGCTGCCGACATTGCGCGTCGGCTTGCTGAGACGAGAGCACGATCCGTGAACGAAAGGTCGTCCTGAAAAGACATTTAGTTAAACGTCCGGTCACGGTGTGGTTCGATTGTAGGAGGGTTTCGCAGCAAAGCGTGCAGACTAACCCTTGGCCGGTCCACCACCGCTCCGGTCCGGGGGCAGTCAATTCAATGGGACTCAATCGTGATCTCATCAAGCCGATAGACAGAGTCCTTGGCCCAGCTCTCCACCTCGTATGGACTCCGGCATCCAAAGATGCCTTTCACCGCTACACCATCGATGAAGATGCAGCCGGACCAAAAGCCGCAAGAAGTGCAGTAGATCCTCAGGTATGTTTGCGTACGCATGATTCTTCCTGAGGGCCGAGGATGAGGTCAGCATACGCTTGTCAATGGCGAAAAGCTCTTGTGACCGACTTGGCTTGTTCCGCGTTATGCCGTGCGCCGGAGAGCGGCGCAAACCAGATGCAACCCGCGAAGCGCGTACTAGCGGTCTCAGCATGCTTCCTCTCGCAAACCGTCAAAGCTTGGCGCTCCCTATTGGCGGCTAACGTCCAATGTTGAAATGTTAACCGCTTGCCATCGACGAGATACTCCTGCTGCATAAATCCTAACTACTTGAATTCATATCACCCCCCTCGCCGGAAACATTTTCGACGACGCGCTGGTGACCAATAGTGAAATGAAGCAGCGCACTGATCGGCTATCCGGATGAACTTTTGCCAGGATCAGTGGCTGTTCCCGCAACATCCGTCAATGTTGAACCTTCGGTGGCACAACTAACGCTATAACTTGCCCGATAGCGTGAAGCTGTTGGCACCCGTTGACCAAGCAGCATACCAAATCGCATCCGGCTACAATGCCACAGAGGCGACGATGCGACGTACTTACTTCAACAGGCTGTTACCTTATTGAATGAGTACTGCAGCCAAGCTCGGTTATCCCGCGTCGTCGTCCCCGCCGTAACGGGTCGCCGCCTCAAGCATGCGGCGCTGATGTCTCACAACCGCGCGCGGCCTGCGCGGTTGTGAAGTTAAAGCTCGTCCGTTATAAATCGGGCTATTCACGCGGGGGCCGCTTGTAATCTATCCCCATCCCCGATCCCTGCGAGCGGCGCAACGCCACTACTCATCCAGCGGGTTGCACTGCTTTGGCTCGCCCTGCTATGCCACGTGCTGACCGCGTGTCTTCGAGGGCGCAATCCAGCAAGTCGGAAACGATGCCGGAAAGAGGTGAAGTCGCCGGAGCGTGTTCCAGTAACGTCCCAAGGAGTTTCCGATCGAGGAGCAAGCTAGGTTCTACGCATTTCGCGCTTCCGTTCCCATACTTCGCTTTGTGCTTGAGGGTTGGAAGCGACGAACAACGCAGCGAACGAGCACAACCCGATCAGCAAGGTTAGCCGCGTTGTTGTCTTGCGCCCGGAGTTGTGCACGAACTCCTCGGGACTCTAGCTCGACGAGGATGGAAGGTCACAGGCATCACCGGAGGCACCGCTCCCGACCTACTTTGGCGCTTAATACGAAACGCGCTATTTATGGCTCAAACGCTTGGGGGCCCGAATAACGATGAAGAGGCCGGCCCCGACAAGCGCCAACGCCCATCTAACGGGGTTGATTTGAGCCGGCCGTGCAGCGCGTTCTAGGGCACCCTCGTCCGGTCTCACCCGTCCCATGCTCGCAGATGTTTGCGCAAGCGGCACGGCTGACATGGGCGCCGCTGTGCCCAACGTTCGTGAAGCCGGGGAGCCGGCGCTGTCATCGCGGCTATTGCGGTCTTTATCCGTGGCTGCGCCGTTTTCAAGGGTCTCACCGCTTCGTTGTTCAACGCGCGATGCAGCCGCTTCCGCCCCAAGCAACAGAACGGCGGCAGCGAAGTAAAGCCACATCAGCAAGACTGCCAGCGATCCGGCGGCTCCAAACGCGCTGGCCGTGCCAGCATGTGTCAGATACAGGGCGAAGAGCTTTTTGCCGATCGAAAAGAGAACAGCGGCGATGCTGCCACCGACCACTGCATCCCGCCAGGGTACAGGCCCGTCAGGCAGATATTTAAGCAATGCAGCGAAGGCGCATGACAATATCACGAGCCCAATCACAAATTGCGCGACGTCGGTCAAAATAACTAAAGGCGACGCTCCAAAAACCCACTTCCCTGCAGCTTGTAAAGCAGTATCTAAGACGAGTGATATCACGAGTAGGAACGCGACACCCATCACTAGGCCAAAGGAAATCAGGCGTATTTTGACAAGCGCCGTCACGCCCGACTTAGGGCGCTCTTTGGCCGGCCAAATAATCGATAAAGCAGTGTTCAGAGAAGAAAATGTAGCTGAAGCACCGACGGCTAACAGCGCGAACGAGATCAAGGCAGCGACGCCCCCGCCGCCGCTCCGGTGAGCATGCTCCACGATAGTCTGAACGCTCGCGGCCGCATCTTTGCCAAGCATTCCACTTATTTGACCAAAAAGTTGGCCACGCGCTGCCTCCGCGCCGAATACAAGCCCCGCCACCGCAATCACCATGACGAGCGTCGGCGCGAGCGAGAACGCAGAATAAAAAGCAATGCTGGCCGCCATGGGCGCACCGCGATCTGCTGAAAAGCGTTTGAACATCCGAGTGGGCCATGCACTCGCCCGGCCTAAAAGGGACTTCGAATTCATTGCTGGCTCCTTGCGTCGGTGACTTGTGCCTATAGCATTCTCGATGCCTATGTAGGTTCGGGAGCCAATGGACGCAAAACCCCGCAGCGGTCGTGGCGCGCGGCTCAACTGGATCGCGCAACTCGAATACGCAAGGTTGCGGAGTGTCGCCTATGTAACTGCATTCGGCGACCTGGCTCGAGTCAATCAGTTTTCACTTCGATTAGGTCGTATGCGTCAGCGCATCCCGTGTTGACAGGAGTTCATCAGATAACGAGGATTTTCCGCAGTAGACCGTATGAGACGCGCCAGTGTCCTTCGGAATCTGTCACGGCGATGGACGCCGTTTTCGCATTGAGTCTGACGACGGTGCCAACACGCTCGTTCAGATGTTTGTCGGTGAATCCCACGGTGTCGCCGATGAAGAACTCTTCGGGGCGCGAGCGAGGTGGCGGCGCTTCCTTTTGAGTTGGGGCTGCGGTGGCATCGAGGAGAATCGCCGCATACAACACTGCCCATCGGCGGCGAGTCACGTTGTCCTGTACGACCGCTTGCGTATGTCGCAGCTCGGTGACAGTGCCTTCCAAAGGCGGTCCCAACGGATTGTCACCGATGTATCGGACCGTCATCCCAATGTGCAGTCGTTGACGGACTTCAAGAATGCGTCGCGGGTCATCGAGCATTTTGCCGATGGTCAGATATAGGCGATACAACTCAGCGCTGGGGGCCTGCCGAAGGGAGTCCAAGATGTCCATGAATGTTGGGGTAATTAGCGGGCAAGCGGCAGCAGTTCATGCACGCGATTGACGGGATACGACGGCAACTTTTCCAGTGTTTCCTTCAGCCATGCATACGGTTCGAAACCGTTTAAGCGAGCCGTCCCGAGCAATGAATACATTGTGGCCGTCGCACGAGCGCCTCGCGGGGAGCCCGCGAAGGTCCAGTTGACTCTTCCAAGAGCAATCGGCCGGATTTGGCGTTCCAACGCGTTGTTGTCGGGTAACAGAACTCCGCTCTCTGTGTAGCGAATCAGCGCTTGCCAATGACGCAACGCGTAGCCAAACGCTTTGGCGAGGGGTGCCTGAGTCGGCAAGCCAATGACGTTGCCTTCCAGCCATTGCCGGAACTTTGCAAGTACCGGTAAGGCCTCAGCTTGCCGCGCCGCATATTTGCGGTCAGGGGTCTGATGGTTGATTCGCGACTCAATGGCGTATAGCTGTGCGATCCATTGCAGCGCCTGTGCCGCGAGTCCCGGCTTGCTTTGGGTCTTGGCGATTTCAAAGAACCGACGGCGGCAATGCGCCCAACAACCGACCGCGATGATGTCGCCGGTTTCGTAGAGGGCCTCGTGCCCGCTGTATGCGTCGGCCTGCAAGTAGCCCTTGTAAGTTTTGAGGTAACCCTGCGGATGCGAGCCCGCGCGCGATTCAGCGAACTCGAACACGACCGCCGGAGGGTGATCGAGCCAAACGCCGTTCTCCTCGCGTTGGCCCGCACCCAGTTAGCCCCATAATCGCGCAGTGCGGGTGGTCTTGCGGCCCTTCTCAAGCAAAGGCAGCGTCGTGTCGTCGACGTGCATGCGCGGCGCCTGCAACTGGTGCGCACGCAGCGGAGGCATAAGCACGCCAAGCAATTCTGCTGCGGCTAACTTCCATTCGCACAGCGTGGCTCGCGGCAGGTGAATTCCACGGCGCGCATAGCGCATCTCTTGCCGATTCAATGGCAGATGATCAACGTAGGTGTTGACCAAAATGTTCGCGAGCAGACTCGCGCTCGCATTGCTCTTGGGCAGCGGCGAGGGCTGAGCGCTCGCCGTCACGATGGTCGACTCGCCATCCTTCTTCGCTGCATACTTGAAGCGGATATGTTCGATGACCGTGAGCCTTGACGGCTCGTAATGCAGCGTCTCGCTACGCTCTTCGCCGATGCGCTCAAGCGCGTCGAATGCGGCCTTCTGTTCGTCGCTCAGGTCATATTCGATGCGCGTGCGTGGCAAGTCCTTTGGCAACGCGGGGCGTCCTTTCCGGGTGTGCCCTGTGACTTGAACCTTCGCGGACTCGGGGGGAACGGGAATATCTGTGGCGGCGTCGAACAGCTCGGCCTGACCCGCCAGGCGCTCGGAACTCGCGCCGAAGCGAGCGCGATTGAGCTGCGCGATCTGATGCTGAAGGCTATCCAGTTGCTCCCACAACACGCACGCGAGCCGATTCTGTTCGAGTGCAAAGGCTTGCAGGGCCTCGAGCTCCAGTGGCAGATCCCCGGCAGTGACGGCGGCGGGCAGCATGTCAACCATGATGCCCAACTCGCGCGACGTTTACAAGCTTCGGTGAGCGCTGTGCGAGATTCAGGGCAGCGTTTAAGCCACGCGCGTCACCGCGACGGCGCGATGAGGCTCGCGCGCCGGAATCTCAATACCTTCGAGCCACGCATTGAGTTCCGCAAGCGTGAAGCCGCGTTGTGCGAGCGCTGCCGGTGATGGGAAATGCCCATGTTCAAGCCGTTTGTACCAAAGCGCGAATCCGGTACGGTCCCAATAGAGGCACTTCACCTTCGTGCGGTCACGCCCGACGAACACGAACAGGTTGCCCGAAGCCGGCTTCTGCGCAAGAAGCGGTTCGACCAGATAAGACAGCGTGTCGATCGACTTGCGCATGTCGACCGGCTCGCGGCAGATGTAGGCTCGGACGTCAGCGGCGATCAGCACCGTGCACCGCCAAGCTGTCCGAGCACAAAGCGCACAATGCGCTCTGCATGCACGCCACTCATTTCGATGCGAACGCCGGCAATCGATAACGCCACGCGATCACGCGTCGATGACGATGACGATGACGACGGCGTATCGGCGGAAGCAGATGATGGTGTCGCCGCAGGCTCACCTTCGAGGCGAGCAATGACGAACGCGGCGTCGGCCGTCACGGCCAGCGGACTCGTTGCAGACGTCTCGCCCGCAAACTTCTTGCGCCACAATCCAAAAGTGCTGACGGCAAGACCTTGTTCGCGACAGAAACGCCGAGTGCCAACGCCGCTCATTTTCCATGCGGCGACCATCTCTCGCCAGAATGCCTCGCCTTGGCGAGGGCGCCGAGCCCCCGTTCGCACGACAGCTCGCCCCATCACGTCGTCGTCCATCGCATCACTCCCATCACTACGATGGCGAAACTTTCGCATCATGCACCCTGACACTCAAGACGGGATGCGCTGACAGATACATTAGGTCAGCCGGTTTCCACTTCCCATTGAAATAAGCTTCCTCGGGGCCGTACAAACGGAACAGGAAGAACCAGCCTTTTAATGGAAAAGAGCCAACAGCTCGTTGATTTTACGAGCATGAATGTGACTTTTCGATTCCCTCGATGGTGTTGTCGAGGCGCAACGTTTCCCTGTGCCGTGGGCGCTAATTCTGCTACTACACCGGTCCGGTGCGCTTAGTCTGCTACTGCAGACTAGACGTTGTAGCGCGCGCGCAGGCGGACGATGTCCAAATCGGTGCTCGACTGTTTGCGCTCGACACTACTTTCGATGTCTGTCTCGAAGACCGTTGGCATTGCCCCCACTTCGCTGGAAACGAATTGGGCGGAACTCCGATCTTGCGGATTGGAGGAACACAGGAGAACACGGGCCTGACTGAGACAGCAAGTTGCTGCAGGCATGTCATGCGGAACGACTGCTAACGCCGGAAGCAAATGCCCCGCAGAAAGATTGCCCGAACTATGCTGCATTAGCGGAATTAGTGCACCCAGTAGCAGAATTAACGCACCTCTACAGCCAGCGCATTCGGCCAGCCCGGCGATCGCGGCTATCGACGTCCTGGCCGGTGGTCATCGCAGCCTTCGCAACCCAAACAACTAGTGTGTAACCGTCCGCAATACGCCGCCGTACCGTGGTGATTTCCAACGTCAGAAACAGCAGCCTATGACCAATATGATGCGTCGACATTGGCTCTGGGCCAGCCCGCGCGCGGCGTGGAAGCGCGCCACGTGCCGCGGAGACCACTCTTGCCCACCTTTCCGGGCCTAACGAACATCGTCATCTGCGCAACACCTATCCGCCGCGCACGCGCCTCTTCTCGGCCTGCACATAGGTGGAGTGGTTTGCAACGACGTGTGAACGCCAAATTGACTGAATAATTGCTCAGGTGCATTGATACGGATGCTTGACTGTATGAAAGCGCCGCACTAATTTCCAGCAGCAATCGCGCGGCGAGCACGAAACATGGATTGGTTGCTTATCGAGGTGAGCAAATGGTTGAGGCGATTTGGAGCTTCGGCCGGATTGAAGCACCTCAACACATGTAGACCTCTGTAATGCGGTACCAACCCGCGAATATCAGCGTGATCCACCGTCGAGACTTACTGCTACGCCGCCCTCAGGGAATTCGGATGGCTAAGGGAATCTGAAAACCGATCTCAAATTGACATGGGAAGTCATATCAATTAACGGACCTCTACACCAGGTTTCACATCCCCGCACGTCTCGAAGCGGGCACGGTGACCTATTGCCAACTTTTCAGTTTGAACGAAGCAGTTTGAACGAAGCGCCTCCGCCGGCACGGACGTTGCGCGTGATACCTTTCTTACAATCAGACTAATGAAGCGCCGCGTCCAAGCGCAATCGTGCACATGGCTTCCGCACTTATCTTCGAAGAAATCTTCAACACCGCTCCGACGGGCAGTTACCTCCTTTCTCCTTCAACGGACGCAATCATTCTCGCGGTCAATGACGCCTTCCTGAAGGTCTCGACGCTTCGTCGCGAAGACATGGTCGGGAAAAGCCTTTTCGACGTCTTCGCAGACAATGCCTCGGATCCGGACGACACTGGCGTCGAAGCGCTGCGAGCGTCGATCGCGCGAGCGATCGAGACCGGCGAAACACAGGCGATGCCGCTGCAGCGCTTCCCACTTTGGATAGCCGCTGATGACGGAAGCACCCGTTACGAAGAACGGTTTTGGAGTGCGGTCAACACACCGATCTTCGATGCTGCCGGGCGCTTGTTGTGTGTTTCTCACACCACAACCGATGTTACAACGGCGCACCTGACCCGGCAGGCCCTCGCTGCAAGCGAACAGCGATTTCGCAGCTTGTTTGACGCGATCAACCAAGCGTTCTGCGTCATCGAGCTGTCGTTCGATGAGAATGGAGAGGCGTCCGACTACAGTTTTGTGATGGCAAACGCCGCATTCGAGGCGCACACCGGGCTTGGAGACGTCGTTGGAAGGCGTGTCTCGCAGCTCATTCCTGGCCACGATCGCCATTTCTTCGACATCTATGGTGCGGTGGCAACCAATGGCCAGCCCGTGCATGCACGCAGAGAGGCAACAAAGCTCGGACGTTGGTTCGATATTTACGCCTTCCGTCCCGACGTCGCAACACCGCGCCAAGTTGGTGTACTTTTTTCCGACATTACAGAGCAACGTACGAGCGAGAAGCGGCTGCTCGCGAGCGAGCGAGACGCGCACGCTGCCGCGCGTAAGGCCCTCGACGCTACGCGTCGCCTCGATGCAGTATTAGAGGCCGTTCCAGTCGGCATCGTCGTTAGCGACAAAGTCGGCGCTATTGAGCGAGTCAACCGTTCCTTTGTTCGCTTGTGGGGAGAAAACCATCCCCGCCCGGTGCAAATCGGTGATTTTAAACAGTGGAACGGGTCTTGGGCCGATCATTCCGACCGGCACGGCCAACCGCTTGCCGCTGACGAGTGGACGACGGCACGCATTCTGCGCGGTGAGGACGCTTCACGGGACATTGTCTCTATTGAAAGCTTCGATGAGCCACCCGATCGGCATACGCTTCTAAGCACGGGCGCGCCGATCATAGACGATCACGGTGAAATCGTTGGTGCAGTTGTCGCCCAGTTAGACATCACCGATCGGATTAACGCTGAAGAGGAACTGCGGTTGGCAGACAAGCGCAAGGACGAGTTCCTGGCGATGTTGTCTCACGAGCTGCGCAACCCTCTCTCGCCAATAGCGAGCGCAGCAGAGCTAATGCGAGTGGCACCCAACGATGCACAACGGGTCAGCAAGTCATGTGAAATCATCTCTCGGCAGGTGAAACACATGACCGGGCTCATCGATGACCTTCTTGACGTTTCGCGGGTGACGCAAGGGCTGATCAAACTCAACATGGAAGTGCTCGACGTCAATCGGGTAGCCGCCGATGCGATTGAGCAAGTCAGGCCGCTCGTCGAGCGGAAGAAGCATCGTCTGTCGCTGCACACTTCCTCGACGGCGGTATTAGTGCGGGCCGATGAAAAGCGGCTGACTCAGGTATTTGTCAACCTGCTCAACAATGCTGCTAAGTACACGCCGGACAACGGCACTATCGACTTTACAGTCGCCGCCGAACGCAAGTTCGTTAAGGTCACTGTCGCTGACAACGGGATCGGAATGACGCCCGAGGTGGCGGCACGCGCATTCGACCTATTCTCTCAAGGCGAACGCACTTCCGATCGCTCGCAAGGCGGGCTTGGAATCGGTCTCGCGCTGGTTAGAAGCTTGATGCAACTTCACGGAGGAAGCGTCCGAGCCTTTAGCTCTGGGCCTGGACGAGGCAGCCGATTCGTCATGTGCCTTGAGCACGTGGAGACGTCCGGCGCGTTACGAGACCAGCAAATGCAAGAGCCCTCAACCACACCGTCACTTACCCAACTACGCGTGCTGGTCGTCGACGACAATTTGGATGCCTCGGAGACGCTCGCGATGCTGATGGATTCGCTCGGCAATGAGGTGCGGGTGGCGTCGAACGGTAATGCGGCTCTAGCGGAAACGGAACAATGGAGCCCGGACATTTGTCTTCTAGACATTGGCTTGCCAGATATGGACGGGTATCAGCTGGCGTCGCTATTGAAAAAGCGGCAATCAACATCCGGCGCAGTCCTCGTCGCGGTGACTGGTTACGGCCTGCAGCAAGATAAAGAAAACGCGCTGGCAGCAGGCTTCGACTACCACTTTGTCAAACCGCTAGACGTTGGCAGGCTGTTTTCGTTGCTTGGTGACCTTGCCTCACACCGGCGACAGGATTGATCCGGTAGCCCAGGACGGCAACGCCGCGCGACAGCCCGCCGCACTTAGGGGTACGCTTTCAAACTTCACCGGTGAGCTGTTCAAGCAATTCGACTAACGCAGTCGCGGGGTTGCCTTTCTGACAATAGCCGTCGAAGTCGCCTGCCGGGGCCCGCTGCCGAACAAAGGCCTCGTCGTGCGCAGTTAGGGCGACTATTACGACGTCTTTGAGAAGAGGCTCAGATCTGAATCGTCGCGCCACCGCAAACCCGTCTAATTCGGGCATAGATATGTCGAGGAAAACCACGTTCGGCACCCACTCCAACGCGGTGCAAATAGCACTTGTACCCCCATAGGCAGCCTTCGAAGTTGTGCCAAACAGTCCGAAATACGCGGTAAAACCGTCTGCGGCATTCACATTATCGTCCACCACCAGCACTCGCAGGCGGTTGTCGCGGCGCACCACGAGACGACTTGTCCAACGGCGCGCATAAGTGCTGAGGACGGCATCGGTGTATGGATTGCTTATGAACATACAAAAGGTAGCACAACGAGGTCCGGAACGAGCGGCGTATTTGCTGCTTAAGGCTTCCCGCAAAATCGCAAAGATCAAAGCGCATACGTTTGATTTTGACGGCATCCTGAACGCTAATGGGCTTCCAGCAAAGCTTTCCATTCCCACAACTCATCAGTACACGTGAAAACGACCGGCCCCATGGCCTTCCCGGCGCAACAGACGGACCAGCATCCGCGCTCCGACGAACGGAGGCTCCAGGCGCACTGGTCGATCCAGTGCATCAAGTTCTGTTCAGCCTCGCTGACCTGCCGCGGCCGATAGTACGCACTCCATCTGGCAATGCCGACAAGCTTTGTTTGCTGCGACGCCGGTAACTGATGGCCACGGTCAATCATCGCTTTGCGCTCAGCAATCCCGCCTTGTTAAGCGCGCCGCTTAGAAAATCATTTTCCCGAGAAAGCCTGCCGATCTTGGCGTGTAGGGTCTTCACCTCTACCGGAGGCTCATTCGATGTCACGTCCGCCGTTCCAAACACGTCGGCCGCACGCTCCTGCAACTGCCGTTTCCATTCCGTGATCTGTTCGAATGCACATCAAACTGCTGCTCTAGCTCGCAAGCGTGCGCTCGCCCTTGATGCTCGAGTGTTGTTCCGTGCGCCTCGCATGCGGCGATGTCAGTCGGAGTACAGCCAGATGAGTGAAATTCCAATCGGTAACTCCTTGACAGATGAATCCGAATGAATATTGTCTGCGTCGCTTGGGGTTCGCTTTTGTGGAATCTAAAGGGCTTCCCAATCGTCGGCGAATGGCGCGACGGCGGCCCGCTTCTCCTCTTGGAGTACGCCCGACATTCGGACGGGGAGATTATCAGTCTCGTCGTGCTTGAGGGCGCACCCGTACAACCAACTTTTTGGGCACCGGTTCTGGTTGATTCGCTTAGTTCCGCACGAGAAGCGTTGCGGATCCGAGAAGACATCCGCGCGAATTTTGACGAATGATTGGCAGTATTCCGGGGCCTGAGGGTATCGAATACGAGCAATCTCGGACGCTGACCGAATGGATGGACCGCACCGGGGCAGAC
This sequence comes from Caballeronia sp. LZ001, assembly GCF_031450875.1. Taxonomy (NCBI): domain Bacteria; kingdom Pseudomonadati; phylum Pseudomonadota; class Betaproteobacteria; order Burkholderiales; family Burkholderiaceae; genus Caballeronia; species Caballeronia sp. LZ001. Next base: position 496,056 of record NZ_JARTVX010000001.1, on the reverse strand, counting down.
GCCGTCATCTGGACGGCGTTGCCAGCAAAGTCGCGCGGTCACAACGGTCGAGTACCGAGTGTGGATGAAGCAACTGCCTACCTGCGGTCACTGCATGGCGACGAACGGACGCGCGCCGAAGCTTATATTCGCCAGACACCGGCGAGCATCGCACGCCCTTTCGGGCGCACTTCGAAACAGTATTGGGCTGGCACCCCGCGCAAGAACGCAAGCGAGGTTAGAACGCTGACGTTGTTAGCGGGCGGTGCACAGGTGTGCATTTACGTTCACTGGCGGCTCGTCGTCCTTGAAAGGTCCACGAGGCACAAATTCGTCGACGACGCCAGGCTGAAATATCAAGCAGAAGGTTGAGCCGCCATATTGGAAGTAGCCTAGCTCATCGCCCTTCTTCACACGTTGCCCTTCAAGCGCCACAATGTTGCAAGACGACACTTCGGCCATGCCAACGAACACACACGCAACCTGACCGACCTCGCGCCTATCTGCTTCAATGACGATCACCGCCCGCGTCGCGACTGCAGTTATGTAGCCTTGCGAATCATTAAGGCTGCTAGGTTCTTCACCTTCCGATTCGGCATCTGAATAGTAGGTCCCGTCCACCAGATAAGCTTTGACGATTGTCCCGCTAACGGGCGCGTGCCAGCGATGATAATAAAACGCGCTCAAGAACGCTTGGTAAATTGAACCGCCCTCAAAACGTCGCGCAAGCTCCAGCTCGTTCGCACTGAATATCTCGGCCAATGAGTATGGCTGTGACTTGATCCAAAACGAGTCGCGAAGCTGTACGTCATGTTTAATGTTGTAAGGAGATGCCTCGCAAGCACTTACAATCACGCGATCATCGTTTGGCTGGGCAACCGGGCGCACACCCGATTTGAACTCGCGCGTGAAGAAATGATTCCATGACGCGAAGCCCCGGAAGGGCTTGTTCGGGTCGCAGATGAACTGCGACAGCCCAATCTTACTGTCAGCGGCAGGGCTGAACCACCCGGTGGACGGCTCATCGTTAAGATGCGTGCGAGAGTACGGTCCAGACAAAAACCCGGCCCACACGTTTAACACCCGTTTCAGATGCGCGTTGAATGCCGGATCTCGAAAGAGCGCATAGCCGGCGGGCATAACCATTGGCCAGTCGAACAAGGCGTTCACGGGACAATGGATCAAACTCGACTCACTGAATGGCGGCGCGTAGTGCAGCATCGCATCAAGTAGCACGATCAATTCTTCGATCGATGAGTAGCCAAGTCGATAACCGATCTCCAAGGCTTGCTCGATCGCACGCGTCAGATCCATTCGCACGACGGCATCATTACGGATGAATGACGCGAGGTCGGCCACAGATCCGTTCAATGGAGCCACGCTCTCGCGCGCTTGTGCGGCCGCGGCGAACTCCAGCCGGAAACGTACAACGCTGTCCTCGTCGCGCGGTAGCCAATCACCCAACCGTCGGCGTTGATTACCTTGTGTGTTTTGTGCATTCTTCAAATTACGCTCCGTTCGTCTAAGCGCGGTCCACGCGAGCACACGCATTTGGCGATTATCTCGCGTCTGTCCAATTCTTTTGGTACATTTTTTGCTGCCACCGAACTGTTCGTCTATTTCAGCTGTGCTATGCGCAACGGAAAACGCCCAAAGCTAGTTCTCTTCCCGTTCAAATCTGTCGCACCGGCGGCCGGCTTGACCGAGAACGACTTCGCTGTTTACGCGTCCTGCCGCGGCACTCGCGAAAGCGGCTTTCACGGCACGTTGAAGGTGATGCGCAAGACGGCTTCCAAGCTGTTATATCCGTTTGATGGCGCTTCGCCGATCGGGCCCTTACACGGGGCAGGACGAGGCGCTCGCCGCTGCCCAGCAACTCGGTGAAAAGATCGTCGCTGGCGATATTGCAAACCCCGAGCTATAACGGTTTCCGACGTCCCTATGAAAGCGGCTCCGAGCGAATCTCACTTTCAGCTGACCCGACATGGAGTCGCGTTCGCGATACTCAAAGATGGTCTGCGCGTTGAGTGCGTGATCTTGTTAGAAGCGTTGCAACAGTGCTTTTGGCTCGACCTCCCGGCTCACGATGAACGCATACGGCAGTGCTTTGTAGACGGATATGCTCGCGTCCGCGCGGTGGCGGAACGAAAGTCTCGGGTTGCTAGCTCCGACATGATTCGCCTGACGCCGACGGACTTTCTCAGAAGATGAGATGACCGTCTGGGCGGCGACCACTTAGGCGCAGCCGAAGATGTTTGCGCTCTTCTTGCGTTCTCGAGCTTGTTACCTCCGGCGCGGTCGTCGGTTCCAATGGATCACCAAGACTTTACGTATCCGGAGAATGCCTCCCCAATCATGAAACGCGGTCCGAATCGAATCGGGCCAAGTGGTCATCACCCAAAAGTCCCCGTCCAACTGCCGCTTTGCGTTGATGCCGGCAAGACGCTCCGATGCGAATGTTTGGGGCGCGGCGGTGTATACTCGCGCTTATCGCATCCTGTCAGAGCAGCCCATCTCCACCTCGCTTTTTCGTTATTGAAGGCGACCTCGAAGACCCGGTAGCCGCCTGGGACGCGCTTATACAATCTGTATCGATTGCTGGAAATGCTGTCGTGCACCTCAGTGGCATCAGACAACGCTTGCGACAGGCCAAGCCAACTTGCCCCCGTGGGGTCGCCGGGTCGATTCAATGGGACTCAATCTTGATCACATCAAGGCGATAGACAGAGTCCTCGGCCCAGCTCTGCACCTCATATGGACTCCGGCATCCAAAGATGCCTTTCACCGCTACATCATCGATAAAGATGCAGCCGGACCAAAAACCGCAAGAAGTGCAGTAGATCCTCAGATATGTTAGCGGACGCATGATTTTCCCTGAGGGCCGAGGATGAGGTCAGCATACGCTAGTCAATAGCGAAAAAGCTCTTGTGACCGACTTGGCTTGTTCCGCGTTATGCCGTGCGCCGGCGAGCGACGCGAACAGGACGCAATGCGCGAAGCGCGTACCAGCACTTTCCGCATGCGTCCCTCTAGCGACCCGGCCAAGCTGGGCGCTCCCTTCCCTTCGCGATCAGACCATCGCTCGGTGCGGCAGTCACCCTGCTGCAGGCAGCACTCGAATGTCGGCGCCAGGACGAACGGCGTGCGCGAAAGCGATTGCCGCGCGCTCGTCGTCGACTAAATTGACAGCGACCCCGTCACCGGTCGGAATCTCGACCTGCCAGCGTCCATCAGCGGCCGGTCGAACGATGACCTCGGTGTCATCCGCGCCTTCAGGTGTAAGCATGTAGACTAGGTTCTCCAATATGGAAAGAATATTGCACTCGTTCTTCGAGCGACGGAGCGCCTCATACAAATCAATCGGCTAAGAAGCACGGCGATCTAATACAGAGAGCAGTTGCCTAAGCGCTGCAATGAGTACGCCGGTCGGTCAATGCTGAAAGACCGAAAAAGGCGAACCTCATGGACGTCACCATCACAGCCCATGAAGCGGCCCACACAGGAGACCGAACCTGCACAGGTTCAAGTCCTATGCGGACGACGGTGCTAATAGCTTCCGCGAAGGTTATGTCATTCTCCGTACAGCTCGCGTCCTCGCGCACGCATTTCCAGTCTTACGGGCCTAGACGCTGTAATGCAGGCAATCGTTGCTGCCCTTCCCCGCCAACTACGATACGCTTATTGGCGAACGGTTCGGCGATACGTGAGTGCCCGGTGTCAGCTGCTACGAACGCGACGACATACATCGCGCTGGTTGCACGACTCACTCAATGTCGTCCGCGTAACAACGTGCCGCCGCTTCGAGCATACGCTGCTTCTCCGCCTTGACGTAGATCGAGGTGATTTGCACGACCTGCGCGACGGCGCGTCAGCGCCTGCTCGAAACATATTGGCGAACCCATATGGAAGAATTTTGACTCACTATGCTCCACGCAAAATTTTGGTGAGCCGCTTCTGACGTCAGAAGTTTTCCCGGCAAAGTCGGCCGTTCCATCTAATTCCTGAGCCATCGAGCCGGTCTCGGGCAGACTGAATCGGGAAGCCAGGTTCGCAGAGCTTCGAAACACCGGGCACTCGGAATGCGGTATGTCAGATGTTGCGCGGGTGCATCGCTACCGTGACTCTTCAAATCGCTGGCGACGCCGCAACTGCCCGACGCAAGTCGACGTGGAAAACAGGGTTGAATAATAGGAACAGTTTTGCGCCCGCGTTGACAGCAATGAACACAAAGTAAGTCGCCAAGCTTTTGCGAGGCGAAGCTAGCTCCTGCCAGCGCGCCATTTGTGGAACCTGAGCATGCTATTGTCGCTTGAAGCTGCTGATCTCATGCATGGCACCCCAGCTCCCGGTCCGTTTTCCCGCGAGGGATGGATCTTTGAAGTCAAGTACTTATGCGCACCCTCTCGGGTGTTGCGTTTCATCGTCCGTTTGGTGGCTGGTCTTTGCGTGAGCCGTTGCGTTTCATCTCGTGGTCCCTGTTGCTTTTGAACTCACGTGTCCTTATATCTAAGAAGAGGTGTCGCGCTCGGTTGTGTTGCGTTTCGAGTAGTTGGCCCTGGCACTAAGCGGATCGGAGCACCAGGGCACCATCTACCAAATCGACAATTAACGGATCACACTGCGCGATGTAGTTTTCGTCATGTGATGTGAATAAGACGACACCATTTTCCGCCACAGTTCGAAGGAACTCTGTTACAAGGGAAAGCGAATGCTCGTCTAAACCGTTACTTGGTTCGTCGGCTACGATAATGCTCGGGTCACCGATCGAAGCTGCAGCAATCATCAACTTTCGTTTTGTGCCAAATGATAGATCTTTTATCTTTGTATTCAAATGCTCCAACAGCAAAAAACGATCTAACAATCGGAGAGATGTCGCTCCCACGGAGCAGCACTTTATTTGTGCAACGAGATCTAAGAATTGCTTTCCGGAGAGGAAGTCATATACCGGACAGCTGTCGGGAATGTACGCCAACTTCCGCTTTGCAACGGTCGCACGCGTTCGAAGATTGATGCCGTGGAGCAAAACTTCACCTGAGTCTGACTCGCAGACCCCAGCGATAACCTTTATAAGAGTCGACTTTCCGACACCGTTCTTGCCCTTCACGCAATGCAGGCCTTCCGAGAATTCGAAAGAAATGTCCCGCAATACCTGTTTTCCACGAAAAGACTTGAAGATATGAGATAACGTGATCACTGGTAATATTCCTAAATTGCGCACTGGATAGCAATCCATGCACCGGAAATCAGTATGCCGACCACTTGACGTTGGTGTACGTAGTGGACGAGGGGGTAGCGGAGCACGGCTAGTAAAAAAGGAATACTGATCATGGCCCCAAGTTCCCGTGCGCCTTCAAGACGCCAATCTACATGGGGAAGCACCACTAGTAGCGAAACCGCTAACAAGGGCACTGTGGCGACCGAAACCGCAACGATATCGCCAACTACCTGAGTACGGCTCGAAAATGGTAGCGAATCCATATAGCTCTTACTCTTTTCGTGCTCGCGGGACAGCCCTCGAAAACATCCTGCCATCAACAGCGCCACAGCGGCGTAAGCGACTAGAAGAAGTCCATATGTTTTTCCGTCGAATTGCCATATGAACATCAGAGCAAGTGCGCAAGTGACGAGAACAGTAGTTACCACAAGACGCCCTAAGGTCGCAGTCTTGTCTTTTGCGAACAAAATCACCAATGACAGAGTAGTGTACGTCCGCAGCGATAATTGCTTGGACCTGGCGCTGAATGAAGGTGACTGGCTACCCATCCGTAAAGCGGATACCCATGACTGGTATGATCGGCGAGGTGCTAAAAAGAGAGAAAAACCACAAAGCATTAGCGAAATAACCCAACACCAATTCATTTCGCCGAAAAACTCTACGCTGATTAACAGAGATATGACAGAACACGCCGCGCCGAGTAAGCTTGGCCAGCTTTCTTCGATGAAAGCTACTTGTGCGGCAAGCATTGTGCCCGCCCAACCAGCAACGTTCCCAAGATAGGCCGATTCTCCGATTCGACGTGGCGCAACGAAAACTGCTGCGAGATATATAAGAAACAGGGGTGTGCTACTCACTGCAACAATAAGTGTATTTATAATGCGTTCGCGAAGTTGAGGCGCGGGCAAGGACTGAGCGTACTTTGCGAACTCTCCTCCCGAAATGGCGGCACGCTGGGCGCCAGTGCAGATTAGGCTGGCAACAACCAACCCAAGCAGGCAATACATTCTTGATTCGATACAACCTGATCCGTCTGCGAGCAAAGATATTGGCTTAGCTAGCCACTCTCTTTGTTCGCCCGTTGGTATCAACTCTGGCGAACAAACGGCCGCGACGAGAAGCACGATCTTCCAGTGCCCGCTCAGCAAGCCCTTGGTTTCTCGCAAATAATAACGAAGTCGTATGCCAAGCATGATCTTTTGTAATCAATTAGGGTTAGACCTTAGTCATAGATGTCCCGCCGAGTTTGCTGGGTCGCCATGTTTTTCAAGAAGTTTGAACGCATGTTCGGGGCGAACGAAGAATCCTGTTATGGCTTGTCTTGGCCTACTTGCTTGAGCGCTTACCCCCGAGATGCTATGCGGCACGCCAGCTCGAACTAAGACCATTCTGTTTGGCAAGGGCGTCAGAAATACGCCTTGTTCTAATCGAGTGATATCTTGTTGCGAAAATAGAAAATGCCCACCCCAATCTGCCTTCCACTCGCTATGAAAATACATTGAAAATGCGCATGCATAGTGCACTTCGTCCGTATGAAACATTAATCCTCCGGCTGCACCGTAGTCGAAACGACTCGCCATAATGGCGATCCAGTCTTTGTTGAATGTTCCAGCAATTCCGGTACGAACCGCTATATCGCGGGCCGCATCGATTACGTGATCTATCCTTGTGTCAGTTGGATAAAGCTCAATCCCCGAAAATGGGGAAGACGGTTTATTGTGCGGTCCAACCCAGATAATGACGCGAGATTGAGATGGATTGTTATATGTGTTTTTTGTCCAAATACCATAGGTTCGCTCGATCGACGGAGAGATTGATTGTGGGGCTTCCAACTGCTTAACTAGTAGAGAAAAGTCGGGCTGTTCGAGAACGTTGTCCACACACACCACGGAATTGTCTAGATAGCTTGAAAAGAATGTCATCGCTATTCGGCCGCCATCTTTTTGGAACGAAGATCAGGCAAGGCGTCGAAGAGATCGGAGCGTTGCTGCTTTATTGAGTTAAACATTGGCCGGGCATTTGAAGCGCCCGCCTTATGTCCGCCAATTTGAAACGCGGTGCGACGAGCAATATACTTTGACAATGGGACGGCCAAGTCTCCAGCAAGCATTTGTACGCGCGCGGCGTCGCTCATCGCCAAGTACCACCAAGAAGCTGCCTCTACTGTAGGTCCAACAGTTAAAAAGCCATGGTTCGCAAGGATTATGGCCTTTCGGTGCCCCAGCGTGTCGGCGACCAACCGTCCGTAGCCCGAATCGGCAGCCACTCCATCGAACGTATTTAGCAATACATGATCTTCATAGAAAGCACACGCATCCTGGGTGACGGGAGCCAATTCCTTTCGGAGGCTTGAAAAGGCCTTTCCATACGGACAATGAACATGGACGATAGAGTTCACGTCTCTCCGCCGTTCATAAATGTGCGCGTGGAGTTCTATACCAGAGTCGTTCACGCTTCCGCGACCGCACAGCGGCTCACCGGACAACAAGACGGGCCGGAGGTCCGATAAACGCACATCGCCAAACGGGATTTCTAGCGGGTTCATCCAAAAAATATCGGTATGCTCGGGATCGCGCGCGGTTATGTGGCCCGATAGGCCGTATGAAAAACCGAAACCATTGAATATCTGTAACGCACACACAACTGCCTGGAGCGTTTCAGCTCGAGAGTCGTTCAGTGATATAAGGTTTGTAGCAGTTATTTGCATGGTTGGACGTCATCGATGACGCATTACAGTTCTCAGAATTTTCCGCGGGCCGTAATAGGACCTGACTCGGGGCTCGTGCCAAGATGTTCAGCGGGAGGTGTCGGATCGCCATTGCATTGGCGACATTTCCTTTGATCTCGGGCCGCGGAATTGTCGAATACAGTCGCCCCAGTAGGTCAGCAGGCCACACACCGGTTTTGGTTTAAAGCCAACGATAGCTGTAACTCGCTGTTGTACGTCAGGATGATCGAGGCATGGACCAGGCACGTTGGGAAGTACGTGATGCTCAAGGTGATACGTTCCAGAGCGGAAAATCAGGCGCTCGTACCACATGGCCACTCGATATGTCCGCGATGCGAATTTGTCATTCGCACTACCGTATTCCAAACCGTAGTGAGCAGTGTTCTGAAATGCTCCCCAATATAACGTGAAGAGGCTCTTACATACGAGAAATTTCCACCCACCAAGTACGAATAGCAGCAGCGTGTAGAGTGCGGTGCTGAGCTGGATAGCCCAATAAGATGGGTTGTCGTGGCAGCTTTTGGGGAAGCTTCGGGGAAGTAGATGGAACCGGCTGTTAAACAAGTAAAGGTAACCCACGAGTTCATGCGTTATGCAAGCTTGCCCCAGAAGCGACGCGTAATAAAATAGCCTGCCGCGTGTGCCACTTCGCGAATAATCGCCATCGAGTACCAGTAGTCCGTCTCTTTTAGTCCGTCCATAACGATGGTGCGCCATATGTGACCAACGCAGAAAAATGAAGTTGTGACCAAAATTCGCAAACCCGATGGCCCCCAACAACAAGTTCGCGGTCACATGCCGTCCCTCAGCTGGATAGAGTGTCCCGTGAACTGCTTCATGGGTACCATGATGCACACATATCATTGCGATAAGTGTCATTGGGATAAAGTAGCTTGGCAAAAACATCGACGCGGGGATGACGCAGCAAGCGATACAGTACATCGCGAAGTAGCCGATTGGGGGCTTGAGCGCGACTCGAATAGACGAAGCCATTGATGCTCTCACAAGTTGAGTCAGTGTTCGGCTTTGATCTGCAGGAGGCTTTCCAAATGCTCTGCTGCAACGCTCACCCGCCGTTGTATGGCAGACCGGAAAAGCTGGTGATTTGCTTCTTTCAAGTTTGTGGCGATGTCCGTTAGGCCTGAGATGACTTCGGAAAGACCTTGCTCATACATGCCGCCGAGCAGAATAGCCTCTTCAAACCGTTCCAACGAATGAGGCTCGGTGATCGCCGAGCGACATTTACGCAAGAAGGGCGTCCAATTTGCAGAGGCGAAGTCGTCGCGCCAGTCCACGATATCGTCAGCGAACTGGGTAAGAAAAAGAAATCTTTTAATGGTAGCTTCGACGTGCTCATCCAACGCACCCCGAGCGCTCGCAGCGAGCGCCTGCGCTAAAAACAAGAATGCATTAGATCTTCCCCACATATGGAAGAACTCTCGCTTCTCACAGTATTCAACATCTTTCGATGAACGGTAGCAATTTTCCTCGCTCAATGCTTTTTGGGCGTCTGCAAGCGCAACCGTAAATTGATTTACGACGAGTATCGATACGGTCTCGTCAAAATTTCGGACAAAGCGATGTAATCGAATTGTGGCCATGACTGCCAATCGTGCGATATCAGAAACGGAACCGTACCCGGGGCTATCGGAGGCGGGCGCTTTTTGGGTGTCAAAAGAAGCATCGATTGAGTAGTACATGGCGGACATATACGTATATGTTGCAGCCAATTCCTCAAATTCGCTGTGCGAGATATGCGGGTGCAAGAATGCTGCCAACATGCGAACGTGATGCACGAAGGCAGGAACTCCATCAGCACAACCCGTGCAGACGTTAATTATTGATTTTTCTGATTCACCAAAATCCCTTTGTATCCATTTTTTCATCATACTTAAATCTGATGCTGCTTGTTCTGTCGCAGAAATCCTAATCACGGCGGCGGGAGTATGTGCGTTCACGTTCTATAACATGAATTAATTTAAAATGCAGCTGCGGCCAATGCGTGGGTTAAGAAGGGCCATGGCCTAGACCACGGCCCTTAGGTCTAATTCACGGCCTCACCTTAGCCCGGGCCATATGCCGGAGTGATGCACGAGAGCAGCGGTTTGCCTTCTTTGGTTCTCAGTTTCTCCAGCAAGGCCTCACGGCGCTCGCGCTCGGTATGATGAGATTTCAATTCGTCGACATCTGATGTGCAGTCGTCTGAAACCAGACCGACTTCCGATTGCACTTTCAACATTGCTAACCTCCAGATAATGCAACAAAAAACCACTCATTCGCTACAAGATGCGAACTTCATGGACAGAAAAATAGAGGTCTCCTAGCGCAAACGCCTTTGACTGGGTTAAGTACTCCATCGCTACCGAGCTACTAGTGAACTCGCTCAACGAGTTAAGATCGGAAAACAATAAGCGAATTTCAAAAGCTTCGCTGGCGCCCGCGCCAGTGGTAAACTGAACTTCGAGAAGACCGCAAGTTCGTGACCCGTGCCTAGAATGCCAGTCGTCAGCGAGACGAAAGAGTTTTGGCCAATTGTTTGAATCGGAATATCCGCAAATAATCTGGGCGTACATATGATTTTGCCTAAGTCACTTTCGCACATAGTGAATGGCGCTGGCGTCAATGTATATCTGCTCGCACAATTCAATCTACAGCTGTTCAGTTGATATCGCAGACGTTTAAAGCGATCGATTTAGTATTGTCATACTTTGCGAACTCAGGCGATTGCTGATATGCAAGGAACGATTCCGTTACATTTGCGGCAGTTATCGCAACGACGTAAGCACAATCGATACGGAAATAAAACCTCGGACGGACAATGGCACCCAGCATCTAGCTTGAATTACACGTTGACGCCTTATATTCGCGCTGCAGCGGCCCCGAAGCTAGCCAACAACTGTACATGCCTGGGCCCCAATTTACATGCTTGAGACGGCTTTATCGAGCCGCAACATTTTCAGTCGTCTTCGCTCTGTGCTACTTAACGCCTTCCGGCTTCTTTGTCGAATCAGCTGTAGCAGCGATCGACGTTCAATCCGCAACAGCCGAGATGGGCCAGCATGCTTTCGGCCTCGCCGTGAGGTACCCGAACATAAGCAAGCAGGGCCGATAATGCCTCGTTTATCCGTGATTGCCAGGCGAGCCTGCCATCAAACTTTTGACCTAGCTAACTTGCCCTTCGAGATATAGTCCTTCGGGCGCTGACGGTGGATACGCCAAGCGCTTCCAAGCGTTTGACGTTTTTGGAAAGTCGAGAAGCAAACTCGCGTCGTAGACAGGACAGGACGAAGGTACTTCTGCAGAGCATTCTTTACAAGGACCTCTGCGCGAGGATGAAGAGCGCACCTGCTGTTTACTCGCTGGGCGTCTGGCGCGCTTGTCTGACCGCGCGCAAAAGAATTGATGATTGCGGGACAGGCAATGGCCGCAACATTTTTTATGGGCTTCAATGGCTTCTCTTGATTGAATAGCAGCCGTACAAAGGTAAGATGCGGCAATTCAGATTGGAGTGAAGCAATAGTATGACGTATACCACTCCTCAAGCGCAACCTTCGACGTCGCGTAAGCGCGCAGAAATGGACGTCTGGAACTCTTTGATCTGAGCGTGCAGGCTATGTCCACTGTTTCGATGAAGTGACCCCCGAAAGTTGGACGGTGTGACAGCTATGCTGTTGCGAGCAGAGACCGGTATGCGACCGGGCTCACGCCTCCTAGCTTCATCTTGATACGTTTGTGATTGTAGTAGTGAATGTAGTTTTTCAGTCCGGCGTGGAGTTCATCAACGTCTCGAAACTTGTTTAGGTGGAAGAATTCTGACTTTAGTGTGCCAAAGAAGCTTTCCATCGCCGCGTTGTCGAGGCAATTGCCCCGGCGCGACATGCTTTGTTTGACAGAATGCTTGTCCAAAGCCTTCCGATAGACCGGCATTCGGTATTGCCAGCCTTGATCCGAGTGGAGTATGGGTCTGTCGTTCGGTCCGAGGCGCGCGAACGCTCTCTTGAGCATGGTCCCAACCATGTCGAACAGAGGTCGTCGGGCTATCTCGAAAGCGATAACCTCGGCGTTGTACAGGTCGAGAACGGGCGAGAGATACAGCTTCTCGCCACCGACATTGAACTCGGTGACGTCAGTTACCCATTTGTCGTTCGGACGCTTCGCATCGAATCGCCGTTCAAGAATGTTCGGTGCCGCAAGGCCCACCTCGCCTCTGAATGCACGGTACTTTTTCAACCGGACGTACGACTTCAGCCGAAGTTCACCCATCAGGCGCTGAATTGTCTTGTGGTTGATCTTGGTGCCTTCTTGCCGTATCACGGCAGTGATGCGGCGATAGCCATACCGCCCCTTATGCTCGTCAAAGATCGAGCGAATCCGGACCTTCAGGCTTGCATACTTGTCGGCAATCCCGAGCGCCTTCTTCTGATAGTAGAAGGTACTCCGTGCCAGGCCCGCCACCTTGAGCAAGCCAGCGAGTGGATATTGTTGCCTTAGTTCAAGCACGATTCGCGCTTTTACTGCTGCGCTTCTTGCTTCTTCGCTTGAACTAAGGCGTCGAGTTTTTTTAGGTATGCGTTCTCCATTCGAAGATGATCCAGTTCTGCCAGCAACTCTTTGCGGCTAGGGGAGCTGCCATCATATGACTTCGGCTGAGGCTTTTTAGTTGACGGCTTTTTCATTCTTGGGCGGCGCACGGAAGCGTACGGCGACAAGCCGGCCATGCCGCCTTCGTCGTATGCGTGTTCCCAGTTGCCAATGATGTTGAAATTTCGGATATCAAAGAGGGCTGCAACTTGGCGGTAGGACAATTCGTCATCTCGCATACGTTGCAAAACCGATAGCTTGAATTCTAAGCTATAGGTAGCTCTACGCTTCTCCTGCACACCTTCAGCGCCATGTACGCGGTAAAGCGCTGCCCATCTACGCAGCGATTCTACGTTGATGCCATGACGTCGCGCGACGACCTTGAGCCCGTGATGGCCAGCGCAATAATCCTTAACGGCAGCGAGCTTCGCTTGTTCTGTATATTTTCCCAAGACATTCCCCAAAGATAGGTGCAACCTTCGGGGGTCAGTTCATCGAATCAGTGGACACCTTTCATGACAGAAGAGCACTCAGGAACGACCGGGTTGAAGGTCGTCAACGTTGGTCGGGACGGCAAGCGCAGATATGACCGGCAAACGAAACAGAAGTTGGTGGAAGCGTGTCTTGAGCCGAGCGCTTCGGTCGCCGGACTCGCACTCAAGCATGGCGTCAACGCCAACTTGCTGCGCAAGTGGATCAAGCTGCATCAGCAGCGACTGGCTGGCACGTCCCTAAAGCCGACGCCGACTGGCACAGCTTTCGTTCCAGTAGTCGAAGTCGAAAGTCACGAAGCGGTGGTTGCGCCCGCATCCACGAAGGCACACCGCCACACCCCCCGCAGCAAGGACGTCGTCGCCCCCTTCGGCGCGGTTGATGGTGCAGATGCCCAACGGCGTCACACTCCGGTTTGAATGCACCGACAATGATGCGCCGTTGCTATCGGCCATGATCGAGACGCTTGGACGGTGCGATGTTCCGCCTGGACGATGAACTGAAAGTCTATGTGCATCGTGACGCCGTTGACTTCCGCAAGAGCATCAACGGTCTCGCAGCCATCGTCGAGCAGTCAATGAAGCTCGATCCATTCGCGCGTGCGGTTTATGTGTTCAGCAATCAGCGGCGCGACCGCATCAAGATGCTGCTGTGGGACCGTAACGGCTTCTGGCTTCTCATGAAACGCCTCGAGCAGGACCGCTTCGTATGGCCGCGCAAGGAAGCGGTGCTCATGCTGCGAACAGAGCAACTTCACTGGCTACTGGAGGGCATCGACATCGAAGCGATGCGCGCGCATCCGAGGCGTTATTATCAGCGCGTGACCTGAAACGAGAACCGGCATCGCTGGTCTAATTCAGCGATGCCGCCATCATCCTCTTCTTCTACCGACGAACTGCAGGCGCTGCGCGCAGAACTCGCTGCCATGAAAGGCGAGTTGCGTGTGGTGACAGTCGAACGCGATTTGTTGCGCGAGAGACTTAAGGCCTATCAGCGGCAGTTGTTTGCTTCCAGGAGCGAAGTGCGCGGTGCTGAGCAACGCGACCTCTTCCTGAACGAAGCAGAAGCGCTCGCAACGGGATGCGAGCCGGCGCAACAGGCCGAAACTGAACAAAGCGTCGAAGTCGGCGCGCATGAACGCAAGAAGCGTGGGCGCAAACCGTTAGACCCGATGCTGCCTCGCGAGGTCGTGCGCCATGAGTTGCCCGAATCAGAACGCGTCTGCGCACACGACGGCCACGCACTGGTCGAGATCGGCGCTGAGATCAGCGAGCAACTCGATATCGTGCCGCAGCAGGTTCGCGTCATTCAGCACCAGCGAATCAAATACGCATGCCCTTGCTGCGACCTTAGCATCAAGGTGACGCCGGCACCTTCGCGCATCATCCCAAAGGGCTTACTCACTGAATCAGCGCTTGCATGGGTGGTTGTGAGTAAGTTTGCTGACGCGCTGCCGCTGTACCGGATCGCCGCGTTGCTGCACCGTTTCGGTGGCGATCTCTCACGCGGCACGCTGGCAGCAAGCGTAGTGCGCGTCGGCATGGCGGTGCAGCCGCTGATTAACCTGATGCGCGACCACCTGCTCGAGGCCGACATCGTTTACGGCGATGAAACGACGGTGCAGGTACTAAAAGAGCCGGGCCGTGCTGCACAACGCAAGAGCTACATGTGGGCGCAGATGAACGGTACCGGACCACCAGTGCGAATGTTCAACTACAGTCCCACGCGCAGCGCGGCGCAGGCCGCCGTGCTCTATGCAGGCATCAAACCCGGAGCGGTATTGATGAGCGACGGCTACGAGCCGTACAACGAAATCGCCCGAACAAACCAGCTGGTGCACCTTGGATGTTGGGCGCACGCGCGACGTTACCTGATTGAGGCGGAAGAGAACCTCCCTAAGGTACAGCGCGGCGGCAATCATCCGGTAAGCGAATTCATTCGCCTGATCGGCCAGCTGTTTGCCGTTGAGGCACGATCCGAACACATGACGCCGGAGCAGCGCCAGCAACTCAGACAGGCCAGAAGTCAGCCAGTTCTTGATCAGATCGAGGCGCTGCTATCGCGTCATCTGAACACGGTGTTGCCGCAAAGCGGCTTCGGCAAAGCGCTTCAATATCTGCGAGGCCAATGGCCCAAGCTGGTTCGCTACGTCGGCAACGGAGCGTGGCCCATCTCGAACAATCCGTGTGAGAACGCGATCAGACCGTTTACGGTTGGACGCCGGAACTGGCTCTTTAGTGACAGCGTCGCCGGCGCAAACGCCGCCGCCAACCTGTATTCGCTCGTGCAAACCTGCAAAGCCAACAGCATTGAGCCGTATCAATACCTCATCGCGTTGTTCAAAAGTCTGCCGCACGCGAACACCGCCGACGACTACGAGGCTTTGCTGCCCTGGCGACTGAATCCAACCATAGCCTGACGTATGTCGCATGGCAATGCGCAAGGGACGCCGTCTAATGCGCGCTTACGACGTCGCAACGCCGCGGGCCTGCACGCAGCCTCACGCTGCCCGATTGTTCGGTAAGCTTGATGCTTATTCCAGTCGCGTGCGTTTGTTGCCACCACACCCCGCTCAAGCAGATATCAGCGACTAGTGACACCGGGATGTTTTCTCGAAGAAACGCGCATGCCCCCCGTATCGAGTAGGCGTATTTCAGACGTGATTCTCGCGGGACTCTGGGGGCTGTGGTTGCGAAAACTCAAGGACCACCGCGTTCGCCGGAACGGCGTCGAGTTCTATCACCGTGTCAGAAATTTCCTTGTATTCCTTCCAGAAGCGCTCCAGCGCACCGATGCCGCCCGCGAGCTGGACGGCACGGATCAACGCGGCATGCGCCGCCACCATACGCCTGAGTTTTAGCTGAAGCGCCTGAGTCTCCGGCGTTTGATGTACGCCGACATGCTTTACCGCGGCGGGTGGTCCTGATGGCGATACGAACCCAGCTGCGATGGACCGGGCGTGCTGCTGCTGTTGACGCGCGGCCGTGATGAGCGCTATGCGCTCTTCGTTACGTGTAAAGGCCGACGCATTTTTCAGCTCGGGATGCCGTCGCGCAACCTCCCGGACGGTGACATCGACGTTACCGGACAGCAGTTGCTCAAGTACCTTTTTCAACCCGGCGTGGTTCGGGTCCTGAAGTCGTCTCATGCGAATAAATCCTTCTGGTTGCGATCGGCGTAATCGTCGCCCTCCGGAAAGACAGCCCAGTCCGGCTCGGAATCGAGCGCTGCTTGCACGCCCCGGATCAGCCGTTCAGCGTGCGTAATCTGGTTCTTTCGGCCTATGGTGCGCGCCGACTTTGCCTCGGCAGCGGCGCGCATTTCCACAAGGCGCCCGCGCAAGGTTTCCAAGGTGACGCGATGCTCGGGTAAGCCACTCGCGGCGAAATGCCGGCATCCGTCGAAGCACTTGAGATGTCTCGCGCACGGATTCATGGAAAAGCTGTTGGTGCAGAATCCATAGGGCGTCACGTGAAAGCCGTCTGAGTTCGCGGCCAGATACGCAAACGCAGCCTCATCCCCATGTTCTCCTTGGATTCGCTTAAACGACTGTCCAAGATGACTGGAAGCGGCGACGCCGCTCACCACCATTTTGGCCACCATCGCCTGCGTACTTCCTGGTGGAGCAAATGAGTTGCAAACGGCAGGGAGCTGAACAAACTTCAGCTTCTCTGCAAGGCTGCGATGGTCATACTCATAACTTTGCGCGACAGTGACGCGACCGAACTGGTGGGTGATCGCTGTATCAGGCACATCCTGACGAAAGAGTTCCGTATTCATGAGATGACGCAAGGCGTGTGGTTGAACGGAAAATTCCTTCGTCTGCGGAGACCGGCCGTACTTTCTGAAGAACGACAATGAGCCGTTGCCTGTGGCCCGCCCAAGCGACATGTAAACGCGAGGTGAGAGGGGCGTGCTGATCGCGGTGTCGGATGCGAGCGACTTTTGCAGCGGAAATTGGAAAACGCCACCCAGCGTCAGGAACAGTCTGTGCCACGTGCCGACCGTCCGGCCGGTGGAGGTCCGGAATGTTCGGATATCCGAGCACGGATAGATTTCGAGTCTTGACGACTGCGATTTCAGAAGCGCGCGAAGCGGCGCCGTCACAATCAACGTTTCGCTGACGGTGGCTTCGACCATGGCTTCAAACTTCGACGGCACGTAGTAATACTTCTCGACGAGCAGATCGGGAGCCCCGTTCCGCTGCTTTTCCGCGTAATAGCGCAGGCGCAGCGATCGACCGACACCACCGACATCGGCGACGTTTCTTCCGGTCACGACGTCGATGTGTTCATCCCAGACGAGGCAGTCATCCGGCAGGGTTAGTACCTCCGTGATGCGGAGGCCCGTAAGGATGACGAGCTTAAGGATCGCGAAAAACACGCCATCGTTGAACGACGTGGGTGTCTCCTGGAAGACTATACGTGTTAGTTCGAACAGCGCATCCTTGTCCGGCAACTTGTGTGCGCTCGCGCGCGCATGGAGATCTGGCAACAGTTCAATGTCCGTGGGCGTCACCAATTCCGGTTGAACCGGGCAATTCACCGATAGCAAGTTTTCGTCGATGATTCTGGCGACGACGGAAAAGTCGCGCTTCGCCTTCGCGCTCCACGGTTTCAGTGAGAGCACCGCCTCGAAATGCTCGCGCGAAAGTTCAAACGGTGGCACGACAGTGCAGGACAACAGGCGCCTGGCCGCCTTCGCAATGATCTGGGTACTGTCCGCGGTGCGGCCTCTCAGGCAGAGGCTGGCAATTGTCGCCTTGATGAAGTCCTGAGCGACTTCGGGAAGCACAGAACCCGACGGCAGGCGCGCTTTCGGCCATTGCGCGTTGATTGCCATCTCACGCACCTGGTCATCAATTCCGAACCCGACTGTTCCCGGGGAATGCCGGTCGTGGCTATTGTTCAGCTTTCGCAGGTCCCAGTCGCGGCTGTCAAGAGGAGTGCCGTTATCATCCAGCGGAATGTGCCATGACAGCCCTTTCGCTTCGACGGCCTGCCGCATGTTATCGACGAATAGCCGAAACGGTTCGGGGCGAAGAGGGGTTCGGGTTGAAAGTGCGGTCACCATCACTTTTCTTTCCCCGTCGGAAGCCGTTCGATGGCATCTAGCGCGTGCTGGGCACCGGACAGTGCGCGGCTGAGTTGACGATAGGCGGGATTCTCGTGCTGAACCCCATTTGCCAGATACACCCGGACTTGCTGACGCATGCCTTCGATTGCCTCCCTGTGCGGGACCGTATCGAGCGACGGCATGAATTTGCTACATCCATAGCATGATGTCACAGGGTTGTAGCTGCACTGACTTTGTCCCGCCCGACACAATCCGATGCCGGCGACGAGAGTCTCACCGACAATGCCGCCGATCTGCTGGTCTTCGTCTGCTGTAAGCATCTCTTCTAGCGTCACATATTCCTTACGGGCGATGCGGTGGATAGTCTTGTAAAGCCTGGAAGCGCCGAGCGCCGAGTTGATGAGCGCCGACTGCTGCAAACTGGCGCGAACATAGACGCGGGCGGAGTGCGTGCGTACGTGTCCCAGAAATTGTTGAATGCTCTTGCGCGAGTGTCCGGCATCGGCCAATGCCTGCGCGCCTGTATGTCGCAGTTGCGGTGCCGTGCAACCCAGAACCACGTTCGACAACTTGCAAAGAGCCTTTGCGCGAAACCAGAGTGTCGAGGAATTCGAGGACTCGAAGAGCCGGGATCGACCCGAACGCACGGCAGATGCATGAAGTCGCTCGACGATGGGAACCCACTCAGGTTTGACCTGGCGAAGTATCTCTAATTCTCTACCGTCCCTCTGCTTCGCAGCATGGAACGAGACAACGCACGCCAACTCGTTCGAGGCGTCCATGAAGAACCGGACATGTTCAAGATTCAGGCATAGGACCTGCACCGGGCGCACGCCGTGCTGGTAGATGAGCGCCAGCGCGGCCGCGCCTTCGAGATGCATGGAGGAAAGATTTGTATTTGTGACAGCCGCGTCCAGCACGTTGACTATGTCCGCCTGGAGTCCGGCGCTAACGATCATCTGGCGCCCCTCGATGAGGCCCGTCCGCCTGGCAACGCTCGCGTTCGCACGTGTAGCCATGCTGCTGACCAACGGCAACGTCCTGCTGCTCCAGTGACCGACATTGGCCTTGCACGCGAGCTTAAGAACCTTTTTGTTCAGTTCGGCCAGAGCCCTCGTGGTCACATGGACATCCCATGCGCTTCTTAGTTTCTCCGGATGCGTAAGGAGAAGTGCGGAGACGGTATTCCACGCCTGCACAAGCATGCGTCCGGTCTGATGTAGTGTGTTTGGACTTGCCCGCCCGCTGGTCAACAGAGCAAACCTTCTTTGAAGTGAACCGATTTCTCCGGTCGCAAAGACGATTGTTTCTGGATGGCCCTTGTAACTAAACGTCCACGTTTCGTCGTCTGCGCGTATCGCGTAGCTGGTATCGGTGTACTTGTCATAGATTGACAGCGCTACCGGTGCAATAGGCCACGTCCAGTCGAGAATCGAACGACCTTCGTCCGTATCGGCGAGAGTCGTGGTGCGGTCGACCGCCTGAGCTGATGATGGTTTCATGAAGGAAGTCCGCGAAGCAAGCGGACCCTGGCGTCGAAAAGCTGATTCCATGTACGGAGTAAATCTTCCTGAATTGCAGCGCGCGCATAATGTCCGGGCATCGTCGATCTGTCAGACCAACCGAAAAAGGCGCGCATTCGTTGGAACGTCAACTCCCGATCCGGCTCGTGTGCCATGAACACGGCGTATCGGGCCGTGGCACAGGTGTGTCTCAGGTCGTGCGGAGATATCCTTTCCTTGCCACCCGTGCGCTCAATGAACTGCGTCAATGCTTCCAAAGGGATAGCCTTTGATAGACGCTCAAAAATTTTGTTGATGGACTCAGCGGAGAGTGGGGCGCCACTGACCGCAGTAAAGAGGAATCCATGTTCGGCCGCAGCGTATCGATATGTCGATACGTACCGTTCTATAAGAATAGCGAGGTCTTCCGATACTGGTACCTGACGATGTGAATGATCGGTCTTCATGCCAGGCGCGCTGGAGCGCGGGTCGTATTCAGCTGTCGTTGTCACATCCAGCCAGTAAGCAGTTTCGCGTGTCTCAATGTCGACATCTGCTCTGAGTGAGCTGGTTTCAAGCAGCATCAACTCGCCCCGGCGCAACCCCGCGAGCAGTAAGAGGTTGACAATCAGCCAGTTTCTTTCTTGAACCGGCGCCCCCCGAAACGGATTAAGTTCGGAAGATGGCCTGGCAGCGTTGAGCAGATCAACCAGCGTGCTGGCGGGAATCGCCCGGATGAACTTGATTCGACCGCGGCGAGGTTGTCGAATTTTTCCCATCGCCCATAGGGCTGAGGACAGGGAACTCCACGCCCGACTAGATGGTGCGCGCTGCCGTGCGAGGCGCTGGACGAAATAGCGCACGCAGTCCCAGCGCTGCACGATTGTTGTTGTGTAGTCCGGGGACGATGTGATTTCCAGGTAGAAGGCTTCAACCAGTTGCCGGGTGCGTTCAGCGTCGCGGTGACTGATAGCTGAATCAAACGAGTCGAGCCCAAATCGGTCGTCACAGTGCGTATTCCGGCGAACGTGATCACGCATTTCGGCGGATGGTGATCACGGATTCCGAATGATCGTGATCACCCGTTCCGGTTGATCGTGATCGCTGATCAGAGCTTTCCGAAACGCGTGATCACGATGCCGGAATGAGCGATCACGGGACCGAAACGGGTGATCACGTAACCGGAACGTAATCCGGTTTTAAGTCTGGCGGTGGCGTTGCGCATGTATTCACCGGCGGCGTTAGCCTGCTCCCTTTTTTGCGGGAGAAGCGCTGATGCCGACACCTCGGATGAACATGCGCAAATTGAAGGAAGTCCTGCGACTGAAGTGGGCGTGTGGCCTGACGCATCGGCAGATCAGCCGGGCCATCGGCATCAGCGTCGGGGCCGTGTCGAAGTTCGCAGCCCAGGCCAGCCAAGCGGGACTCGACTGGGCCGCAGCCGAAGCGCTGTCCGACGATGAACTGAACGCGCGCCTGAGGCCTGAGGGAACCGATGTCACAGCGACGGCGTCGCGACGCATCGAGCCGGACTACACGGCATTGCATCGCGAGCTGCGCCGCAAGGGCGTGACGCTGCAACTGCTGTGGGAAGAATATGCTGAAGCGAACCCCGGCCAGCGGACCTACCGCTACACGCAGTTCTGCCAGAAGTACAAGGACTGGGCGAAGTCGATCAAACGCTCAATGCGCCAGCAGCACCGCGCCGGCGAGAAGCTGTTCGCCGACTTCGCGGGCCCCACCGTGCCAATCCTCGCGCGCGCCGGCGGCGTCGAGTTCGAGGCGCACGTGTTCGTTGCCGTGCTCGGCGCATCGAACTACACGTTCGCGTGCGCGACGCGCACCGAGACGATGGCGGACTGGATCGGCAGCCTGTGCGATGCGCTGGAGTTCATCGGCGGCGTGCCCGAGCTGCTCGTGCCCGACAACCCGAAGGCGCTGATCGCGCGGCCCGACCGTTATGAGCCCGGACTCGGCACGACCACGCAGGACTTCGTGAACCACTACGGCACGGCGATGCTGCCGGCGCGTCCGCGCAAACCGCAGGACAAGGCCAAGGTCGAAGTCGGCGTGCAGATCGTCGAGCGCTGGGTGCTGGCCCGGCTGCGCCACTATCGCTTCTACAGTCTGGCCGAACTCAACAAGGCCATTGCAGAACTGATCGCCGACCTGAACCAGCGCCCGTTCAAGCGGCTCGAAGGCAACCGTCGTGAATGGTTCGAACGGCTGGACCAGCCCATACTGCGCCCGTTGCCCGTGCGCCGCTACGAGATCGCCACCTTCCAGAAGTGCCGGGTGAACATCGATTACCACGTCGATGTCGGCGGCCACTATTACAGCGTCCCGCACAGCCTCGCACGGCAGGAAGTCTGGGCACGCGTCACACGCCACGGCGTCGAGATCCTGCATGGCGGCAAGCGCGTCGCTGCGCACGCACGCTCGCGCCTCAAAGGCCAACACACGACCATCGCCGAACACCTGCCGGCCGCGCATCGCGCGCACATGGAATGGACTCCGGGCCGCTTGCTCAACTGGGGCGCATCCGTCGGCCCCGGCGCCGAGGCTGTTGTGCGGCATCTGCTGACCAACAAACCCCATCCCGAGATGGGCTATCGCGCCTGTCTCGGTCTGCTCTCGCTCGCGCGCAAGTACGGCAAACACCGCCTCGAAGCCGCTTGCCAGCGCGCATTGAAGATCGGCTCGCCCACGCGCCGCTCCGTGCTGTCGATCCTGGAAGCGGGGCTTGACCTGCAGCCCTCGCTCCCGATCACGCTCACCGAATGGCGCTCGCCCGAGCACGAGAACGTGCGCGGTCCCGACTACTATCACTGACCCAAAGGAGTTCACGATGTTGATACAGCACACCCTTACCCAACTAAAGGCGCTCAAACTGGACGGCATGGCCCGCGCGTTCGAGGAGCAGTCGACGCTCACGGCCAGCACCAGCCTGTCGTTCGAGGAGCGCGTGGGCATGCTCGTAGATCGGGAGCTCGCCTGGCGTGATACGCGGCGACTCGAACGTTTGCTGCGCGCGGCGAAGCTCAAGAACCCACAGGCCTGCGTCGAGGACATTGAATACCGGCAAAGTCGCGGGCTGGACCAGCGCATCGTCGCCACGCTCGCCGGCTGCGACTGGGTGCGCAATGCGCAGAACCTGATCCTGACCGGCCCCACGGGCGCGGGCAAGACTTGGCTCGCATGCGCGTTCGGCCAGCAAGCGTGCCGTCAGGGCTTCTCGGTGTTCTATGTGCGCGTCGCGCGGCTGTTCGAAGAACTGAAGATCGCGCACGGCGACGGCAGCTTCACACGTCGGCTCGCGCAACTCGCGAAGATCGATGTGCTGATCCTCGACGATTGGGGCCTGCAGGATCTCGACCAGGCCGCGCGCAACGATCTGCTCGAAGTTCTTGATGATCGTGTCGGTACACGTTCGGCTGTGATCACCAGCCAGTTGCCACTCGAGCACTGGCATGCGTGGCTGCAGGACCCCACGCTCGCCGATGCGATTCTCGACCGGCTCGTGCATCAGGCTCACAAGGTTCCGGTCAAGGGCGATTCGATGAGAAAGAAAACGAAATCCGAGTCCGCTGACGCCTGATCGTGATCACTGTCGCTATAATCCATTGACCGCGCAACACCACCTTCCAGACTGATCACGTTCACCGAAACGGCTGATCACCATCGCCGAAATCCGCAGTCACAGAACGAGTAAAAGGCGTCAATGTGTCGAAGCTTGATCTTGCGAGTGTTTTTGGCGAGGGCATGGCCCTGAATGGTCAGTGACCAGGCTGTCGCCCAGAAGCGGGGAAACATACGCTCGGGGTCTACGATGACGAAGTCGGGTAACGCCTCTGTGTGTACTATCATCAAGTGCAACGCTTGGGAGGTGCAGAATATGTGTATCGGCAACAGATGAGGCGGCTTGAATGGCAACAGTGCAGAAGGTGCACATAGAAATACGACGGCTATCGGGCGCTGGTGCGGAAGGTAGGCAGCTCAGTTGATTTGATCTCGCGCAATGGTAAGTCCCTTAACGAACATTTCCCCGAAGTCGTTGCCGCGGTTAAGGATATTCCTGGTAGCTTCTCTTGGGACGCGGAGCTGACCGTCGATGACGGCACCGGTCGCACCTCCTTAGAACGCCTTCAACGGCGGACGCGAAGCCGCCATCCAATGAGCCTACATGCGGCCGCTACGGAGGATCCGGCCCGGATCTACGTTTTCGACATGCTCGCTTGGGGCCACCACGACATGCGACGCATGCGGCTTTTTGATAGAAAAGCGATGCTGCGCGAGAGCTTTGCAGACACGATGGTCATCGTGTACGTTGATGGCATCGAGGAGCAAGGCGAGCTGGCATTCGAGCGCGCAGCGCGATTCAACCTCGAAGGGGTTATGGCGAAACGGCTCAAAGCGCCGTATTCGGCCGACTACACCCGTGACTGGCTCAAGGTCAAAAATCCGAACTACGGCCGTGCGACGGCGCCAATAAATTGACGACCGGCATCCGCAGAAATTGAGAACGAAGCTAGCGGAGCGTTGCCCGCGCGTTTCCATCGACGATCGTTGCCATAGAAAACGCCCACGGAACTAACCGCGGGCGTTCGTTCGCCCGAGAAACATAGGCAATTAGGGCTTTTGCGCGTCGTCGTCGGCGTCCCTCAGATCTACCTTGGCCTCACCCGCGTCTTTGCGAACATCACCTGCTGCTTGTTGTGCGTCGCCCTTCGCTTCCTGCGCAGGATCATCCGTCATCTTCCCGACGCCCTCGTTAATCTTGCCTTTGACCTTCTCCCCCACGCCTTTTACCTGGTCTTCGTTCATGGTCACGCTCCTTGTCGCCTGCACCATGCGGGCATCTAGTCCACGCAAAGGGAGTGCCTCCTCGTTTTCGACGCAATCAAGAGCTGGCTTATCTTGCTACCCCTCATATCTACTGGTTAAATCCGCGGCGTTCGTTCGCGGAACTGCTCTCGCAATTGATTTTGGGCACGCGCAATGTGGTCAAGCATGTCCGCTTGGTCGGCCCGGCTGGTCGGTGCGTCGAACGTGAGCGCGAAGAAACCTATGACTATGCCGCGGGCGGCACCCAGTTGCTCACGAGCAACGTTCGGGTATTTCGTCAGATTGTTTGCTTCACCAATGTAGCGATTTACCGCCACCCATGTCCGCTCGCAAAGGGTCTCGTAGGTATATTGCATGTGAAAGTTATTAAACAGATCGGATTTCGCGAGCATCGGTCGATTGCCAGGCGAGCACAGTGCTTTGTGCCTCGCTTCGAATAACATCGGACTTGAATACGCGGAATTTCTTATAACGCGAGGCCTCACATCTGAGTAACTACCTGCGACCCCGGGTGCTCCCCAAGTCTGCCGCTTTTCGGCTTTTCCCTGCATCAAGCCCAGTGTGCAAGCACCGGCCCGGCGCTTTTAAAGGCTAGGCGTCGTCATCCGCGTAGTACCGTGCCGCCGCCTCAAGCATGCGCCGCTTCTCTGCTTTGACGTAGATGGACGTGGTCTGGAGTGACGCATGCCCAAGGATCGACTGAACAACGTCCGTCGGCATATCTCGCGCGACGGCGCGTGTACCGAATGTATGGCGAAACGCATGCGCCGATGTGTTGACCAGTTGCACCAAGTCCTCGGTGCTCATCTCGCTCAGCGACGCAGGATCCGCACGCAGCTCAACCACCAGTCGTCGGACGGCCATGCGTACAAGCCTCCCGAGGGCGTCCGGCGTGTAGGCCACGTCGTCGTCAGTGGCATGCCGATTCTGAGCAGTGTTAGTTTCGGGAATCCAAAGTGGCGCAATCAGCGGCCCGTGGGCCTGACTATCAAAATTACGATCGCGGTCAGCCCAATGCGCGCGCAGCGCATCAAGCGTGGCGCTACTCACCGGCACGGTGCGTTGCTTGCGCCGTTTTCCGACGATCGTCAGGGTCCAGACGGTTCGCGCACGCGCGCCAGACGCCTCGCCCGATTGTTGTCGCGCGGACGTCGACACTTCGCTTCTGACGTCAGAAGGCCGCAGATCTTCCCGCCGGGCCTGAGCCGCTTCCACGCGACGCAGTCCCGAGTCGCCCATCAAGAGAATGGCCGCCTGCGCCGCACGCCACTGAGGCGCCGCTTCTTGCTCCACACGCGCCCGCGCCTGCTTGCTCAAATGCGCCCGTGCCTCCCCCGGCTCCGTTGGTGACGGCAGAATCGGAGCCGTGCAACGTTCATCGAGCAGCCGTCGTACGCGCGTCCAGAGATCGGCCGGTAACGCGCGGTGAACCTGAACGGCGGACTCGCGGACCACGGTCGCCGGTTCATGCACGGCGCTCCACGGATTGCCGGCGAGATAGCGCACCTCAACGAGCCAGGCGAACGCCGCACGAATCACGCGCACCGCATACGCTTGGCTGTCTTCAGACAGCCCCTCGGGCGCAAAGGGCCGCCAACGGCCGCTCGTTCGCGGACGCTTCGGTCCGGTAAAGGTGGCGATCGGCGCCTTTAAAAAATCCTTATAAGCCTCGCAGTCTTCGACGAGCAGTGAGGACAGCGGCTTTTGTCGAACCACCACGCTCCACAAAATGAGCCGCTCGAGCTCACGCGTATAGGCGCGCAAGGTCACCGGCCGATCGCGATACCGGTGCAGGTAGGCGTGCACGGCGGCCAGGTCGTGCTCGGCGCGGATGAAAGCGAAGCTGCTCGCGCGGTTGATGCCTCGATGCAGTGCGTGGCCGCCCGATAACTCGGCCGGCACGGCGAGCTGCTCGAAGGGCGCCAGACGGGGCACGGCCGGATCGCCGCCCACCACGATGGCGAGCGGCTCGCCCGCTGCGCGAAAGGTGACGTCAAGTGGCCTCGCATCGACGTCGTCGGCGACGCGTGCGCCGAGGCTTCGCTCATGCCGACGCAGCCATGCCACCAGCGTTGCCGCGCGCAAGGGTCCGATGCGCGGCACGGATCGCCACCAGCTGCCGCCGCGCGCGTTGCAATACTCGATCAGGGCGCCCAGCGTGGTGATTCCCTCGCCGATCAGCCGTCGCGCGATCAGCGGCCGGAACCACAGCTCGACCGGGTGAGCCAGCGTCGGCGTGGCCGCCGCCAGGGTCGACGCCTGCTCGACCATGCGCAGCGTCATGGCCGTAAGCCGCGCGCTGCCGTGTTGTTTGATCGAGGCTTTGAGGTGATCGGCGAGCACCGATGAGCCGTGTTTGAGCGCCAGACTCACCAGGTCATCACGCATTTGACGCAGATAGCGCTCGGTGGTCTCAGCGCTCGCCGCATGGGGTGAGCGTTCGACGTCGTAGTACAGCCGCGCGATGGTAGCCGCGGGCACGCGCTGCACGAACGCGCGCAGCGCCGTGAAATCGGTGCGGGTGTAGGTGCGCGGCGTGGGCAGCGTCAATTGTTGGGGTTGATTGGCCATCGATTTGTCGCGCGCGTGCTCCCGCAGGTGCTCACCTCATCCATAGAGCGTCGCCGCTCAACTTCCCCCGCCGTCCAACTTTCCACTTGGCAGTAACGTCCCAGCCCTCTGATTGGTCCAAAAAGCCGCCTCCGCCCTGTGCCAATGGGCGTTTGGCGAGGCGTAAATGGGGTTACCCCCATTTTACCCATTAAAACCTTCACTGCTAATGATAATTAGCAGTCCAGTATATGAAGCAGAACGTCGAACTCTTCAATGCAACGTGCTACTGCTCATCTAGTCGAACTATGGGCATGTCCGCAGCCTTCGCTGGGTCCGTGATTGCATGCTTTTCCACAACGAAAGGTAGAATGCGCGCTATGTATCCCTTTCGGCGCTTGTTGTTTCGGGGCAGCGCGATAAGCCGGCTACGCCTGCTGGCTGCGCTCGCCCTCGTGTTCGTGCGCGCGCTCCTGCCGGGCGGGATTATGCTCGACCCCATATCGGTGGCTACCGGCGATCTCACGCTTGTGATGTGTTCGGGGCACGGTCCAATGTTCACGCATCACGCCAGCCCAACCGCGGCGATGCCCGAAACATCGCCCGAAATGGACATGGGTCAGATGATGGGCACGATGGACAACGTCCCGGAGATGTCTGGCATGTCGGACTCTCACTTGCACGACGCAATGGCGGCAGACGATGGGATTTGCCCATTCAGTGCCGCGCTTGTTCTGGCGTGCGTGGGAGTTGCACTTGCCGTTGTGCTTTTCGGCCTGACACGTGTCGCGCGATCTTGGAGTCCAGCTCCTGCGCGCACGCCGTTGCGCCGTTCGCCTCATTCCCTGCCGCTGTCGCGGGCACCTCCTCTTTTCAGCTGAAAGACGCTTTCCCCGCTGCGCACGCCGTGACGGTGCCGCGCACGTTCGACCATTCTTTCTGCTGGATCGACATTATGAATATCACACAACGACCGCCTCTCGCGGGCGTTCGAAACGCGCGGACGTACGCAGCGCTCAATGACATCACAGCCAAGCACGGCGCGCTGGTGCGCATGAAGACTGTACCGGCACATGTCGCGATTGCACTGGTATGCGCAGGGCTTATTCCTGCGCATAATGCGCGGGCCGCGGACTCGGCGGCACCTTCAGCCGACCCGCAAACGCACGACAGTGCTAACGGTGTTGCGAATGATCAAGAGTCGGCGAGCCAGGCGTTGCCGCCTGTTGTCGTCACCGGCACGCACGGTTCGAGCTATGAGGCGCAAAATTCGGACAGCACAACACAAACAAATACGCCCCTCAAGGACTATTCCGCATCCATTCAGGTTGTGCCGTCGGAGGTCTTGCAAGACCGGGGTGTCACTCGCATCGATCAGATAGCGGACAACGTGAGCGGGGTGCATGCCGAGGCGAACTACGGCGGCAACGGTGCGACCTTCTTCAACATTCGCGGCTTCAGCGAGAGCAATGGCTTGCGCGACGGCTTTCGCAACTACGGCTACTATGCTTTTCGCGACGTACAGAACATTGATCGCGTCGAAGTGTTCAAAGGTCCGGCGGGCGCGTTATATGGCGGCATTGGCGCGGTCGGTGGTTATATCAACACCGTCTCTAAACGGCCTGAGCGCGACAACTTTGGCGAAGTCGATGTGACAGCGGGGACCTACGGTCTGGTGCGCTCGACCCTGGATGTGAACCGCGTGCTGAAGGACGAACTGAGCTTTCGGCTGAACGCCTCGGGTGAAAGCAACTCGACCTTCCGGGATAACGCGGCCTATCGCTCATGGTCGGTGGCGCCGGCGATCACTTGGGACAATCACCGGGGCACGTCGGTGACGCTGCTGACCGAGTACAACCATCTGAACCGCGATGGCTTCGACTTCGGTGTTCCAGCTGTGCCCAACTATCAAGACCTTTCTCGCACTCGCTACTACGGACTTCATGACGGAGTGTACCCAGGAGTTCAAGGCGACTACGGCAGGAACGACACCTTTTCCGAAACCGTGCTATTCGAGCAGGCGCTCTCAGCGAATTGGAAGTTGCGACTCTCTGGTCAATATGCCTATGCGCGCCAGCTCTCGACGCAGTCATTTCCCGACAGTACGACTGCCGTGGGCAATTTGCTCGACTATTCGGTCTATAGCGGCGCGAACGAATTCTCGCGACAGTACACTGCCCGGGCCGAGCTGGTCGGCGATTTCTACACTGGAAGCTTCAAGCATTCCTTGCTCGCGGGCCTAGACTACGGCTATCTGAAACTTGGTAACGGCGGCTCACAGGTGTCTAACATGACGCTGGACCTATTCAACCCCGACTATGTTTCCGGGCTGACGCCGAGCAATCCGTTGCTGGGTCACCAGAGCCAGGGCAAGGATTACGGCGCCTATGTGCAAGATCTGGTCGAACTGACGCCTCAAATCAAACTCCAGCTCGGCATGCGCGCGGATCGATTTTTCAATCGCACCGACGAAGTGGGCGAAGCGACCGTCCGAGGTCAGCAGACGACGTTCTCCCCGCGCGTTGGGCTGGTGTGGCAACCCATGGGGAATACTTCGTTTTTTGCGGACTGGAGCCGCAGCCACGCGCCTAACGTCGGACATAGCGGCAGCAACGTCACCTACAATGCGGAAGTCGCGGAGCAATTCGAGATAGGCGTCAAGCAAGATCTCATCAAGGATCGGCTGAGCGCTAACCTTGCCTTATTCAGTTTGAACCGAAATCACATTCTCACGACCGACCCAACCGACCCGTTGCTCCAGGTGTTGACAGGCAAGCAGAAAAGTCAGGGGGTGGAGCTCGACATCGCCGGCAACATTACGCCGCAATGGAAAGCCATCGTCACGTATGCCTACGCGCTCGCCAAAGTCACGAGTGACACGACTTACCCCGTCGGCGATCTCCTCAGTAATGTTCCGCGTCACAGCGCAAGCCTTTGGACGGTCTATCAGTTGCGGTCCATACCGGGACTGCAGTTTGGGGCTGGCGTCTATTACGTGGGCTCGCGAGAGGCAGCCCTGCCGAACACCTTCAAGCTGGCCAGTTACGTGCGCACCGACGCCATGGCGTCCTACCAGCAAGGCCACTGGAAAACGCAGCTAAACATATTTAACTTGTTCAACCGCAAGTACTACACCGGCGGTTCGGCCGCGACTTTCGACTACACGCTCATGCCCAGTCCTCCCTTGACCGCGCAAGTCACCGTTTCATATAGGTTCTGATCACGGGCGGGCGGTGCGACACTGCCCATTCATCGCGCCGCTCACGCCACGATAGTCGACCCTGTATGCGCTTCACACTGAGCGATCCGTCCGTCAAAAAGCCGCTTGTTGCATTCATCACCCCGCCTATTACCTGATCGGATGTAGCTTGATGGCCCAAAAGAATCAGTTAAGCCCGATGTCGGTCCGCGCCGGACAGCGCACACACTTTGCGCTTCACGACCGCCGGGCAACGAGTCTCGCGCCAAAGCCACTACTTGAGTTCCGCCAAGTTGGCTTGAATTGGCTGCTCGACTACTTTCTGATATGGTCCGTTATCAGATGGAGGAGGAAAGGATGGACCGTATCGCTACGCTGCGGCTAGCATTGGTGCGCTCGGCGGACGATGAGGCTACATTCAGCCCAAACTACCAACGCGAGCTCAGAGAGTTCTATCAGCTAGTGCGTGCCGACCGTACGCGGATGAGCGCCGTGTCATTCACAATGCACGGCGTACAAGACGATCGCGGTTTTACCGGCGAATTCATTGTGCCGCTCGCTCAAACGATCGGCTCAACCCTTTTGCGCGGCGCGCTGGCTTGGCGGCAAAGCCGTACCGGACGCACATTGCGGATGACCTTTAATAAATTGGAGTTTGATATCGGTACCTCAGATGAATTTGAGGCGCTCCTGAAGCGGGCGCAGGCGATCTACGGCCTAGCCTAGTTCTTGCCGCTTCGATAACGCATTTATGCGGCTGGGCCTCTGTGACGCTGACGGCGACAGATGTACGGTGGCGTTTCCGTGTAGCGTTCGGGAAACGAACAACTGGCCGAGGTGCGCTAGCCTCGAATCAATCCGATATCTGGACAGTTAAAAATTGCGTCGAGCCATGCCTTCGCCCAGGCAATGCCCCGATCACGCGCCTCGTTTTCGGTGTCGAAGTAGCCGATGTCGCTGAAGATGAACATCTCATCGTCGTGTGGGGCGTCGAGCGATCGGCGCGCCACTGCCGCCCAAGAATGCCAATGATGGCCATCCCGCTCCGGGTAAGATCTGATCACCCATATTCAAGATTCGCGCCCATTATGCTTCCTGATACCCGTTGCCGGCGGTGCCTTTTCCTAACTCGTATCACATAGAATCAAAAGGTTGTTTTCCCTTGTTTATTTTAGGCGAGCAGTCGGCAGGGAAGTAACTCACAGACATGCTAGGACCGTCAATAGCAATGGTTTTTCATCCCGGGAGGTCGAATCCGTATAGCGAAGCCCCTGCCTTTTCAGAAGTAAGCACCGCAAAGCGCACATATTTTTTGGCGAACAAGAGCGAACCCCCGTTAGCGGGCTGCCTCAGGCCCGTCGCATGCTCGCCTTATTTCCATCACCTGCTTGCGCTACCCACGCGGAAATCGCACGCACACCAATGCAGGCAGTTTCTCAAACGGTTGACGAGGGCACCGACGAAGAAGAACGTGCCAGTGCATGCCGAGACCAAGCAGTCGGCAGTCGATAACCAGATTCACACGCCATGAATAGACTTGCTCAAGCGGAACGCCTTGAATGGCTCATCCGTTCCCTTACTTGCGGGCGGTATGGAGATTCGTTTCTCGGAACGGACGCACAACTCGAGGCCGACTACGTAGCCGCAACACAGGACGCTCTAACCAAATCCCGCGGTAAGCTGCGGCCTCGCCATCTCATCGAAGACCTGATTACCTTGAGCGAGCGTGGCATTTTACTTCGTCGGCGCATTAAAGGCGGCTTCAGCTACGAGGTGCGCCAGAGCACCAAGAACGAGACCCCCGAGCACGATCGTGTGTTGTCTTTGCCTTTTACGCCTAGTCTTCGAACGCTTGAAGAGAATCTCCGAGCGCACTTAGTGGAAGCAAGTAAATACGAACCGGGCTCGCTCGGGTACCGTGCGAGTGTGCGCATCGCCGCTAATGTTCTCGAGACACATTTAGCGCGCTGGCCCCGAAGCTTAGAAGTGGAAGAACGACTGTGGAGGATGCTTAGCGATGCCTGGAAGTGAGGCGCGCGGACTATGCTGTGCTCCTAGCTGAACTATAGGCTCGCTACTTCATGCAAGGGAAACACCGGCGTCGCCGTCTGGTTGCCGTTGCGATTGCCGCCGCTTTTCAGATGCTACTGCTGGCCTCCTGGCTCTGACCCAGAGCCGCAGTTGCGCGGAGTGTAGCTTGAGGAGCGCTTGCGCCGCTGTTTCGGCGTCGGGGAGCGAACCGACACGGCAGTCTCGCACAATAACCGGAACACGCCTCGCGAGTGTAATCCGTCCGGACAGCCCGTCCCAGGCACGATGACGGAGCGCAGGCGTTTTAATAGCGAAAAAACTTTTGTATCACGATGAGATACAATTCCTAGCTCGAACCGTGTAAGTGCAACATCTTCGGGTCCATTACCATTCGCTCACCGTCCATTCGTGTCACGCTGGTCGCAGACCAAGGTTCAATGCGGCTAGTCGGCATCGTATCGCGCAGCGATCTTATTAAGCCCGCACGGACGCACTTTGACGAAGAACATCGGCGGGAGCGGTTCAGGCGGCAAATAACGGCGCCGAAACACTGAGAACGCTGGACGCATGCCATGCGTTTACGACGCCGGTTCGTAAGCACGCGGCGATCACATCTGGTTTTCGATTGCTTGGCGTAAGAGCATACGTTTCCACGATCAGGAAGCGGACACGTGCACACTATTTCCCAAGACATATCGGCGGGCCGCACACGGCGGACCTATAGCGCCTCGTTCAAGTCTGAGCTTATCAACCAATGTCGGCAGGTCGGCGTCTCATGTTCAGCCGTGGCGATCTCCCATGGCCTGAATCCCAATGTGCTGCGACGCTGGATTAAAGCGGCCGCCGACCCCAGCGACGCTACGCCGCCTGAGCCCAACTCGCTTGATATCGACGTCAAGCGGGCTTTCATCGCGCTGCCAATGACTGTGCCGACACCACAAGCGCCCGATGCGGCGCAAGTGAACGTGCGTATCGACATTCAGCGCAACGGCACAACGGTGTCAGTGCTGTGGCCGCAGCTTTGCTTGAGTGAGAGTGCGGCTTGGGTTCGGGAGGTGTTGCGATGATCCGCATCGACGCCATTTGGCTTGCGACCGAACCTCTTGATATGCGAGCCGGCGCCGATACCATCCTTGCACGCGTGGTGAAGGTTTTTGGGTCCGCACGGCCACACCACGCATATTTATTTGCCAATCAGCGCTCGACGCGCATGAAGGTCCTGGTCTACGACGGATTTGGTGTCTGGCTTGCTGCGCGACGCTTGAACAAGGGTCATTTCGTTTGGGCCAGTGATCATGGCGATGTCGCTGAGACATTAAATCTCGAGCAACTGCACGCACTTGTGATCGGGCTGCCCTGGCAGACGTTGGCGCACGATCACGTCATCGCGGTGGTATAGCAAAGACGTATACAGTTTCGATTCCCCCGGCTTGCAGGTGCTGGCAAACTTGAGGACATGGAATCCCCCACTGATCTCGACGCTCTGAACCCCGATCAACTGCGCGCGCTTGCGCGTCAATTGATGACCCAGGTCGACGAGAAGACGCGCGAATCGCACTACCGCCAAACGCGCATTGACCAACTCACGCATGAGCTCTCGGTCATCAAACGTCTGCAATTCGGCAGGCGTAGCGAGCAGCTCACCACCGAGCAATTGAGCCTGCTGGACGAGGCAATCGATGAGGATTTGGCCGCGTTGGAAGCTGAGCTCGATGAGCTGCGCTCGGATGTGCCGCAGGAGAAGCCCCGCAAGTGTGCCAAACGCTTGCCGTTGCCGCCCCAGTTACCCCGTACCGATATCCACCACGAGCCGACGGAGTTGAGTTGCTCCTGTGGCTGCCAGCGGGTGCGTATTGGCGAGGATATCAGCGAGAAGCTCGACTACACGCCGGGCGTGTTCACTGTTGAGCGCCATATCCGCGGGAAATGGGCCTGTAAAGCGTGCGAGACATTGGTCCAGGCGCCCGTGCCGCCACATGTGATCGACAAAGGAATTCCGACTAATGGATTGCTTGCACAGGTGTTAGTCGCCAAATACGGCGACCACCTTCCTCTGTACCGGCAGGAACGCATCTTCGCCCGCGCGGGTGTTGCAATTCCACAGTCGACGCTCGGCGGCTGGGTGGGCATATGCGGTGTGCGTTTGCAGCCCCTGGTCGAGGCGCTTCGCGAGGAATTACTGCGCCACACCGTCGTACATGCAGATGAAACGCCGGTGCAGATGTTGAGCCCCGGCAAAGGGAAGACACATTGCGCCTATCTATGGGCGTACACGTCGACCCAATTCGCAGACGTGCGCGCGGTCGTGTACGAGTTTGCAGACGGTAGATCTGGCGAACATGCTCGCGCCTTCCTGGGCGACTGGCGTGGCAAGCTGGTCGTCGACGATTACAGCGGCTATAAAGCCGGATTCAAGCTGGGCATCACGGAAATTGGCTGTATGGCACACGCACGGAGAAAATTCTTCGATCTGTACGAGAGCAAAAAAAGCCAGATCGCCGAACAAGCACTGAAATTCTTCGTGGCGCTCTACGACGTCGAGCGCGAAGCAGCTAACTTGGACCCTGAACAACGACGAGCGATTCGCGAGGAGCGAGGCCGCCCGATTGCACAAGCATTGCACGTCTGGATGCTCGCACAGCGCAAACTCGTCGTCGCGGGTTCGCCGATCGCCAAAGCACTGGACTACAATCTCAAGCGCTGGCAGGCGCTTACGCGCTATCTTGACGATCCTCAGGTGCCCATTGATAACAATCGAATCGAGAATCTGATTCGGCCCCGGGCAATCGGAAGGGCGAATTGGCTATTCGCGGGTTCTTTACGCGCTGGACAACGAGCTGCAGCTATCATGAGTCTCGTGCGTTCCGCCCAGCTTAATGGGCACGACCCGTACGCATACCTAAAGGATATTCTCACGCGGCTGCCGACGCAGAGGGCCGATAAGATCACTGAATTGCTTCCGCATAATTGGGTACCAGCCGCCTCCTGATTAAGCGCACCCGTGACTTTGCCGGGCGCTTACGCCGGTTCGGGCCCCCGATGTGCACGTTGCTCCGAACGAGCGGCGCGACCGTTCGTAACGCTGGTCGTGAGCGACAAGACCGAGCGTTTCTAACGACGAACAACGCTGGCGAACCTTCTTGTCAAACGACACAACCCGCCATGCCGCAACTTCCTTCGGGTTTGCAAAGTAACAGCATAGAGCTAACCAGGGTCTCGGGACAGGCAATTGCTTTACGTGATGCACCGCATGGTCGGAAGCATCTGGCAAGCCATTGGAGGCAATCATGGATTCGTTTTTGCAAGCTGCAGCTATAATTTTCGGAGTTGCGACGCTAATTGTTGGGATTGCCGCCACGTTGTACTTAGCAGGTGCAGACACATAGGAACGGTGAGACCAGTTGAAACCCAACCGCGCTGTTGGCCTTAACCAACGGGCATCATCCATCATGACGAAAGCCCGCACCACCGCAGACACTGACCCACAGTCCCAATCCCAGTCACTGGACCAACCGGGACGATCACAGGCTGTTTCGCGCGCGTCGGCGAGGCGGGGATCGCGCTGGAATTTATCCCTGAAGCCACCGTCGTCCGAGTTAAAGAACGGCCGGATTTGGTGAAATAGTTCCCGCAATCAGTGGGACGACGTAATCTCAATCGCAACACCGTGCGTGAAAAACGTCCGGCCATGATTTCCTCAGAAGCACCTTTCCAACCGCCGCCATAAAGAGATTCTACGCGAGCCGCCGATTTAGATCGCGGATTCGGTCTACCAATTCTGCCTTTGTTAAGTCGTCCAGGGAGCTCAACATTAGCGCGGGCTCTATATGCGCGAGAAGATCCCGGATCTCACTGCGAGCGGAGACTCGGTCCTCCTCATCGCAATTCTGCCAATGACGCTCAACGATTTCGACTTCGCGGCGCCACATGGTTTGTTGATGGAGCTTATTCAGACGCTCGGATGGATATTTTCGCATTTGGCGCTTCACGCAAAAAAGGCCCGCCGAGGCCGGTAAAACGGTCAGAGAGATGATCGCCTATCAGGACGAGCGATGCAGCACACGCCCAGCGCGAGCGCAGAAACATTTGCATAGACCTTCGTCGGTGAGCGTCGTTGGCATCCTGAGCGAACCAGACCAAATGCGAATCGCCCTGTCGAGCCACTATGGTGACACCCGACGAACACAGGCGTACATCTTTCATGTGCTAACTCTACGGCATGTCAGCGCTACACTTTATTTTCGGTCATCCATCCTATAGTGCAGCATTACGATCTCCCATAAAGCACGTACTTCACAGCCGACAGTTAATTGGATCGACCTAAAAATCGTGTTTGCCAACCAGAAATCACCATCTAGTTCATTGCGCGCATTGTCGAGCGCTAGCCTCTCGGATGCGAACTGTCGAGGTACGACACTACGGCTTTTCAATGAACCATCGGTCTGCAGACACCTCCACCGCCATACTTCATCAGAGCATTCAAAAGCGACAGTGAAAAAACGATAGCCACCAGGAACCCGTTTATACAATCGGCAGATTGAACTTTCACCCCTTCCCGAAACTGCGCGCCAGCGACTGATTGACCCTTCGATGGCGGCGGCCGCTGATATCATGCTACGCGTCTCACCATCAAAGGCGTTCGAGTTTCGACTACGGCGTACAGCCGCATCACATCTGTCACCGTAAGCACTGACGAACCAGATCATCATCGATTTTTCTCAGATCGCGTACGAAGTAAAGAACGGCCGTTCATCATGGCGAGCGTCTATGCTATCTGCTCGGGACGACTGCTCGTTCAAAGATCCGTCAGGGGTAGAAAGTGGCAGCTGGGGTGCGCACTGAAGCTCGCTCAGCGACTAGCGAGAGCATGGCTACGGTTCGGGACAAATGCTCGAATGAGCAAGTACACTCCAGCCAGACCCACCAAGATATAAACGATCCGTGCGCCTGGCAGATCCGGCACCAAAAATAGCGGCGACCAGATCGAAGTGCGCTAGCCCAACTAACCCCCAATTAATAGCTCCAATGACCGCCAGAGCTCCGGTAATCCAATCAACCGGGTTGCGACGTACGACTACCGTTCCGTTCGATGTCACTGTTGGCATAATTTGCTCCTCAAACTTTCACGGATATGAAGCCAATGACGCGCATGGTCTCGTCTTTGGCTGGGGGTGGCGACGGTTAGTTTGTTTAACAGAGTCAACCGGCACCCTCTGTACTTGGACATCGTTGGCTGCCCATCGCGGCAAGCTGCCCTGCAAGGACCACGAGCCTCAACGATTCACTTGCCGACTTCTTCTTCGGAAAGCTCTTGCTCTGCAAGCAGCGTTAACTTCTGGTCCGTCGCCTTTTCTTCTTCCAACGTTTCAAGAAGAAGCTTCATGCCATCGTTGTAGCCAAGCTTCTTGGCGAGCGCGGCAAGCGTTCCGTAGGTCGCAATTTCGTAGTGTTCGACTTTTTGCGCAGCGGCAATGAGCGCCGCATCGAGGATCGGCCCCTTTTCGATTTCCTCAATCTGTTCCTGCCCCTCTTCGACTAAGCCCTCCATCGCGACGCACTTGACGCGCTTGAGCTTGATCGCGGATAGCTCGACGACTTGGTCAATTCGGTCAATCTGGCCCTGCGTCTCTTCCAAGTGCGTCTTGAACGCGGCGGCCAAGTCTGGATTCGTTGCCGCTCGCGCGAGCTTTGGAAGCGCCTTGGTCAATTGCTTTTCTGCACTGTAAACGTCGGACAAAGCATGAATAAACAGGTCGTTGAGGGTGGTTGCAGCAGCCATGATTCTCTCCAAGACAGGGTTTGGGTAAGAGCACGTCAGTAACTGCAATCCGCATGCCGCGTCGCGGCAATAGCGATTCACATGACTAAAGAGACCGCGAAGCGTGCGCCTCAGGGTGATTCCCAGCTTTAGAACTTGCCGCGTGTCTGTATCGACCAAGCAGCTGGCAGCGTCGGCTCGCATTGCTCGGCACCATGGGAAGCGCAAAGTGTCAGTAGCGCCGGTAGGCAGGCGCTAGGTACGGCCTGGAACCATCCTCGAAGTTGACGCTGCACGAGCGCGTCGGCTAGCGCATCGTACGGGAAATCGACAGACTTCAAAGCGATCGACAGCCGTTCCGCTGCGCAGCGAAGTGCTAGGCGCCGCTCCGCGGACGGCTGGAGACGATTGAGGTCTTTCAGAACTTGATTACGCTTTGATGCACATAGTGCGGAGTGCAGCAGCATTTGTTGTAGTACATAGTAAAGTGGAACACGAGAGTCTTCAGGAATTGTCGTTAAAAGGGGGCCAAGCGATGATTTGACTTCGGCGACATCGGCGGCGCCAACCATGACACATGCGAGCCGTGCCCACTCGGATGCAGATAATCGACGTAAGTCTACGGCAGCCGCATTGTCCGTCGCGCATGCCGAAGCCAGCTCAGCTACTGCTTGGTAACTCATTGCGCCTTTTGCCTTGTTCACTTTAACTGACATAACCATCAGATTGCCCGGCGCATACGCGCCATCGTTGTTAATACGATCAACCGACCAATCTGTATCGCAAAGTGCTCCGTGTGTGAGAGGCAATAAGGTGATCGGGCAGAAAGGCACGTCGATTCGCCTCAGATACGAAGGTGTTACCCCTGCGTCCAGGATACGACGCCGTTTGTACGCATTGATGCGCAGTTGCAGCCACTTCGACACAAACCGGTCCGGGCGGTGTTGGGGAACACGGAAATGCTCGCGTCCTGCAGCGAACCCTTCAAGTACTGCAGGATCGTGCACGCCTGCATCTAGCGTTCGCCCAAACCGAGCAAAGTCCCAGCCGATATCGAACGCGGTTTCAAGTGTGCTTGCCGATAACATTGCGTTACCCCGGCGAATGCATTCCGAATGAGTAACTGGCAGGCAGCACCTGCTTGCCCGCAGTTGACGATAAAATAGCTAGCGTCTTGGAAGCGCCTCCCGTTTATTGCACACCCTTCTTGGCCGCAAGCGCCTGCGCCATCTCCAGGTGATGTTGAATAGTGGGCAACGCTTTTTGCGCGGCTTTCTTCAAATCGGCGTTTTGGCCTTCCTGGGCTTCCTTTTGGAACGCGGCGACGGCCTTCTCGTGTCCTTCGATGCCAACGGTTTTTATATAGGCCGTATCGAACGCTTTACCCTTGAGCGGCTTAAGCGTATCGAGTACCGCCGTGTCCGAATTGTCTTTAGGGACCGCAACGCCATGAGGCGCAGCCATTTTGAGCTGGACGGTCAGTTTCGTGTGATCAATCATCATGTGGTGCGCAAAGTCCTTCACGTCTTTATCTTGCGACTGCTTGCTCGCAAGCTTTGCCGTGTCGATTTCGGTTGAGCTCGATTTGGAAGCCGCCTGCACAAAGGCTTTATCGATCGCAGGAAGGTCGTTCGCCTGCGTGGTGCTGGCGGCCTGCGTTTGCGCGAACGCGGAAGGTCCCGCAACGACAAGCGCAGACATCAGTGCCGCAAAATGGACCATATTGAATTTCACTTTTGAGCTCCTAGCGTTCGGTTTGGAAGCACTTCTAACGAGCAACCGGTGTGCCGTAGGGATCTAGGGGTTCTCTAACGCTCCACACTCTAGAAAATGATCGTCTGCGGCACACGCAATGCTGTTCACTCTTCGTCGAGCGGGCGACCGAGC
Organism: Caballeronia sp. LZ001; assembly: GCF_031450875.1. Taxonomy (NCBI): domain Bacteria; kingdom Pseudomonadati; phylum Pseudomonadota; class Betaproteobacteria; order Burkholderiales; family Burkholderiaceae; genus Caballeronia; species Caballeronia sp. LZ001. Next base: position 456,213 of record NZ_JARTVX010000001.1, on the reverse strand, counting down.
CGCTCAGCTTCTCTTTCCCGCAACCTCATGCAACCGGCGGTATTCCCGTGAACAACGCTGAATCGAATCCGACTCAATCGCAGCAGAAGGAAATCCAGGCACGTACGCCATCTGAGACGCCTGCTACAGAAACCGCCCGCGCCGATCCGCAAGTGATGAAAAATGAACATGCGGGGAAAGAAAGCCCTCCTGCTTCATATGCAAATGGCGAGTCCGATCCGCTACCCGGAATTGATCTTGACTCGGTGACCACGCAGTCAGCAGACCCGATCGAGCGCGCCAAGTCTCGTGTCGTCTCTGTCGATAACGCAAATATGGAGGCATCCGACGACACGGTCGACACGGACGGAAAGGGCCTCGAGGCAAAACGAGACCTATCGCCTCAACACGATAATGTGATCGGCACTAACGCTACATTGGTGAACAACGTTCCCGCGCCCGCCGGTGGCCTCGGCGGTATTGACAGTCGAGCGGAAGGCAATCGACCTGTGATCCATCTCCGCGAGGGATGGACAATGGTCTATCACGGGTGCGTGGAATCGGCGGACCGCAACGGTGGCCGTGTTGAGCATCTCATTTCAATCGAACGGATCCACCACTGAATATGTTTTCGTTAAATGAGCTCGGTCGCAGCGACTTCTTTCAAAGCAACTTTACGCTTGTCATGGCCAGCTTCCTTGCCATGGGCGCCCTATCTGCGAGCGGCTGCTCGTCAGGCGGCAGCTCGGCGCGCGAGGCGGTCAAGCAAGACACGCAAGCCTACCGATGCGCTGGTTTCGATCCGGTGGCTGACGAAATCGATTATCCAGCAGACGTTGAACGAGCGAGTAAGCGACTTCAGGCCACTCCCGCCTGTCGCAGCGACGCCGGAGCTGGTGCCAGCCGGCCGGAAGCGTCTAGACCAGAGTGACGGGGAAATTGGGTCAGTCGCAGCACTCAGCTTCGATGAGGAGGTTCCATGCTGCGCGCAAAAGTAGCCGTTTGTGTGGCAAGCGGCACGCCTGCTCTGAGAGCAACCTTACTGTGTCTGATGGCGGAAGAGGGACTCGTCTGCAGGCGCGAGAGCAAAGCGCTAGAGTTCGAGTGCGAAGGCGCATCGTCTGGATTCAGACGATTTGCCGCGCGAGCGATGAGCCTGCCTGGGATCGAGTCCGTTTCTGTGCACCGAACAATGAACACATCCGGCTGAGCCGCCAGAAAGTCATCCGAACGAACGTGGGAACTACTCTTTATGCTGCAGGTACCGTTATTGGCAGCGAGCGTTTATGTCGCGTGGCGGTATAAAAGCGGCGCACTGTGGCCACGACTTCAGAGCCGACGTCCCTGCCCTCCAGGAAATCATCGATATTCTCATAGCTGATGCCATAGCTGTCTTCATCGGGACGCTGTGGCGTAAGTGTTTCCAGGTCGGCAGTCGGAACTTTGCTGACAAGCCGTTCTTCTGCGCCCATCGACCGCGCCAGTGCCCTCACACGTCGCTTGGTCAGACCCGAAAGGGGCAAAACATCGGCCGCCCCGTCACCATATTTAGTGAAAAAGCCCATTAACGATTCGGCGGCGTGGTCAGTGCCGATTACCACGCCCTGTCGAGTGCCTGCGATTGCATACTGAGCAATCATTCGCTCGCGGGCCTTGATGTTGCCCAGCACGAAGTCCCTTTGATATTCATCAGCGTATTGAGCGCCCGCATGCTCGAGCGATAGGAGCATCTCGTCAGCCGAGCCTTGGATATTGACGATGAGCACTTCGTCGGGTCGAACGAATTCCAATGCGTGTTGGGCGTCATGCTCATCGCGTTGAACCCCATACGGCAATCTGACGGCAACAAAATGTGCTTCATATCGGCGTGCCCGAAGGCGTTCAACGCTCAACTGCGCTAATCGGCCGGCAACCAAAGAGTCGACACCCCCACTGATCCCGAGCACATATGTTCTCAAGCCTTGCGAGGCGAGGTAGTTCGACAAGAATGTCACGCGTCGCTCACGCTCAAGGTCTTCGTCGAAATCTTGTGGAACGTTGAGCTCGGTGATCACTTCCTTTTGCCAAGCTCTCCAATCGTTATCTTCTTGCTGCATTTCGAACTCCTATGAGCTGCTCGACAGGCCGTTGAAGTGGTGTTCGATGCGTGACAAGGCGTAGAGCGCCGCAGCACGTCTAACGTCGTTACGTTCGCCGTTGAAAATCTTCGTTTCAGTCACGCACTCGATCTTGCCATTTTGGAACTTGAACGCCCACCCGAAACACTGGGTACCGGGTGCGGGAACATCACCCGCGTTTCCATCGGCCACCCCCGTATTGGAAACAGAAACATCTGCACAACACGCCTCAAGGCGAAGTGCCCCTTCTGCCATCTCCTTTGCGACTTCTTCACTGGTCAAGCCGTACCTGTTGTGAACTTTCGCCGTTAAGGAGCCAAACCGTTTTCGGCATAAAGGCGCCAGGGAGTTTTCGGCGTTTAGGCGCCGCAAGTTTTTCGGCATATAGGCGCTAGTAGATTTTCGCCGTAAAGGCGCCACTGGCGTCTGAGTCGGGCGCTCGAACTTCACCAACCGCTACTCTGCCGGCACGCATTTGCTCCGGAGGGTGGCTTGAAGAGGAAGAATGATATGAACACCTCCCACCCTCGATCGTGGAATGCTGGCAGGAAGCATAGCCTCACAGGCCAACGGCACCAGTGACCGAATTGGAAGACGATAGAGGATTACCCAATGAACCGGAGGCTTCAAAATGCCTTTGACAACGGTAGGTGTGGACATCGCGAAAAACATCATTCAGCTTCATTACATTGACGCTGAAACTGGGGAACTCATCAATAAGCCGGTAAAACGGACGTTGTTTTTGGAGCATTTTGCAAATCGGGCACCATGCCTGATCGGCATGGAAGCGTGCGGTGGCTCGCAACATTGGGCGCGTAAGCTGATGGCCATGGGTCACGAAGTGAAGCTGATGCCAGCGAAGTTCGTCAAGGCGTTCGTGATAGGTAATAAAAATGACGCAGCGGATGCGCGAGCAATTTGGATGGCCGTGCAGCAACCTGGCAAGTCAGTCGCGGTAAAGACAGAAACGCAACAGGCGGTGCTCGCTTTGCACCGGATGCGCCAGCAACTGGTGAAATTTCGTACAATGCAAATTAACAGTTTGCGAGGACTACTGACTGAGTACGGCGAGGTAATGGCCAAGGGGCGCGCTGCGCTTGACAAGGCGGTCCCAGGTGTTCTTGAGCGCCTGGCCGATCGTCTGCCAGCGATCTTGATCGACACGCTGCGCGAACAGTGGACAGGGTTGACGGAAATTGATAAACAAATCGTTGTGATTGAGCGGCGCCTGCAGGCGTGGTTGAAAGAGGACAAGGCATGTCGTGCAATCTCGGCAATACCGGGTGTTGGGATGCTGACGGCAACGGCGGCGGTCGCAACAATGGGAAACGCGAAAGCATTCAAGTCAGGGCGAGAGTTTGCATCTTGGCTTGGGCTGGTACCTGCACAAACAGGTTCGGGGGGTAAAGTTCAACTTCTTGGGATCAGCAGGCGTGGCGATATCTACTTGCGTACATTGCTGATTCACGGCGCGCGCAGCGTACTCTTTCTTACGAGGGAGCCCGGACCTTGGCTCGAGCAGATGCGGAAGCGACGTCCATTGAATGTAGCGGTTGTGGCTCAAGCAAACAAGATGGCTCGCACGATCTGGGCGATCCTTGCGCATGAACGGCAATACGACAAAAATCACGCGAGCGTAAAGCCGGCTTGAACATAGCAGCGCCTACGGAATCAACGTTTTAAGTACACAACACGTCGAAAGGTTGCGCTGGCAATCGTATGTGATGACAAGACAGGTCGGACCGGTACTCGCTAAACCTGAATCTCGAACAGAGCCTTGAGCTCGAAGGAAGAATGAGGTGCGAGTAAGCGGATTTCATAGTGGGCCGCAGCGTGCCAAGCTGCAATAAGCCTGATGGTATGGACTCCCGCCCCCTCCGGGGCGCACACTTCCGGAGCCACTTTCGGGAGATTCGATATGCCTACGCTCACCATCGGTCTTGATATCGCGAAAAACGTGTTCCAGGTTTATGGCGTCGACCGCAGCGGAAGACCTGCCATACAACGGAAGCTGCGCCGAGCAGATGTGTTGAAGTTCTTCTCGAAAGTCGAATCGAGTCTGATCGGCATCGAAGCATGTCACGGTTCGCACTTCTGGGCTCGCGAACTTACCAAAATGGGGCACACAGTGCGCCTGCTGCCAACGCAATATGTGAAGCCGTTCGTGATTGGTGGCAAGAACGATGCGAATGATGCTTCAGCTATCTGCGCCGCGGTATCAAGACCGGGAATCCATCCAGTACCGATCAAAAGCGCCGAACAGCAATCATTGCAGTCAGTTCATCGCATGCGTGAGCGGCTTGTTCACGAGCGAACAGCAAAGTCAAACCAGATACGGAGCATGTTTGCCGAAGAGGGCTTCATCTTTCCAATAGGTCTTGCCCAGTTAAGGCAGGGTGTTGTGGCTTTGGTCAACGATGCAGATGCTCACATCACTATCCTGCTACGGAGGCTTGGTTCGATGTATCTCGAACAGCTGGCAGCATTACAACGCTGGATCGACGAGCTTGCTTCTGAAATTGCTGACATATTCAAACGCAATGAGAGCTGCCAGCGTCTCGCTACAGTTCCCGGGATCGGACCGCTGGTCGCGACGGCGTTGTTTAGCGGGGTCGGCGATCCTATGCAGTTCAAGAAGGGACGGCAGTTCGCAGCATGGTTGGGTCTGACGCCCAAGCAGCGATCGAGTGGCGGCAAGTCAAAATTGGGCGGCATTACAAAACACGGTGACACCTATCTCCGCACCCTTCTCGTCCAGGGAGCGCGGGCAGTGATGCGCTTCGTCGGGCGTCGAGACGACCGGCACAGTTGCTGGATCAAAGCTGTGATGCAACGCCGGCATGTAAGCATCGCCACAATCGCGCTCGCGAACAAGACCGCGCGAATAGCGTGGGCAATATTGGCCAGTAGCGACAGCTTTAAGGTGGCTTAGCCATCCTGTAAAGAGTTGAGATTCATAACTCCATCCACGATTGCGCAAGAAGCGGTAAGCATGGCGAACCGGTCGGACCGGCGCTTGCAGATCCTGATATATCCGGCGGCTGCTTTACGAAGCCAAAAGCCCGATGAGGGGCAAGCGCGCAAACTTCCATGATGGCTCGTGCTGATGGCAGGCACATCAGAAGCCGAATGTACGGACGCAGTCGAGACCTTCAAAATGCAACCCGATCTTGCTCATAGGCGGGAGTCCATGTACGGATATAGAGCTGCAACCATCCTGCCGTAGTCGAAACACACGAAAAGCTGTCGCAAAACGGGAGGTGTTCATATAGTTCGAGATGTACCAATATCGACAGGTTCTGGTGCGAATGCGCCAGGGTGACTCCGACCGGGATATCGACCGGTCGAAGATCATGGGCCGTAAGAAGCTGGCAGCCGTGCGGGAGATCGCAACCGAGCGCGGGTGGCTTTCTCCGGACAACGCTCTGCCGGATGACGCGCAGCTTGCTACAGCGTTCAGCCACAAGGAGTTCCTGCCCGCGAGCTGTATCTCGTCGGCCGAACCGTGGCGCGAACAGATTGCCCAGTGGCACGACGCGGGCGTCCCCGGCACGACGATTCACAGCGCGCTGGTGCGCAACCACGGCTACACGGGAAGCTACTCATCCGTCTACAGGCTACTTCAGCAATTGAAGGCGGAGCTCACGCCGGATGTTCCGATGCGGCTTGAGTTCAAACCCGCAGAAGCCGCGCAAGTTGATTTCGGCGCAGGTCCGACCATCACCGATGCACACACCGGCGAGGTCCACAAGACGTGGTTCTTCGTGATGACGTTGTGCTGGTCGCGGCATCAATACGTTGAGTTTGTCCGCGATCAGAGCGTCGACACATGGTTGCTATGTCACCGTCACGCCTTCGAGTGGTTCAATGGCGTAGTGGGCCGCGTCATCATCGATAACCCCAAGTGTGCCATCGTCAAGGCCTGCATCTACGAACCCGAAGTCCAGCGCGCTTACGCGCAATGCGCCGAAGGGTATTCGTTCAAGGTCGATCCGTGTCCGCCGAGGGACCCGGCTAAAAAAGGAATTGTCGAGTCGGGCGTCAAATACGTGAAGTCGAGTTTCCTTCCTCTTCGCGAATTCCGTGACCTTGACGACGCCAACCGGCAAGCGCGAGCCTGGGTGATGCACGAGGCCAGCACCCGGACGCATGGCACGACGCGCGAAGTGCCGCTCAAGCGTTTCGAGGATGTCGAACAGGCGCTGTTGCAGCCGCTTCCCGATGTGCCGCCCGAGCTGGCAACCTGGGCGCGCGTGAAGGTTCATCGCGACGCCCATGTGCAATTCGAGCGCGCCTACTATTCTGTGCCGTTCCGGCTTGCCGGTAAAGATCTGTGGCTCAAGGCGACCGCCACCATGGTGCAGCTCTACTACGAGCACGAACTGTCGGCATCGCATGTCCGCCAGACTACGCCAGGAACGCGTATCACTGTGGCCGATCACATGCCGCCAGCAGCACAGGCCTGGCAAATGCACGACACCCAATGGTGTCTGAGAGAAGCACAACGTATCGGGCCGTCATGCTACGCGCTTGTTCACACGCTCTTCGGCGATCAGGTTCTCATCAAGCTGCGCGCCGTCCAGGGCGTGCTGCGCTTCGCTCAGCAGTTCGGCGCATCGCGCCTGGAGGCGGCCTGCCGTCGCGCGAATCACTTCGGCACGCCGAGCTACAAAGCCGTCAAGCTGATCTTGCAGAAAGGCCTCGATCAGACCTGGCTGTCGATTGAACCTGTTGAGTCAGGCTCGACCACCTACACCCACGGCGGCCGCTTCTGCCGCGATACCCAGACTCTCCTGATCCATTGAACATGAATCCAATTCCCGAACTCACGTCTTCTCTTAAGCAATTGCGACTGTCCGGCATCCTCGACACGCTCGAAGCACGCAACCGTGAAGCCATCGACCGTAAGCTCGCCTATACCGATTTCCTGACGTTGCTTATCCAGGACGAGATCGCACGGCGCGATCATCGAAAGCTCGACGCCCGCATGCGCCGCGCGAACTTCCGTGGACAGAAGACACTGGAAGGTTTCGACTTCGACCGGCTACCCAATCTTAATCGCGCCGTCGTCCATGATCTCGCGACCTGTCGCTTCATCGATGAGAAGGTCAGCGTGCTGATCGCCGGTCCTTGCGGAACAGGCAAAAGCCATCTGGCGCAGGCACTGGGCCACTCCGCCGCCCGGCAAGGTCACGATGTCCTGTTCATGACTCAGACTCGGCTTCTCAGCACGCTACGCAACGCGCAAGCCGTGGGCTCCTACGAACGGCGATTCCAGGCGCTTGCCAAGGTGCCGTTGCTCATCATTGACGACTTTGGACTGAAACCCATGCGCACGCCCGAAGACGAAGACTTCCACGATCTGATTGCCGAGAGGTACGAGCGTACATCGACTGTCTTAACAAGTAATTTGGATTTTACGGAATGGGGCGACGCGTTCGCGACCAACAAAATGCTCGGCGCTGCAACGCTTGATCGCTTGCGACACGCGGCATACCGCGTCGTGCTCGACGGCGAGAGCTACCGTGTTCCACGCCCGATGCCCGAGAGCAACAAATCAGCACTTGCGAAAGGAGGTAAAAACAAGGATTCTTGATCCCCGTTCGAGCCCCGAATCAGGCGCCTTTCGCTGGCGCCATTGCGCCGAAAACACCCGGCCCCTTTACGGCGAAAAGCAACACCTGTGCATTGTCGACTCCTGAACGTCGAGGAATTGTGCAGGATTTGCGGCTGATACCGTACGATCCATCGGCGCAGCTGATTCGGATTCACGTCGTGATCCATTGCCGCACGAGCGATCGATACGCCAGGCCTTAGACACAGAGCGACAAGTTCCCGAACGGCATCCTCGTTGAATTCGCGTCGTCCGTCCCGTGCCGCGCGTCAAACAAGATGAGAGCCGTGCGTCAATCAGGATGAGAGTACTGTCGTTTCGGCAGCGGTGGAGGGCGTAGCCCGGAACCGCTGCCGAAACGCCGCGCCGAGGAGTCCACCCCGCTGCTGGGGTGCCTTGTCGGTGGTCGCGGTAAATCGGGTATGAACAGCTCTTCCATGTAGCGAAGGGAGGCTGAGTTGCCCGGCCGACACATCAACGACCATCAGATGAGGCTCTACATGAAGTACAGGCTCAAGGAAGGACCAGCTCAAGCGGCTGCGCGCGCCGGGTTCAGCGCCGCCACGGGTTATCGCATCGATCACGATCGGCGACTGCCATCGCAGAAGAAGGCACCTCGTCGGCGTCGGCGTCCCGATCCCCTAGCGGCAATCTTTGACACCGAGATCGTGCCGCTGCTCCAGTCCGCTCCCGGCATCCGGCCGATAGCCGTACTGGACGAGATGCTTCGGCGCCACCCCGAACTTCCGAGCAACGTGCGGCGCACACTGGAGCGCCGTATTCGTGACTGGCGTGCACTCCATGGCGAGGAGCAAGACGTTATGTTCCGTCAGGTACACGAACCCGGTCGTCTCGGGTTGTCCGACTTCACCGAGATGGGCAGCCTGGGCGTCACGGTGGCGGGTGTCGCGCTTGACCACCGCCTCTATCATTTCCGGCTGGCCTGCTCGGGCTTTGAGCACGCTCACGTCATTCTCGGCGGCGAGAGCTATGTCGCGCTGGCTGAAGGGCTGCAGAACGCCATCTGGGCACTCGGGGGCGCCCCGCGCGAGCACCGCAGCGACAGCCTGTCGGCGGCGTTCCGCAATCTCGATGCCGACGCGCGCAAGGATCTCACCACGCGTTACGATGCGCTGTGCGCGCACTACGGCATGCAGCCCACACGCAACAACCGTGGCGTTGCTCACGAGAACGGCTCCATCGAGAGCCCTCATGGCCACCTCAAGAGCGCAGTGCGCGATGCGTTGCTTCTGCGCGGCAGTCACGACTTCGACAATCTCGGTTCCTATCGCCGCTTCATCGACGTCGAATCAACGCGCGTAATGGCAAACGCATCGAGCTCGAGCGGGCACTGCTTCAGCCGCTTCCGGTCCAGCGTACGTGCGACTACGAGGAAACGCGCGTGTATGTCACGACCACCTGCGGCTTCGTCCTGCGCAAGGTGTTCTATACCGTCCCGTCACGGTTGATAGGACATCACCTGCGCGTACGGCTGTACGACGACCGGCTGGAACTGTTTCTGGGCGGCACGGCCCTGATGACACTGCAGCGCGGCCGCGCGGGTCCCAATGGCAAGCACGGCCACGTCATCAACTACCGGCACGTCATCCACGCGCTGCGCCGCAAGCCCATGGCGCTGCTCAACTTGGTCTACCGCGATCAGATCTTTCCGCGCGAGGCGTATCGACTGACCTTCGATCGCCTGCTTGAGCAGCTACCGCAGCGCCAGGCATGCAGTAAGCGTCGCGGCACGGCCGTCTTGATTCGCGCAATCAGAGACGCCAAAGTGGTTCCCACCACTTCATGAACTGAACCCCGAAGGTTGGACATCAACCCGAGGGGTTCATGAGAAAATATACTGAGCAAGCCAAGCTGGCTGCGGTTGTCATCGGCACCTGTAAATTGATACACGGTCGGCACTGAAGAATTGATACGCCTCGACGAAGGGATAATGGCCGCTTTGAGCGGCGATGATCTCGTACGAGGGATACATGCAGATCAGGATATTGCACAAGCAGGGCAAGAGCCTGCGTGCCATTGCTTGTGAGGTTGGCTGCTCCGTCAACACTGTGAGGAAGTATCTGGCGACGGAGGACGCGCCAACGTTTCGGCCCGCGGCGACTCCGCGCGAGTCGATACTGAAACCGTTCGAAGCCTATCTTCGGGAACGGATCGCGTCAGCGGCTCCGGACTGGATTCCAGCGACAGTTCTGTGGCGCGAGATTCAGTCGAAGGGATTCGATGGCGGCGAGAGGATCGTGCGCAAGTTCGTTGCCACATTGAGGCCCGCACCGGCGCCCGATCCTTTGGTGCGATTCGAGACTGCTGCGGGCGATCAGATGCAGGTCGACTGGGTCGAGTTCCGCAGGCGCAAAGGAGCGAATCTGTTCGCATTCGTGGCCACTCTCGGCTATAGCCGTGCGACCTACGTCGAATTCGTTTCCGACATGCGGCTCGATACTTTGCTGAGGTGTCACGTCAACTGTTTTAACTGGTTCGGCGGTGTGCCGCGCCGTGCGCTGTACGACAATATGAAGACCGTTGTCATCGAGCGGGATGCGTACGGTCCAAAGCAGCACCGCTTCCAGCCGGGGTTTCTCGACTTCGCCCGGCACTACGGGTTTCAGCCCCAGCTTTGTCGGCCCTATCGCGCGAAGACCAAAGGCAAGGTCGAACGGATGAACGGATATTTGCGCCGCAGTTTTTACGTTCCGTTGGCCGCTCAGTTCAAGGCGGCTAACGTCGAACTGGACGTGACGACCGCCAACACTGAAGTCTGGCGTTGGCTACGCGAAGTTGCGCATGTCCGGATACATGGAACAACCCGATTGAAGCCAGGCGAGCAACTGCCTGTTGAGCAGAAGGCCTTGCAGAGCGTACCGCCACCGTATCCGGCGCTGTTACCAGCAACGACACCGGCGAGCGGACAAGAGCTGCGCGAGCGATTCCACGACTGGCTGTCTCCGCTACAGCACCCGCTGTCCGTGTACGACCAGCGCCTTCATGTTCGTGCTTGGCTATCTCCTGGGCATGTTTCAGTCCGGCATCGTATCCGGCATGGGCGCTTGCTTTTCAGAATTGTTTCCGGCCCAGATCCGCGCGAGCGCAGGTGGGTTCTCCTACAACCTCGGGAGAGGTGTCGGCTCGTTCGCTCCCGCAGCCGTCGGCTTGTTGAGCGCTCGGTTCGGACTCGGGCCGTCAATCGGCGTGCTGGCACTCGGCTCATACGTACTCGTGTTTATCGGTGCATGGCTGATGCCGGAAACAAAGAACTCGAACCTGGAAACTGCCGTCTGAAAGCAGGCGGAATATAACGCAGTGTCTAAGACAGGAGAATCGGATGGAAGCAAATCTCGGCGGACGTGTCGCCATCATTACCGGAGGCAGCAAGGGAATCGGGCTGGCCGTTGCCGCTCGGATGAGTCAAAGCGGCGCGGACGTCGCGATACTCGCTCGCAATCGCGAGTCTCTGGACGAAGCGCGACAGCATGTGTCCAAGTTCGCACAAGGACGCATTCACGTCGTGTCGTGCGACGTAACGAAAGCCGATCAACTATCTGCCGCGTATAGCGAAGTAATGAGCGCATTCGGGAAGATCGATATCGTAGTCAATAACGCCGGAATGTCGCAGACCGGACCATTTGTTTCGATTTCCGACGATGTCTGGCAAGCCGACCTTGATTTGAAGCTGTTTGCCGCCATTCGCCTCACACGGCTCGTTTGGCCCCAGATGGTCGATCGCCGCTGGGGTCGCGTCATCAATGTGCTCAATATAGGCGCAAAGGCCCCCAAGGCGGCGTCAGCGCCAACGTCCGTATCTCGCGCAGCGGGCATGGCGTTGACGAAAGTGCTAGCCGGCGAAGGCGCTCCGTTCAACGTGCTCGTCAATGCCTTGCATGTGGGGCTCATCGATAGCGATCAATGGGTCCGCAAACACGCGCGATCGGAACGCGGCACCTACGAAGAATTTCTGTCTGAGATGGGGAAAAACGTGCCACTGGGCCGCGTTGGAACAGCCGAGGAATTTGCGAACGTCGCGTGCTTTCTCGCTTCGGACCTCGCCAGTTTCGTCACGGGAACCTCGATCAATGTTGACGGGAACATGTCGCCTGTCATGTAGCTCCAGAAAGGTGACGGCGACTGTACCGCCACAGTTTCAGGTTTATCCAGGTCAGACTTTAACGTTGAATATCAGGAAATCAGATGCGTCATAGCAAACGAAACAGATTCCGAACGTGGGTACTTCTTGCGGGAACGCTATTGTGCGCCCTGGCTCAAGCCGAACCGACTGCTGGTACGGTGTGGACTGAGCCCGTAACCGGTATGCAGTTTGTCTGGGTGCCAGGCGGTTGCTTCGATCAGGGCTCGACGGATGGCGCACGAAAAGAGGAACCTGTGCATCAGGTTTGCTTGCGCGGCTTCTATCTTGGAAAGTACGAAGTCACGCAGGATCAGTACGCGAAATTGATGGAAAGCAATCCGAGTGAATTCAAAGGCGCGCAGCGTCCGGTAGAGCAAGTGGCGTGGACCGATGCTGAGGCTGCGGCTCAGAAGTTGGGGAAGCTGAGCAATACGCAAATCGGCCTGCCAAGCGAATCTCAATGGGAATATGCATGCCGGGCCGGTCAGGCAAACAACACTTACTGTGGCTCGGGCGACATAGCCGAACTCGCCTGGTATTCGGATAACAGTAACGATAGCACTCACGATGTAGGCGGCAAGCGGCCGAACGCATGGAACCTGTACGACATGACCGGCAATGTATGGGAATGGACGCAGGACTGCTACAACAGCAGTTATCAGGGTGCCCCGAAAGACGGCAGTGCCTGGATGACAGGCGATTGTGATGACCGGGTTACGCGAGGCGGCGGCTGGAATCGGGCCGCATCACGCGCCCGCGTTTCTTACCGTGGTGGCGATGGGTCCGATCACAGGGACAACAATATTGGCTTCCGTCTGGCCAGGATCGTGCAATAAGTGAGTGTTGTGAGCCGTCGGCATGGGGAACTTCGCTTGCCTCCCGGAGCGGCTCGGAGCGGGTACTGGATGAACGCGCTGTACTGCATTCCGATAGGTGCGTGTTCTGATTGCGTCCGAACGAACCTTGTCTATCTCTGATTCGGGCTAGAGAGCACCGTTATTTTGATAACTACCCTTATCCTAATAGTGCCGTTTTTGCTCTAAACTTGCGTTCATGAAAACGCGTCTCCGATCGTCGGTCTCGGCGGCTGTCTCCCCTGCCGACACCGCCCTGCCTGATCAGCTCGATCTGCCTGAATTCCCGACGGCCGACGAACTGGCGGCGCTGCGCGCGTGGTCCGCCGGCCTCGCCTCGCGCGAAGCCGTCCAACGCTTCCTGCCGAACGAACTGGCGAAGTCGGCCCGCGGCGTGATCGGACGCATTCGCCGCCAGCTCGTTGACCGGGCGGACCAGATCAAGCGTGCCGACCTCGCGGACGTGTTGCGTCACCCCGTTGCATCGCGCGAGCAGCACGCGCAAGCAGTGTCGCAAGCGATCGAAGTCTTGCGGCACGCACGACCGCCGTTGCCCGACATCGCCGACCCCGTCGAGCGCTGGTTCTCGCCTCGCACGGTGCGCGCGCTCCACGCGTACGACATCCTCACCCTCGCTGACTTAACCGTGCGCATTCCGCGCCGGCGTCAGTGGTGGACCGTGATTCCCGACCTGGGTGCGGCGAGCGCGAAAGCCATCGAAGCATTCTTCGCCGCCCATCCTTCGCTCACCGAGCGGGCCCGCGCGTTGATCCTGTCGGAACCGCGTGGCATCGTCGTGCCGTGGGAGTCGCTCAAACTTCCGCATCAAGTCGATGGGTCTGAAGGTACCTTCCGGGCACCGGTCGCCACCTGTACCCTCGACGCCGGCAACGACTACGACGCGATTCACGCCTGGCTCTCGCTGCACGAGTCGCCGGCGACCCGGCGCACGTACCGGAAGGAAGCCGAGCGCCTGATCCTGTGGGCGATCGTGGAGCGCGGCCGCGCGCTGTCGTCGCTCACGACCGAAGATGCAGTGGCGTACCGCGCGTTCCTGCGCCGGCCGACTCCGCACGCGCGTTGGGTGGGGCCGCTGCGCCCACGCCATTCACCCGATTGGCGTCCTTTCGCGGGCGCGTTGTCGGCGCGATCGGCGGCACACGCGATTTCCATTCTGAATGCGCTGTTCCGCTGGCTGATCGACGAACATTACGTGTTGGCGAACCCATTCTCGGGCATCAAAGTTCGCGGGGGAACGGCCGCGGCGGCGCTCGATGCGTCGCGCGCTTTTACCGATGGAGAGTGGCAGTTGATCCGGACGATCGCCGATGGGTTGGAATACGCGTACGGCTGGTCCGCGCCCGCGGCGCACCGACTGCGGTTTTTGCTTGACTTTGGCGTGGCGACTGGCCTACGGGCGGGCGAACTCGTGGGCACCACGCTCCGGCAGATCGAGACCGATCCAACCGGCCTCTATTGGCTTCGCGTCACCGGCAAAGGGCACAGAATCGGCAAAGTGGCGTTGCCGCCGCTCGCCTGGAACGCGCTGACCACTTACTTGCTCGCGCGACAGTTACCCGTTTCCCGAGAGCGCTGGAAGCTCAACACGCCGTTGATCGGCAATCTGGACTCAGACACGAATCGAGCCATTAGCGGTGTTCGCCTCTGGGCTGTGATGAAGCGGTTTTTCAAGCAAGTCGCGCAAGCGCTCGAAGTCGATCATCCGCCACTCGCCGATAAATTGCGCGCAGCGACACCGCACTGGATGCGGCATTCGCACGCGTCCCTGGCACTGTCCAATGGCGCGGAACTCACGACCGTCCGGGACAACCTCCGGCATGCATCCATTGCCACCACCTCGATTTATCTCCATTCAGATGACGTGAAGCGAGCACGGCAACTCAATGATGTATTCGGCGCAAGGTATTCGGGCGAGTAGTCGATTTCGACCAAGCGGCCGCAAAAGAAGGACGTCACATCTATATGAGCGAGGCACGGGCTACGATGTGATTTTGTGGCTTAAGGAAGCCGTCGCGCTTCGAGCGTTCCGCCCGCCGAGATTATTCGTGCAGTCAGCCAACTCTTCGGCTCGCATGAAAATGGAGGCAGGCGTGCTCGCAATCGAACGTCTCGCCAGCAAGCAATCCAACTAATCGCTGCTGCGAAATCCGGCATACCGGTTAGCGCCATTGGTGTTACTCAATGTCTATGATTGAGAGTAGAGTGGTTGCCTGCGCGCATTTGCCTGACCGGGCGTGCAAAATTGCCTGTCAGGAACAACTCCGAGAAGAACATGGGCCGCCCTGAAGGCAATGACGATGAAGCTACAGCCGTCGAGCGCGTTGCAAACGCCGCACGGGAACTGCGGTCCGCATCGGCGGCCCTTGAAGCGCATTTGAACACGAGCGTCGATACTGCGATGCGGACATTGTCGCTGGCTCGCGTCACTGCCGCGTTCAACGATTTACAGGCAGCCCGCGACGCGCTCGACCAACTTCTTGCGCGCAAGAGGCTTCACTGACCCCAGAGGTCGAGGCTGCGAATCCTGTCGTTCTTATGGCGCCTCCCTGCGTCGCCACTAAAACGGCTTTCGCGCTGTTCAATGATTCGAAACGCACCGCTTCACTTTCCTGTCTTGAGCCGGCGTGCTCCCCAAGGCATCATCTCCCTGCGTTCTTGCATGGAGCGCGGTTCATTGGCCCGCCGAAATTCAGCGGGTCTCTTTTCGCAAGTTGTCCTCGAGGCTATCGAGTTTGCGAGGCAAACGGGTTGATGGGCTGCACCTTCTTGGGGTCCTTCACCCGCTCGAGCATCTGTACCTTTCCCCATTCTGCCACCATCGACTCCAGACCCCGAACGACCTTTGATTCGAGTGCTTGAAGTCCAGAGTCGCCCTGGAGGTTCGCGCTGAACGCAGTTTGAAAGCGGTACTGGAAGTAGCCCGACACTTCAGCGATTCGCTCCGGCGCGTCGGAATCGGCGTAAATGACGGACTCGGGCGAGAACGGGTCGTAATAGACGACGTTCGGGAACTCGGTGTTGATGCAACGCGCGGCTCCTCGCTGACCAACAACGACCTGACAAGCTGTATCGAGCCTTTCATGCCTTTGGGTGTTTTGAACACCCAGATGCGTTTGGGCAATCGCCCCGCAAGTTCCACGAGCTTTGCGTTCTTCGAGCCGAAGTAGCCGACTTCGCCATTCTTCAGGTTGGTTTCGAGCTTTTGCCAGTAGTAGAAGATGTCCATTGACCAGGGCCTGCAAAAACACCGATAGATAAAATTAAGGGGAACACGTGACGACCACAATTCAAGCTGGAGTCGTCGCATTCCGAGAATGTTGTATCTTATCTTTCCGACCAACTGGACTCGTGACCACATTCGATGGACCTTGACTACGTAAAGTTGGACATCGAATGTCCGGGCTGCGGGTTTCACAACGAAATTCGATATCGAGACGCCAGGCTTCGAGATGTCGTCATTTGCCGTGGGTGCAAGGGAAATATCCGGCTCGAGGACAGCATGAACGAATGCCGGAAAGCACGACGAGAGGTGAAGGCAGCCATGGACCGACTCGTCAAGGAATTCTCTGCTCTCAATACAACCATCAACATCAAATTCTGAAGATGGATTCCCATTACCTTCAGCAGCAACGCTTCTTACTGCAGAAGCGATTCCGGCGCTTGAACTCGGTCAAGGACTATCGTTTCTTTCACAGTCAACTGGTCCAATTTTGGAATTTCCTTCATTCTGAACCTTTGTTTGAAGGGATTGTGGCGCGTCTAGATGCCGAAGGCGAGACATACGAAGAAGAGCTCGACGGAATGCTAACGGGCGATACATTGTCCGGGTTCTCGACGGAAAAAGAGCTCGCCGAGTTCTGCTTTCGCGTCGTTCAGCACTGCGCGGCGCAGCCTCTTGGCCCAAAGCATCCTGAGCTCAACATCGGTCGACTCCTCCACAATTCCAGCGAGCCAGAGGGAGCGTTGGAAGGCTTCATCGAACACTTCGTTGAGCCGCTCTATGAGTTTATTGACGAGTCCTTAGACGGACAGGCAGCAGTTCTATCGCTGCTCATCAAGTACAAGAAGCGAGCCGAATGGTTCGAGCGCGAGCGTCTGCACGCTCTTGTGCAGGACGGTGAGCGGGAGCTGGCAACGGACCTATACGCTTACCTCTTTGACCAAGGGCTCGACTTTCACATTGAGCCACAATCCGCTTCAGGAATGGCGGACCTTGTGTCCCCGGAGCTCGTTCTGGACGCGAAGATTTTTAGCGGAGAGTCAAGCCGCGGAAAGCGCAGCATCACCAGTGGCTTCAATCAGCTACTGACATACACGCGAGACTTCCACCAAGGCGTCGGGTATCTCGTCATCTATCGGATTTGCCCGGAAGACTTGCAGTTCGAATTTGCCACCAGCGACATGTTGGTCCCGTTCCTATGCGTCGGCGGGAAGACGCTTTACCTACTGGTCATCGACATCTGCGACCACAAGTCCTCTGCGTCGAAACGAGGACCATTGAAAGCGCACACCATTTCAGCTCGAGCTATGCACGAAGCCATTGCCGAAGTTGGTCTAATGGATTCGGCGGAAGCTGTTGCCAACGAAACAATACCATTGCGTGCTGGCGACGGTCCCGCAGGCTCCTGACATCCCCGAAAACGGGGTCCGAGGATTGCACGCATTGTGCGGCCGCCCGTGCACCGCGGCGGCGGGCGGTTTGTCGTAACACACTGCACGTGCGAGGTCGTTCAAATTGTGCGCCCTGTGTAGACTTTGATTTTTCTCATAGGTACTGGTGCGCATGAAGAAGAACAAACGGCAGTCGTTTGGCGATGACAGAGCGAAGAGTAATCCATGGGAGGACGACCGGCTGGGAGTTTCGCCTCTTGCTAAGCGACTGGCAAAAGTCATCTCCGCCATCGATGCGCCGAATGGTTTCGTCATCGGCGTCAACGGCGCATGGGGTGGCGGCAAGTCGACGCTCCTCAACTTCACGTGCACCTATCTGCAAAAGTACAGGGAAGAAGCCGAAGCTGAGGCGGACCGGGTTCACCATATTGATTTCCGGCCGTGGATGGCCTCTGGACACCAAGACCTCGTCGCAGCGTTCTTCAAGGTGCTTTCGGAAACGGTCGGGCCTCGGGAAAACGTGCTGAAGCGCGTTTGGCGCAGACTCGTGAGTCGCTTCGGTGGGTCAAGCGATGCCGTCTTGGATGCAATTGCGAAGCTCGCGGTTGTCGCCGATATTGGCATCTCACGAGGGGCCGCAACGGGCGTTGTGAGCATCGTCAAGCAGCCGCTGAAGCAGAAGCTCGATGAGTTCCTGAAAGAACCTTCGTTGCAGTCAGCACATCGCGAGCTCGCCAAGCTGCTCGGCGAATCGGGGAAGCGCTTTTTGGTCACAATCGATGACATTGACCGGCTCTCGAAGCCAGAAGTGATGTCCATCATGCAAATGGTTAAGACGGTTGGGCAGCTTCCCAATGTTGTCTATCTCTTGGCGTATGACCGGAGCAAGCTACACGACGCGTTCGACGAAACGGATACGGCGAGCGGGCCGCGATACGCCGAAAAGATCATTCAGCACGAAATCGAACTGCCATATCCGACCCGCAACTCGCTGCTGTGCATGCTCGATTCGGAAATAGCGTTTTTATTGAAGGCAATCCCGAGTGACATGCGCTGGGTCACGCTTCGAATGCACGGCGTGCATCGGTGGCTTCTCAAACCGCGAGATGTTCTTCTTCTCACCAACGCGTTGAAGTTTTCATGGCCAGCGCTCGAAGGCGAGATTGACCCTGGCGACTTGCTAACAATGGAGGGGTTGCGGCTATTCGAACCGGACGCCTGTTGCTTTTCGCCGTAAAGGGGCCGGGTGTTTTCGGCGCAATGGCGCCAGCGAAAGGCGCCTGATTCGGGGCTCGAACGGGGATCAAGAATCCTTGTTTTTACCTCCTTTCGCAAGTGCTGATTTGTTGCTCTCGGGCATCGGGCGTGGAACACGGTAGCTCTCGCCGTCGAGCACGACGCGGTATGCCGCGTGTCGCAAGCGATCAAGCGTTGCAGCGCCGAGCATTTTGTTGGTCGCGAACGCGTCGCCCCATTCCGTAAAATCCAAATTACTCGTTAAGACAGTCGATGTACGCTCGTACCTCTCGGCAATCAGATCGTGGAAGTCTTCGTCTTCGGGCGTGCGCATGGGTTTCAGTCCAAAGTCGTCAATGATGAGCAACGGCACCTTGGCAAGCGCCTGGAATCGCCGTTCGTAGGAGCCCACGGCTTGCGCGTTGCGTAGCGTGCTGAGAAGCCGGGTCTGAGTCATGAACAGGACATCGTGACCTTGCCGGGCGGCGGAGTGGCCCAGTGCCTGCGCCAGATGGCTTTTGCCCGTTCCGCAAGGACCGGCGATCAGCACGCTGACCTTCTCAGCGATGAAGCGACAGGTCGCGAGATCATGGACGACGGCGCGATTAAGATTGGGTAGCCGGTCGAAGTCGAAACCTTCCAGTGTCTTCTGTCCACGGAAGTTCGCGCGGCGCATGCGGGCGTCGAGCTTTCGATGATCGCGCCGTGCGATCTCGTCCTGGATAAGCAACGTCAGGAAATCGGTATAGGCGAGCTTACGGTCGATGGCTTCACGGTTGCGTGCTTCGAGCGTGTCGAGGATGCCGGACAGTCGCAATTGCTTAAGTGAAGACGTGAGTTCGGGAATTGGATTCATGTTCAATGGATCAGGAGAGTCTGGGTATCGCGGCAGAAGCGGCCGCCGTGGGTGTAGGTGGTCGCGCCTGATTCAACAGGTTCGATCGACAGCGAGGTCTGATCGAGGCCTTTCTGCAAGATCAGCTTGACGGCTTTGTAGCTCGGCGTGCCGAAGTGATTCGCGCGACGGCAGGCCGCCTCCAGGCGCGATGCGCCGAACTGCTGAGCGAACCGCAGCACGCCCTGGACGGCGCGCAGCTTGATGAGAACCTGATCGCCGAAGAGCGAGTGAACAAGCGCGTAGCATGACGGCCCGATACGTTGTGCTTCTCTCAGACACCATTGGGTGTCGTGCAGTTGCCAGGCCTGTGCTGCTGGCGGCATGTGATCGGCCACAGTGATACGCGTTCCTGGCGTAGTCTGGCGGACATGCGATGCCGACAGTTCGTGCTCGTAGTAGAGCTGCACCATGTTGGCGGTCGCCTTGAGCCACAGATCTTTACCGGCAAGCCGGAACGGCACAGAATAGTAGGCGCGCTCGAATTGCACATGGGCGTCGCGATGGACCTTCACGCGCGCCCAGGTTGCCAGCTCTGGCGGCACATCGGGAAGCGGCTGCAACAGCGCCTGTTCGACATCCTCGAAACGCTTGAGCGGCACTTCGCGGGTCGTGCCATGCGTCCGGGTGCTGGCCTCGTGCATCACCCAAGCTCGTGCTTGCCGGTTGGCGTCGTCAAGATCACGGAATTCGCGAAGAGGAAGGAAGCTCGACTTCACGTATTTGACGCCCGACTCGACAATTCCTTTTTTAGCCGGGTCCCTCGGCGGACACGGATCGATCTTGAACAAATACCCTTCGGCGCATTGCGCATAGGCCCGCTGGACTTCGGGTTCGTAGATACAGGCCTTGACGATGGCACACTTGGGGTTATCGATGATGACGCGTCCCACTACGCCGTTGAACCATTCGAAGGCGTGACGGTGACATACCAACCATGTGTCGACGCTCTGATCGCGGACAAACTCAACGTATTGATGCCGCGACCAGCACAACGTCATCACGAAGAACCACGTCTTGTGGACCTCGCCGGTGTGTGCATCGGTGATGGTCGGACCTGCGCCGAAATCAACTTGCGCGGCTTCTGCGGGTTTGAACTCAAGCCGCATCGGAACATCCGGCGTGAGCTCCGCCTTCAATTGCTGAAGTAGCCTGTAGACGGATGAGTAGCTTCCCGCGTAGCCGTGGTTGCGCACCAGCGCGCTGTGAATCGTCGTGCCGGGGACGCCCGCGTCGTGCCACTGGGCAATCTGTTCGCGCCACGGTTCGGCCGACGAGATACAGCTCGCGGGCAGGAACTCCTTGTGGCTGAACGCTGTAGCAAGCTGCGCGTCATCCGGCAGAGCGTTGTCCGGAGAAAGCCACCCGCGCTCGGTTGCGATCTCCCGCACGGCTGCCAGCTTCTTACGGCCCATGATCTTCGACCGGTCGATATCCCGGTCGGAGTCACCCTGGCGCATTCGCACCAGAACCTGTCGATATTGGTACATCTCGAACTTCCTCTTCAAGCCACCCTCCGGAGCAAATGCGTGCCGGCAGAGTAGCGGTTGGTGAAGTTCGAGCGCCCGACTCAGACGCCAGTGGCGCCTTTACGGCGAAAATCTACTGGCGCCTATATGCCGAAAAACTTGCGGCGCCTAAACGCCGAAAACTCCCTGGCGCCTTTATGCCGAAAACGGTTTGGCTCCTTAACGGCGAAAGTTCACAACGCCTTTCGCTGGGTGAAGGAGAACCGCGAGTTTCTGTTCCGGCACGGTCGATTTCAGTTCGTCGATGCCGCGGGACGTCAGCCTCATTTTGACCGCTTCAAGGGAAGCATTTCCGACCGTCCTGGCCACGAACAGACAATCGAGCTGCTATCGGCTCTGTTTCCGACTTTGACGGAGTTGGCAGGTACTCGTGGCTTTATCTTTACTGAACCGTATTTCACGACAGCGACTCGTCGCGGCATCGCGACTGAGGCTGGCTATGACGCGTACTTCCTACTAACGCCGAGCAGTGATGCCATCCCGAAGCGCATCATCGATGACATAACATCGGCAGATGTGATGCTCAATGAAGTGACTTCGATTATCTCGACGACATTAGGAAAGCGAGACACATCCGGCGTGCCCATGGTTATCGAGCTGTTGATGGAGGTCGGTTATCGCTTCGACGCCGAGCCTCCGCCAACGTTGACGGCAAGTCTGCTTGGTGGACTTTTCGAAGCGAGCGGCTCTATCCTCGCCGAGCCAACGCCGCTTGGTTCGTCGAGGCCGGCGCCCGGTGCGTTGCTCGCGACTTTGGTTTTTACCATGCTCGAAAAGCAAGACGAAGAAGCAACCATGCGATTGCTTCTCCCCGCTTACGAGGCATGCTCATCGCTGGATTTTTGCGTTGAAACCTATTTCAAAGCTGCTTCAGCGCTCGAAGAGATACAGATGTTCCCGCACAGGCGACGAACGCCGTTTATCGGGCCGCAGTGCCTGCAGAGAATCGGTGAGTTGCTACTGGGAAAGCTCACCGCTGCGAAGAACGATAAGTCCTTGAACGCGGTTGCATCGGTCTGGGGGCTTGTGCCGGCCTGGCAGAACATCACAAAAAACGACGACGCCAAGAACTGGTTTAGCGAGCAAGTGCGCGATGACCTCCACTTTGCCGTGAGGGTCGTACGAGGCTTTGCTACTCGAAGAAATTCGGACGGAGAGGTTGAATATTCTTTCACTGATGACCTTGACCCTACCCTCTATGACTCCATTGCATTAAGCCAGGCAGTTCAGAAACACTTGCGGGAAGCCCAGCTATCTGACGATGAGCGTCATCTACTTCAAACAGTTAGCGATGGATTCAAGAAGGGCGGGACTGGCGGTCAGCCGGCCGAATCGTAGCCCGAGAGGGACCGGCGCTCAATTTCTATTGGCAACGGCTACGCTGCAGCAATCAGGTGCGACACCCGCACAACCGCTAAGTATTCGCGACGTGCGTTCAATAGCGTGCGTTGCGTGTGCCGTCCCTTCGAACCGACGAGACGGTCGGCTCTATTGCCCACAGGTGTACGGGAATACGCGAACAGCCGAATGCCGTTAAAGGCCTAACAGATGTCTCGCATGTGACGGAGTCTTCGCGTATTCGATATCAAGGCTCGCAAACTCCATCGCGATATCCTCATTGAGCTTCCCCTTTGATTGTTTCCCGGTGTAATCGTTGATGTTTGACGAAAGAAAAACGATACGAGACGTCATTCCCGCGTCTCGAAGCTCTTTGGCGGCTGCAAGATAGGTCTCTGTGACCATGCAATCTTTCGTCGAGTCTTTCCCCTGCTGCGCAGGCGTGCGAGCATGAATCATCCGCTTGTAGGCAAGTTCGTAGAAATTCGGCCGTTCACCCACCGTGGCTGCGGCTAACAACCATCTGTCCACGGCGCTTCGTGCCCTCGCAACGTGTCCACGCAAGTGCCCTGCGTTTGAGACCTCGGTCGCTCCAAATGCTCGTGCAATCAAGTCGATTCTGGCGATGCGGCCGACCAAAGCGTTAAGGACGGTCTGCAGAACACGGTTTAAAATGCCTGTGCACCATGTAGACGTTGGAGCAGTTTTTTTATCCAGCTCGGTCCATCAATGACAGAGGCGATGGGCCCAATTGTGCCCTCAACGAGGGTGCGGGGCGAGTTCAACCTGCGGTGTCTTTTACGCTTTGCGCAGCGCCTTGCGCACCATCCATAAATTGCCCAACGCAAATAATGTGGTGATCTGTGCGGTGTTCTTCGCCAGCCCCCGGTATCGCGTCTTCAAATAACCAAACTGTCGCTTGATGATTTGGAACGGATGTTCGACCTTTGCACGAATCCCGGCCTTCAGTCGTTCTATCTTGTCGTATATCGCATCGAGAGGATTCTTCAAGTTCAATTTCCTTCGCTTGCTGGGCCGCATCGCAATATGCCATCGAGCCGAGCCCGTTTGCTTACGTTTTTCGATGCCTTGGTATCCAGCGTCAGCGTAAACATCCGTTTCTTCACCGTGCAATAGCGCAAGGGCCGCGTTGATGTCGTGCTCGTTAGCCGCCGTGCCGATGACCGTGTGAACGAGGCCTGATTCTGCGTCCACGCCTATATGCGCCTTCATGCCGAAGTACCAATTCCTGCCTTTCTGGGTCGACTGCATCTCCGGGTCACGTGTGCCCGACCCGTTCTTGGTCGAACTGGGCGCTGCGATCAACGTAGCATCGACAGCCGAACCGGCTTTAAGCATCAGTCCCTTTTCATTCAATATCTCATTGACGACCGCAAGAATCTGCGCAGCGATGCCATGCGCTTCGAGCAGGTGCCGAAACCGCAAGATAGTCGTTTCGTCTGGAACACGGGTCATCCCTCCATCGAGGCCTGCGAATTCGCGATACAGCGGGACATCATAGACGGCTTCTTCCATCGCTGGATCCGACAGACCAAACCATTGCTGGAGGAAGTGAATTTGCAACATCGTCGCTACCGGAAATGGCGGCCGACCGGTCTTCCCCTTCGGATAATGCGGCTCGATCAATGCAATCAGCCTCGACCATGGCACCACTCGTTTCATCTCGTCCAGAAACTCCCGCTTACGCGTGCGCTTGGTTGACAGGTCCAAGCCGAGATGAAGCTGCGTCATCGTGATGCCTCCAAGTCGCTTGTTTACTAATAGTATTCCTTATTGTAACCACAAGAAGGAGTTCTGCAGAGTCTCCTTAACTTGCTTTGAAGCTTCTTCCGCAATGTGGGGAAGATGCTCATCGAGCTCCGTCCTTACCTGCTGAGCAACGAGGCTTAGAAGCGAACCTCGCTCCATTGCGTGAATCATCCCCAAAGCGGCCTCTGAATCGGGGGCAGTAAACGTATCGCGAGTCGGGTCTCGCATGACATCAAGAATCGAGCACGTGTCTGCGCACAGAACTGGAATGTCGAGCCTCATCGAGGCGGCGATATTCGCGGCATCGAAGCTCATTCTCTGTTCTCATCGTAGTATGCGAGCAATTCCAGCGAAGACTCGTAGTCAGTAGCAAGCCTTTCAGCTACGTCCTCCGGCCAATGCTCTGCCTTCGTGAGCCACCTTGCAAGATAGCTTGGATAGAAATGCTCGTGCTCGCTACGGTGCGCTGCAACGATGAACGCCATCCATCTTTCTCGGTCGAGTTGGTGGCTTGCCGCGGATGATTTGTTCGCACCAAGACTGAATGTTAAAAGTGCATTTGCTGCTTCTTGAGTGGTCCAATCGAGCGGTCCTTGTTGTCCCGTAGACAGTTCAAAGGTAATGCCGTTGGACTGTTTTGCTTTCTCAACTACCTCCGTAACGAGGTCGAGCAGCACAGCGTTGTACTCGCCTTCGCTGAGAGAGCTTCGCTCGCGCGGCACGATGTTCGAGACTTTGTATGAGGAGGCGCCATCGGGGAACAGCGTGACCGTCGCGGCAGCAATGTCCTTGCTCGCGGCCCGGGTGAACGCCAACATCCTCTCTTCGTCACCGGTGCCCATGGAAAGCAAGCGCTCTTCGACCTCCGTGTCGTGATGCCACGGCGCGGCCACAGCATCCAGCAGGGCCTTTCGCAGTGAGAGCCTATCGTTGTCAGTTACCAAGAGGTCTTGAAACACCTCTATCGTCGGGTACTTGTCCAATTGCATCCTCGCGCGCTTGCGTGTTGGTGAGACCGCGCTGAGAGAGCCTCTCGTGCGGCCACATTTTGAGATTCTATCGAGCTTCGCATCTGGTTGTGCATGCCTGCGGTCAGCAACCCGTGCCGGCGCTGGCGAGCTTGCGTGGCGGCCGGCGCCAGTCATACGCTCCCCGCGGTGGGCGGGCGAGACGACCTACCAGCCGCTGCGAATATAGGTGCGGTCGCTATTTTCTTAAAAAGGCTTCGTCTCGAATCGGAGGGCCTTTTTCAAAACCAAGAAAAAGCCTTTTAGAAGCTCCTTAGATGTTAAAGCGGACGGTCGGAGAGAGGACCTTTACGGACCTCGTCGCCCGCGTCAACGCGACGTACCAGTGTTGGCGGGAATCGCAAGCGTGAGGCGTGATGACGACGTGGTCGAATTCCAGTCCCTTCACCAGTAATGTGCTGCCCACGGATCGGTTCCGAATGATGCGCCCGCGTTCGCGGCGAGCATTTGCGATTTCGAACGATGCGTCATCAAGGTGCACTTCAGGGTATTCGATGCAGTGCTTAAGCGCAGCTCTAACACAATATAGAAGCTCGGGCCGAACGACAGTCACGCCCGGCTCTTGCCCGACGCAGACGAGGAAATCGGAGATGCTGTGCAACGATTGAGATGTCGCGATAGCACCTAGAGCCAATACCGCTTTCGATGCGGGCGTGCGCATTCGCTCCGGGTTGTTGAGCAGACTGCCGACGCGCTTCCTCTTGCCGGCAACGTCGGCTCCGCTGTACACGGTCCCCGCAAGAGTCAGCACGGCTTCAATCCGATTCGCGCCGGAGTGCGTTCGAAGCGCGTCGTAAAAGAGGCGTTCGGACCGACCGCCGACCGGTTCAACCGTGGTGGCTTTGATGCATTTGGCTAGGTCAGCCCGCTGGGTATCGCTTCTGCTGGAATGCAGCACGTTCAGGGTGTGACCATCGTCCATTCGAATTGAGCAGTGTCGGGCGAGCTCGTTGGCTCCGGACTTGAGGTCTGCGCGGACCCATGACAGGCAGGCTGGAGCACCGGCGAAATCGAAATGCCCTCCGCGAAATCGGTCGCGGTTCCGAATGAGCCAGTAACCGAGGTCGGCATTCCCCGCTGCCATCCAGCGATGTGGAGTCTCAAGACGGCCTGCCAATGGGAATCGCGCGAGCGTCTGCGCATCCCAGTCAGCCAGCTTTTCATCTCGAAATCCGAAAATGGCTTGCAGTGGGTCGCCGAAGACGTAGCAGCGCAGGACCTTCGCCAAGACGCAGACCAGGCGATGATGGTTCTCGGTGCAATCTTGATACTCATCCACCAGCACCCCGGTGTAAGAGGCCTTGAGGACGCTCTCAATAGTGCCGATTTCGATGAGATGTGCGGCGGCGCGAATTACTGAGGACCAATCCCCGTTGCGGACTGTCCATGTGCGAGCGAGACCAGAGCCCAGCGGATAAGCCATCGCATATCGATGTGCCCACGCCGAGAGTGTGTCGACCTGCCATTTATCGGCGGGAACACCATGACGCTTGAGTCGCTTTCGAATCGCATCGACACCAGCAACCGTGTGAGTAAGAATCAACCAGCGCCCGGGCACGTGCTTCGCGATCAGCGTAATTTGCTCGGTTTTGCCGGTGCCGGCCGGTGCCTCGATAGCTCCACGTCGAGTCGACATCATCTGCGCGACTGACGCCTCAAGCATTGCCGTTCAACCATTTGAAGATTCGGTCGAGATGCCCATCAATCGAGCCTTCGCCTATGAGGGCCTGTGGCGCCAAAACCGTCTTGCCGATCTCGAAGCACATGTCGAAGTCGCGCTTAATCCATTTGTTCTTGTGCGCGGCGAGGCCAATCGTGCGGCAGCCCTCTTCGTTCTCAAGGAGCGCCTCGATTTCTTCCAAATTCTGAAATCGACGATTGGCGGCTGTCGACACTTCGCCAATGATTCGGCGCTCGTCACGCTCCCGAATCATCAACTGCCACAGCGACTTGCGCGTATCCAGGGAAGTGCCCATGAAGAGTTCTTGCTCCGTGCAGCGGTCGTCGCCCCATTGAAAATGGTGGAGAAGCGCGTTAAGCACCGCGTCCTTTTGAGCGGGCTTCGGCTCCGTGTCGCTATCAGTGAAAAGCGCTGTGCGGTATCCAAGCGAGTCGAAATGGACTGCCACATCGGGCGCTTCCCCGCCGCCGCCGTCTACCAGGACAACGTTGTTTGAATGAAAGGGCAACTCAGCACCTTCAGCGTAGCCTTTGAGAAGCGCAATTTCGGTTTGACCCTCGCAAACCAGCACGGAGCGCGCGAGCAGCGCCTCGCCTTTGTCGCGCACATACTTTTTCGCTGAAAGCACCGGGGTATCGCTGCTACTGACTGC
This sequence comes from Caballeronia sp. LZ001, assembly GCF_031450875.1. Lineage (NCBI taxonomy): Bacteria > Pseudomonadati > Pseudomonadota > Betaproteobacteria > Burkholderiales > Burkholderiaceae > Caballeronia > Caballeronia sp. LZ001. The sequence goes on along the minus strand of NZ_JARTVX010000001.1, from coordinate 428,747 downwards.
GGCGACCGTCACCTTTCCGTTGCGCGCGTCTCGCCGGCAAAGGAATACCTCGTTGAAACGAACGTCGCGCAGGGTCGTTATCGAGTGCGTGGTCACAAACAACTGACCGCTCGCCTCCACTCGCCTGCGCAGGTGACTCACCAGCAACGAAATCCGGTGCGGCTCGAGTCCGAACTCCAACTCGTCCACAAGGAAAAGGTGCCTTCCCGCGGATTTCGCACTTTGTAGGGCCGCTACCGCGAGACGCGAGGAGCCCGTACCCAAGCAACGAAGAGGCACATTGCCATCATGGAGCGCGACGCCACTAGCGTTGGTCGAAAAGCTCGTGTGGTCAAGGTTCGCGGCCAGACCGGTCTTCACTTCCACGCCCAGCTGCTGAATGTCCGGCGCGACCGTGTCAATCAAATCTTCGAAGGTCTTCGAACTACGCTCAGCGAAGGTGTCACGCGCTGCTCGCAGAAGCTCGTTCAAGTCCGCCGGCAGACGCTCCGGATGCTCTCCAACTCGCGCTAGGGCCGAGCCACGTCCCCACGACAGGTGGCGGTCGGCATAGACGCCCAGGCGTGCTGGTGCCATCAGCTTGCGGTCGCCAAATCGCACGCGACGCGTCTTATCGTCGAGGTCGTGCTCGTTCGGGATAAACCAAACGGGCTCGAGCGTCTCATCGACGTCTAACTGGAGCGTCAGAGCCGGGCGGAACCCGTCGCCTTCCGATGGCTCGGACCTCCATTCGTTCGTTTCGGCTTTCCATCCGCTGAGCATAAGGCCGTATTTGTTATCACGGAGCAGCTCATCCGGAAGATTCACGACGACTGCCGCGAGGCGAATATGGTTGGTCGGTGACGCCTCGAAAAAATCGAGGTCGTCGAAAACGACGTTATGCCGTTCTGTGAACAGCAGCTCGATGGCGTCGAGAATCGTCGTCTTTCCGCTGTCACCTGGGCCGATGAGGCAATTGACGCCGGGCTGAGGCGTCCAGGTTAGCTCACTGATTCCTCGAAAATTCCTGATGTAGATGGATGCGATGTGCACGTCGGTCTCTCCGCCGATTCCTGCTCGGATACAGGTTTATGTGGCAATCGACTATATAGGTTTACCGCCAAAAAACGAACGCAATAAATGTGGCCGAGTGGATGCCTGCGATGTCCCCGGCGTCCCATAGTTCGCTATTGCCGCCTTCCCCAGTCGTGTAGACCCGGTGCGTTGTCATCGAGCTCCCGGTAAACTTCGATTTCCGTTCACGGCCAAGGAGAGCAGCCTTGCTCGACCCCATTATCTCGCTCGCGTTCTCTATGCATTCCAATAGAGGCGTTTATGCACTTCTGCTCGGTTCCGGAGTGTCGCGCTCATCGCGTATCCCAACCGGCTGGGAAATCGTCCTCGAATTGGTGAGAAAGGTTGCACGGCTGGAAAACGCGAATTGTGAGCCGGACCCCGCGGCGTGGTACACCGAGCGATTTTCACGCCAGCCGGACTACGGCGAGTTGATTGACGCTGTTGCGAAGACGCCCAGCGAGCGTCAAGCGCTGTTGCGGAGCTACTTCGAGCCGACCGAGCAAGAGCGCGAGGACGGCGAGAAGATGCCGACGAAGGCGCATCGGGCAATCGCGAAACTCGTGAGCGCAGGTTACATCAGGCTTATCGTTACGACGAACTTCGACCGGCTCACCGAGCGCGCACTCGAGGACGAGGGCGTTGAACCTATAGTCGTGAGCGGGCCAGACCAGTTGGCTGGGCTTCCGCCTTTCGCACACCTCGGGTGTTGCGTGGTGAAGGTCCACGGCGACTACCTCGACTCGCGCATCAAAAACACCCCATCCGAGCTCGAAGAGTATGCAGAGGGGATGAACAGGTTCCTAGACCGAGTATTCGACGAGTTCGGCATCGTGACCTGCGGTTGGTCGGCCGATTGGGATACCGCTTTGCGGGCGAGTATCGAGCGTGCTCCCTCGCGCCGCTACTCGATGTACTGGGCATCCCGAGGCGAGCCGGGTCAAGCCGCGCGTAACCTGATTGCGCGGCGCTCTGGCCAACTCCTACCGATTAGCGATGCGGACAGCTTCTTCAACGACTTGCACTCGAAAATCGAGTCCATCGAAGAGTTCGAGAAACCGCATCCGCTCTCTAAGGACATCGCTGTAGCATCGGCAAAGCGGTTCCTGAGCGAGCCGCAGCATCGAATCCGATTCTCTGACCTCGTCGATGGGTTGGCAAACGACCTCGCGGCCAAGCTGCGTGGCGGCCCGCTTGCGGACACGAATACTATGCCGAACGTCGACTCGGTGACGGCTAGAGTCCGCTCATATGACTCGCTTTGCTCAGTTTTGGTTGGTGTGGCGATGGTCGTCGGTCGATGGGGAAGCCGTGACGCCGCCCTCGTGCTGCGTCGCGCACGAGAGCGCATAGATGCAGTCCGACGACATGACGGATATCCGGAGTGGATAGACTTCCAGCACTATCCGACGACCCTGCTTACCTACACAGCGCTCCTTGGTGCATCGCTAGGCGACAACTTCGTCGCGATGCGCTCCCTATTTGACGGCGAGGTTAAAGTGAGAGGCTACGACACGCCGGTCACAGTTGCATTGCCGCCAAGCTTTTTTGCCGAGGAGGACTCGGCGAGGATGCTCAAGGATTTCGCACGTCATCGTGTCCCGGTCAGCCTCTGGATGCATCGGACCTTATGGACAGAGGTGGGCCACAAATTTACTTCTCAGTCGGAGTTCGATATCCACTTTGACTTCGTAGAAATTCTGGCGGCTTTGGCTTGTCAGCACACCCGCGCGGAGAAGGGTGATACCGACTTCGGAGGATGGTTTCCGCCTGGTCGATACATCCACAGCACAAAAAACCGTGAGCGGATTTTTGACGATATCGAAGAGAACCTTACGACGCTTGGAAATACATCGCCATTCGTGGCTCTTGCGTTGTTCGGAGACGATGCGAAGCAGTGCAAGGCGGCAATCGTCGCTATGCGAACTGCGTTGACCAGAATCCGTTACGGCTGACCTCTCGACTTCGCGGCTCATCGCACTGGTCCAACGTGGAGATACGCCGGCTCGGACATATTGACTGCGGCGGCCGACATGCTCGCTCGCTATGGAGCGTGTGGTCGCTGTCGGCCGACGCAAGGCCCGTGACTCGCAGTTTCATGCTTGGCGCGGGAACCCACATCTCGCAGGTGAAAGCGATTACCATCAGGGTCTGAATGACGGCGAGGTCGCCGAGGAATCTCCGACCTCCGTCAGACCGCAACCGCAATGTCCGACTTGCGAATCTTCTCCACAAGTAAGTCCACTATGGCTGAGCCTCGATTGCTAGCTTTTCGATTGCCGTTCGACCTCGTTGGCGAACGATTTGAGCGCGACGTGGTTCTTCACGACACGACCGCGGAGATTACCGTACCCGACAGCTTCGAGACCGATATGGCAGACGATGTCGCGCGGTCAGAGGTGCTGGCTATTCAACGTCTGCTCACTCTGAGTCGCCACGTCGAAATCCATTTTCGCTGGGGGGCACAGATTGCGAAGCGGGTACTTGCGTCACCCTCGCTATTTCCTCTGCTGGCGGTAGCAATTACGCTGGAAGACGCCCATCACACCATTGGAGGGATAGACCTTGAGCAGGCGAGCGCGGATGTCGAGACTTCTCGTCGCAAGCTCTTCAAACAGCGTCTGAAGACGGACATGTTTTCGGACACTCAGGTCGTGATTTGCGCCGACAGTCGCGGGCGTGGCACGCCGCCGGATTTGTACGGCAACGGCGGCCGCATGATTGCGCGTGATGACTTCGAGTCCTTACTGGAAGAACTGGTCGCTTTACAGGCAGGCACTGACGTTTCAACGTCGACCGCAGTCAAATGGAGCTCTGCTCTGGCCACGGTTGTGTCAGAGCTCTTTGAGAACTCTGACACGCACGGAAAAACGGAGCTTTCCGGTATTCCTATTCGGAAGAACGGCATCCGCGGCATTGTCTTAAAGCGGATAAAGCTCGATAAGCCTGCGAAGAAGGCCACTGGCGAGGAAGCCACAAAGATAGACGCATTCGAGCTGTCCATTTTCGATTCCGGCCCGGGCTTCTTTGCATCCTTTCTAAGGAAGCCCATTCAGGACGATGTGCCCCTTGACCTCGAATGGAAAGTGGTTCATGCCTGCCTTGAGCGCCACTACGAACCAGGCATCATGGACATTAGACCAGGCCATCGCGGAATGGGACTCTACGAGGTTCTGCGTGCGCTGCAGATGCTACGCGGCGCTATCGAAGTTCGAACGGGAAGAATCTTCGGGTATCGCACTTTCATGGAGGGCAACCTCAAGCTCAATATGGAGCCCGCCACATCGCTTACGCGTCCAGGCATGCCCAAGCCGCAACTGCTCGACGTAGAGCGGCGCATCGTCACTGTCCCGACAAGGCATGAGCTGTTGGTGGGCTCGTCTATCCGAGTAATCGTTCCCCTGCATTGAGAGCATGAGCGCGCTTCGTCTAGCAACAAGATTTCGTCGAGACGCATACGAGGGCGAAGCCAGCCTTCTGGTCTACGACGAGTACGACTTCACCGAATCGACGCTGAGCGAGGACGTTCGGAACATCTTCGACAGGCATCCGGCCACAGCAGACATTTATGTGCTTGCGCCATTTGTTGCGACGGATGACATAGTTCGATTGATTGCGAACGGCGTGGCCGTAGCGCGAGCGCGCCGTTACTTTGAAGGCATCGGCGGGAGGATTCGCCTTCTGTCCATCCGCAAGGAGCCCTCGGGGACGCTACAGGTCCTTTCTACGCCGTTCGAATACAGCGATGAAGCGGCGACGCCTGGTGAGCCCGAAGTGCTGAACTCGAAACTGTCGCGCGGATGGCTGTTTGACCTGTTTCACCGCGGAGGGGGCTTGGTGGAAGCGCCGCCCGGCGTGCATTTCGGGAAGCTGTCGGGCCGGCACTCGAACAAATTTTTGCGGGCAAGTGCGCCGCTCCTGACGTCAGAGGCGTGTGCAGTAGTAGCCTTTTTCGCTCTTGCCAACACTTCCGGGAAAGCGCCTTCGCGCATTTTGGTCGATACTGCGCCCATCATCGCTGTGGCGTTCGCGATGGCACGCATGGCTGCGACTCATGGGCTGTGGGAGAAGCAACCGCCTGTAAAGTCCTTCAGTTCTTACGGGGGCGTCGAGAATCTGCCGCGGACGCGCCCAACGGATTTGTTCTTGGTTTCCGCCTCGACGTCAGGAGGTTTGGCTCAACGACTCATTGGCATCAAGGCGAACGAGAAGCGGATTGTCACGCTCTTCTACCTTGAGTCTGGCGCGAAAGAATACAAGGGAATCGTCGTCTGCAACCTGACGTACAAGAACGACGGTCTGTATGGCTATGCGTCAATCAGCAACCACGAAGCAACAGACTGCCCTTACTGCCGTGCGGGATATTTTCTTGCCCAACTCGAAGGCGACCAGTTCCTTCTGGAAAAGCGTGCGGTGAAGCGACTGGCGGTTCGGAGCTCATCGCAGCCGGCGGATGCGAGAAAAACCATCGAGCGACTGGCGCGAACAGGTTGCTTGGACGTAACGCGCTTCAGGCCATCTGTTTGGTCTGCGGGCACCGAAATCAACGGAGAGCGGCTCCTCGACACGGACCAACTGCTCCGAGCCGATTTTGTCCGCATGATGCGCAGATTTTCGCCCGCCCCATTGCACTACGTTATGCTGGTCGGTATTTCCGACGACGCGTTCGCCAAGCTGGTCGAAGACGCCGGGTTGGCAACCGTCGTGGCGGAAGCGACTGTCACGCGCTCGCTCGAAGGCCTAACTAGCGTCGTAGGCGGAGGCGCGCTGGTCGTCTTCGGCTGCTTAAGCAATCATGCCCAAGCCCGCGAAATTAACGCGCGGATGCGCACCTTGGTTCCGGGCGGAGCAGTTGCATACCTCTCGGCGGTGACCGTTGCTCAGAATCGGCAGGCGCTAGACGAGCTCGAGATGTTCCTGAGTTACGGGGAAAGAGGGCGTGACACGTTCACGATGCGCTCGGCACTGAATTTCATGCTTCCAGTACTTGCGCCTACCGATACCGCGTGGGAGGCGGAATTCAGCTTACTGCAGCGCATGAGTGAAGAAAAGGCGCTACCGGCCGAGCTGGACGCACGATTGCAGGAACTCGATACATCAGCAACGAGCAAAGACGGCTTGTTCTTCAGCGGCGAGCGGCCAGCATTGGCTATCGCCCGCGACTTCGTTTATCTGGATACTGAAGACCGCCGGGACTCCATCTCCCAAGCAGACATCTACGCCGTGGTGTCGAACATGCTGGCATGCGTGCGTGCAGACAACCAAGGTCTTGGTGCGAAAAAGAAGAGCCTTCTGGACAGTGCACCTGGCACGTCTAACGTGTACGGCCATGCCCTTGTCTGCCCGTCCAACTTCGAGAACTACAACGATGCGGTTCTTCGCGCTGCCTTCTTACGCGCCGCGAGTCCGTCCGAGCTGCTGTACTCCGTCGACGACGAATGCAGCACTGAAGTGTTCAACGTAATCGACGCTGAACTTGCTGCATGGAGCGAAGGCGGCGGCGGTGCGCTTCCAGAATTTATGCTCGCGCTGGCCACGCGGCGAATGCGCTTGACTGACAGGCACCTTCAAGAGTTGAGCGCTCGATTCAGAGATAAGGTCTTGCCTCAGTACCTTCGAGACTTGGCAGGTGTAATTGAAAACCTGCCGGATTTCACGTAACCGGATAGCAATCTCTTCACTGGTCAGGGTAGTTTCTGTCGCAACCCTCTACTTGTTATGCCGTCGATGCGCCTAAATGCCGGAGCAACTGCGGCGATGTCTCGGGGTGGCAGCCGCAATTCGTCGAAGTAGCGGCGCCATTCTCGAAGTACGCCCCACAACTTGGAAACAAGCTCGCATGCTTTAGCCTCGGAGAGTCCGAAATCGCTGTGGGCGCTATCGGCTCTTGTGGACGTCCGTTCTGGCGCAGGGACCATCTTTTGCCGGGAATCTTATTCTGCGGAAAGCACGGTCAGCCCCTGCGCCAAGCATGCGAACTGTGTATGGACTACGCGATGAACGCGATGCGTACGCTTCATGCCGGGCGTCACTGCGGATGCGGGTTGACACCCGTTCCTGAGGCGCTGGGGCTCGGCAGTAAGGTGGAGACATCTGAAATTGAGCTCGCGCAGATTGCTTCGAGTCTGCTCGACCAACAGTATCTACCGAATCTGAACCGCGAAAGCGTGGCTGCAGCTATAGCAAGAGGTGCCATCCAAAAGGGACTCGTGCAGCGACAGCGATTTCGCTGGACGCCTACGGAGAGATTCTTCGCCGGCCACCAACTGCTACCGCTTATTCGGCGTACCGGAATAACAATCGAGCGCAGCGTGTCGTTTCGGCACGTTTTGAAGGGGCAGCAGTTCGTTCGCCATCCCGTGGGAGCGATTCTGATGGGATGCCGTGTTTTTTCCGCCTTCGCTCGAATTTGCTGACACGACGGCGCACACGCTTGGCAGCATGAGGGCCGCTGGACGAATGGGCCAACCGTGGGCTAGAGACGTGCTTGCCGGCATGTATGGGTATCTGAACTGGAGTGACCTCGTCGAAAATCTGTCGACAGACCGTTGCTCGGTCTCCGTTTGGGACGATGAGCTGAGTGAAGATGTGCTCGATGAGCGCAGGGAGATTCAGCTCGAGGCAATTTCGCGTCGCAGACGGATGAGTGAATCGAAGGCCCGCTCCATTATCAGAGAACTCAAACCATCAAACAGAGTCAGGAATCCCCGGTACGTCGACACCCGGAAACCTGACAGCATCGATGAGTTCAGTTCTGCCGCAAGGTGGACGAGTGGAATGTGTTTGTCCACAGTGCGCCGCTGGCTGGTGCGCGTCCGGCAGAGCGGCGCCCGAAAAATCGCCGGACGCCCGCTGCATAAGGCACAGAGCGGCTCCGGACGATGCAAGCACTCCCTGTAAACGCTTCTATTTCCAACGGGAAAAAACTTGGACCAAACCGCATTTCCGCGTGTATTCTCCGGTACCGCAAAGGCGAGAAGCGTTTATGGAATTTTCAACGCTTTGATTTGGCTGCAAAAATCGGGAGCACGGAGCGGGCGGTGAGGTCATAAACGCTTCTATTTACGTTCGACAGAAACACCCAGCTTTGCTCTCGCCCTTGCTCCAGCGTCACAGACTTCGCAAGATTCCGCATATTGGCCACATTAAAGTGAGGCGCTAAACCCGACTGGGCTCCGCGTCTTGGCTCATTCTTAACGTTTGAACCAACGTTGGCCTGTCACGAAAACCTTATGTGGCAAGAGTTTGCGGCTTCGTTGGCGCAAACTCTTGGTTCAAACCTCGAAGATAGACCGCGACTTGCACCAAGGCTAGACCGATACGGTATATCGGGCTGTGCTCCGCGCACCCGTCAATTGTAGCGACCCTTTTTTCAACAGTTGATCCAATGCTCGTCGCATCTGCGATCGCGGAATTTCCATGCCCACGCGTTGATGAATCTGGCTGATGCTTGATCCCGGATAGCGCGCGACATCTTCCAAAATGAGCGCTAATAAGCGATGCGGTTCGATCCGCTTCAACGTCGTCGTCGCCGCAAAGTCAAGATTTCTAAGTAAGCGCGGGTCAACGAAGTAACGCGTGGCCTGGGTACGTCCCGCCGACTTCACGATCGCCCAATCTAATAGTCGCGCCAGCCACGCACGAAGTGCGTCCGGAGAGCCAAGCTCTAGCATAGCGATGAGTTCGCGCGCAGTAAGTGAATCGTGCTGCGCGAGCAGTCCCAATGCAATCCGCTCACGTTGCTGCAAATGAAACGTCTCATCCGCCTTGGCGAGAAAGTCGATCACCTCCGGCTTCAGAATGCGTCGGCGTATCGCCACCTGCACGCGATCGTGACTCTCGATCAACTCGGGTGCGGGGCGTCCTTGCGACAACAGGACTTCATACATTTTGTCGAAACCGCTCCCCTCGCGCTCCATCAGCTTTAGATCATGGAACAGTCGCGCCAGGATCTCATTGCGCCGAACAGTCGTGTGCAGGATGTTCCGCGGTGTAACGCCAAGCGGAAGAAGACCAGGGTTTACGACTTCAAGCCGGTCCGGATACAAGTTGATAAAAATGTCGCCCCGCTGCGTGTACGGTCGATGAACTAGTGCATTAACGAGAAGCTCGCGCACCACAATCTCGTCGTAAGCCGGGACATACTGTCGATAAAGGCCATCTGGAAGCTCGTACCGCTCACGGAAATCTGGGACTTCCTTCCATACCGCCTCGACCAATTCCATCGGACTCAGAAGTTGGTCGTCCCACACCCATTTATTGACCTTCGCGCCACTGTCGTCGTACTTGATGACCTGAATGACGGGTGCGGTCGCGAGCTGCGCGCGATCGGCTTGAGTGCCGACGCATAGAACGCCCATGTTTGTCAGATAGTCCCCGCGCACCAGCATGTAGTGTTCGAGCAACTCGTCGACCGACTTCTCTTTGACCGACGCCTTCACACGGTCCGACGTAAGAAGACCTTGCGTGAGCCGCTGAATCTGCTCGGCGTTCACCACCCGTCGAGACACACTTGCTGCGCATTGAGTTTCCCAAGGCAGCGCCGCGCGTTCGCTTGCAAGCCTCAGCACATCATCGCCCGTGACGGGGGCGCTTTTGTCGGCGATACGGATGAAATAGCGTCCGTCGGTGGTGGACGCTACCGCCACGGCGCGTGGGATGGTTATCTCAAGATACTGCCCGCCGTTCTCAGCCGTCTTTGCCTCAGGCAACGCAACGACGTTGACGGTGAGCTCGCTCAGACGACGGCGTACCAAGTCGGGCAGATCAATCGGAAGCACTTGTTCAGCTGGGGGCACAGCGACGGCATCTTCGATGCCAATGAGCAGTCGTCCTCCGGTTGCATTGGCGAACGCCACCGAGTCTTTAGCCAACTCATGCCAATCCGCGGACTTTCCGGTCACGGCACGCAACGATTTCTTGTCGAGCAACTGCCCTTCTTGGCTCAAGTCATACCCCAGGTGAAAACGACGGTTGGCGTTCTGATTAGAACGGTCACACCGTCAGGCGTTAGTCCAACGACGCGGAGAGCGGCGCAAACGATAATTTTATGTCGAAGTCGACGGAGAGATCGTACCTATGCTGATTGCACAAGCGAATAGACGATCGATAATCGGTAGGTGGTGCGGGCTGGGCCGGCGTGTCGAGCACGCTGCTGAGATGCCGCTCTATTGCGTCGAGATTTACTGCGCGCGGCCCTTCATTCGAATCGGATAGGTCGCGGCACGACGATCGCCGTGTCGATGCGTTGCATGTGTACCTGGGGTACCGTCGAATCTACGCGAACATGGCAATCGATCACTACCTGCTTCTGGTTCGCGGAGTAAGTGATTGCCGCGCGCTTACGCATAAAGTCTCGCCCCCCCTCTCATCCTCATCGCCGGTCTGGTCATTTCCTGAAGGTATTCTTTGTCGGGTCGCTCTTCGCCGACCCTAGACCTGCCTCAAACGGGCGCACTTGCGCACCGATCGCGGCACGCAAAACGAACGTCTGTGCAAGGAGCGCTTCGTGCCAGGTCGTACACACGAAATCGAAGCGAGACGTTCTTAATGCAGCGTATCGGACAGCGCCGCATTTTTCGAGGCGAAGGTGGTGACTTCGAAGTCGGTTTCGGAATCCGCTCCGTACGTCGCACGCTGCACAAGCTCAACCGCGCCGTGCCTCGCGATGACATAAAGCACGGAGCCGCGGCGCGCGTCTTGATACAGTGCCGTGCATCGCGAAGTTATCACGAGCGGAATGACGATCGCATGCTGGATGCGCATCGCATTGACCGCCAGTCGCGGCACCGCATGGCCATGTGCGACGAGCCACGCGCCGGCGACTGCGCGCTTAAGCGTGATCTACTCACGGATTTCTCTCCGCACTGAGGGCTGTTCAAGGCCAGCGAGTTTCATTGCTTTGACTGTCGCCGCTTCGGTGATCCACAGGCCGACAAAGAATTCTCGATTGGCAACGTGCCTGTAACCCGTGCTCAGCCTCGAGCCATAGGCCCCTTCCCTCCTGTGCGTTTTCAGGATACGAATTGGCACGTGACGCACTCATTCGATCGTACGGACAATACGCGCTCTCATCGTGACGTGCACTGGGGCAGGCCACCATGCGGCCGAGCGAGTTGTTTCCAAACTGCAACGGGTAATGACAACTTCTCGTGCATAGCGGTCGAACGGCGCACCAACGCAAACGGGCCTGACATGCATGTAGCCTAAGAGCGTCTGCTCTGCTGCGCGTATCAAAATATACAGAAGTCGTTTCGGTCGTTACAGACCGCTTTTGGAAATAGAGAAAACCTGCTCCACGCGGCAAATAGCGTTGCAGGAAACGCTTCAGCCTTTTTCTACCGTGAAACAATCGACGTTCCTAGCCGCTCTTATGGTCATACTTCGTTTATAAACAAATAGTTGCATCACCCCATGCTTACGCCGAAATGTTTCACGGCGAGTCATTACAACGCCGGAGCAAATCCCCTATTTAGTTGGGGATCCTGCATTATTAATTCCGGATCGCGGCAACTATCAACCCGCGAATACGCCTGAAGCTCTTGGCTTGTAAGGTCTCGCCCAGTAAGAAATCTGCGCCAAGCGCGATTAAATGACTTATCGGGCTTGCCGAGACTGACGGGCTTGTCTGCCAATAACAGTTAGCAGACAAGGCCGCTTTTGCTATGCGCGCTTATTCCTGCCGCCAATGCGCGACTTTTCGGCCTCTGCTCTGCCCTTCCCTTACCCTTCGGACACCCTGACGGCCACGCGATCGTCTGGGCCACCGCCATTACGCCGGTTTGATGTTCGACGCCTGCTTGCCCTTGGGCCCCATCTTCTCGTCGTAGGTCACCTTCTGCCCTTCCGCGAGCGACTTGAAGCCATTGGTCTGGATTTCCGAAAAGTGCGCAAACAGATCGTCACCGCCCGCGTCCGGCGTGATGAAACCAAAACCTTTTGCATCGTTGAACCACTTGACCGTACCGGTTGCCATCTTGTTTTGCCTTAAAAGTTGAGAACGGCGCCGCCCTCGCAAGCGCCGGACGCTATCTTGTGTGACAGAGCGGGTTCGCGCAACGGGCTGCCCGACAGGGCGCCGGTTATAGGGTACTTGGCGATACGGCTGGCGGAGCACCACGCACTCTCGACAAATGGGTCGCGAGGACTTGGCCCGCGATGGGCGACAGGGAAGACTCTGCGGCTTTGCGCTGTTTTAGGTTGAGCGCCTTGAGAGCATCAGGATTGCCCCTCCCCTCGCCGTTGCGGCCGGAGCGTTGAAAGGTCTGTTGCGCACGGAACCGGTCAACTTCAGGGGGATCGCCTCTCTATAAGGATAGGGAGGCCGGGTTCACCACCTGGTTCTCCGGCAGAAGCATCGAACCGCACCGCCGCCATTTACGGGAGCAAGGGACATCGAGCCCGCAGCCCCGAGTGGCTCGCATCGCGCCCCGATCGTCCGTCGCCCTATTCAGCCCGACGCGATCGATCGCCGAACCATACAGCGCACGCGCCTTCTGGATTTGCTCTGTCGCGTCTCGTCCCAGCTTGGCTCCCGACGCGCATTCCACGACGCTTAGCCAGCGCCGCGCGCGCAACGCACAGCCGCCCTCTTCGTCCGCTACTGCCCCCGCTATAGCTGTCTGGTCATCCCCAAAGGTATAGCCCATGGCGGCGACGCGAGGACCAGTTCAGATCGACCCCATCACCCGAAGAATTCGTGTCCATTTCCGCAGTTGCGGTTGCCCCGGTCGCGCTGTGCGTGGCAAACCCTGCGATCGTGCGCGCCGATGAAAGGCGGCGCTTGCCTTGCCCGAGGCGGTGGCGTCCGCGCTCACTTCCCGATCGCTTCGATTGTCCCTGCGTCCTCTGCCGCCCTCACCTGTTTGCTCAAGCAGGGCCGGGGCATCAAAACCTCTGCAGCCGGTTATCCGGGTCAGCCTGCGTGCTGTCGGCGCGGTGTTCACGGACGCTGAGAAGTGAGATCGGTAGTTGCGTTATTTCCGTCTCTTCTCCGACCGGTTCGCGCTCAGCTTCACCCAAGCGAATCTGAGGCGTTGGCTCCACGCTCATCGTCGCCTTGGATGCAGCACACGCGACGTCTTGCCCGGTTGCTTGCTAGCGCCGCTCTTCGCTTCATGCTCCTGCACTCCGCAGTTTGAGCAGCTGGCGCAGTCCGGCGATGTGATCTCGCACGGCGCCGGTGACGGGCGACTTGACCATGCTCAACGGGCCGGCCGAGGGCTGTGCGTTACCGAGTGCTTGCTGCTGCGCGTGGGCAAAACGTTCAAGGTCAAGGGCGGTGGCGGGGCGGAGTTTTCCGGACTTAAGCGCCGCGGCGAACGACTGCATCCAGCCAGCAGCCTGCCGTCCGACACGCTCGGTGAGGCTGAAGATGGTCAGCGAATCGCCCCCGGCACCTACGACGAACTGACGTTCATTGTCTGCATCGGTGAACGTGCGGCCCGCGTGCTGACGGGCGATGGCCTGGCCCTCGGCGCATTGCTGAGCGCGCGCCTGCTTGGTGTCGCCCTCGGCGTTCCGCCGGCGCAGGAGACGGGTGAAATCGACCGGCGTGCGGAGCAGGGTGCGGAGGTAGCTGATCGGTGCCTTGGCGAGCTTTAGATGTTCCCAAGTGGCTTCCACCACATCGGAAAGTCGCTTGCCCTGATCCCGCGCTTCGCGCATCAGTTTGAAAATCAAAAAATCAAAAAATCCCAGGGTGCGAAGGCGCAGAAGGTCCGACGGCAGTTGGCCCGGTTGTCTTTTTTGAAAAACAGAAGGGCTTAGATCCTTATATATTCCACCGTCTGCCAAGGTGGCAGACGGTGCGGGAAATGAGCTTTGCGAGGGAGCAGCGGTTGACGAGGAGGGCGCTTGCGACGCCTTGCTTTCGCGCGTGCGGGAGGCGTCAACCAGTCCGAGAAGGGCAGCCGCGTGTTCGGTAAGGTGAAGATAGGCGCGACCAAACAGGCCCGCTTCGACGTAGCGGCTTTGGGGGCGACGCTCGATCAGCCCCGCGACTTCGAGATCGTCGAGGCTCCGATAGAACGTGCGCATCGATTGCAGCGCACGGCCGGTCAGCAGGTCACGACGAGCGAAGATAGCAGCGAATGGCTTAGCGGCGTCAACCGTCCGCGCGAGGGCGGACAAGACGGCACGAGCCCGGGGAGGGATTTGTTCGATGTGCGCGGCCCGAAACGCTGCGCGGAAAATGACCCACGGGAGGTTGGTCGAGTCGCAGCGAAAGGCGCTGAGGGCGGCCGAATCTTCGGGGTGTGCTTCACCCTCGCCGGCAACGAAGCGTTGCGCGATAGACATGTCTAGCGATCCATTGAAAATGGATTGAATTCGCTTGACTGTCGACCTTGTTGCGCTACACTCCGGGTGTCTGCAGTCCCTTTCCAGTTTCCAGCTGGGGAGTCGCGCGGCAAGGTTTCCAGCCAAGCCCGCAATCGCAAAGGCCCTCAGTTTCCAGCTGCGGGCCTTTGTCTTTCTTAAGCTAGTTTTTCGTCATTTCGGTTCCGGTAGACGCCTGCGTAGTACGAAGTTATTGTTAATCAACGACTTATGGTTTTTGAGTCTGCGCGAGTTGCTCTAGGTGCTTTCGAATAGCATCACGTACCGAATCTGCGATCTCCTCAGATTGAAACTCGATTCGCATCACGTTCTTCGCACTTCGGACATCGCACCAGGTTGTCTTCCCAGAGCGAATCTTGAAGCTTGATGCGGCTGGGGTGGCTTTCTTCGAGGCATCGGACGATCGAGCAAATTTCACTGCCTGCGACTGATCGAGCCTCCGGTCGGCAAGACGTTGGACAGCCTCTAATACCCGATCCCTCTTGCCCGCTTCGACCAGCACCGCGAACTCGGCTGCGGCATTTGCCCCAAGAAGTGCAATGTTCGCCTCCAGAATTGTCCGAACTTCAGGCGGAAGACGGTCGAAAGACAGCAATGCGCTTATGTGCGACGGACTGATACCTACACGCTCGGCAACGGTCGCCCTATTCATCTCTGGATGCTCAGCCTGAAATCGCTTCAGACCAATATATTTCTCGTAGTCAGTTAGGTCCGACTGCATCAAGTTCGCGAAGAAGGCTCCTTCGTCAGCTTCCTCAGCCGTTGCCTCGCCCAGCACGCAGCGAATTGTTTCGCGGCCCAATTCCCGATAAGCATCGCTTCGATGATGTCCGGAAATAATTTCGAAACCACCTTCCGCGCGCGGCAGCACAACCACCGGATGAATCAGCTTGTTATGGCGGAGATTGTCGCGAAGCTCAGCATATTTCTCCGGTGCCATATATCTGCGACGGCCGGGGACTTCATGCAACTCTGAAAGAGGGACATCAACGGTGCCGCCCATCTGCTTTGCTTCTTGCAGTTCTTTCCGAAGCCGATCAATCTCATCCTGCTGCTGCTCTGACTTTGCTTGAAGGTGCATCAGCTGACCGGGCGCAGTGCGGGGCGTCGTTGCAGCGCGATTCTGTGCTCTGTCCGCCTCTTCATCTGTAAGGCGTATGTTCGCCGCCTTTGAAGCGAAATTTTTCATGCTCACGATGCGCTACCTCCCTTCTGCCAAAGACCCGAAACACGATCATCGACGCGATCGACAAACTGGTCGCAGGGCATTCGAATCCGACGGAGAGTCTCAGCTCCCCCTTCATACGTTGAGATGTCGTACACCGTTGCAAAGCGCATATTGGTGTTGCGCGCTACGTCAGTTTCTGGAATTTCAACTGGGATGACCCGGTTGCCGTACAGTTGGCTAATCCACGACTGAACTGCCTTGGCTGCGGGCTTTGGCGTCATCCGTGTAATAAGGATGTCGAGAAAGTCGAACTCTTTGCGCGACTGTTCTCCGCGCGCTGCCATGCCGGTTACCAAATCCGAGAACAGGTGCCAAAACTGAACCATCGAAGCGAACGATAAAACGTCGGGAACCACGGGCACAATCACCCCGTCGGCCGCGAAAATCGCATTGATTGTCAAATAGCTCAGCGTCGGTGCCGTATCCAGGATGATGTAGTCGTATTTTTCCCTTAGAGCTTCGATTCCAGCATGGAGAACATTTTCGAATCGTTCACCGCGGGCACCGGCTGATGCGCGGGCAGGCAGCATGAACTCAGCATTGAAAAGCTCGGTCGACGACGGAATGAGATCCAAGTTTGGCCAGTAGGTCTCTTGCGGCAACGTCCGCATGTCGAACTCATCACCTCGCAAGTAGGCCTCGATCAAAGGCATGATGGTCTGTGAGGCGTCGACCTCCGCATGCGGATTGATCCCATACAGCGTGGTAGCGCTGCCCTGCGGGTCTAGATCTATGTGGCAGACACGCCGTCCACGACGCATCGCTAGTCCCTGAGCGAGAACTGTCGACATCGTCGTTTTAGTGACGCCACCTTTGAAGTTCGCGACCGCGATGATTTTTCCGGGGCCTGACCGGGGAGTCGGGGCGAGTTCAGCACGTACCCATTGAACAGCCTCTTCAACTGTAAACTGCCGCGGAGACCCCCGGCGAGCTTGCTTGCCTTGCGGCAGCTCGCCCTTTTTGAGCATATAGGCCATCCGCTGGACATCGATCCCGCACATTTCCTGCACTCGCGCTGAACTGATCATTGGAGGCACCTTTCTCGGAAAAGGCTCCAGCAGCTCATCCCGAATCTTCTGCAACATGAAGTCGGAAAGCCCAGCGAGCTTGATAAGATCTTCAGGTGTTGTCTTACCAGGGTTGGCGAGATCTAAGTCCATAGTCCATTTTCGATCGGTTCAGATTATTCTATCGCCAAGCCAACTTTTCACCCAACCGATAGAATCAAGTGGGACTTTAGACGGATGGTGTAGTAAACGCAAGTTTAACTTTCAACTTCGCAGAAGACTCAGTGCTAGCAGTCTCGGCGATCAGACGCGTTTACCGCGAAACGACATTAAGTGTGAAACGTGGTTACACGTGAAACACACAACGTGGCTGATCGTCGGGCTGCGAGGCAGCCTGACTTTGAAAGGGTTCAGGGGCTCAAACCTAACTATGTTTGTTGTGTTCGGAACTGGGGTGTAGGAAAGTGTTTCGGGTGGGCACGTCGCACCAACAATAGTGGGAAAGACATCTACCCAGCCTTCGCAAACTTCTTCGTTTCGAACCTGCATCATCGTCCAAGGTGTGTCGCGGCTCTTCGTGCCGAGGCGGCAAGTCGAAGAGCATGCAGCCTTAGAGTGCCGAACAACGTGGGTTTCGCAAAACTTGCTTTGTAAGACGGTCGCCTTTCGACGCCGTGAAACCCTGATCAGCGGCGCTCCGCGCCGATAGGGCACACGCACCTGGCGGTGCCTGCGCCGTGGGATTGCTTGTGCGGGAAACACGTCGCCGCGCTCCATCCTTTGTCTGCCGTTCAAAGCGCGTTTCATCTGCCATTCAAAGCCGCCTCTCATTCGACGCATAGCACGAACCGGATTCGGCACAAGAGTCCGCTTCGCCGCGTCCTCACCCGTTCGATGCTCGCCTGCGGCTGCGCTTCGCTGCGGCCTCCGGGCGCGCCCTTGCACCGAAGCCGGCCGTGCAAACCATGCGCCGAGGCGGCTCCGAAGAGCAGTTGAAACTGAACGACAGACAAACAAGGTAGTCATGAGCGCAACGACCACCCGCACAAGCAACCCCACCAACGATTCGGGCGTTCCTCCCGAACTATATGAGCGCCTCCCGTTTGCACAAGTTTTGATACGGTCCGACTAAACAGGATAGGTCACAGCTCTATATGCGTCCTCACTGCAGCCGTATTTCCGCTGCGGGCCCCTATGAAATCCGCTGACCCATGTCTCATTCCCCACCGGTGACTGTGACACTGCTTTAATTTTCGATTGCACAATAAGGATGCCGAATCATGGCAGCAAGATACTTTTCTTGTGCCGAAACTGCCAAGCTGATTCGCCAGTCGTTGGCCGAGTCCTTTCAGGCTGTGGAGTTCTATGTGCGCGTCAGGTCCAGAGCGGCAACGCAACCTTTCTTGTGAGTCAGACCGACGGTCCGAACGCGGCGCCAGTGGAAGCGATTACTAGCAGAGTAACGCGGATGTATTCGACGGTCCGAATGATGATAAGGCAGCAGGTGATCAGCGGCTGGACGCTAACGAGGGCTGCTTTGGGGTAGACCACGTCTTTACCGTTCGCGAGCACAGCGACGCAGCGGTGCAATTCGCTATCGACCGCGTCTATCGACGATACGAAACCCTCTTCGTCGGAAACGGTGTGATCAAGCCGACGATCGATCAATCTCGCTCGGGTGAAGTTTCTCGACTCCAACTCGCGGAATAGGTATCGCACACCGCGACCACCGTGCAGACCATGATTCATCAAGCGCTCGCCAAGCAAAGCGGCCGCCTCCAAGCGACCTGTGAGGAGCCTGCAGTCCGAGCCTTCGTAACGCTCGGCGACGGCTATGTCCGCGAATGCGACGAGCAATCTTTCGTCATGCCGCTCTACTACGGTTTTAGTCCCATGAACTGAACCGAGGAGGGGAGGGCGATCATGCATCCCGCCGAATCCCTTCGGTTCCTCGTCAACCTTGTTTGTAACCAGCTAACGACCAACGCGGGCCCTCGCTGCGAAATTTGGTCGCTGACATTCTCTGCGAGCTTGAAAATGGATGATCGCAACAACGCCATCGACGTTCAGAACGATATGGTTGAGCTTGACGATGCAGCAACATTGCCCACGGGCTCGAAAGCACTTTCGGCGGCGACAGCGCCATTGAGCAAGTTGCCTTGCCACGCCTGAACCCGTCGCTGCGAAATGTACGCCGGAAAGTCGCCGACGTTTCGGCCAAGCTAACGGAGGGGTTCTGCTATGAGAGCATGAGCATCGATCAGGTCATTGCGTTTGCCTAAACCGATGACCAGGACTTATATGAACGGCTTTGAGTCGGCGCCGAACTGGCACAGTTGCGCGATCCTCATCAGCCTCGCGCCGCGACCACGAAAGAAGACGTTGAAATCCGCAACAATGCGCGTGGTGTATGTCCAGCCGGCATCTCGCTCATAGCTTCCTGCGAGGAGAATTCATAAGTATCGAACGCACCATACCCTTCACGATTTCCGCGTCGACTATCAGTTGGTCTGCATCTTCGACGTTGAACGTTATCTCGAACGTCAACCTCGTTGGTGTTCCACGCATTTTCATCGTCATGTCTGAGTAAGTTTTCGCCCCGGCCAACGCATTGATCAGCTCGTCCATGGACCGGCGCTTCGGATTGTCTTGGAGCACCCTTGCGTTTTGAACCATCTTCTCTGTCCCGATCGCGCGCTTGATCGATATTAGCGTTTCACCAATCTCCAGCGAAAGGTACTTCCCCTCGAACAAACCGAGAACAACCGACGGTAACTCTGAAATGGCAATCGCTTTTGCAAGTTTTGCACGCTCCCAGCCCGTAATGTTGGCGGCCTCTACGACCGTTGACCACAAATTGGTTGCTAAGCCTTGTGCATATAGCGACGCCCGTTCCAGCGGTGCCTTACTGGGAAAACGTATCTTTGATGACGGCGTCAGCGCTTCGCCCCCGAGCATCGCGATGATTTCGCGCCATGAACGACCTACCGCACTAATCTGACTAGCGCGTTGTGCCATCTCGTCCCGACCGACCTTGCGCTCAAGACGTATCAATTCTCGGGCCGTATGGTCGAGCATTCTGACCGTCGTGAAAAGCGATAGGACAGCTGCGGGCATTGCAGCGACCCGAGCCGCCCGGTTGATGTGCGTACGAGTTACGCTGATTCGTGCCAGTGCAACGGCGGCCTCGGTCTGATTATTCCACGTTTTCCCAAGCCCGTTCCTATAAACGGCAGCGAGCGCAAGTGGGTTCTGTGCGAGCGGTTTGGCAGATAACTTTTGATTCATCGGTATAAGTGCTCCGAGCGACCGGCGTATGACACTGGCTACGGTGCGAGTTTGTTCTTGCAGGGAGGAGAGCAGTGCAGAGATTCAGGTTATTTTTTTATCGCTTTTCTTGGCTAGAAATTATCATGATAACTTCTACGCCTAAGCTTCAACCAGTTTAAGTTTATGTTTACAAAAAAGAAAAGCCGTTGGACGCTTGATGTGACAAAACAGCACAAATGCCGTGTTTGTCACACTGAAGCAGTGTGCTCGCTAATTGAGCTACGTGTACTACAGGTCTTAGGAGCTAAGCGTCGGAAAGAGGCATGAAAATGTGCCTGTTTCTTCGTGTGAGGAGTTATCAGGATAATTCCTAGGTCTAGTGACGAAGTGCGCAAATAAATCGGAAAGGGCAACTGTACAAAGACGCACAAAACTCATCGTCTTTCCGCTGAGAAAAGCACGCGCACGCTGTTTCAATGGTGACCATTCCAAAGGGTTGCCATGCGTCTTTTCAAGAATAAGCGTCGGGCCGCGCTGTCTACGGCCCCCGGCTCATACGCCGATGAAGATCCAAGCAGGGTGATTTTCGAGACGAGCACGAAGCTAAAGCTCGAAGCTAACCGCTGGATGCTGATTTCCTTCGGATTGGCGATCGTGGCGGCCGGAGCGGTCTGGACGCGCCAACCTCCGCCGTCGGTCACGCGTGTGGTTGGCGTCTCAGCCGACACTGGTGGTCATCCCATCGTCACCGAACTGGTCGCCTATAAGCCTGACTCGCAAGCCGTACGGGCCACGGTAAGAGACATGGCGGTTCGGTGGTTCACGATCGAGCCGGTGCTGTCGGATCGCCTCGAAACTTCGCGCATGACCGCCAACATCAATTCCGTAAAAGGGCAAATGATCGGAGCGGCGAGCGGTCAATTTCGCGATTGGCTAAAGAGCGACGCTCCCTTTCAAGCGATCACGGCGAACCCAAAACTGATCCGCGAAGTGGATGTGCGCAACATCGCGCTGTTGGAAGACTCGACCGTCCTCGTGGAATTTACGACGACGACTTCGCAAGCGGGCACGACCGGCAAGCCCGACGTGAAATCTTATGCCCTGACGCTGCGCTATCAGATTGCTGCGCCAACGGCAGAGCAGGCGCTTACCACAAACCCCTTCGGTATCTTCATTCCGTTCTTCCGCCTCGAGCGGACCGCATAAGCAATGACCGCAACCATTTTCATCAAACGGCCGGTCATCGGCATGTGCATTCTTGCTGCGTGCGCGGCGTTGGTTGCTGAACCCGCCCAGGCGAAGAAACCCGCAATTGACTCGGGTTTCAATGCGGCGGTGGTCGCCGGCGACCCGATGAGCCCGATCAACCCATTCAATGGCGGGGCGGATCCTTTGACGATGCCGGGCGACGCGCGGATCGGCGTCTTTCCGTATAGCCGCGACCAGATCTATCGGGTTCTGACCGCCCCGCTGAAGCTCACGACGATCGAACTGGAGAAGGGCGAGAAGCTGATCGCGGATCCTGCCATGGGCGATAGCGTGCAATGGGAAATCGACGACGACAAGATGAACCATGTTTTCATCAAACCGCACAAGGCTGATCTCGTCAACACGCTGCATCTGACGACGAACCTTCGCGAATACGACTTCACGCTTATCGCATCGCCAGCAGGCGGCATGTTCTATCAAACCGTGCGTTTCCAATACCCGCACGCGCCGATGGCCCGCGTTAGCGTGCGCGACGATGCGACTGCTGGGGGCGGTCGCAGCGGTGCCGACTCCGGCAGCATCAGCGTTGCGCCCGACAAACTGAACTGGGACTACAGCGTCGACGGCCGCGCAGAATTCACGCCCGAAACCGTTTTCGATGATGGTCACGCTGTGTGGATGCGCATGCCTGCAAAAGCGCAGGAGTGGCCGGTGCCATTCATTCTCGATCATGGCGATCGCGTTGTCGCGAACTTCATCCGCCGCGGCGACTTCCTCGTGCTTCAACGTCTTGCCGATGAGATTGTGCTTCGCTCGGGCAAGGACGAGGTCACCGTGACGCGCGGCCGTCGTCGCGTGTTCGGAGTGTTCTGATCGTGGCGAAGAAATCTGATTCCGCCACTGCAAGCGCTGAGCAGGAAGCGCTTGTGAAGGGCAAGACGCCACGCAACGCGATTATGAGCATCGGCATCCTCGCCGCTGTTGTCATTGGCGGACTCGGTTTCTATTACGAGCTGCAGGCGACTAACAAGGCAGATGAGGACGCGCGCATCAAGAAGGCGAGCGCATTGAAGTCGAGTACGGAAGCGCCCGCTGCGACGAACAACAATGACATCGACCAATTGATCCGTCTGCAGCGCGATGCGGCAGCGTCGGAGGCGGCTGCACGTGCGGCGGCAGAGGCGGCCGCGCCGAAGCCTGCTGTCAAACCGGTGCTAACCGGTGCCGACTTTCAGGACGAGGTCAAAACCGGCGGCGGCGATACTCGGGAGCTCTCTCGCCAAGCCGCGCAGGACGCCATCTATACGTCGTCGATTTTCAGGCGGTCGGGAGCGTCGCGCGCAGCAAATCAGTCGACGAACGTTCTTCCTGCCGGCGTCCCTTCGTTGGATGATGTTCGCGCCGCGCGCAGCGCTGCTAACGCTGGCGTCCCTGACGCGATGGCGCTTGCTCTTGCCAAGCAAGGACAGGCGCCTGAGGACCGTGACCGTGCTTTTCTTAAGGATGCGGCCTCGCAGGGCGGCATCGAACGCACGACTTTCAACGGGCAGTCGATGGGATGCACGCTCACGCCTCCGCACGTGATCCACGTGAAAACTGTGGAAGGGCTGAACTCCGACAAGCCAGGCCGCGTGTCGCTGATGGTTGACGAGGATGTCTATGACAGCTTGCGCGGCGATTGCCTGATGATCCCGAAAGGCGCTTTCATCAACGGGATGTACAGCGCAGATGTCAAGGTCGGTCAAGAACGACTGCTTGTCGCATCGACCAGCCTGCGTTTGCCCAACGGCAAGAGCGTTCCGCTTAACGGTATGCAGGGCGCTGATCAGAATGGCTACGCGGGCTTCTCAGGCGACGTCAACAATCACTTCATCAAGATTTTTGGCGCCGGATTTATCACGGCAATCTTGCTCAAAACTTTTGACAACGGCGCACAAACTGCGACCACCGCAAGCCCGAATGGGGTAACGACATACGGAAGCACGGCAGGGCAGGTGGCTGCTGCGACCGCACAGACCGTGCTCCAACGCAACCAGAACATTCCGCCCACGATCACGGTCGAGCCGGGCCAGAAGTTCCTAGTGCAGGTCACGCAAGACATCGTGATGGAGCCTTACCATGAGTAAGGCTCTCGTGACTGCGTTCCTGTCTGCTATGGCTTTCGGCGCACAGGCAGCGACCATCGATTCGATCATCAGCCCCACGCGCATCGTGGTTGACAACGGCTCGAAGCGGGCGATCGTCGAGCTGCCGGGCGAGCCGGTATACGCGTGCGGCCTTCAGCCGTTCCTTGCGTGGGCTAACCGATTTAAGGGACAAACGGTTGAAACCACGACAGGCGGGGTTGCGATCAGCATCGACGGATCGCCGGTCAGCCTCGAAAATCTATTCGTCAAGGCTGGCTGGCTGCGACCTGCAACGCTAACCGATGACGCACAGGCGAGCATCACTGAGCGCCGTGGTGGCTGGGCATGTGCCTCGGCGCAAGCGCCATTCGACGCGATGCATACATCTGTAGATCCGAAGATCCTCGCCGGCATCGCGCTCAACGAGTCTGCTTACAACGGGCGGGCATGGCCATGGACTTTGAACGTCGCGGGCCGCGGGTTCTTTTTTCGCTCTCGCGAGGACGCGTATCGCGCGGTGCGATATCTAATCAGTAACGGCCGATCGGACTTCGATGTTGGTCTCATGCAAGTGAACTGGGGCTTCCATGGCAAGCGTTTCGCAAGCGCCTGGGATGCGCTCGCACCGGCAACGAATATCCGCGTGGCCGAAGACATTCTCAATGAGAACTACCGCCTCACGCATTCCGCCGTGAAGGCTGTCGCGTACTACCACAGCGCCAATCCCGCACCTGGCCGCGAATACCTCGCGCGGTTCGTTAAGCACCTCTCTCAAATCGAACGCGGTCTATGAAGCACACGCTCTCCCTTCTTACTCTCGCGCTTGCGGCAGTCACGATCAATGCGGTAGCTGCTGGAACGGATCCGCTCGACTTCGACTACGAGATAGCCGGAAATGTGCTCGAACGGCCGGCACTGGTCTTCAACGATGGCAGCGACACCTATTTCCAGCCCCGAGCTGGTCAGTCGCTTCACGTTGACGGGGGACATAGCCAAGGGCCGTACGTTGTCGTGCCAGGCACTCCCGAGGTCATTCATTATTCAGCGGGCGGATCGAGCGCTACGGCTTATTGGAAGAAAGCCAATCGCTTCATCGGCGAGAAAGCGCGCAGTGACACACCTTCAGGATTCACTGGTTTCTCCGGTCGTCTCGCGCTCATCGGACCGCGCAGCAGTCTAGAAAGCACGCGCCCGCTGAACGCTACCTTGCCGCTGGCGCAGCTTGTGAAGGCAATGGTGCCGCAAGGTTGGACCGGATCAGCACAGAAAGACATCGATCTGACGACTGCGACGAGCTTCGGCACGCGCGATGGCGAGAACTGGATGCAGTCGCTTGATCGCCTTGTTGCGGCATCCGATCTATACGCGGACGTAGACTTCAACGCGCATCATGTGACGCTTCGCCGCTCGGCTCCCCAGTCGGTGGCTGTGAACTATGTTGCGCCGGTTGCTCAGGCTGCCGCAAATCCAGTCGCCGCACCGGCGGATTCGCCAAGCGGTGATCCTATCGCAGAAATTGCGAAGAAAGCTAACGCGGACACGCCGGCCGCAGCGGGTTCCGTCCTCGCAGCGAAATTCGGAGCGATGGCGATCCGCGACGGTGACGATACCCATATCCAGATCAAATTCTCGGCCAAACCTGCTGCTGAATTGAAGGTCACCGGACAGGAGGGTAAATCGCTGCGTCCGAAGTGGGATGACGCGACCAACGTGGTGACGTTCAATCGCGCAGAGCGGTTCACGATTTCGAGCGGCGCCGACAGTGTCGAGGTCGCGCGTGTTGCTGGGATCGTCTATGAGTTCGATGCCGGGAACAAGGCAGCCCTGCAAAGTGTGTTTGATCAGGATGGCTCGACATTCTTCAAGTTTGCCGACACGGTGGGCAAGGTGACAGTGGCTGATGTCGGCCACATGGGCTCCGGCGAGCAGAAGGGGCGATATTTCAAATTCATCGGCACGGCCGACCAGTTCATCGTTAATGCCGACGGCAATGTCGTCAACGTATTGCGCAAGCACGATGTCCGATTCTTTGATCGGCCCGCATCATGAGCCGACTGCTTCACCTCCTCACGTTTCTCTGTGCGGCCATCTCAACGCATGCGCATGCCGACTGTCTTGACGATGCGGCGAGCTACCACCGCGTGAGCGTTCAGGTCGTACGAGCAATCGCGCAACAAGAGTCGGGGATGCGCCCTTACGTGACCAGCAGAAATACAGACGGTAGCGAGGACATAGGGCTTATGCAGATCAACTCGTCGTGGTTGCCAAAGCTGGCTCGCTACGGCATCACACGACAGCACTTGTTCAACGCGTGTGTGAACGCGTACGTGGGAACGTGGATTCTTGCATCGAACGTAAAGCAGTTCGGTCCGACTTGGAAAGCAGTCGGCGCGTACAACGCGGTGTCCTCGAACAAGCAACTCATTTACGCCAACAACATTTACCGTCGCCTGCAGCGCGCGAACTGACCAACATGACGCCTATTTTCTCTCTTCAAACGCATCGCACCGCGCGCGTGGTGGCTCACTTGTTTGCGTGTCTAGCTCTTACGACGGTTTCCGGCCTTGCTTCGGCGGACCCGGACCAGTCCCGTCTTGCCCCGCCGCCCGGCGACGGCTGGCAGATGCTTGCAGCCCCCGGCGCACATGCCGCGCCGACGCAGATAGCGTTGGCTGCGCCGACGGCTACCCCTGCGGCCGTGCCGAAAGCGCTGCCCGGTCCGGCTGCGCCAGTTGCGCTGACCGGTGCACCGGCCGCGAAGCCGCTCGCCTCCCTCGATGTTGCACCGGTTGTTGTGCCGGGAGCTGCCACTTCCAGTGCGCCGGGCGGCATTCTCTCGTTCACGATCACGCCGCAGGACATCAATCTGCGCAATGCGCTCGATCGCTGGCTGCAACAGCAAGGCTGGCAGCTCGCATGGAAGATCGACGACGACTTGCCGCTCGAATTCAACGCGACGTTTTCTGGCGACTTTAAGTCGGTGCTCACGCAAGTGATGCAGGCGACCAATCACATGCGCACGCCCACGCGCGTGTGCAAGCACACCAACAACGTCATCCGCGTCGTCGCACGCGCAGCTAACTGCCAAGAGTAATCGTCATGCGCCTCATAAAAATTAAATCTGCTGTCGCCATGCTCGTGGCCGTATCGCTGACGGGCTGCGCGGTATCGCAATTCGACGTCAATCATGCTTATGATGCGGCGAACGCCGACGCCAGTCGCGCGATGGCGAATGTGCCCGAGTCGATGGCCCTCGTTGAAGATGTGCCGACCGCCTTTCTCGGGGACCGTCTTGTGCCCGTCGCGTACGAAGCGACGCTTCCCGCAATCTTCCGCGAGAAGAGCGTGACGTTTCCGGGCAATCTGCCGGTGTCGAAAATCGCGACGTTGGTGTCGAGCGCAACTGGCTATCCGGTGCATCTGAGCCCAGATGTTTTCATTCCGCGCGACGCGCTGATTCCGAAGACCAACGGAGGTGGGGTGTCGGTGCCCATGCAGTCGGCGGCGCTGGCGAAAACCAATGTCGAGCCAGTCTACGCGCAGCCGTGCAGTTGCAAGGTGGGCGAGTATCTGCGGGGCGTGACAGAGAACCTCGGACTCGACTGGACCTTCGACGGCACAACCATCTCGATCAGCCGCTTCGTCACCAAGACGTTCACGATCGCTGCTATCCCGGGCAAGGTGTCGATAAAGTCGACCTTGTCGAAGGGGACAGATACTTCAACCGGCAATCAGTCGTCGGGTGGCACGATGGGCGGCACATCCGGTAACACCGGCTCGTTCTCGTCGATCACGTCGTCGGGTCGCGACGGCACGTTCGATCAGATTGCTATCATCCAGTCGGAACTGGAAAAGTTGAAATCGCCGCTCGGCGAAGTCGTCGTGAACCCGCAAAGCCGCCTGGTTATGGTGCGGGACACGAAGGAAGCAGTCGATCGGATGGGGGCGTTGCTCGCGCGCGAGAACGCGATCTCTACGCGCCAGGTCGCGCTGCGGGTGCGCACGCTTCAGGTCGATATGAGCAATGGCACGCAGGCCGGCGTGTCGGCGGACTTCGTCTTCAATCGGATCTCGGACGGCCTGAAGCGGTATGCGGTCGCCTTTGCGTCGCCCACGTCGCTCGCGACGGCCGCCGGCGGCACGGTTGGCCTTTCGGTGCTCAAGCCTGGCTCGCCGCTCGAAGGCACCAACGCCATCATCAGCGGCCTGAACAGTTTCGGCAAGACGGTGCAGGACAACACTCAAACGAAGCTGACGTTGAACGGTTTGCCCGTGTCGATCGGATCCTTCGAAACGAAGGGTTATCTTGCTTCCACTTCGCCGAGTGTCGGCTCGCTGACGGGTGGCACATCGGGCGTCCCCGGCCTGCAACCGGGCTCCGTGACGGTTGGTGACTTCGTCAATATTCTGCCGTCGGTCAACGACCACAATCAGATCATTCTTTCATACTGGAGCGACAGCTCGAAGCTCAACGGTCCGTTCACGACCATCAGTACGGGATCCGGCGACACGCTGCAGCAGATTCAGTTGCCCGACATTCTCGGCAGCAAGGATGACCAGACGATTGCGCTGTCCGATGGCCAGACCGTCGTGCTCTATGGGGCGCTGACCAATCACTACGACGGCACCAGCAACAACGGCATCGGCGGCCTCTCGGGCGCATGGAACAAGGGACGCACATTCCAGGTGATCATGCTGACGGCGACCGTCGTCCCGTCGATCTGAGCGCGAGGTAAGCACATCCATGCACTTCGAATCGATACCGGGAGAGAAGGGCGCCAAGCTCGTGTTTGGGCTCGAGTGGCGCGCTTACTCTGCCAAAGGCGCAAGCGCTGAACGTCGGCGTTATGCTCAAGACCTAGGCGCCACGCACTACACCGAGATCAAGGCCAAAGACGAGACCATCGCGGGCTTTTGCGAACTCGACGCCTCCCAGCGCAAGGGTGGGAAGCTCTACTCCGCCGCCGCACGCATCGCCACGCTCGATCGAGTGCGTCGCCGGCCGGCAGTGCTGGTGTTGATTCAGAATGACGAACGCGTGCATCTTGTACTCGTTCTGCGCGGCGCGGTTTCGGTCGACGAGGAAGTGGCGCTCAATGCGCTTGCTGACCGGCGCGAAGAGATCGAGGACCAATGCGCCAAGGCGGGCCTCACGCTCGCGACGCTGGGCCACGGCGCGCTGCTGCACGCGCTCGACGAGAGTTTCGAGCTTCGTGAATTGCTAGTCGCACGCAAGGTCGGACTGATTAAGAAGGTCCCGGTCGCCATCCCTACTGCCGTTCCGTTGCTGGTGATTCTGGCAGCCGTGTTCTTTGGCGGCAAGCAACTGATCGACGTTCTGAATCCGCCGCCACCACCGCCGGCACCCCCGCCGACATTTATGCAGGAATACCAAGCGGCAGTGATGCGCACGCTTGGCGCTCCCGCGCCGCTGGCCAACATGCTCGCTCCGCGACTGCTCGCGAGTTTCGGCACACAGGAAAGCAATGTAGCCGGTTGGCAGTTCGAGAAGGCTTCCTGTTCGATCGCCGGACCCTGCGTCGTGACATACAAGCGTCAGGGCGGGACGTTCAAGGAATTTGATACACGCGCGCCCGAAACGCTGCGTCCGATCGTCTTCAATCCCGATGGGTGGCACCTCACCACGCGCGGTCCGGAAGTCACTGTAGCTGAGCGCGTGGCGCTTGCTCAGCAGAAGACATGGCCAAACCAGCAAGCGCTTATCAAAGCGCTGCAAACCGATCCGCAAAAGCTTTCGACCAAGCCGGACACGCTCGACAGTCATGGGTATGTCGTGGATATCAAGCCTGCCGAGCGGCTGATCCCCCGACAGCCGATGGCGGGCGAGGTGCAAGGTCCGCTCGTGCAGCGGGGCACGTGGCAAATCGATGGATACAAGTGGCAGAGCGCGCTGCTCGCGCGCCTGCCCGACAACATGGCGCTGGATACCCTCGACGTGGAGTTGAAGGAAGACGGCACCGGGGTGCATTTCACTGCGAAGGGTAAATATTATGTTCTCAACTAAGCGGCTGACCACAACGAGCTGGCCGCGCCGAGCGGTGTGCTTCGGCGCGTTGGTTCTTGTCACCGGCCTGTCCCAGGCGCAGGAAAGCCACCTCTCGCTTGACGATATCGACAAGCTCGCGCGCCAGAAGCTTGTAGATTCAATGCGCAAGACCGACGGGGCAGGATCCGGTGGCGTGGGCTTAGGCTCCCCCCTCGGTGCGGCCGCACAAGCCCCGGTGACGGTGCCGGCACCGGTGCCGGTGAAGGTTGAACACAAGCCCGCACTCGCGCCCAAACGCGTGATCCCGGTCTCCTTCGTTGGAGCCTATTCCGATATGTCGGGCGCATACGTGTTGTACGACTATCAGGGCACAACCTATACCGCGCGTCAGGGTTCCCGGCTGCTCAACGGTTGGACCGTTGCGTCGGTGAACGGCTTTGAAGTGAGCCTCGCCGACGGCAAGCGCAAATGGACTGAAAACATCTCGGCGCCGGTTGATACGCCGGTGGCACTTGCTGATAGCCCGTCGGTTCGAGCAATCACCGATCTTGGCTCCCCCCTTCCTCCCGGTGGCCTTGCGTCGGCCGCTCCGTCCTTCGTTCCTTTCGCGAAATAAATCATGGGTCTTTTTGGACAAGAAGAGCAGAACATCCCAGAAGCGCGCGGTGGATTTCTGAAACGTTTCCGGACTCCGCGCTCGAGCTTCGTTGAACCGAGCGCCGGCGCGGAGCCCGAGTTGAAGCGCTCCGCTCGCCGTCGCGCACAGACCGAATCTGATGATCGAAAGGAAGCGCGAGACGATATCGCTGCACCCCGCGCGACCAATCCTCAGGTTTCGTTTCTTGGGCGCGCGTTGTCCGGCGGCGACATCGAGGACGTCGAGAGCACTGAGGTCGAAAATGATGGTGTGGCCAACTCGATCATTGAGCCAATGACAGGCGCCCAAGCTCATTATCGCACCGTAGTCGGAGATGCGGAACATGGACTGGCGGGATTGGCGACGGACGAGCTAAATAGTGAA
The DNA here is from genome assembly GCF_031450875.1 of Caballeronia sp. LZ001. Classification (NCBI taxonomy): domain Bacteria; kingdom Pseudomonadati; phylum Pseudomonadota; class Betaproteobacteria; order Burkholderiales; family Burkholderiaceae; genus Caballeronia; species Caballeronia sp. LZ001. The sequence continues at coordinate 398,488 of NZ_JARTVX010000001.1, read as the reverse complement.
CCTGCATATCGTCCCTTCGTGCCGCCGACATTCGCTCGTCCGAGCTTCGCTAGCATGACGGCCGGCATGGCGGCTATCGAAAGTCGCGGAGTGAGCAGATCGACGCCGGTCATTGACGAAGCGGCGGCCTCACCCAAGCCAGAGACGCCGACCGAAGAGGAGTCTGACCTTTTCCAGCAGTCCGCTGATCGCACAGAGTCACAGCCGCCCGAGGTAGTGACGCCTCAGCAGCGCACTGGGCGAATCGCCATTCCTGAAGACGACGTGACCGATGACGAGGATGCATTGAACGCCCCGATGCCGGGACGTCCCGAACTGGTATCAGTTGAGTCTCTACCCGAATTCAAGCGCATCCTGACTGTGGCTGACGACGATGCTGCATTGCGCATTCCAGCCAGCGCACGCAAGCAATTTGTCGCCGTGGAATTGCAGCCAGGCGTCGCAGTTACGGTTGCAAGCTCGCGCTTCGCAGAAAAAGCGCAGTACGCCACGTTCATTAAGGATCTCGGCGCGAACGACATTCTCGTGCGCGAGGAGATGATCGCAACCGAGGCGGTGATCGCGGCGATTTATGCAGGCAAGTCCGCATCGTCGGCCAACTCGGTAGTCCGTGAGGCTAGCCGCGCGATCGGCAATTTCCGTGACATCGTCGAAGCGGCTCATTCCTTCGGTGCCAGCGACATTCACTTTGAGCCGCGCGAATTTCACAACGAGGTCGAGGTGCGCTTCCGGGTGAACGGCGACATGTACACGTTCAGTCGCATGCCCAAGGGCATCGTGCGTCGTGCCTTGTTCGCCGCATACAGTGATCTCGTCCAGCGCAATACGAACTCGGGCAACAGCTTTCAGCCCAGTGCGCCCCAGTCCGCGATGATTCCGCTTGTCGTCAAGACGGATACGGTCAATCTACGTTGGCAATCATCGCCGCTCGTTGGCGGGTACGATGTCACACTGCGTTTGCTCGACGGCAACTTCAAGAACTACAACGTCCTGCTGCCCAAGGATATGGGGCTGGAAAAGAGCCAGCTCGACTTGATCGACACGCTGAACTATGTGAGCGGTGGCATCACGGCACTGACCGGCGAAACGGGTTCGGGCAAGACCACGACGCTGCGCGCGCTATCCTACATGTTGCCGGATCGCGAGTTGAAGAAGCAGTTTGCGGTGAATGAGCCGTCCGAGTATCCGATGCCGTGGCTGTCGGACTATTCGATCATCCGTCGTCCGGATGAGACTGACGACGAAGCCAACCGCAAGTATGCCGAGGTCATCCGAACGCTCATGCGGCAGGATCCCGACGATCTGACCATCGGCGAAGTTCGTGACCGCGTCGTGATGGGCCTCGTCGCCGAACTTGCGTTGACCGGTCACCCGGTGCGCTTCTCTTTGCACGCGGGGGACATCATTGCGGCGGTGATGCGGATGGCGGGCGGTCGCCTGCAACTGCCGATCGACGAGCTTGCGTCAGAAGGCTTCATCAATGCGGTGGGCAATCAGAAGCTGATCCCCACGCTCTGCGAGCACTGCAAGCTGCCGGCTGAAGATGTGATGCCGAAAGCCGACCTCGAAATTCTGCGCTCGAAGTTTGGCCTGGACACGTCGAGCATGGCATGCCGCAACTACGACGGTTGTGAGCACTGCCGTCTGAAAGGGCTCTTTACGCGCCTCGGCAAAGTCGCTGGCGGCACGAAACGTCCCTCGCTTGCGGCCGAACTTTATCGTCCGACACCTGAGTTTCTTGAGCGCGTGGCCAAGCGAGACTGGGCAGGCGCGCGCCAAGTATGGCGGGGCGAACGTCGTACAGGGTTCGATAACGCCGACATGACCGGAAAGACGCTCTATGAACATGCTCTTTTCAAGGCTTCGCGCGGTTTGATTGACCCACAATTCATCAATCGCTCGATGCAGTCGTTCGCGCAATACCGCGTGATGCCCGGCGTCGATGGCTTAATGGTCTAACTCGGGTCGCCCATGTTCAACAGCTTCGTCAAAACGCTGCCGGTCCGGCAGCAGCTCGCGATTGCGCGCGTTCGATTTCAGAAGGTCCGCGAGGACTTCTATCGGGAGACGCGTCTGGATATCGCAGCCAAGGGGTTGCGCAATACCGAGACGCTGTTCGACCGGCTCGAGACCTACGAAAAGCGCGGTCGCAGCCGTGGCCGCGTCGAATGGCAGGTCTTCGCGCGTATCCGTGAGACGATGCAGCGGGGTGAAAGCTTCGCGATCGCAATCAAGCCATTTATTCCGGGCGATGAATACGCGTTGCTCGATATCGCGGACGAGTCTTCGCGCGAGGACGCCGTGGTGCGCGGCTTCGAGCTCGCGGAAATGGCGGCCAAGGCCAAGCGCGTCTTGTCGGCGACGACGTCGGTGCAGATGGCCTATCCGGCATTGCTGCTGGTCTATATGTACGCATTCTGCATGCTTTTCGGCGGAGTGATTTTCCCGCAAGTGCTCGATGTGCGGCCGCTGGAGCAATGGCCCGATTTCGGGCAGTTGCTCTATCACGTCGACACCTTCTGCTTCGAGTACTGGTGGCTCACGCTAACGGTTCTGATCGGCCTTGTGCTTGCGTATTTTGCAAGCCTGAAACGATGGGCTGGACCGCTTCGCGATCGCTTTGATCGCATGCCCCTCCTGTGGCGTAATCGGCGGGATCTTCGCGCTGCTTTGCTGATCGTCTCGTTGGCTGGCTTGTTCGATTCCAATCTTACGCTGCGCGCGTCGCTCGAGCGGTTGATGAAGACGGCTGATCCGTGGTTGCGTTGGCACCTGTCGACCATGAACCGACGCCTGACCGCGCGTGCTGATGACCCCATGCGCGCGCTCGACACCGGCATCTTCTCGATCACGATCGTCGACACGGTTACGGACGCTGCAGGCCGCGACCAGTTTGAGGCAGCAATCAAAAGTCTCGGGCGCGAGTCACTGGATCGCGTCGTTGAAGCGGTCAAGCGCAATGCAAGACTGACTCACTACATTCTGCTTGGCTTTGCGGCCGCGCTTTTCCTGACGCTTGGCATCGGATCCTATGTGGTCACCGGGGCCGTCAATCTCACCTCCAGTAATTCCGCAGTCTCCAGCTACTAAGGATCATCAAATGACCAACGAAAACAAACAGAGCATCGAAAATAAACAAGCCACCCACGCCGATGAAGCGAAAGCGCGTCGTGCCCGTATGCTCAAGCACGCGCGGGCGACAAGGCAATCGGGCGAGCTCTCGATGATCGAAGCGGGCGCGGTGATGGCAGGCGCCGCGTTGCTGGCGCTTGCTGTCTACGCCGGCGGCAAATACGTGCTCGATCTCATTCGCTCGTCGCAGTTCAAGAGCGAAGCGCAGATGTTCCATACCGGCGTCTTGAACGCGACACAGAACGATGCAGATTTTTCGTCCGAGACGCTCAGTGTCCTCGCGCAGAATCATGCGTTTGATTCGGCGGGTTCGCGGGTCGCTTCGGACAAGTCTGCGGTGAAGGGTATGTTCAACGGCACCGTCACGGCAGCGGTGAACACGCTCGTGACCTCGAACGACTCGTTGGTGCTGACCTATCCAGTCACCTCGACCGTGTGTTCGTTAAGTGCTGCCGCGCTGATCACGGTGTACACGCAAGTGACCGTGAACGGCACGACGATTTTCTCGCCGACCGTCACCTTCAATCCGCAAACGGTCGCGACGGCCTGTGCCTCCAACGGCTCGATGGCGTCAATGGGACTGTGGACCACTCGTACCTGATCGCGGACCGCCGACATGGGAAGCATTCTTGAGATGTTGATCGTCCTGGTCGGCGCTGCGTTGCTGACGGTACAAGGGATCAAGGAAGACATCGCTGCCAAACGCCAAAACATGCTGCAGATCGAAGGGCAGAACATTGCGTCGATCAATTCGGCGTTGGGCAGCTACATCACGAACAATTTTGCGACGCTGATTCCGGCCAGCTTCTCACAGAGCACATCGACGTCGATCGCGGCTCCGACGCTTGCGCAGTTGAGCGTGCAAGCAAATAACAAAGTTTCGTTCAAGAGCTCGTCATTTTGGGGCGGTACGTATCAGATAGCGATGTCGGTCGTGCCAGCTAGCTGCTCCACAGCAGCAGGAAACTGTCACATCGCCACGCAGATCTATCCGAGCACGCCGCTCATGAAGAGCGGTACGCCCGACATAGCAGGTGCGGGCATTATCACGGCCGCTGGCGGCTCACAGTTCGGCTACTCGACGAATCGGGCGCCAGGCACGATTACCGGCAACCAAGGCCAATGGACCTTGCCGAACCCGGCAGGCAACCGCGCCGGGATGGTTCTTGCCATTAATGGCTTTGGTTCGGATGGTAATTCGTCATACTACCGCCGAGATGGCGCGCTGCCATTGACCGGCACGATGAACGCCAACAATCAGGACATGCAAAACGTCGGCAATGTGACACTCGGCGGAGGCAAAGTCTTGAAGCTGCAGGCGGGCAATAGCGTGCAAATCGACAATGGAGCGATGTACTACGGCGACAGCGTGAACGCCGCCGTCCGTACCAAGGGCGCGCTTTATGTCCAGAACTACCAAGGAACGGGATCGGCGCCGATCAATGTCGGAGACGTCAATTCGAGCGGCACGTTGAACGGCAACGCTTTGACAGTAAATACAGCGACCGCAAACGTCGCGAACATAAACGCTGGTGCGGCCAACTGTGGCTGGAACGGCGTCACGATCCGCAACAACCTCATGTACGTCTGTAATAAGTGGGGCAACTGGGTCGGTGTTAGCTCTTTAGTGAGTAATCAGTCTGCCGATGCTCAATACACAGGGTACTACAACGGTTGGGGCATCAATCCGCCGGCGTGCGGTGCAGGCGGAAGTGCCTGGTACCGGATCATCCCCCAAAGCGTCACCACCGATTACTCGAATCACAATCCACCGATCGCTGGCGCGCGCTTCGGGATGGGCTGGAACGGAAGTCAGTGGGTCTTGCAAATCTACGACGTTCTTGCCGATGGAGCGAACACGCTGGTCGCCGATCAACTCGGCCTTCAGGCGCAGGTGGACGTGGGCTGCAATTACAGCAATCAATAATGATGAAAATAAAGAGAACGACGGGACTGGCGCTTTTGCTTGTCTCAATAATGAGCGCAACGTTGGCGATACCGCACGTGGCGACGGCGCAATGGGTCCAAATCCCTCTCGGCGTGCCACGAGCACCAGGATGTGACCCCGGCTATTCTTGGCAGAAAATCGGCGTGCGCTATCAATGTGTAACTCCACAGCCAAGTTGTGCTTATGGATTCGCGTCTGGGCCGGCATGGAACGGGAATTCGTGGTTCTATGCATGCAACGCTCCGCCGACGCCGCCGGCTCCTCCAACTCCCCCACAACCGCCTACGCAGCAAGACCCAACTCGGCAGGCGTTGGCAAACTGCGCAGCCTACGCTGCACAGTACCAAGTTACTTTAGGTCCATTAACACGAACGTTCCAACGGAGCAGTTCCAGCGGAACGTACACTCAACGCTATTACGACACATCGACCGGACCTACGTGGACGAAAGCCGATGGTTTTACTCAAAGCAATAGTTATGAGGTGTATTGTGCCACCATGGATGCTACTGGCGACTGGGCGCCGTTAGGCGGTGCTGGTCCCCACGCAATCTTTCGAAACGAAGATTCATGCCAAGGTTGCGGTGGGGGCTCATAATTTCATCTGGCGACAAATACGCAAACGCCCCGATGAGTTGCGTCGGGGCGTTTGTGCGTCGCTCAGCAAAAAGAGCTAATTAGCTTGCTGCTGTTGTGAATGACCAAGATGCGGAAATCGCGACTCCGTTGCGTGCGCCTTTGAATGTAACCGTATAACCAGTGCTGGCCTTTAAGGGCCCGAGGGGAAGCAACACAGCTGTACCACTCGGCAAACCATTGTTCACGTCAGCTGTCGCGATCGACGCGGATCCTGCGACTGCGGCAGACGGTACTAAGATACGAGCGGACACCGTTGTCCCCGATGCATCTGCCAAGGTAAGCTGACTAACCGTCAGAGTGTCGACCCCTTCTACGGCATTCACGCGGATAAGGACTGGTCGGCCAGGAGAGGGCAGATCAGGCGCTGGATTCGGTGCCTCGGAACGCATAGCCAAAGCAACACCGGCTTCGTTCGAGTACGGCGAGTGAACAATCGCCGTTGTAGCGATCTGCTGACCACCGATCGAGGTGTAAGTATTTGGCCCCGGATAAGCGGGCACGCCGCTCGACGTTCCAAAGTCACTGCTACATACATAGTTCTGGTACGCGCTTGTTCCTGCGTTATAGCCGAGCCCAATCGTCTCTTGAGTATATGTCAGAGAGACTAGATGATAAACCGAGGCTAACGCCTGTCCAATGCAGTCTGCTGCTGCTAATGAATTTGATGATCCGGTGCCCGATGCTAGATTTTCGCTGATGTATTCGGTCGAGGGGGCTCCGGCCTTACGCGCGCGCGCCAGTGGCGTGTCGGCATAATAATTTGCATTGCTGGAAAGTTCATCGTGCGAAAGTGAGGTAATAACCCCAGTGCTGAGGTTGCTGAACAAATAGAGGGCCTGAGCCTGCGCCGACGTGTCCAACGCCTGGTCCTGGCTCAGCATTCCAACCCCCATCGCATTGCGATATGCGTTGATTTGGTTAAACGCAGCGAGCTGAAATGAATCGGCAGCGTAGGTAGGCGTTGCCACAGACGTGCGAGGAGCAACGCCGGACGTCGGCTGACTTGCAGTCGGCGAGCTTGCTCCAGCTGCAGGCGACGCAGCGCTATTGCTACCGCCGCCGCCACCGCCGCATGCAGCGACCAAAAGCGATGCAGCGATCGCTGTCATCGAAAGTTTCAAGTTGCTCTTCATCGTCATTTGTTTGTTTCTCGTCTAGTTGTTGCAGTCGCCCCGCGATCTGCTTAGTTTCATCTTATCGAGCGATATTCGAAGTCAAGTTGCCTCCAAAAGAGGGCTTCGAAATCGCTTCCTCGTTAAAAAGTTGCCGTTGGCCAATAGGCGGCGCACGAATTGTAATGCCCGGTAAGGGGTGAAATCGGACCGTTGTGGTCCCGCAACCGTTTGCCGTCGTAGTTACGTGCGGACCCGATAATTCTTCACTTGACGAGCAATGAAGATAACGCCAAGCACGGCGGCAACGGCAACTGGTTGTTTCGCGCCGGCAGTTGATACGAGTGCGGTGCCACCCCATAGGAGAATTAAAAATGGTGCGAGAGCTGCGAACCATTTACTTCGCAGCACCGGTGCGAACGGCCGCCTTCCTTTACCGTACCTCTGCGAGAAACGAACGTTGCTGCTCTCGAGATCGAATCCGTCGGGCGACGGTGCGGTCGCTCGGTCGCTCCGGTAGTGCTTTTCATACTGCTTGAATCGTCCGTCACCGCGGCCGCGTAGCCATGCGCCGACGCTGTCCGAGAAGAGATAGGCGAAGTCCTGCATAGCTCAGTGCGTCACGTCGGAGTGAAACGCGATCGCCCCGATCACATCGGGAATCCACCGGCCGTCAGCCTCGCCGTAGTACGCGCCTGTTTGAAGGTCGAGCCAGCCAAACTGTGCCCGACCGTCTTGTGAGAAGACGATGAGCCCGGCTTCGACGGAAAATTCATGCGGCATTTGCTTACCTCCGATTTCGGTTTAGGACTTTGCCTTCTTCCTCTTTTTCGAGGCAAGACGTGATTTAACGGAATAGCTACAGCCCGGGCAGACGAAGTCTTTGGCGAGCTCGATCTTGCCCTGTTCGTTAGCAAGAACGTAGTCGGTCTTGCATGTGCGGCACGGAGCCATCGACAGCCTAGAGTCCATCGCCATTGCACCGGTCAAGTGGTTCACACGATCTGCGGTGATCATCAGGTCGTCGCCAAACAACTTAGCTGCAATGTCATTGGTTGCAATCAACGCTTCGGGGATATTCGCGTCGTTCCTGAGCGCGCACCGGTACAGCCAAACCACAAAAGTCGCTTGGACGCGGTTGATCGCACTTTGTACGTACCACGTGAGCGACTTCGTCCTACAGCCGACCGGCGAGCTAACTCCGTGGATCTGCTTGTAGATGGTGCGTGCGGTGGTGCGGTTAAGGTTAAAGAAGTCAACTGCGGTCGACGCGCGGCAACCCTGCGACATGAGGACTCGCGCAAATCCGTCGCGTTCTGCCCGTTCGAGCCGAAGGTTCGACCATGAGGCTTTATACGGCAACGTGGATGCTTGGATCTGTGCCGTGCTCATGAGATAGTGCGCCACCGATTCGTTGGAAAGCCACCCGGTGCAGTATTCTGTCCAGAACAACGAATCCACAAATCGCCATCTAAATAGCAGAAACTTGATCTGACCGATAGCTGATTCAAGCTGGCGCATTGGCCGCTTCATAAGATATTCGGCGAGTTCGAACGTAATGCCGAGTAGCGGGGCTGCAAGGATGTTCATATGCAGGACGTCTTTGAGCAGCGTGACGTACATGCAGTTGTAATGGAAGATATCGCGGCCGATCATGCCCTCGACGGCGGGCATCTTGGACGCAAGGTGTTCGACCGTCGGCGAGTACATGACGCCATCAACGAAAGTCTCCCAATCGCGGGGATTCGGCAGTGTAGGCAGCAGTGCCAGAAACGGCATGTTCATCAACGTCGCTTTCGGTGCAGCGTACTTGTTGAACGTATCCATATTTTCAAGGGAGACCGCGAATACCGTCTCGGCGCCCTCGTAGCGAGTGAGCACTTTGTGCATCACTTCAGTGAGGGTGTAGTTCGCGCGCTGAATCTTCTCGGCGAGGTAAGCGTGGAGGGTAAGACCGGTCTCGATCGCGTTAATTGTGGTAATGGCCATTGTGTTATTTATTTTTAGGTTTCTATCGTGGCGCGGATGACGCGCCATCGTTGCTTGTCGTTGTGCTGCTTTTATCGAGAAAGCCACGTATCGATTTCAACAAGCGACTTGCGCAACATTCCAGAGAGCGCTTCGACCAACTGGCGATGCTCCGCCGTATCGCTGGATGCTTGAATGGCCAGTTGGGCCGACGACAGCTTTCCAGCGAAGGTCTCGTAAGCCGACGTTGCTGCGCTCAATGCGTTTTGCACCTTCTCGGCGGCATCAATAGCCGTTTTCGCGTCATTTCGCCGTTGCTTAAGCGACTCTAGTTCCTGCCGGGCGATGTGAAGCGCTTGTTCCGTGCTGGCAAGCTCCGCTGTCTTTGCGTTCACGGCCTGGGAGATTGTCGTGAATCCTTCCGGGGGTTTAACGATCTCCTTTATTTGGACTTCAGGCTTTTGTGTCTCGAGAGCGCGACTAAGCCGTGCAATTTCCTTGTCCTTGTCGGCGATATCCTTTTCCATGCTGCTCAAACCTGCGGTGCGGCTGTTGAAGAGTTCGTCCAGCCTCGCTAGCTCTTCTTGCTTGGCGGTCAAAGCCCGCGCGTTTGCTGACAGTGCCTCTGTGAGGTGAGCGACATCCTTTCCTGCGAGGAACAGCTCATTTTTGCTGTCCTCTAACAATGATGCGACGTTCTCTAGTTGGCGTTCGCTGTCGGCAAGAGCTTCATCTCGTTGTTTGAGCTCTGTCAATAGTTTCTTCACGTCTCCGCGCGTCATTTCGCGGCTGTCCTTCTGCAACATGATTTCGTTGATGTGCGCGTCGGAAACATGCTTGGCTACCAGCATATTCAACTCGCCGACGTTGAAAACGCGGATTGCTTCGGTGTTGTCGCCAAAGCGCTCATAGCAACGAATGTAGCTTTTCGCCGCCGATTCCCTGATCTTCAGCGCTTTCTCGAAAAAATCGAAGGCCAGGCAAGCAGCCCTATTGCGTATCTCACGAGTGTCTCCCGCTTTCGCAACCATGTTGTTGCGAATGAGATGTCTCGAATGGAACAACTGATTGCCGAGCGCGATCATTTCAGCTGCGATCCGCTCTCTCGATTCCGCGACAGCCATCATGGCATCGGTCAACCGACCGATCAGTTCCTCTTCCTGACCGAAAAGCTCTCTCGCAGCTTTATCGATAGAGGATCGAGTGACGTGCCTGCGATCATCGGTAGGTGCGACGAATTCGTCGGACGTGTCGTCGTCGACCCGAATGGGGAGGTGATTAAACTTAGTTGGGGTGTTCTTGGATGTCTCGCCGTTCAGCATTTCTTCTCTCCAGATTTGCGACAGCACCACCCGGTGCTGTTTTCCGCGCCGCAAGGGTCTCTCGAAGGCCTCGCGGTACTACAAAACAGTTCAGCCTCTGTTCTATCTAACCGTGCAAGGACAGAAAAAACAGCCGCGTTTTTCATCAGTAACAAAGGGTAACATTTGTCATTGATTCCACATTTGGAAAAGAGGCGTATTTTTACCCCTCTTTCATTGTCTGGCGGTGCATAGCGCCGTATTTATCACGTACTCAGCAAACGTTTATCGGAAAGTTTCGGTAACACTTTAGTTCGTTCATGGGAGAAAATACCTATAAAGAAGCTTGCATTATCCGAGAACTTTCGATCTAAAGGTGTTTATTACAAACGGCTAACGCGTTCCTTATGTTTCAAGTGGGCACCTGTCCTGTCATCGGCAAACATCAAAACCGCCGTTTTTGCGTGCTCGACGCTCACTTGCTTATCGGAGGTGAACAGATCTCGTTTCATCCGCAGCTATTGCGGGAGATCATCGAGTGTGAGGAGGTCAGCTGAAAGTTTCGAATCGAGCACCGCGTCCTGTGAGGAAAATAATCCCGCACCAAAGACCGGCCACATCGACGGTAGTTGCGCTTGCAGGAAGCGGATCTTGCTTCGGTTCTGTTCGATTGGAGAGCGGCGTTCGTCTGTTTGGCCATTCGGACTGGTCCGGGTTAGCTTTCCGTCATCGGCCGCCGGTGCAATGTGCCCCGATCAATTTTTGGTTTCGAAAATGAAAACGCCGAAGGGTGTTACGGCAAGGTGGTCGATTTCCGCGGTAGGGAAGTCGGTCCAGGCGCGTGGTCAATGATGAGCGCGCCTTCGTGCAGATAGAAGTCATTCCCGCAAAGCCAATAAAGCGTCTTCCGAAGCCTTGCCTGTGCGGCGGCTTCTCCCGCCGCACCGATGGCTTCAGCGCCGCGGTTCAGAAAGCGGGGGGCGGGGCGTTTGATACTCGCCTTCGTGAGATGTCGGTACGCGTAGTAGCCGCCGACCACGACCATGATTTCGAAAAGCATTGCGTTACCTGGTTGGTTTGTCTGTGACCAGCTTGACACGCTCTAATCGTTGTCAAGGCGCGCAATGCAGTGCAAAACGTGCATCTCTCGAATAGACGCCATGTTTTTGGGAGCTTTCGCGTACATCGGTTTGCAAGACCAGCGTAAATTGGCCTTCATCCCCGCGTCTTCGACGCATCGACTGAAGCCACGCGAGATTTCGCGTCTGCTCCATTTCATCTTTTCCGCATAGAGTTGCTTCCGCCACGCCTTCTCGAGCCGTGACGAAAGCGTCTCTCCGCGCGCCGTTTTTCCCTGCTCACCCGAGCATCGAAACTTCCAGCGTTGTACTGGCTGGACATCCCCTAGTGCGTCTTTTTCTGGAGAGAAAAATGCCGAAGCAGTTGGTTTCCAAGGCGATCAAATCGCCCGCTTGGTTGGTCGCTGTGTGCTTTGCATTGTGGCTTGCTGCGCACTCGTTCTTCGCGTTTATGTTCGTCTCTTTCGTTGTCTTTTCGTGGATCAAGAGATCGATGAAGGCGGCGTTGAAAGAAGAGAAGATCGACGACGCGAAAGCTCCTGCACATGCTGTTGTCGCCCCTGCTGAAGCCAACGTCACGCCCATCAAACGGCAGTACGCTAAATCCGCAGTGGTCGTTCCACTTAAGACAGGCACCGACGACTAGTCGCCATGCCTGAATGTCAAGACCGCCCGAAAGGGTGGTCTTGATCCATCACCCCAACGGGAAACCATCCCGTTGCGGGCATGGGTTCTCGTTCATTCGGAGATTCCCATGCAAACCGAAGTAGCCGCATGGCAATTGGACATGTTCGACGCTTCAGCAGCGCCGATGACTCGTGTTCAAGCCAAGCCCGATCCGCTGCCCGATCCGCACCTGTGGAGCGCGGTGGTCAAAGACAAAATGGTCGACGCGTTGGTCCGTCTCGCGATGGATAGCAGGCGCGGAGACAACATGCCTGAGTCGCTGATGGATTGCGCTGCGTTGTTCAGCGAACGACTCAAAAACAAGAAGAAAATGGAATTCGAGGACTACCGGGCTACGCTTGGCTGGGTCATGGAGTTCTGGAATGGCGCTCTGCCTTATCGGTTCGTGTGCCAAGTCAATGGCGTTGATCCCGAGATCCTGCAGGATGTCATCCTGAGCAATCCTTTGCTCAAACGCGACATGGAAGAGGTGCGTCGCGAGTGCGTCGGCACACTGCTCTAGGAGGCCATTCATGAGCGCATCAACCTTTGGTCGACTGCTCGGAACGTTCTTCGGGGCATCTGTTCAGATACAGCCTCGCACCGTCCAAACATCCGAGCATTCGTCCCCAATCGAAGTGGGAATGGGCAGCGCCAAGGAACGGCATATTGCCATCGCAGGGCAGCCCACGCTCTTTCGGGACGAAGGCGGTGTCGTTGTGCAGTTCCGTCCGGCGTTCGGCTATGAGTTGAAACCGACAGCCGTCGGCCTGAAGCTTATACCGGCGCTCGCCCCGCACTGGGAAGTGCTGCGAGAGCACAAGGGCACGTTGACTGACGCGATTGCGGCGGCTGTCAAGGACGCTCACTCGCCAGAGGCATCTCCCGCGCACTCAGTCAATGCGGAAAAAGTGCGCTTCGTTCCACTCGGCGACGCGCAACGTCAGCACGACGTCGTGGACGCCGTCGTGCTGACGCCGCCTGCAACTACTGATTCATCCCCTCGACGGACTGAGCGCGCGCGGTATGGCGTTTTAAAGGAGTGGGGCGAAAAGGAGTTTCCCGATGGCAAGCGCCCGGGCAAAACCTACGAGTCGTTCTGCATCACCCTTGCGCACCGTGGCGGACTCGACGTGCTGCAGGGCGAGGGCCTTCGCGATGCTATCGCCGAAGCCAACTGCAAAGTCGGCGATCGAATCGAGGTCAGACGCCTTGGCAAAACCAAGGTCCCGGCTGTAGATAAACGTGGAAGACCGAAGCTTGATGCCAGCGGCGCGCAAGTGCTGTGGGATAAGTGGCTTTGGTCGATCAAAAAATCTTAAGGAGCCTTTACATGGCATCAGTAAACAAGGTCATTCTCGTGGGCAACCTCGGGGCCGATCCGGAAACCCGGTATCTCCCAAGTGGCGATGCCGTCGCCAATATTCGATTGGCCACGACGGACCGCTACAAAGACAAGGCCTCCGGTGAAATGAAGGAATTGACCGAGTGGCACCGCGTTTCATTCTTCGGTCGCCTGGCGGAGATCGTCAACGAGTACCTGAAGAAGGGCTCGTCGGTGTACGTCGAAGGCAGGATCCGCACGCGCAAGTGGACAGACCAAGCGGGTCAGGAGTGTTATTCGACTGAGATCGTTGCCGACCAGATGCAGATGTTGGGTGGCCGATCTGGAGGAGAGCAACGTTCCTCAGGCTCGGACGACTTCGAATCGTCACGCCCGCAGCGTCAAGCTCGACAAGAGAGTGCTCGCCCGCCGGCACCAAGTCCGTCACCTGGCAACGCGAAGTCGTCTTCGTCTTCGTTTGGCGGCGGCGGTGGGTTCGACTCGATGGACGACGATATTCCCTTCGACAAGCTGCACCCGCGACAGGCATGGGCCGCAATCTGATCCTGTAAGCGCTCACCTTTTCTCCCGCATCACCTCACCTTCGCAGTTCCGTCCGGCCCATTTGGGCTGGCGGAACCCGAAGCGTCCGCATTCTCCGCATCTGCCGCCGCGCCTCGCGCATCGATCTCTTCTGCACAACGCCTTTGCTGAAAAAAGCCGTCCGCCCGCGCGCCGGGAAACACGGACCGCTTTTTTGAGCACGGTTTTACCGCCTGTCTCAGGCATCGACCATAACCACCCCAAACGACTGGAGTGCCAACCATGAATGTAAAGAGCCTCAAGCTCACACCGGAACAGTGGGTTACGTTGCTCCAGAAGTACGGAGTGCCGGAACGCTCACTAACGGGAAAGAGTGGATCGTGTCCGATCTGTGGCGGTAACGATCGCTTCACTTACGACAATAAGCGCGGCCGCGGCGATTGGGTGTGCCGCAAATGCAATAACGGTGACCCCAAAGCCGGAGATGGCTACGAGCTCATCTGCAAGGTGACAGGGATGAGCTTTCCCGAGTTGATGGTTGAGCTCAAGGGCGGCACGATCGCAGAGGCCCGGCATTGTCAGCCGCAACCAGCAGCGCCAGCGCCTGGGCGAAAGGTCGATCCCGAATGGGCGCGAACGCGGCTTGATTCGATGTGGGATCGTGCGACGCGTATCGGGCCAGATGGATTGGTGTCGCGCTATTTGCGCGCACGTGTTCCGGGGCTGACGGCGTCGCCGTCACCCGCGCTGCGGCAGGCGATGCTCGATTATCGGCACGAGAAAAAGGTAATCGGGCAGTGGCCGGGCATCATCGCGCGTTTTACGTTGCCTGACGGACGCCTTGGCACACTGCATCGCACGTTCCTCGATCGCTCGAATGCCGCGAAGGCGACCATTGTCACTAACGATGGCGAGATCTTGCCCTCGAAGTTGAACGACGTAACGCTTCATAAGCTCAACGGCGGCGCAGTCCGGCTGATGGATCCCGTTGACGGGGAGATTGGCGTAGCCGAAGGCCTCGAGACGGCGTACGCCGCGCATATGCAGTTCGATGTGCCGGTCTGGTACTGCCTGAACCGCATTCTGCTCGCCGACTTCATGGTGCCGGATGGCCTCGGCATCCGCGTCGTTCACATCTCTGCCGATTTCGACGCGGTCGATCCACGCACGGGCAAGTCGCCGGGTGTGGACGCGGCGCTGAAGCTGGCCAAGCGGCTGCGTGCCGAAGGGTACACGGCTATGGTTCATCGTCCGAAGAAGCGGGAGACCGACTTTGCGGATGAGTGGCTGGCCGGTCACGGTCCGCAGAGTGCTGCATCCACTGTGCCTGTGGGCCGTTCCGAGCCGCAAGCCTTGCTTGTTTGATTGTCCGCGGCGAGTGCGCCGCTAACAGTAACTTTTGCCCGGTGGGGATTCGTCCCCATCGGGGCCGCAATCCGCCCGAGCTTTTCCAACGGAGAAGAGGAAATGAGCTTCAGCATGATTGTTGGCCGGTATCAAATCGTTGCTACGTCCGGTGTCGAGAACGGCTCGGTCAGAGTAGGGAAGTCAGAAGCGGAAGCTTATGACGTGATCGATCGTGGCCAGGGTGCTCACGGGCGACTCGACAAACGAGGCGTCACGCTCAACACCGCATGGTTCTATTGCATTCGTCGACAGGCGAGCGCACAAGGTGTATCTCTGCTGCATTGAAGTTCCCTTAAGTCAAAACCCCGACCGTTGGTCGGGGTTTTTTTTCGCCTGGTCATTTCGCGCCTACTTGAAGCGCACCACGTAGTTCAAGCGCCACTTCAAAACAAAGAACAAGACCTTTAGGAACGGGATCAGAATACCCATTGCCCATAACATGGTAAACCCAGCTGCGAACAGCAAAGTTTCGCTAAAACCGTTTTTTGGCAGGTGGACACTCACAAACATCGTGAAGAACGACGCCAGCGCAATGACGGCGCGGCGGGTGACGAATGGCAGGGCCATGAATTTAGCGAACATTGCTGCCTCCTTTCTTCCGGCTAATGATAGCGCGGTGAAACAAGAATGCGGCTTCGTACACCGCGATACCTGCGGCGACCAGGATCCACATCCGAACACCACGTGTCCAGTCAAGTTGCATCAAGCTGTCGAGAATGTCCATACCGCCTCTATAGTTGGTTGACGTGTCGCAAGCGGATGCTTGTCAACATCGATAACCCATCTTCGCAGATGCGCGCCAAAGTCAAGGTGTGAACGAATCGACGCGGCGGACAAAGCCTGGATGCCACGTTTGCGTTGCCGCCGCACGCCTGGGTGATGGTGAACGTCTAGGTCCGACTGCTTGCGCAGTCGGGGTATGACGATATAACGGCAAGTTCAAAGCGAATCTGAACTACGGCTGTGGACCGATCTATCGACTAGAAGCCGGCGAACTGGTCAGCGATCTCATCGACGTTGAAGCGATGCGATAACTCCGACATTGCATCTGGCTGTGCCGTGTCGACAGAATATTGCTCGACGGTCGCTACGATCGGGCGCGGCGAAACTGACGTCGTCGTGGGTGCCTCTGGCTTCGTGAGTGGTCGATCCGCTAGCCGCAGCGCCGGCGTTGCGTCCGGAGCGGATGCCTCGGGAACGGCGCTCGCCGGAAAACGCACCCGGTCGCTGGCTAGCGAGCGCAACACGGCCGCGCGCAGACGCGTGTTCTCGAATTCCTCCAAACGCTGATATAGCTCGGGAAAGAGCGCCTCGTCCACCGTCACCTTAATCAGCATTTTCCTTGTCATGCTGCTGCCCCGAGCGATTTACGCTCACGGGCCAGCGTCGATTCGCCGACGATAAGAAAGCCTTTCACATTCGCAAAACACGGTGCCTCGAGCAGATCGACTTGCGTACGGGGGAAAGCTGCGCGGATCGCCGGTTCATACAGAGCCGCCCCGCCACCGGTCAACACGATGGAACGGATATCTGCCGTGCGGCCGACCTTGTTCTGGATTTCCTTGACCGTGCTGAGAATGACCGCTTGAGACTGTTCAAGGTAGGGCGCAAGGTCGATGTCCTTGTTATAGAAAAGGAGGGGCTTCTTAAGCCTGAGCGATTCGTCGATACGCTCGATATCGGTCACCGGCTCGCCCTCCTGCTTTCCGATCAGCGACGCCATGCGCTGGTAGATCTGCGATGCGCCGCCCGGGGCGCCGCCGCTACGCCGGTCGTTCATCGTGAAGCCGTTTGCGACCACCCAGTCGGTCGTGAAATAGCCAACATCGATCACGAGATGTGCGTTGTCACGGTCAAAGCGGCTGCCGCCATACTCAGAGAACGAAACGAGCGAGCCTAGTGGCTGCGGGATGACCTTCACGCTGCCGATTTGTACCTGCCCGTGACCGAAATTCAGTGTGCCGGTGAATGCCTCCCGCACGCCTTCCGAATACTTGCCGATGCTGTGCACGGGTAACCCTAAGACTAGGCGTTCGACATCGGTGATCCCGGCGAAATGCAATGCGCCATAAAGCAACGCTGCATAGTTTGGGGTTGTGCAGAAGTCCTCTGAAAGCGTGCGGCCTGCGTTTCCATACGCCGAGGATCGGTCAACGCCCGGACCGACTTCATACACAGTGCCATCGACTTCGATCGCAGCGACTTTCCGATCAGCGAGAACGCCGTGGCCAAAACTCGACACCGCTTCGCTGACAAGCAGCGGAGCAAGCGACGGGAACATCATCGTCGCCAGATCCGATCCCATTCGGAACGCGCATTTCGTGTTGCCATAACCCACGTCCACCGCAAAAACTTGTGCTTTCAAGATTCTCCCTCCAGAGTTCAAATGACGTTAGCAGCGTGTCGCGCTTGGGCCCGTACTTGACCCTCGCTTGGCCCCAGGAGGGGCCAAGCGGTACGGTCATAGAGACCGCAACGCTTCGTAGGGGCCATGCTTGTCCCCGCAAGGAGCCAAGCAATTGCCTATGTTGACCATGCTATGGGGCAGCGCCCCAGCAGGGCCCCGGCAGAGGCCAAAGCCCGACGCTGGTGAACTCACTCTATCGGGAACGTGGCGAAGTCAAGGCAACAAAAGCTCGCATGATTTAGGCAGCTTTCCCTGCAGGTCTTGGATTTTTCCGAGATATTCTTTTTCATACCTACCGCGCGACCAGCGCATCGACCTCCTAAACGGACCATCCGAGGGCATCGCTTTGCCTAGCGAAAAGCCCTCTGTCACAGGCCGCAAAATGAAGCGGCCTTTTTCTGAAGCTAATCAAGCACAAGGTTACCCAAGTTGAGGAAACCGGACAGGCGATATCCATTGGGTTTGCGGGCGGTTTTGCCCGAATCTGCGAGTTGAGACGGCTTGGGAGCGGACACGGACACTGGTCCGGACGCTTCTAATTACGCCGTCTCGGCGAGCATGGACACATCCTTTCAGCACACGAAGCTGGGTACGTTGCATGAAGCCCGACACACTGCGGCGGATTGAACGCGCTTGGGGATGGGGGTATGGGCAAGCCGATAGACGCAGCTCATCCCTGTACGGAAGACGAACGGTAGGCGCGACCGGAGAAAGAACAGCGCAAACGAATTACCGAGCAATTGGCCAAGGTCGTGCGGTCGCAAGACAGAGCACACGGGCGCAGGAATGCGTCTAGGCCGGCGCGGTAGCCGTAGAAGCGGCGGTTCGGGTTCGCGCAGCGATGCGCGCCACGGGCAGCGGCAACGGCAGGGCAAGACTCAACGGCGAGGACTGCGAAAGCGGCCCGCGTGCGAGTGACCTGCAACAACGTCGCCAGCGGTTTTCACGCGGAGCGTGAGAACGGCAGCACGCAGCAATACGGACGGTCGATGCACGTTTCTTCCACGTGCGGGGCTATCGAATGGAATCGCTAAAGAACAGGAAGGCAGGGCCCGGCGGGGTTACGCGACGCGCAGCGCGATCGAGACCAGGAGATAGGCTCCCTGCGGCTCTCAAGCGGCGCGAACGAACCGGGATCGAGTGAGCTCGCCCGGACCCGAATCAACGCGAGCACGAGGTCTTGATGGAGCCTTCAAACGGGTTCGTCCTCAGACGGCCCATGAGTGGAGATGTGATTGTCGGCTCGTACCACGTCATGTTGGGGCCTGTCTTCTGGGAGTGCTTTAGAGATCCAAACCAAATCGCATATTACGGATTGACCTTTGACGTGGACCGGGCACATCGCTTTGAGAGCGACTCAATGGATAAGGACGCGTTGCTGTCTCAGATCCTTGAGAGCTATGCCGATCTTGACCCGGGAAGTGACTTCGAGCAGGTCGGTAAGCGAACGGGCGTGTCGCGGACGGAGTTCGTAGAGTGGATTGCAAACACGGTTTGGCTTGAAGTTCGCGTTTGTACGGTTCCCGTATTTTTGTGTCGCCTTCAAGGCCGTATTGACCGATCGTCTGAGTGCACGCGAGACCTTTCTTGCGCACATCGGTTTAGCCCATCGACGGCCCTGTTTGGCAAAGATCTGGATGCCATCCGACTTCACGGGCGGCTCGTACCGGCGACTGCTGCGCGCGAAGTGGCACGAATGGCACGGCAAAAGCGAATGGTCCGATGGGAGGACCGTGACCTCGCGGCGCATGCAGCGTGGTCGGAGTGGAAGCTATCACTTCGCTTTGGTCTCGCCGACGTGAAAGCACGACGCTTAGCGCTCGAGCACGCGGGCATGGCGGGATGGGAGATCGCTTCGTCAAGGTGTGGGCGGTATGAACGCCACTTTTCAAGTTCGGCTGAACTAGCGCAGGCGTTTGAGCTGGGCCGCGCGTTCCATCGCGCGGTGAGTCTTAAGTTGACCAGTTCTTAAGGAGCAACGAATGGCAGTGACGGTGAATGTACGCACGCTTCTGAGCGAATACAAACTTCCGAGCGATTTCAAGGGCGAACTCAGCGTACTGTTCCAGGATAACGCGGATCGGGTACACAGTCGCACGCGGGTCACTTCGAAACCGCTATCTGTGAAGACGCAGGGATATCGATTGCAGAAGCTGTGCCGGTCTTTCGTGGAACTTCGCGAGAATGGCTTTGCACTGCAATCGCCGTGGTCCGTTAAGGAAAAACACATTCGCTTTCTTGTGAATTTGTGGATCGGAAAGAAGCAAAGCGCCGGCACGATTGAGAACAAACTCACCTACCTCCGTGCGTTCGCGGGTTGGGTCAGCAAGCCCAATCTTGTTGGTACGTTGGCTGATTACGTCGATCGCAAAGAACACGGCCTTATTCGCACGTATGCAGCGCTCGAGGATAAGTCTTGGGAGGGCAATAGAGTTGATGCAGTGGCCAAAATCAACGAGATTGCCGGGACGGATTCAGTCGTAGCAATGCAATTAAAGCTCCAGGCAGCTTTTGGACTACGCGTCGAAGAGAGTTTTTTGCTGAGACCCAAGGAATCGATTCGCCGCGACGGTTTGTTAAGCGTCACCCGCGGGACAAAAGGCGGCAGGGATCGCGTTGTCCCGATGCAGTTGCAAATGGCGGTATTGGAAGATGCGATGCAGTTCTGCAACACGCTCACCGGGTCGACGATTCCGGACGGTTATACCAAGACGCAGTGGAAGAACCGCTATTACGAGGTGCTCAAGCAACACGGCGTGACGAAAGCAGGGCTGGGCGTCACGAGCCACGGTCTACGTCATCAGTACCTCCAGCAGATGTATGAGATGCTCACCGGCGTACCCGCCCCGGTCAAGGGTACGGGAGAGAAAGCTGACATCAAGCGACACAGGGAAGCGATGAAACAAGTTGTTGAGGCAGCGGGGCATAGTCGTCCCGATAAGGCCAACGCCTATGTGGCCAGCTTTAACATTGCGGCAAAGCAGAGGTCTGCGGCAATCAGCCTAGAACAGGCGCTCGCCGCGGTCGCGTCAACTGAGGGTGATAAGTCCGCTGCGGCGAAAGCCTTGGGTATTTCTCGGCAGGCGCTTTACCGCATCCTGGGCCAAAAATACGGTTGAGGTGTGACAATTCTCGCGTGTGTGCCGTTTTGTTACAGGCAAGCAAATTCAATAATAGCTTGATAAATCAGTGACATGGCCTGTGGGAATGGTCGACCTAGGCGTTATCAAGATAATTCCTAGGCGTATCTTGGTGACCGAGACTAATTTAGAAGCCAGCCCAACTGTTGATTAGTCAGCGCATGGTAGGTCAGGATGATGGCGAGCGCGAACACAGTTGCGAGCTGCGGGACGAGCTTCGTGCGAAGACGATAGGCCGTGCGGATGTATTCGATAGGGGACATTCTTGTTTCTCCGGATGTCGTTGGGACGGTAGGCAATACAGTCCGAGTATCGCAGACCCGGGTGAAGGTCAAGTCACCACCGATTGCGATCCGGAAGGTCATCCACGGCGAGGTTGATGCTGTTCTCGAAATTTCCCTCGTCTCCACCGGTCGCCGGTATGCGTGGGAACTGGATCGACGCGATGCCATCAATGTAGATGCGCTTGGCAAGTTGTTGGAGCTTTCGATACCTCGCCGCGTCGTTGAGTACAGTGTCCACCGCCCAGTAATCGCTCATCGTGATTTGGCTATCGACGATCTTCTTGGCGAGCATTGCGAAGATTGGACCACGTTTCTCCCAGTCGTCTTCTGTTCTGGCGAGCAAGTCAATCAGAAACGGCGCATCCAGAGCGCTGATCTCCTTTCTAATCAGTTTCAGAAGGTCACCCTCTTTTGCGACTGGGCGCCTCATGCGGGCGTTCCATATCGTGCCGGCTTTTTCGAAAGCAGCATGCCGGTCGTTCCCCATCGGAATCCAAGGCGTCTGCATACCGCAGTCTTCGCAGAAGATGCAGCACACTTTTTCTTGCGGAATCGCAAATAATGACCGTGCCTCGAGGTCATTCATCTGAGGCGCGACACTGTCCTCGGCACTCAGGTAATCCCGCGCGGGGGCAGATGGGCACTTCAGCAGCCGGTGGGAGTAGCCAAAAGCCCATTTTCCGCCGCAATGGTCGCAGGGAAACAGTTCGTCAGTCATGGCGTGGTCCTGGGCGTTGCCGGCGGGCGGCGAGATGAATTATGTAGGCGAGATGCATTATAGCGAGCACCGCACCCGCGCAATCCTCGCCAAAACCCGACGACTGGAAACGAGCAGCTATGTGGGGATGCAATCCGGAGCGATCGCGTCGTCGTCATTGTGCTGGCCGGTCAGACGACAGTAAGGCGGGGACGTCTTTAAGCTCACAGGCGGTCCACAAGGCTTTTCAGCGCGGCGACCTGCTTTTCAAGTTCATCGGCCGAGCGGCGATGAAGCTCGCATTGATCTTCATCCAACGCCATGCCGTTCGGCATACGCTTGCTCTCGGCGATATCGCGTAACGCGTTGATCGCGGCTTTCAGGGCTAGAGCGAGATCGACTTTCATTGGCATGCGCTCCGCAGGGAGGATCTACGGTTGGTGTGCGTGCGAACTACGCTGCTACACGATTTGCTGCGATCCCATTGTAGTCTTCGTGGCTGACGAGGCGCAGGGGCAACAATGTAGGCGCGTCGAAAAGGAGTCGATACGATCGGCCGACGGGCACGGAGAGAAGCTTACCCGCGGACGATTTGATGAACTTGCCGTCGAGAGAAAATGGATGAACGCCGCTGCTGACCTTCGCGAGCAGCTCGCGTGCTTCGCGCTGCACTGCTGAGAGATGCCGAACGATGGACAAGTCAATGGGGTCGGCCGCAATCGAGTTGCGTTTGGCTGCGCGTTTTTCTTCACAAGCGCGCAGCTGCTCGCCTTTTCGCTTTTCGGCCGCGGCGCACGCGTGGCAATGCTTTCCCTTCCCGGTGTGGCCGCATTCAAACGTCTGTTTCATGGTGCTGCTCCGTAGATTTCCGATGAGCCTATTGCACCATTGATCACTGCTCGGTCAAGTCTCGGTTGGCGACTGTTTCGAGGCTCTTTCTGAAGGGGCAAGTGCGTCGAGCTCTTCAGATAGTTTCAGCACGCGTGCGTCAGCAAGTGCCAACCGAGCGTTCAGCCGATCGATTTGAGCAAGGGCGAGCCCGTACTGCTTGGAGAGCATCGCCAATGCCCAAAATGGGCTGAGCATCGCGCCGCAGAGGGAGCAGACGACGCTGCCGACTGGATGGACCTTGATCTGTCGATGGGTGCATTCATCTTGCGAGCGTTCTTCCCGTTCGGCGACGCTCACAGGCCTGCGAGTAAACTTCAGAACGTTGCTCATGCGATGACGTGCTGGGGGAAGCCGTCGTGCAATCGCCCGTCGAGCAACCTTCCGGATGATTTCTTACCTAGCGCAATACTGACTGCCGCAGAAGGCGCACTGTTTTGCGCGGTGGCAGCCCACTCGTGATAACCGATGCCAGCGACACCGTTTCGATCGGCAAGCGTGGTTTCTTCGCCGTCGGGTAGACGTGCCATCCGCTTGCCGCCTTCGGCCGAGATCGCGATTGATGTCGGATACCACTCGCCCCATTGTTTGAAGAGGAAGGGTACGCCGGCGGCCGCGCACTCATCGCGAAGGGATCGAGCCCAAGCCTCGTGCATCGGCCGGGCACCATGCCCGCCTTCTCCGCCGACGATGACCCAATCGAGAGAATCATGGCGGCCCGGATCATGGATCGGATCGCTAACGTGGCCGCCACACGTAGCACAGTAGCCATCACTCGTTTCGACGCTGACCGAAAAGCCAGTTTTTCAATGGGGATAGCCGGGTTTCAGCCACTCACTAATCTTCACCGCGCCAAGAAGCGGCTCCATGCTCAGAAACTTCACGCGTGCGGCCGTGGCGAGCAGTTTTGGGACATCGCGGTCGGCTTCGCGCTGATCGACGATCGTTGCGCCCAACCAGACATTGTCCGGTAGTCGAGGTGACGGTAGGCACATGCGATCTGAGCGACGCTCCGCTACCTCCTGAATCATCGGCAGTACGTTGCCGATGCGTTTTGTCAGAAGCAACCAGTCGAGATCTTGCGTAGCGTCGATGAGATCAAACAGGTCTACGCGCCATTGGGGGTCGACCTCGTTATCGAACACATCTGCGAGGGACGCGCAGAAAACGCGTTGGCGTCTTCCGTGCTTGGCAAAGAACGCATCGGCCTGCGCGTTCCACTGCAGCGGCTTGCGCCAATTAGCTGGCGACGTTCTTACCCGCGCCTGACCCGCACCCCACTGAACTCGATGAAGCCGAGTGTCCATCATGGACTCAGCGTAGCAGTGGTCGCAACCGGGCGACACCTTTGTGCATCCGGACCATGGATTAAAGGTGCTGTCGGTCCATTCAATGGACGTCGTATCGCTCATTGCGTTCCCAAGTAGCTTGTGAGAAGGTGATTTTGCTCAGACGTCATCGGCGAAGTAGGCGCGCTCAACATGCGTGTCACAGAACAGCATGCCACCGTTGATCAGGCTCACTGCGACCTGCTCCCGCCTCATCGATAGACGCCAGCTACGTGCGTTTATCCGGCGCACAAGCGCGAGCGCGGTCATTCGGAAAATTCGAGTCAGACAAGAGTCTGATCGGCTGGAAAAAGCACGCGCGAGATAGTTCCGTCGCGCCGATAGTGTTGTTCAATAACTTCGAGGTATGAGCGAAATGACGGGGTGTCGAGAAGACCAGCGTCGAGCGTCCGATGCGCGATCTGGAAATCCGTTGGCACCGACGCGTGGCGCTCGAGCGCTGTCGCCGCGTCACGATTCGGCAGCCACCACCTGTTCCAACGAAGGGTGAACGCAAGCCAGCCGCGCGCGGATTCGTCAATCTCCTGCCACGTCGCTTCGAAATCGAGGATTGCGCCGAGGGTGCTGAAGAAGGCCATACGCACGTGGGTGTCGTCGGCGGCCGCGACCACGATCTGCTTGCGTCGCTCATCGACCGGGTCAATGGAACTTGCCATGGTGAGGGCAGGGTAGCTGACTTGCCAATCGGCATCGCGCGCAGTAGCGCGTTTCAAGAAAAACGAGTTCGAGCCCATATAGTTCCTCAGCAGTTGTTGACGTGCCTCAAACGTATCCCGGCAAGCTCAAGTGTCAAGTCATGGCGGCGGGGAGTCGCACAGCGGCGAGTTCGGCTGGCGGTATCCATTCGATGCAAGGCGTCGCCGCGCGAGCGTACAGAGCTTGCTTTTCCTTCTTCCGCGCGAAGTACTGTGGGTTTCCCACCATGCCGTAGACCTCGATCGCAGTCGTAATCGCGGTATCCGTCAATTGGAAGTCCGGTAGCATGGCCTCGCCAGACTCGAGCCTCAAAGGTTTCGTGAAACGGCGCCGTTCGGCGACGAGCCGGTTGGACATTGCGACCTCGTAGCTCGAATCACATGGCAAAAAGCTGCTGCTGCACAGTTGCAGTGCCATTTCGACGATACGGAGGTTTCCCTCTTTCGTTCGCTCGATTACGCCCAGCGCCACGACACGAGCGGTGGCGTCACCAACCATCGCCCAGGCAGATCGGAACGACGCGGCGGCCGTCTCGATGACCGCCTTGGAGGCGAAAAACGTACGCTTTGTCTGGCGAAGCTTGACGACATATCCGTACTTCGACGCGTCCACACCGCGCAGTTCGGCAATCACCAAGCCGCGCTGCGACGCTTCTGACGTGGTAGTGATTCGATTGAGAAAAGTCTCGAATTCGGCGGTGATGGTTTCGGCTTCGTTCTCATCGTAACGGCGCATGACGTGGAGAACGTCCTGAATCGGCTTGCCGTTTAGTTTGCCCTCGCCGAGCGCCGCCAGAATCTGAGCGTTGCATTGGCCCCAACTGCGTGCGGGTGCGCCTGACCAAACGTTCAGCCCAGCCTCAAGCCACAACCGCTGCAGGAATCCAAGCAAGGGCGCCGCGCGGCGTGTTGGACCCGTGCCTGAAGCGTTGCCAGTGGTTCGTGTCGAGCGTTCCACCGTTCGCACTGAAAGAGATGCGTCGAGCTTGACGTTCAGGCCCATAGGCGTTTGGCGGATCGCCTCTAACGCATCGGACTTCGCGCTGCCTTTCGGCGATGCTGCGGCATAAAAGTTACATGAATGCGCGTCGTGGATTGGCCCCTCATCAGGCCATCTGGCGAGATGGAAAAGCGCGCCGTAACGTCGGACGACCAAACGTAGAGGCGTGCCGCCGGCGACCAGCTTACATCGGCACACTGCATATCCCGGAGACTTCTTCGCGCGTTCGAGCTGACGAACGTATCTTGCGGGATTGTCTTGAACTTCCTCCAGCGTAACGGTGATGCCGTCAAAGGAGACTTGGGACATGTCTTGCCGCTTCGCTCAATGTGAGCTGTATTTGATCCGTTGGGACCTTGTGGATGTGCGCCCGGGTGCCAAGCAGATTGGCTACCTGGCGCACGCTCAGGCAGAACTGCTCGGCGTGGTCACCCGTCGGAAATCGCAGGCCGATCGTTGATACGGCGCCCGGGGCGGCGTAGTCGCGTGAGAACACGGAACCGGTTCCGACCAACGCGTCAATCCAGCTATCGGGAAATCCTGGAGAAGGCTCCGAGTTGGCACGCACGCCAGCGGGATCCTTGGTGAAGTTTTCGAAGCTAACTACGATCAGGTTCATTGTCCTATTCGCAAGACGAGGAGATGCGGTCATTGGCGGCCTGAAGCGACAGCCTGTGTCTCAACGCGGTATGCAGGCTGTCATGCGGCCGCCGCGGATGCGCTTGCGCGGCGGCGGCGCGAGGCGACCACCTCATGAAACGCGATCGCACCGACGATCGCGGCGATCGCGTTAAAACCACAGGCCGCGAGTAGGACGGTCAATCGCTTGTCGTTGGTAGTGAGTTCGACGGTGCGCGCTTGCTGTACAAAATCAAGCTCGCGACGCTGCGCGGAGAGAGCCTGCGCGAGTGCGCTCTCATCGTTGAAGCCGTATGTCGAAAGTAACGGTTGATGCTGACTGGTAGGAAAGTGCTCTATCGCGTCGGACAGTCCCTGAAGTCGCGCCGTGATTTCGGTATCCGCCATAACCAATACGGCAGACCGTTCGATTGTGAACTGCCGAGCGACGAGGCCAATCGCGCCAATTGAGCAGATGGCTGATGCACTAAGGGTGGCGACGGTGACGATGTGACTCAATTTCATGACGTCTGTTATGGGCCTCACGCACGCGCGTGCACAGACTGATTCTCGTCGTAGCAAGACAGTGTAGGACGCACAAAAGCGACCAAAATGCTTACGTCTTTCGATGGGGAAGGCGGCGTTGAACCAACGATTTCTGAAGGGCCGCTGTAATGTGAAGGGCAGAAAGCGACAGGTTTTCCGCGCTCTTTCCACCAAACCAGAATTATCATGATAATTCCTAGCCGACTGGGAAGCCGTAGTCGTCGATGGAACAGGGGTTCAAGAGCCTAGCCGCAAGAAATCAAGGACGAGATACGGGCAGCGTCGCTAGAAGGACCCTTAATATCTCGCCTTTCGCGTAAACGTTTCCGGCTTTACGCGGATATTGTTCCGTTATCACCCGCGCAACGTGCGCATCGATCCTTGGCGAACGAAATTCGCCACGTCACACATTTCCTATCAACCCGCAGGGGCATGTCCCCACAGCGGGCGTGCGCCTGCTCATCCGTAACGGAGCATTCGCATGTTTACCCACTTGATCCAGCAGTTCAAAGACGCTCAAACGGTAGCCGCCGCAGCTTACGGTGCCGTCGCTCAGGCCGAGCGAGATGCTTTCACAGACGGAAGAACCGAGTATTCCGCCATGGACGCCCGTAGCGAATACAAGGTCGAGCGGGAGCTTGAGAAATTTTGCAGTCGGCTGGTATCGCGCTTGGTAATGGAGGCTAGCCGCAAGTTCGCGCCGGCCGGCGGGAGAATCGAGATCGACTCGGCTCACGAGACCGATCGATTCGGACTTGATGTCGGCGGCGCTTTGCGAAAGGGGCATCTTCCGGACCTGGACGGCTTCTGGAAGCATCTTGAACAGACGTTCGGCGGTGAAGCCGGTGAGCAGGTCGCCTTTGAGCAAGCAGCGAAGGCGCTCATCGATGGCTTCTGGTTGAAGCCAGATACCGAGATCAAGCGCACCAGCAGCGCAATGATTCTGGAAAAGCGCGTTTCTTCGGAAGCCTCGTTCCGTTCAAAGGGCGAGCGTGAGGTTCACTACCACTCACAGTCATCTGTCTATGCAACCTTTCAGGGCCTGGCGACCTCTACGGACAAGCATGGCTTCGGCGCGCTCGCAAATAGCCTGCGCAACTTCAGCATCAATCATTTGACATTTTCCACTCGCGAGAATTTACTTTCACCGGACTGGAGATTGTGATGTTCAACGACAAATGGCAGTTCAAGTTCGCGCACCACGTGGGCGATGCACTGTCGATCTTCATCAGCGAGTTCGGCGCTAAGTATCTCGCCTCGCGCGATCGGTATTGATCGTCAACTCCTTCATCTTTTCGACCCGCTTCGGCGGGTTTTTTCTTTTCTAGAGGCATTTTCATGCAGAGAGATCTGTTCTCGTTTGAACCAGACTGGTACGAGCCGTTGCGTGCGATTCGAAGTCTCGGCTCGCAAGCGCCTTCAATCGCGCATCAGGGCGAACTGGCCGCAGCGCGCCGGCAGCACCTGGGGCAGTTCTTCACGCCGGATGCGATTGCCGCATTCACGTGGAGCTTCGTCAGCGGCTGGACGGTCGATCGGCGCATCCGCATTTTGGATAATTCGGTCGGCTCTGGACGACTCCTACAGTACGCAGACCCGGAACGCCATGCCGTGTACGGCGTCGATGTCCACGCCGATGTCATCCAGCAGTGCCAGAAGGTATTCGAAGAGGCGGGGTTTCATTGCGAATTCCGGCAGGCGGGCATGGAGGACATCCACCCAACGCGCTTCGATATCGCGCTGATTAATCCGCCGTTCTCGATCCACCTCGAATCGCCACATCTTCAATCGTTCGAATGCACGACGTGGGGCCGGTATGGCGCGCACACCAGCGCGCTCAGCCAGGACTATGCGGTGCATCAGGCGCTCGAGGGGGCAAACATTGTCATCGCGCTCCTTCCGATTACGGCCGCCGAGTCGATGGTCGCAGGGGAGCAAGGTGAAAGATTGAAACGCCGTGCAGCGGGCTTGTTCGAACTTCCTGCCAACGCGTTCCAACTGGAAGGCGCCAACGTGCGCACCGCAGTGGTGGTCTTCGATCGCTACCGGGATCGTCCATCGGATTTTGTCCGTGCGATCGTTGAAGACCTCTCGAAGCCTGGCCCGGATCTCAGGCTGCACTTCGAAGATCGCTCGTTCGGGGACGCGCGCTTGCGACTGCAGAAGCTGGACGACAGCGTTGCTTTCATCACGCGCGCAGTGACAGGCGACAAGTCGGTGAAGGTGTCGCATGATGGGCGGCGCATTCGCTTGGGCTTCGCCTGCGGGTTCAACGAAGCGATGGTCCTCAATGCGGTTTTCGTGAAGCGTATCTATTCGCGCGACGGGCATCGGCTCCCGCGGGGATTCCGTTACTCGGGTCAAGGCCTGCTCGATTTGGAAACGTATCTCGTGCAGGATGATCCGGTTGCGGCCTTCGAACAGTTGCTGAATCGAATCCGCAATGTAGGCGGCGAGCCTCAATTTGCTCACGGTTTTATGGAGCACTTTCGTAGACGCATGGGCAGAAGCGCGCGGCAGGCGGTTCCGCTGCGCCATGTTGCATGGACCACCGGTGCCGGTTCTCGTGAGAACGTCGCCGGCGCGGCGAAGGAAACCCACAAGGTGGATGTCACACGCTGGGCAAGTCCGCTCATCAAGTCGGGCGACACCGTTCAATTCGAGCGCGTGGCGGACGGCAGATACCAGTATTCACTGCATGGCGTCTCCTATCATCTATCCGTCGACGAGCTCAACACGCGATTCGCAGTCGATAACGTGAGCGAGGGATGGGAGGTGGTGCACGAAGGGTTGTGCACGCGCTTTCCGGATCAGGCGCTGGCGTTGCGCTCGCGCGCGAAGTCGCTTGGCGTTGATCGGTGGCTCAATTGGGAGTTTCAGGTTGACGATCTGGTCGAGACGCTACTGAAGCCAACTGGCTGTGTGGTCGCGTGGGAGCAGGGATGCGGGAAGTCTCGCCTCGCCCTTGCGTTGATCCTTGTCTCGGGTGTCAAGCATGGTCTCATCGTTGTGGAATCTCGGTTGATCGACGAGATGCTCAAAGAGATCGCACAGTTGCCAATCGAGGCGGACCACGTGAAGGTGATCGAGTCGGACACGGATCTGAATGATCTACGTCAGTTCAATCTCATTTCGTACGAGCGGTTGCGCATGCCCGTCGACAAAGCTAAATCCGCGCGCGTGACATATGCGCATCGGCTTCGTCGTCGCATCGGCCTGCTGGTGGCCGATGAGGGTGAGCGTCTTGCCAATCCGACGAGTGACCAGAGCCGTGCGCTCTGGCAACTTTCGGCGCGGCGGCGCTACGTTTTGACAGGCTCGCCGATCCCGAATTATCCGCGTGACGCATTCGGTCTCATTGCGTTCTCGCGTGGTGACGGCACGGCAGCGCAACCGTACGGGTACCGCGTCGGATACCTCGAGCAGAACTGGATCAACTCGGTTGAGTACGCGATGCGCGGCGTCGACCGATTCAGGGATGACTTCGTGGTGCTGGAGTGGGTGACATGGCAGTTCGCGGAGAGCCTGCAGGATGGGGCCAAGCGCGAAGTGCCGAAGATCGGCAACCTTCATCGGTACCGGGCGATGCTCGCGTCGCACATCAAGCGCAGGCTGGTTGCAGAGCCGGAAGTGTCGCGATACATCCAGATCGAGCCGCCTGAATTCGAGGTGGAAACGGTTGAATGGGATCGCGAGCACCTGGCGACATATCTGCGTGCCGCCGACGACTTTGCAGATTGGTATCGCAATTCGCGTGACGACAAGAAAGCGTGCAACCTCGTGACGATCCTGGCTCGCATCCGTGCAGTGCATTTCGCCGCTAACTATCCGCAGTTCGGGATGGAAGGTGTCGATCGCATTGGCGGGCTGACGAGCAAGCAGCGCGCGGTGGTCGAACGCATGCAGGCGATCGCAGCGGAGGGCAAGCAAGCGATCGTGTTTGCCGAGAATCCCGGTGTGCTCGATCTTCTTGCGCGTGAGCTTGATTCACACGGCGTGCAGACGGTGCCATTTCACGGTGAGATCCCGATCAAGCGGCGCGTGGCCGATAAGGACAAGCGTTTCTTGACGGGACTGGCAACCGGGCTGATGGCCACTAAGGCGTCGGGGCGCGCGGGCTACAACCTGCCGAACGCCGACTACATTCTCTTCTATGACCGGTCGTGGACGTGGCGCATCGAGTATCAAGCGATGCGGCGCGCGCTGCGCTGGAACCGGAAGGGGGTCTTAAAGGTCGTGTATTTTCATCTGCCAGGAAGCATCGATATCTATCAGGATCAGATGGTCGCGCACAAACGTGATGCGACGCAGGCGGGCCTGGACTGGGCGACACCGGAGCTTGAGGATGAGACGTTCTTGCATATGGACTCGTTGCTGGATCGCTTCGTCGATGACCTTGCATTGCTCGCCGACAGCACGGCGGGCGACATGCGCAAACAACTGAAGGAGGCTGCGTGAAAGACGCAAATGTATTTGTACTGGTAGGCGACGGCGTCGTGACGGTCAAGCGCGAAGGCTCGAACCGGGCCGTCATGGCGAAGATTCTTGGCAAAGTGCAGGTCGAAGGCGTAGAGGTGCTGTGCCTGGACCGGCTTGTGCACGAAAGCCACGAACAGCAATTCGGCGAGTGGACGTTTGCGGGAGCGGTTACGACGCTTCTATCACGCTCGATCGCTACGCCGATCACGGCAATCGCATGAAGCGGGCGGCATCTTCGGATGCCGCTTTATCCGCTCATCTCCTACACGAACCCGGCCGCGCGCCGGGTTTTTTTTCGTCCGCATCCCGTAGGTTGAAGTTGCGGGCGATACGGCATCCTCGATCCGAGGCTGTGGCAGCATATGGCAACGGCCTTGCGTTGGCTGTCCCTTTCGAATTCTTTCGCGACCAGATCGCTCGAACGAAAATGCACAGAATCACCTTTGAAGTGCCCGAACACCTCGTTGCCGCATTTAGCGAGACGGCGAAAGACTTTTTCGAAAAAGCGCGCAGCGGTGCGACCAATGCACAGCGGGCTGCGGAGATACGAGCGAGCGATAGGGATGCGGGTCTTGACTCCCTCGCGTACCTGCTTCGCGTGGCCGAGGGGCCAAGCGACGACGCGGGCGTCATCGCACGTTTTCTCGTGGGCTTGTACAACGGCTACGATTTTCCGTTCGCGTTGACAACGTTGCGTCAGCTCGATGACGAGCTATTCGAGCACTGTCTGGCCGTTTTGAGGCTCGATAATTCAGCATCAGCCGAAGTGCACGACTACTTTCCGAACGGCGCGGTTCGTTGGCAGACGATGATCAAAAATTGGAACCTCGCGGAAAAGCCCGCGCAAGAGTCCCTGCCTCCCGAAGGTCATGTTCACCACTGTAGCTATGAGAATCTGACAGATGCGCCTGGCTATCGTGACGCAACCCTGTTCTTCAAGGTTGCCGAGGAGGGCGAGGCGCCTCAATCGTTCGGATTGGCGTTATCGGCAGAGGACTCTAAGAAAATCGCAAGAGACCTCGTCGGACTGCATCGGCGCGCGTGGCAGCGCGGAAAGCCCGTCGACGTGGCCGCGTCCGAGAGTCGGCCGGACTGGCTTTAAGAGCGTATGTTTTTGTGAGCTTTCATAGGTAAAACGGCTAAGTAAACCGCTATCTTTGCTTCATCACCCGCGTCTCTGACGCATCGACTCAGCGCCGACTTTCCGTCGGCCCACGTTGTTCAACCCTTCGGGAACCACTCCCGAAGGGGTGGGTTCCCTCTCAAGAGAACCCCACAATGCAACAACAACCTACTCTCGCGCTCAAGCACATCCAGGTCAGCGTCAATCCCCGCAAGTATTTCGATGCGGCGGAGATGGAAGAGCTGACTGCGTCCGTTCGTGAAAAAGGCGTCATTCAGCCGGTCATCGTGCGAACGCTTACCGACGGTGGTTACGCGCTCGTCGCTGGCGGCCGAAGATTTAAGGCTGCACTTGCGGCGCATGGCGAGGACTACGAGATCCCGGTGGTAGTCAGGGAGATCGACGAGGTCGAAGCCAAACAGCTCGCCATCATCGAGAACATCCAGCGGGCCGACATGTCGCCGGCGGAAGAAGCGGTCGCGGCAGCCGAGCAGGTCGGGCTGTGCAAAGGCGATCGCGACGAAGTCTCGCGCATCTTCGGTTGGTCGCGCGCGACGCTCGATAAGCGTCTTGCGCTGATGAACTGCAGTACGGCCGTGCTCGATGCACTTAGCACGCGCCAGATCCTGCTGGGCCACGCCGAGTTGCTTGCCGCGCTTCCGAAGGAAACGCAGGACAAGCTGCTGCCGGTGATCGTCAAGGAGGAGAAATCCGTGGCGGAGGTCAAGAAAACCATCGAACAGGTCGCCTGTTCATTGGCTGCCGCGATCTTCGACAAGGCCGACTGCGCCGGATGCCCGCATAACTCGTCCACACAGGGCGAGATGTTCGGCGAGTCCATTGGTACAGGCAACTGTACGAACCGCACTTGCTACAACGAGAAGACCGAAAAGACGCTCGACGCGACGGCGGCAAGCCTGCGCGACGAATATCCGGTCGTGCGTATCGTACGTGCGGGTGACAACCACACGCGCGCGCAACTCGCCGTCGACGGTCCAAAAGGCGTTGGCGAAGAGCAGGCCAGGGCGTGTCACGCGTGCCAGAACTACGGCGCGGCGGTGAGCGGCCTGCCTGACTCGATAGGCAAGGTCTACAAGGGCCAATGCTTCGACACGGTTTGCAACATGAAGAAGGTCGCAGCGCAACTGCAGGCGGTGAAAGCGGCGACGCAGCCGAAGCTCGAAACAGCGAAGGGGGGCGCGAAAGCGTCGCCTGCAGCAGCGAAGGGTACCGCCGGTTCGTCCGCTGCATCAACGACGAGCAATCCGCCGGCGACGGTGGTGGCCGAGTCGGACAAGATGAAAGCGTACCGCGTGGCGTTATGGCGTAAAGCCCTGCGCCGTGAAGTGGGTGCAGATCCCGCACTCGCCCAGCGATACCTCGTTGCGATTGCGCTGTCTGACCAGATGCGCTGCGTCGATCACAAGACGCTCTCGGGCATCTGGGAAAAGCTCACGCAAGAGCAGATCCCGGCGGGTGACGTGACTAAGGCCGCGGCCGCTACGGCTGCAGCCGATGACGCACAGATGGCGCACGCCGTGACTGGTGTCACTATCGCAGCGATCCAGGGTCTCGACGTCCAGCACCTCACGCGTCTTTGCAAACACCATCGTCTCGACATCACGAAGCACTGGAAGCTCTGCAAAGAGTTCCTGGAGTTGATTACGAAATCGGAAATGATGGTGGTCGCTGACGAACTCGGCATTCGTGCCGCGCTCGGCGACAACTTCAAAAAGGTCTTCGGCAAGTCCAAGTCCGAAGTCATTGACGCGCTTCTGGCGGTCGAAGGCTTCGATTACACGGGCAAGATTCCGAAGGTGCTCAAGTTTTAATTGCGCGGCTCGCCCGAGCATCGACCGTAGTTTCCATTCTTTTTAGACCGCCCATCCTTTGGATGGCGGTCTTTTTTCTTTCTCAGGAGTTTTCCATGTTTGCAACTATTGAACCGCTTCTGCGTCACTGCACGAAGCTCACGTTGTCCTTGCAGATGAAGGGCGACGAGATGGTTGTCTGTGTCATGCCGCAAGGCACGGCAAAAGACGCCGCCATGCTTCAGCCGCTCGCGCTCACCGCAATGGCAGCTGAACTCGACGCGGGCTTTGTAGACGCGCTCGCCGCCTATAGCAGCGCGCACGCATCGCTCGCCGAGCAGGTTGCTGCGACCACCGCCATCCTCGAGGCCGCCAAGACGACGCAAGTCTCCAAGGCGACCAAGACGCTGGCCAAGGGCAGCAGCAAGCCGGCATTGCCGGCGCCCGGCAGATCGAGCACCGATGCGGAGAACGATGATGACGACGCTAGCGACAGCGATGAAGGGCAGAGCACCGCCCCGAGCGCATCGTCCGCATCGGAGGCATCGGCGGCGCCGGCTGACACCGGGACTAACCTCGCATCGCTTTTCGACTAAGGAGCAGAAATGGCTATTCAAATTGCGAAGCTCACGCGCGAGTTCGTCTACAACGGCGTGACATTCCCCGATCCTGGGCCGACGTTTTCGCCCGACGATGTCCGCGATCTCTACTCCGCGCAGTACCCGGAGCTGACGACCGCGGCGATCGACGGACCGGCGACGGAGGGCGATGTGTTGCGCTTCACATTCGTGCGTGCGGTGGGTGCCAAGGGTGCAGGATTGCCCAACTGCGGCCATGCGTAAGCGCGATCTGTTTAAAGCGCTGTCCGGTACGGACGCAGCGCACAACCATCAGAAGCCGCCCGAAAGGGCGGTTTTTTTTCATGACAAGGAGATCGCAGCATGTTCTTCGATCCTCGCGCGACTGGTTCAACGGTCGCTGACTCAGGAGAGCACTGGCAACCGCCACGCTCTGCCGCTGCCGGACACCGATCTGCCGATGATTTTCTGACACTGCCGGCACTGTCTCAGAGGGTGCCGGGCAAGGCAGTGATGCAATGGGGCGCGTCGCCAGATCTCACGGCACTCGCCCAGGCGCACTTCGAGTCTGGTTGCTTGCGCGCGCGTGACGTTCCGACCTTCCAAAGTGCAGGCGACGCGCTCGCGCACGGCTTCTTCGGTTTCGCCAAGCGCCATCGGCAAAGGTGGAACCGGCTCGAGCTCGATTTCACGCTGTGCGATGTCGAGGCCGTTCGTGAGCAGATCCAGTATCACTACGACGCGCATGAGTTCACGCCCACGTCGTCGCTATACCTCGGTATCGAGAACGAAGGCGATCAGCTCTGGCAGTTGGATGGTCATTCGACCGCGTTGCGTCGGGTTCATCCCCGGCTGCTGCAGACGGTGCTCGTGTTGATCAATCGCGCCTCGAGCCGAACCGTGTGGATTCGCACACCGGACGAATTTCTCGGCATGTTTGCCCAGTTCTACTGGGACGGGGACCCGCATGCGGCTGACGAGGAAGTGGTCGAGGTGCTCAAGGATCGCTTCGGCGACGAAGAGGACGCCATCGAGCATTTCTTGCCCTCGACGGTGCGCGACGAGCTTTGCCCGGCCGACATCGACGTTGGAACCTGGTCTCCGATCAAGGGGCGCTGGATCGCAAACGCCGCGTTGGGGATAGCGGCGCTGCGCCGTATCCGCCGCTTCCAGCATGGTTGGATCCGCCGGCTTTGTCTTGAACTCGAAACGCTGACGCTGCTGCTGCAGCGCGCCGGACGCCGTTCGCTTTTCGACTATGCCGTCCGGCCGGAAGCTATTTATCCGGCGTGTTCCCTGATCGCACAGGACAACGAGCACATCGGGGACCTGCTCGACAGCCACTACGAGTACTTCAACTCGGGCGGTGATGGTTCGGTCTATCTGGGCTTTGTGCCTTTCGCGCAGTTGCCCGATGACATCCGCCGGCAATACGCGGACTGGGCGCTTGGGCTTTCCATTCTCAATTGCGTCGATCGCGTACTTACGCTGGTCACACGCTAACCTTCAAGGTCACCCATGAAATTGAATCTTGGCCCCGGATCGGGTGCGCACGTCGTGGCAAGTTGCGCGATCGTGTTGTACGCGCAGGAAGGCGGTCAGACGGTGTATGGAACCGTCCATCCGATTCAGCGCGACGACGATCGCCCTTCGATTGGTGCCGGACGGCCGATCGATCGCGCGGCGTTGCTGAGTTGTTTGAATGAACTGGCGGCCAACACAGCGCCACGTGCGGAGTTCTTGCCGGAAACGGTGCTGGCCGTAAGCCAGAGCTCGATTACGTGGTGGTGCAGACCAGGCTTGCGAAGGGTCTTTTTTGACTGTCGCGAGCTGGGCAAGCGCACCGCGATCGTGCCGCATCCGAGCCTGGTGTTCCATGCAGCGCCGACCGGATTTAGCGTGTTCGCGCTGCGAGAGGACAGCCGCCCGAACCCGGATTCGACGCTGCACGAACCGCCTTACTTTAACACCTGGGACTGGGGAAAGATTTGTATCGGAACCGCCCACGTGCCCAAGCGCATCGACATCGCGTCGATCGCCGGGTGGGAGAGCGGCTTCTTCGAATCTGCTTTCACGCACCCTAATCATGGTGGCAAACGCATCAATCATCCGAAGGGCGAGTTTGCCTTTTGGCAGGCGATGCTCGACGGGCAGTATGCCGATGCCTTTCCGAAAGATCTTCTCATTCCCATGAATAAAACCGTCGGTGATCTCATCGGCGGGAAACTTGGAGCTTGATATGCATTCTGCAATGAATGCCGCTGACGCGGCTTTGCAGCGTTCGTTTCCCGCCGTCATGGTTCCCCGGCGTGAGCCGGTGGCACCCATGCAGACGTTCGGGGAGCGATTGCTGATCGCGGCCAACGGCGTTTTTCTCGAAGTCAATCAGCCGTGGCTCACGTTGGTGCGACGCATCGCGTCGTACGCTGTTCCCACTGCGATCCCGTATGGCGAGGTTGCGCAGTCCACGGAACTGGTGTGCGAGCACTTCCCGGCAACGCTCGTGGGTGAGTTCGCACGCATGGCGCGCGAGGCTTCACCCAACGAGACGGGGGCATGGATTGTCTGGAATCGCGAAACGAGTCAGTTCCGGTTGGCACCGGTGACGATTCTGTCGCATTCAACGGCCGCGCTACGTTACGAGCCGCCTGTGCTCGGAGCTAACGAGGTGCGAGTGGTGGACTGTCACTCGCATGGTCTGCATCCGGCGTTCTTCTCGTCGACGGACGATGCTGACGACCTGCACGAGATCAAGTTCTCGCTCGTAATCGGTAACTGCCTGTCTACGACGCCCAGTATGGCGTTGCGTCTGTGTGCGAAGGGCATATTCGAAACCGTCGAACGCGTACCAGCAGCATGGTATGCGGCAGTGAAGATGGTGCTTGCTACGGACGCAACGGAGGCGGTATGAACGGTAATCTGCATCACTTGTTGCCGTCTCGGATGGTCGAGCGAGCCTGGCATGTAATCGTAGTGGGCGCTGGGGGCACTGGTAGCGCGGTGCTACCGAGCCTTGCCCGGCTGCATCACGCTATGTTGGAGTTGGGGCACGCGAGCGGGATTGAGTGCACGGTGTTCGACGACGATCGCGTGAGCCCAACCAATGTTGGTCGGCAGGGTTTCTATCCAAACGACGTCGGCGAGTACAAAGCGTCACTGATCGTCAACCGCTTGAACATGCTCATGGGCACGAACTGGCGGGCCGAGACAAAGCGCTTTACCAAAAGCGTGGCCTGCCACAAAGTCGATTTGGTCATCGGATGCGTGGATACGCGCGCGGCTCGCCGTGCGATTGTCGATGCGACAAAGAACTGCGATGTGTACTACCTCGACTGTGGCAACGACACAGACCGAGGGCAGGTCGTCATCGGGCAGGCGGAGCCGGCGGGTTACCAGAAGGTGAAGCGTGCAAATCCGGAGCGGCTGCCGCATGTGGGGCAGTTGTTTCCGGAACTCATCGATGCTTCGCTGGATGCGAAAGATGACACGCCCTCATGCTCGATGGCCGAGGCGCTGCGCAAGCAGTCGCTGGTGATCAATCAGGCGATTGCCGTGCAGGCGTTCAATCTGCTTTGGACGATGTTCAGGACGGGCGCGATACCGTTTTCTGGTGTCTTCGTGAATTTGAAAACGGGCCGTACCAATCCGATTCCGCTGGACCCTGTTGCGTGGGCGCGCTTCGGATATGCAGTCCCAACCCCTCCTGCCAAGAAAGCGAGCAAGAGCCGAAAGGCGAAGATCGCTGCTTAATGACCGCCGACCACCGCAAGGGGTCGGCTTATTCTTCTTAACCCCAGCGGGTACGCAGCCCGTTGGGGCTGCTCCGCGTTTCATTGGAGCAAAGCATGAGTTCTACCATTTTGACGGGCAAGCGCGCGGCGGCGTTTGCGAAAGCCGACGGCCAGTGGATTTACGCGCTGTTCGAACGTGGCTACGAGTCGAACGTCTATCCGCACCAGGATAACTGGTCCGCGGTTGCGTTCGGATCGTACGCAGATGTTATGCGACGGATCTTCGGGCGTGCGACGAGCTGCGAGGGCGGCTCGCTGAGAAGCAAGGCCGGCTCGATCAAGCCTGAGAACTACATAGCCAGTTGGCAGCGGGAGCTTGCCAGGCCATTCATGCTCGCGGATCGACCGATCGAGCTTTCGCTGTCGCAGTCGTTCTACGCGACGGTGCCGGAAACGCAGTTCGCTGATGTGCGCGCGTCGCTCGTCCGGGCTGGTTTCGAAGCCCGAGCGGAAGAATTGGCCGCAGGCAATTTAAACGTCTTCCTGCACGCGGACATCGAGCTTTTGCTTTCAATCTTCGGCAATGATGGGCCGCTTAGCGTGTGGCGGATCTTGAAGGAATACGACAGCGGGACCGTGCAGATCGACGTTCCTGTTCCGCGCGCATTGAAAGCAGCGATGGATCGTATGCCGGAGGTGCGGTGTCATGCGATCGACGATGAAAATCGGCTAGTTGCCATCGGTTCAGCGCCGTGGCGTCATGCAGGCTGGCAGTACAACGCGGTCGGTTCATTCGTTACTGAGGTTGCTTATCCGATCGAGATGGAAACGCCGGGTTTCGCGAAAAAGGCGATTCCGGCTTTCCGCGATGCTATGCGTGGGGCCACTTCACTTCCGGCCGCGACTCGGATCACCGTAACGCGTGCGCCCGAGGGAGAAGACGAGTGGCGCATTCGGCGGGCGGACGAGCTCGCTCAAAGGCTTGGCATCGTGAGTGACGGCGAAGGCGCGCCGACCACGTACAGTTTCGCCTTCGGTGACTTGTGCTAACGAGAAGACGCGGACCGGTTGCTGTACGGACTAGGCGGCTTCAGTGACGCCCAGTTGCATTGGGAGATCTCGAAGCCATTGGAGGGAGCAAAACCAGACCCTGCATATTTCTGCGTGGAGTCACAGCTTACGCTGTCTCTCGCCTAACCTATCGCTCAGCGCCACACTCCGGTAATTCCGGGGAGTGGCGCTTTTTTTTTCGCATCTTTGCGATTAAGTTTGTCGTCGGCCGACCGATAGCATCGGATTGGTTCAATCGATGGGCACTGCGCCTTATTTCACTGGCAGAGACGAGCGCCGATCTACTAGATTTACCTGGAGACATCCATGTTGGATATCGAGATTTTTGTTTGCGTTCTTGCGATTGTTGGCACGTTGACGTGCGCGGGCCTTGGCCTGGCAGGCTTTGGCCGCATCTCTCTCGTACCGCTTCTTCTTGGGTTCGGGCCTTACTGTGCTCTCTTGGTAGCTGATCGGATTGATCGCTGGCGAAATCCGAAGTGCGCGCATGAATGGCAACCACTTGAAGTCGATCCGATGCGTCGCACGATGTGCACGCATAAATGCGTCAAGTGTCGTACAGAGCGCTTCGAGGTGAAGCGCAAACCTGCCCTTAATGAGGCGAAGTGACGATTTGATAGGAAGGCTGGGGCTTGCTTTTCGCGGCGTCGCTTCGAGCTTTGAATAAAAATCACGTTCAGGATATTCCAGTGCGTGGCGTTGTTCTTTAATCCTTCTCAGGTAAGAGTGCGCCCGACAGCACCATAAGCTTTTGGCAAATCTTTCGACCAGCGCCACGCTCCCGAACTTCCGGGGCGTGGCGTTTTTTCTGCCTACGATGTGAGCGACAGGGGCGTCATATGGCGAAGGAGCGTCAGGAGGGTGGTGGGCGGATTGCTTTTGTTGCAATACGCGTCGATGCCAGACGCTATGCCTTCCGTCACGACGTCGTCTTCTGCAAGCGATGTGTGAGCAATGATCGGAACCAGGCGCATGTGCGCGATTTGCCGCAGCGTTCGCGTCAGGTCAAAGCCGTTCCGGATCGGCATCTCGATGTCAAGAACCACAATGTGAGGGATCCAAAGGCCAATGAGCTTGAGGGTCGAAGTGGAGTCAGCGACCCGCACCCTGAATCCCTCGGTTTCCAGCACGACTTGCATGGCGCTTGAGACGTTATCGTCGTCGTCCACGATCAGCACGCAGACGGGTGGAGTGACCGGCGCAAATGCGCGAGTGGTCCATAGCGGCGGTGTAGATGAGGCGGCGGGCACGGGCGTGAACCTCTGATATTTTCCCGAGATAGTGCAACGCGCGTTCCCAACCGTCTCTTGCGTCAGCGGCCGTCCCGTAGCTCGTCCAGAGCGAGTTCCGCCTCTCGGCGTGCCTGCTCATAGGTAGCTGAAGCCCGAAGCGACTGGCGCAGCAGTTTCATCCTGTGTTCAGCGACATCCGGGGCGGTAATCGACCAGACCCAGCCGCCGTCCTCGTGCTTCACGGCAATGACTTCAGAAGGTTCATCCATGCGCCGCGTCCTCTCGCTATTGTTCCGTGCGGGGAGTGTACTGGAGCCCAACGGGGTCCGGTCGTGCATGCTGCAGTGCGTTCTAAAAAGCGAAGGAAGCTTGTTGCGGCTGCAGGACGATTTCCGGTGCGCTGTTGCTTCTTTCCAGCAACTCATCGTACCGCTCGAGCACCGACGTGGCGTCCGCACACTGTATCTCGATGCCGACGAGCGCCGATACGCGGGAGCGCACGCTGGCGAGCAGTTTTGCTTCGTCAAGGGTCGGACGGACGGTCGGCCAGCCTGAAGTGAACAGCAGATGCGGG
Organism: Caballeronia sp. LZ001; assembly: GCF_031450875.1. Lineage (NCBI taxonomy): Bacteria > Pseudomonadati > Pseudomonadota > Betaproteobacteria > Burkholderiales > Burkholderiaceae > Caballeronia > Caballeronia sp. LZ001. The sequence goes on along the minus strand of NZ_JARTVX010000001.1, from coordinate 357,148 downwards.
GGAATCTCCGCCTCGATGGCTTGCCGCTGAACGGCGGCGCCTTTGGCGCGCGCGATCGCGGCCATCAGAGAAGCGGGGAGCAACTCCGGTGCAACGTCAGCTAGCCACCGCTGCCCTTGGAACGCGAATGTCGACGTGGCCTCCAGTTCGACCATCGCGCGGTAGACGTCGTGATTGTCCGCGCAGCTTGCTGCGGCGCGCAGGTCGTTCAAGGAACTCATGATGCAGTAAGCGCACGACACGCGCGACGCGCCGTAGACCGTGTAGGCCTCGTGCAGCGCGAGACCGGCCGCGGCAATCTCAGTGAACACCTCGTCGACAGTCCATTCGATGATGGCGTTCCATGTGATGCCTGTGCGGCCCTTGGTCGAGAGCGCAGCGTGCGGGGTAGATACCGGCAGCTTGCTGCGGGCGCTGCTTTCTTGACGGCGCACGCCCACGACGTTGACGATGTTCTGCGTCGGAAACCGCTTTTTAAGCGCGCTCGAAAGCAAATTTGACTTGAATTCTGAGGTGTTACGGCGACCTTGGAGCTAACCGTAAATAACTTACGGTATTCGCTTTCCTGATCGGTACGCAGCGTATTGGTACAGGGCGACGACGGCGGTTGATGCTCAGGGGAGTAGAGAGTGTTCATTCTTGCGTTAGATGCCGACGAATCATGCTGCATCGCGCAACATAATCAGGTAGCAATGCGTCGCTCGGCGGACGCGTATCGGACCCGCTCCCTACACATAGGCTTTTCCACACCGTTCAGTCAGCCAAATCCAATTTACGCGAGCTGGGGTGACACTAAGGTACCGTAAGCGACCTCGCCCAATCGGCCACAAGCCGTCATACACCGCGAAGTTGCAAACGACTGTTGCAGATGAGCAAGTGGACACCGACGGACTGAGGCTGCCGTTCTCACACCTTCCCTGAGGCGCTCCGAGCGTTCCCGCGCCTTCGATCGCTTACGCCGCACTGTCGCGGATATCGACGACTCTCTCAGGCTGTTGTCGGGCTACCAGACGACTGCCGGCATGCATCTCCACTTTCCATCACGCGCACAGTTGGAGCCCAAGCTGCGCGCGTTCATCGATGTGAGCCGTCAGCGGCAACTGTCCTGATGCCGATCCGGCGCCGTCAGCGGTTCAGCGTGCGGCCGCCGTCGACGATGATTTCAGAGCCGGCAGTCCACTTCGACTCATCCGACGCAAGATACATCACGGCTTTCGCGACCTCTTCCGGCGTCCCGAAGCGGCCATACGGAATGGTCGCGACAATGTCCTTGTTGACCTGCTCGCGATATGCGTCGGGAATACCGAGCTTGTCGTAAAGCGGCGTGTCGATCGGCCCCGGGCTGACCGCGTTGACGCGGATGCCACGCTCGAGTAACTCGCCCGACAGCGTCTTCGACAGGTTCAGGAACGCCGCCTTGGTCGCTGCGTAGACCGACGAGTGCGCTGCGCCCACGTGCGCGTTGATCGACGTGTTGAGCACAATCGACGCCGGATTCGCGAATACGGGCAGCAATGCCTGGATCAAAAAGTACGGTCCTTTGACGTTGATGTCGAACGAACGGTCGAACATCTGTTCCGTCCATTGCTCGATCGGCATCCAGACGGACACGCCCGCGTTGAGGAACGCGGCGTCGACCTCTCCGTAATGATCGGCGACGGACTGCGCGAGGTGTCGCTGTTCGTCTACGCTCGCCGAATCCGCGCGCAACACGAGTACCTCTTTGCCGAGTTCGACCTGTGCGTGGGCGACGCGCTCGGGATCGTTGCCGGTCACCACTACGCGCGCGCCTTCGGCGAGAAATTGTCTGGCTGTCTCAAGACCGATACCGCTGGTGCCGCCGGTGATGAGCGTGCGCTTTCCTTGCAAACGTGACATGGAGATTCTCCTTTAAGGGTGGCAGTGCAAACGGACGGGGAACGCTGCCCGCCTGCTACGTCTCGAAGAATGAACTCATGCCGACATGACGATAAGACAGTGAATTCGTATATATTTCATGCTCGGTAAGCATGAGTGGAAATTGAAATGGATCGGTTCCTGCTGATGAACTGCTTTGCTCGCGCGGTCGAAACCGGGAGCTTTTCGGCTGCTGGACGTGACCTGGGGCTCGGCCAGCCGAATGTGAGCCGGTACGTTGCCGCGCTGGAAGAACATCTGCAGGCCCAGTTGCTGCATCGGTCCACGCGCAGGCTATCGCTCACGCCGGAGGGCGAGCGCTATTACGCAGAAGTCAGGCGCATCCTCGATGCGGTCGAAGAAGCCGATTCTTCGTTTCGCGATCAGGTCGCACCGTCGGGTCTGCTGCGGGTCGCCTGCCCGAGCGCGTTGGCGCACACCTTTGTCATGCCGGCGATTCCTGATTTTCTCGCGCGTTATCCTGAGTTGGAACTCGATCTGCAAATCGGCGATGGGTATGTCAATCTGGTTGACGAGGGTGCCGAACTCGCGATCCGCATTGGACATCTCGAAGATAGCGCCTTGCGTGCGCGGCGCATTGGCCTGTTCGAGCGTGTCTGTGTCGCAAGCCGTGGCTATCTCGCCAGACGCGGCACGCCGCAAGTGCCCGACGATCTGGGCGAGCATGATTGCATCGTCTATACGTTGCTCGCTTCTGGGAACACGTGGCATTTTCGCGGTAGCCAGGTGTCGGTATCCGGGCGGCTTCGCGTCAATTCTCCACAAGCCGTCCAAGAGGCCGTGGACTCAGGCATCGGCATCGCCCATGGACCACGATGGCTATTCGACGCCGGACTGAAAAGTGGCAACCTTGTGATGGTATTGAGCGACTATGCCCCGGCGCCGGTGCCGATCCAGATTCTTTATGTGGCGAACCGCCTGCTCCCGAAGCGGGCCATCGCATTCATGGACTTCATTGCCCATGCGTTTTCCGGCTTCCCCGCGCTTAACGTGCGTCAAGCGGAGCGTTTGCAATAGCCAGGACTCTTTTGTGGTCAGCATCTCGATGTCCCCTGTGCTCAGGGAAGCGGCCCTTGGAAATACGTGTGCGAGCGGCGGCTCAGGGTCGATGGCGGCCAGACCGTGCTATTTCTGACGTTGGAAGCGCCGAACGGAAAGTTCAAAGTTAAGAGAACCAAAACCCGGATAGTCCAGACTTGAACGAACCGGCAGTTCAAACTTAGTTGAGAATGAACTCACGACTCCATGAATACTCTCGAACAAAACCGCCCATTGTCAGCATCCGAGATGTCCCTTGCTCGTTGGATGCATGAGCACGGCGACCCGAAGGCGCGAGAGTTTTCGAACAACTCGAAGAGGCAGAGGTAACGCCATGGCGCTGTCCTTGCGGCTGTGGGTCCATCAATTTCCAGATCAAGGGCCGTCACCCTGCGCCCCCAGGCGTACACATCCTCGGCGAATTTATTTTCGGTCCAGACAATGAACCAGCCGGGATATTTATATTCGAGAACGGCGGTTTGTTGAGTGGCATCGAGGTCTACGGGCTCGCGGGCAATCCTCCTGCAGAACTGCCCCGAGAAGACGCGCTTCGGCCCTTGTTTTCCGGCATCGTAGATCCTAGTGCGTAGGAAGGCCATACAGTGGCACGAGCAGTTCGGATGGCTTCGGAAGCCGTCGCCGGAGTTGGCGGGGACCAACGAATTTGACTGACCTCACTCGCGCTCGACACGCGCCCGATATCTCGGCACTTGGGCGTGAGACGACGCGATCGGGACGATGACGAAAGATGCGATTGATCACAACAGCATTCCGACTCATGTGGCTCGGGTTGAAAGCACGGCGCTCGCCGGTGCGAGAGTTCATGTGAGCTCAACATAGTTAGCTGACGTGACGTTGAAAGAAGTCTATGACGGAGTCGACAACCACTCTGGTCTTTGCGGCAAGACGCTGCTGCTCAGGGTAGGCCGCATAAATGGATTCTTCTGCTCCGGACCATTCTGGCAGGACGCGAATCAAAGTGCCACGTGTAAGTTCGTCTGCAACATAGTATGTTGGCAGGAGCGCGATTCCGCTTCCCGATAACAAAAGTTGCTTAATGATTTCCAGGTGGTTAATCGTTGTGTTCCCTGGCAGATCAACCAACGAATGGTTAAGCTTTGATTGTAGCTTCCAGATTCGCGGACGGCGCCCATAGAATTCGATCAACGAGTGGCGCTTTAAATCCATCGGTCCTTGCGGTACAGGCACGTTTTTGAAATATGTGCTACTTGCCACCAGAATCCAACGTATAGTGCCAATGCGTCGAGCTACCAGGCGGTTGTCGATGATAGAGGTGGCGCGAATTGCCATATCGAATCCTTCATTGACTAAGTCGACAATGCGTTGCGACAAATCGATTTCCAGGCTGATTTCCGGGTATTTATACTGTAATTCTGTAATTAGAAGGGAAAACAGATTTGGCGGCAGAATATCGCTTGCGGTTGTTAGTCTCACTGTTCCTCTAGGAATATTGTGGTTGACGCTCGTAGCACTCTCGGCACCTCGCAGAATTTCGATCCCCTCGGCTGCTCTGTTGAAAAATGTTTGACCGGCTGCAGTTAGGTTGATCTTACGCGTCGTGCGATGGAGCAGCGTCACGCCCAATCGGCGTTCAAGACGATTTACCTGCGCGCTCACGGTCGAGTTGGGCATGCCTAACTGCTTCGCAGCAACGCTGAAGCTGCCGGCCTGTACGACCCTTACGAAAACGCCGATGGGTGTGAGGTCCAAAGGACCGTCACCCTTTTGTGGTGTCCTACTCATATATCCTCCCGCCTATCGCTAAGAATGGCCAGACTAGGGCTCGCATTTGATCAATGATTATCCATTCCATTGGACGATAGTTCCAGCAGATTGACGTCTGCCTCGACACACTATTCAATACGCTGCAAATGGACAACGAGCCGATGCATGCGCTGCGTGCGCTAATCGGCGCACTTGAGAGTCCGTCGAAGCAAGGTCGGCTAGCTGTCTACCGGAGCGGCAACTAAACGTACGGTTGGCATGTGACCTACGCAGGCTCTCCAAAGGGTTTTCATTTAAAGGGTAATCAATGAAGAAGGCCGCGATTTTTACGCATGGAAAAAAGGAAGTAGCCCCGGGAGTCCAGCTTCACTTCGTCGAAGCGGGTGAAGGCTCCCAATACCGTTGTCTTGATTCATGGATTCCCGGAAACATGGTGGCAATGGCGTCACGTGATGCCTATATTCGCAAATGCCGGGTTTCGAGTGATCGCTGTCGATTATCGCGGTGCGGGCAATTCCTCCAAACCGTCAGGAGGCTACGACAAACGCACAATGGCGCGCGATATCCGGAGTCTTGTCGACCATCTTGGAATTGATAACAAGATCCATATGGTAGGGCATGATCTTGGCATGAAAGTAGCATTTTCATACGCTGCTCTCTTCCCGGAACAAATCGAGAAACTGGTTCTAGTGGATGCAATCATTCCGGGAGCCAAGCATTTCGACGACCTTATGACGACAGGGAAGCTGTCGAATTTTGATCTAGCGCACTTCTTCTTTCATAATGCAAAAAACACATTGCGGAGACTTTGACATACGGTCGAGAGCGCGCTTATATCCAAGATTTTTTCAACCGACATGCTTTCAATTTCGACGCGTTCCCGCCGGAGGTGGTCGACGTATATGCCACAGCTTATTCCGCACCTGGAGGGATGCGTGCCGCCTTTGAGGTATATCGTGCGTTCGACCAAGATTCAAAAGATGACAAGGAGACGTTCGCCAAATCCGGAAAACTGCGCAACCCGATGCTTTTTATTGCAGGTCAAGAGAGCGGCTTTCTAAGTACTGTCGCAGAGAACATCGCAACTGAGATTGCGGAAAATGGGATCGTTTATAACCGTTGCCAACAGTGGACATTACGTCCCGGAAGAGAATCCAGAAGGTTTTGCGGAGGCGGTGTTAGCCTTTTTTAATCAAAATGGGACGCCTCACGCGTGAGCGGTCGCAACTTTGCTCTCCAGTGATTAACGCCTCCCTATTGGAACGATAAGCTAGAAATTAGCTAATTCATTCTGAGTAAGCGGACTACAAGTCGACTACGAAAAGGAGTTGGGCAATGCCGAGCGAAAGATCACCTCGCTTCACGAACAAGATTGTGCTGATAACCGGCGGCAGCAGCGGCATCGGTTTTGCGGCAGCGAAAAAGTTCATTCAGGAGGGCGCATCGGTCGCCATTGTTGGGCGCGACCAAGACACCTTAGACAAAGCCATTCAAGAACTTGGGCAATCTGCATTTGCTATACGCGCAGACCTTAGTCGCCACCAAGAGATTGAGGATGTTTTCACTCGCTTTCGAGCGCGGTACGATCGCTTGGACATCCTCTTCGCAAATGCTGGAGCGCCAAAGCTTGCTTCAGTTGCTGAGACCTCGGAAGAGCTGTTTGACCAGATCTTCGCTGGCAATTTTAGGGCCTCGTTTTTCACCGTAAAGCACGCTCTTCCACTGCTGAGCCATGGCGCGGCAATCGTTTTTACGACTTCGTTTTTCGACCAGAAGGGCATCGCTGGGTCATCCGTCATTTCAGCGAATAAGGCTGCAACGCGGTCTCTCACTCGCACTCTTGCTGCTGAGTTAGTCGAGCGAGGCATCCGTGTGAATGCCGTGGCTCCAGGCTCCATTGACACCCCGGCCATGAGCAAGATGGGCATGACTCCACAGCAGCAACAGGATTCGGTCCGCCACAATGTTGCCCAAATACCCATGGGCCGTGTTGGTCATGCCGAAGAAGTGGCGAACGCGGTGACTTTCCTTGCCTCCGGCGAAGCTTCCTACATTACAGGTCTCGAAATCAACGTTGATGGTGGTCGCCTGCAGCTATAGAAGACTCAGCGTTACGTTGCAGGAGCCAGCACCTCGCACGCGGGCGTAGAACTCTGATGGGCCGACCGAGAGCCTCCAGGAGGCGTAGCTTCGAGCAAGCGCCAGTTGTGAGGTGCCCGCACGCCGACAATCGTTTTCGGAAGTTTTCCCCGTAAGAATAACTGCGTCTCTGGCCCCGATCCCTAGACTCTTCATGATCGCAGTTTGAACTACCGAATCCACAATGGACTATGTGACCATGAACATGCCATACCAAAAAACAACGTCTTTGTGCTGAAACGGCTGAACGTTTTGATTTGAAGGTGCGGTTTGAGTCGATGTCGTCATTGAAGTCGCATGCGGTTTATTTAGTGTGCGGCGGAGAACGTATCATGCAGAATGAGGGCAACTCTACACGAACGTCCGTTACGAAATAATTCGCAGCTAGACGCTTGCATTTTCTGGATGTCGCTTCCTGGCCGGTTGCCGAAGTTCGTTCTATGCATAGAACTGGTGGAAAGCTTCAATCGACGCCGCTACGGAAAGCGGTTGTAGCGGGAAACATTGTGCAAGCCCGTTCATGCTGGTCTGATCGGTAAGCCGCCGAGTGAATAGCGCCACAGCGTCTTTCCTAACGTGCCCATGGCGGTTCAGAAATTGCCCCCATAGGGGCATATTGCGCAACCTGTTTTCTGCCACCGTCGCCGTCGCGACGTAGCACTCAGGAAATAACCGTCTATAGGCTGGCAAGTTGTATAGCCACGAGACGCCGGTTACTTGCCTGACCTCCCTGTGCTGTGAGCGGACGTGGTTTATAAGCGAAGTCAGCTCAGATAACCGGGAGGCCAATCGCTCCTCGCTCAATGGAGCATAACGCTCCTCATCGGCGTTATGGAAATGAAGCCGAATTCGGTCCGAATCCTCAATAGCGTACGAGAAACATCCGAACGTTGCGACAACCGTTATGGGCTGAACCCGATGGGGCAGACGACGGTAAAAGCGATACGTCCAATCGCTTAGATCGGTCTCGCGCCCCAACCCTGCCACGTAAGCTGTCCACACCGGACTATTGCTGTCGAATTTTCGATCACCAACGAACCGCACGTACAGATTCGTGAAGTCAAGAAGGGCCACTTGCAACGGGATGGGTCCTAGCTCCGAGACTCTTTCGGCGAACTTGAGTTGAAGGTCAAAGAATTCCTTGGCGTAACTCATTCCGATTCCACTCGGTGAGACGTTTTCCTGTTGCGAGTGCAACAATTGTCGCCAATCCTCGGTCGGCTGCCGAATGTCCGGAAGTGGCCCAGACCGTGTCAAAACGTCATTTTGAAGCGTTATGATTTTCGTATCCGATAGCGGAGGCGAGCGAGATGAAGCGATTCGTTCAAGGCGATAGCCGTACGCAAAGCTTTCTTCTTCCTGAGGCGTTGGACGATTACGTAACGGACACGAATCCCGTGCGCGTCGTCGACGTTTTCGTCGATGAACTAGATCTTCGGCAGTTAGGTTTTGAGGGAGTCGATCCTGCTCTCACTGGGCGCCCCTCGTACCACCCCGAGGTGATGCTCAAGATCTATATCTACGGCTATCTGAACCGCATTCAATCCAGCCGTCGACTTGAGCGTGAAGCCCAACGCAATATTGAGTTGATGTGGTTGACTGGCCGCTTGACTCCCGACTTCAAAACGATCTCTCGCTTCCGTCGGGACAACGGCAAGGCGATTCGCAGCGTCTGCCGTCAATTCGTGGTGCTGTGCCAGCGCCTTGACCTGTTTGCGGAGGCACTCGTAGCGATCGACGGTAGCAAATTTAAAGCCGTCAACCATCGCGACCGCAACTTTACGAGCGCGAAGCTCGAGCGTCGTATGCGGGACATTGAGGAGAGCATCGGCCGGTACCTCTTAGCGATGGACACGGCAGACCGACAGGAGCCGGGAATCGCAAAGGTCAGAACGGAACGACTTCAGGACAAGATTAAAGCTCTCAAAGAGCAAATGCGAAGCCTGAAGGAGATTGAGTTTCAACTTAAAGCGGCACCCGACGCGCAAGTGTCACTCACCGATCCTGATGCACGCTCGATGAAGACGCGCGGAACAGGAGTCGTTGGCTACAACGTCCAGACGGCAGTCGATACAAAGCACCATTTGATCGTGGCGCACGCGGTGACCAACGAGGGCATTGATCGTGATCAATTGACGTCAATGGCGAAGCTTGCTCGCACGGAAATGGGCGTCGAGAAGCTCACGGCGATTGCGGATCGTGGTTACTACAAGAGCGAGGAGATGCTCGCCTGTCACGAAGCGGGCATCACCGTGTATGTACCGAAAACCATCACGTCGAGCGCGACGGCTCACGGTCGCTTCAGTCGAGACGATTTCATTTACGACCCACAGGCGAACGAATTTCACTGTCCCGCAGGCGAGCGCCTCATCTGGAGGTTCTCGACTGTCGAGCGCGGACTGAAGCTCAGTAAATATTGGAGCTCAAACTGCCAACAGTGCGCGTTAAAAGAGAACTGCACTCCAGGTCCGCAACGCCGTGTGACACGCTGGGAGCATGAGACTGTGCTCGAAGCGATGCAGGCAAGACTCGACCATGCGCCCGAGATGATGAGAATCCGACGACAGACTGTCGAGCATCCATTCGGCACGATCAAGGCTTGGATGGGAGCCACTCACTTCCTGACAAAGACCATCGGACACGTCAGTACCGAGATGAGCTTGCACGTGCTTGCCTACAACATGAAGCGCGTGATTGCGCTGCTCGGTTCAACAAGACTTATCGAGGCGATGAGGATGTAAGCGAGACGGCGGTCTCGATGTTGCCGAAGACGCAAGAGCAAGATCAAGTTCGGCGACTTCGCAGTTTGCTCATGCACTCGGCGGAGCGCCGCGCACAGTGTGGCTCTCTCGGAGTTTTGACACGGTCTGGGCCGAATCGAGGCGGTCCCGCCGGCAATCTGCTCGCCAGAAACCGGCCATTGAGCCTTAGCGGACGAGGACATTGCCTTTTAATTTGATGTCGACGTCGACCCGCGGCTTATGGCACTCGAAGCGTGGACGTGAACCTGGGCCTGCGCTGCATTGCTGCGCTGCACGGATAGCGGATTTCAACATGATCGTGCTGCCGGGTCGCGCCGAATAAAAGTTATTGACCGTCTTAGCTTCGGGGAAGAGTCGAACCCTTCGAGTCCCCGTTAAACAGCGCGCCGCAGCAGTTGTTCACACCGCAAAGGTCACCATAACCAGCATATCGCCCGCTTGCCGCTTCACGGTCAGCAGTTCCCATCCGAGCTTCGCCGCGAGTCGCTCACACGCGGGGCCGCTGTCTTTCCATTCGACGCGTCCGAGGTCCGAATGCACCAGAATGCGCGGGCCTTTGTGACCGATTAAATCGAGATGGCGAGCGACGGCCAGCGCGCACGCCACGCTGTCTTTGCCCCCGCTTACACCAATCGCGACGACCGCATCCGATGCCAGCATCGCGGCAACCTCGGGCGTGAAGGCGACCTCTCTCGCGCGCGCGCCGACGTGTTGATGATTGATGCGCGGCGCGCGCAATGAGGACAGGTCAATGGCTTGGAACATGGCGAAGAGGAATCGATGAGGATGATTCATCTTCGCAGTGGCAGCCTGAAGTCAAGGCAACGAACTGGGTGTGCAAAGAGATGAGCGCGGGGAGGAGGCTCGGAAGCGCCTAAGGTAAAATACCATTCTCTCAGGCTCGTCACGGCCCTCGGATAACCGACGAGCTTTTCAGCGCCGGCCTCGTGCCGGCGTTTTTTCTGTTAGATTCGCCTGCGTTTGGATCGAACGATCGTCTTGTAGGCTCTGGATAGCCATGTCGGTCAGGAGCCACTGCGCCAGGCGCTCGGCAGGCACTTGCTTGCTGCAAGACACAAATTTCACCAAGTCGCCGTAATAAGCGATAACGCTCGGTCCGGTGACGCGGTAGCGGCCATTGATATGCTGGCCATTTAAATCGACGCTGACCATAGAGAGCGTCTCGGCGTAGATCTGCATAGCCTCCCCTCCGTTGAATCTTTTATCTCGCAAACTGTTGCTTCGGCTATCAGTGCCGATGCGGGACGCCAGCCTCGCATCAGCGCGGCTGGCGAGATTCCTTACAGTTGCGTCTTCTTGACGTCCGCTGTCGGGGCGGCGGTACCACCTACTACACCAGCGTCAGTCCCGGCCGTGCGCTCGACCTTGACGTCCGTGCCGCGAACCGTGTCGTTGACGGTCTCGGTCCGGCTGGAAGCTTCTTTGCCCACCACAACTTCTTCGACCACGCGTGCGGTCTTCGCGACCACCGCTTGTTCGGCCGTTTCCTTGATTTCAACGGAGCCTTCCTTCAGGTCGGCAGCCGTGGCCGGACGGTCTACCGGCCGACGTTCAATGCTCGCGTGCTCTTCACGAAGATTGACCGATTCGCTGACCGGCGTTTCGGTCACGCGCGAATACACGCGTACACCGCCGGTTTGCACCTCGCGCTTGCCGACCTCCAGCGACTCCTGCACGACGGGGAAAGCCTTGCGTTCTTCCGCGATTTGATCAGCTGTATAGGCAGGGGCGGTGTTGTCGTAATTGCTGTAACCGCCAGTGCGCCACTGCGCCACGCGCGAATCGATGTCGATGGCGCCCGCAGCGTACAGCGCATCCCGCACTTGTTCCGCGGCGGCATCATCTCGAACTTCGACAGACAGGAGGGCGCTGCCGCGGCGGACCGCTTCTTGGTAGTGTCCGACTTCCTCCGGGCGATCACTATCGCCAAAGAGGTTCTTGAAGAAATGCTCGACACGCGCCATGGCGCCCTCGTGCACTTCACCCGAGCGGGCTGCAACGGATTCGCCTGCGGGCAGGCCTGTCGCGACAGTCGAACCGGAATCGTTCGAATGCACGCTCATGTCCGTGCGGGCAATGCCTTCGTTTTCGAGGCGAGTCTGAGCGAGGTCGGCATCCTGATACGTGTTGAACACACCGATAATTGTCTGAGCCATTGCAGTCTCCAAAATAGGGGGGCTTACGCAAGCCGGGACTAAAGCGCGTGCAACCGTAACGCAACCCGCGTTCCCGTGTAGGCTTGTTCGGTTCACCCCAAACCTGGATCGCGCTTCCACTCGCCGTCCGGGCCTTCGCGGCGTTCTACGATGATCTCTTCGGAGTTCATCAGCACCTGATGAATGACGTCCTCTTGTGCCTGGGTGGTCGTGATATGCACTTCCTCCTTGAGCGTCAGTTGCATTTGGATGACTGGCACATATTCATAGACCGAGATGATGAGGGTGTCGCCCTCACGACGGGGGTCGCTGCGGTGCTCTACGGGGCGATTGATGGGCACACGCGTGACCCCAACTCGCTTGGTGTGGAGGCGAATCGATACGGGCTGCACTTCTTCGTGCACGAGCTTGTGGACACGAACCGCGCCGGTCTCGACTTTCCGAACGCCTACCGCCAATTCCTCTCGTACGGCCGATAGCCGGACTTCGTCCGTCGAACCGGAGGGCGACGTTCCGTCAGCGGCAGTTGATTCATTCGGCTCCATGGGCCTCTCCCAATCGTCAATTCTGTTTAAAGACGCCCACCGGCTCGGATGGTGCGACTGCGTACCGTCGCTGCGTCGTCGGTCGCTGCGCCTCCAGCGTCCTCGAACGCAGGCTGATGGCGAAATCCTGCTGCGCCGGACACGATGGAAATGATGGCGCCAACGACGAGTGCTGCAAACGAGAACCAGCTCGCGCGAGCCACCCCGCGTGCGGCGGTATCAGCCGCCTGCCGCGCGTTTTGTTCCGCGTCGGGGCTCGATGCGGCCGAGGCCGCCGAGGCCATCGCGGCCTGGATCTGCTGTTTCGCGGAATCGACCATCTGATTTCCGCCACCGGCTTGATTGGCAGCGGTCGCGCCGACTTGAGCGCTGGTCGCGGCGACGCTGCCGGCCGTGCTGACTACGCCGGTGATGAGGGAGGTCGTTCCATAGACGATCAACAGCGTCATGACTGCCCATGAAAGTAGGCCATGCAGCCATCCCAGCACAGGCGCGCACCGTCCCGAGTAATACGAGCCGATGAATACCGCGAGCACGGTCGTCACAATCACCCAGATGCCCGAGCCAAACCCGAAGCCGCGCAAGGTGTCTGCCTTTGCCAACGGCGAGAGGAGCGAAGCGCCGATGGCCGTACCAAGGACGCTCATGATCAGATACACGATCATCGACAGGATGACGCCCGCGATGACCGCGCCCCATGACAGGCGCGGCAAGCCGTCATGCGTGGTGAGAAGTTTCATGATTGTCTCCGAAGCTTTGTAGTTGGCCGGGTGCGCTTAGCGCGCTGACTGGCGCGCAAGCCTCGTGCCGTCGAAGGTCCAACAATGCGCAAGCGCAGCAATCCAATCATGGCGCGCCGAACGGACGGCGTGGCCATCAGCGGTAATCGGCTCGCCACTTCCATTTTTCGAAAGGCATATAAAAATCGCGAGGTTTCCGACCGGCCGCTGCCATTGCTGTCCGTACACTTGCCTCATTCCCCGCGCACCTGCGCATCGACCGACCCCTCCAGTGCGCTGGAGTCATGTTTTTCTCTCTCAGGCCGTGTTCCTCGGACGGCTTTTTTCTGGCGACCCCTTGTGGTCGCCTTTTTTCTTTCCTGATGGGAGCTTTCCCATCTGGGCGGCTCCTCGTCTATTCAAGGAGTGGCTCATGTTCCCGGTCCTCAAACACGCTTTCAGCAGTCTCGGTTGGTACGCCAAGCAGGACGCCGAAGCCTGGAAAATTCTGTCGTTCGTTGTCGCCGTTGTCTTCGTGTCGATCGCGATCGCGTCCGTCACGCGCTGAACGCAACGCGGCTTTTCGCTTCGTTGTTCTCTTTTCTCCCTATGGGGCAAACCAGCCCCCAAGGGCGGATTGCCCGATTTCTTCGTCGAGGCATTCCATGTTCAAGCTTCTCTGCACCGTCTTTCTTCTCTCGGCGCTCACCGGCTGCGCAACGGCCGACTTTGGCTCGCCAAACACGTATCAGCGTTACGACGTTCAGCGCATCGGACAGTACGAGCAGGCCACCATCCTGCGCGTGCGTCCGATCACGATCGAAAACTCGTCCGACTCGTCGGGCCTGTCATCGATCGTGAGCGCCGCGGCCGGCGCGTTTCTCGGCTCGCAGGTGATCGGCAATGGTCGTGGCCGCTATGTTGCGGGCGCGCTCTCCGGTTCGGTTTCCGGACTGGTCGCGCAGCGCGTCGGTTCAGTCATGTCGCGTCACAGTGGCGTCGAAGTCTTCCTTCGCCGTGCTAATGGGGCAACCGTTGTCGTGACGCAGGTCGATGACCAGCAGTTCGCCCCTGGCCAACAAGTCTTCCTCGTCTCCAACGGGTCCGGATACCGGATCACCCACTGATTAAGTAGCCACGATTCCTTCAGCGCACGGTGCAAACCGCGCAAATCCCTTGTGGGGCAGGCTTCCCGCAAGGGACCTGCCTCATCTTTTCCGAGGTAATCATGAAATTTCCCCGTATGTTTTACGCGGACCGCAGCAGCGCCAACTCCGGCGCGAAAGCGGCTCTCGAGCGTCATGCAACGCGCGTCCTCCGACGCGTCGCGCACGACTTGCGGCTCACCTCGAATGCACACGAGATCGTCAACGATTCGCGCCGCGGCAGTCCGACGATGCGGGTTTCGCTTCGTACCGAGACGTTTTTTGTCGACGTGATCGAGCGGCGGTGCGGATCGGGCGTTGCGCTGAGTTTCAGAACCCGACGCGGTCGTTCGGATCTGACCGGCGGTGGTGAGAACCACGTTTCCCTGCAGCAGCTTGAAACGACGGACGGCTATCTGGCGATGCTCGACGGCTTGCGCCTCGCCGGCGGTATCGACTTGACGTGCGGAGGTCGCCAATGAAGCTGGCGAGAGTCAAGGTGGAATACACCTGCGGTTTGACGCTGACGGACAGAGTGTCCCTTGACGTCATTTCCGGCGTAGTCGCCATTCCGCCGCGGCTAGCGCTTTTGATGACCGTGATGCAGGAAGCAGAGTGTTCGCCGGTGTTCAGCCTTGACTACAAGGGCTATGTGTTGCCTGTGTCTACGAGGCCGGATGGTACCTACGTTGTCTCGGTGCCGCCCGATCCGGGGCCCGGGCTGCGAGACCGGCTTTATGCGATCGCCAATCCGTCGAAGGATCAGCGGCAGCAAAATGGTCGTTATCTGCACACCTTGTCGGCAGCATCGATAGGTGGCGCGGTTGGATATGCGCACTCCTCGGCAGTTTGGGTTTGGGCAACTGCATTAGGTACTGCTGCTCTCGTCGTCCTTGGAGTAGTATTGTGGTATGCAGGATTCTTACATATGAAAGGAGAATGACGTGGGCGCAACAATCTTTACGTTGGTGCTTGGCCTCTCCATCGCAGGCTTCTTCATGTGGACAAACCACAACGGGCAAAAGCGCGATCGTGAGCGGGACTGGGGCAAATGAATCGACGCAGTGTGAACTGGGTCAAATAGGCTAGCCGCACCTCAAGGGGTGCGGCTTTTTTTCGTCCATCGTTAATACGCGCCTACGGGCGCGTTTTGCATTTTAGGAACCGCACTATGCATCAACCGACCACTGTCTCACTGCCGATCGGCGTCACTGCCGTCGGCGCCGTCGATATCAAAACTGTCGCTCGGCTGGATACTGAAGGCAAAACGGTGAATCAAGTGTTTTCAGATCTGTGCCGGGTGTTGTGCAAGACCGAGCTTGAGCCCGAATGGCTGTGTCCGGCCAATATGAGCGACGATGCCAACGAGGCGGTTCATGGCGCTCGCCACAGCAGATCGTGGCCGCAGTCGTTCTCGCAAGACAGGATCGCCGTGTCTGTATGCACCGGCAGTTCGGAAGGGTGGATCATCCACGTCGACTGGATCAGCCGCCGACCGCTCACGGATTCGACCGAGCGTACGTACGCGGTGCTGCCGTTGCTGCGTGCGAAAGTCTTTTCAAGCGACCACGCGTGGTCACTCGCGCGTGTCATGGCGCGATTGCTGGACGCCGCGTAAAGCTGTTATCACATTTCTCGCGCCATCAGGCGCAATTAACCCCTGCCGGGCATCGACCCGACGGGAATCGATTGCCTGGCTTTTCTTCCGAGCAATCGATCATGTACCGACTTTCCTTCGCAGGTTTCTCGCAGTCTTTCCGCACAATGCTCGAAGTGCTGAGCTTCTTCCGGGGCAACGACCTTACCGCCAGTCTCGATGCGGCCGACATTACCCTCGCTTTCTTCGACAATCCGGTTTCAGTCACCCGTTTCAACGGCAAATTGACCGTGCGCAGGCCCGGCACCGCGTTGAGCATCTTCCTGTCGCTCATCGACGAAATCGACGGGGCGTACTTCAGACCATCGTTTGCCGCACTGCAGCCTTGGCAGATCCGCCGCGATCACTGGCAACTGCTCTATCTCGCGTTCGATCTGGCTCGCGAGCCCCTGTATCTGTTTTCGTCCGATCAGGTGGCCCAAGCCAACGGGGAGGAAAGCAGGTCGGGCGGTCGCGGTTTGAATCTGTTCGAAGTCTTGCAGCAGGAGGCCGAGCGGCGCTTTGGCTTTCGTTATGCGGGTCCGGTGGTGGAGGGCAGCGGTCAGCGTAACGGTCGTCATGAGGTCCATGTGGCCTACGGGCTCGCCGGTGGCAAACCTGTTCCACAGTCCGTAATCGACGACTACACGTCGCTGTCGAAGTTCGACACGGACTTGCGATGGGCAAAACCGCTGCTTGCCGTGCCCGAACTGCGCGGCGCGCTCCCGCTTTCCAAGCTCGCGCCACTTGTGCGTGTGATGGTCCATTCGAAACTGGCGATCACGTCACAAAACGCGGCGCTGCTGATCATGGTCATGGGCCTGGCTCGAAACGAGCCGTCTACGGTGGAAATTGATGACCTGCTGTATGCAAAGGGAGTGCTCGATCCGTACTCGCTGCCGGATGCATATCTGAAGCCGGTGGACGTTGGACAGCCGTCATGCAAGTTCGCGGAAGTACTCCGGCGTACGCTGGCCGATCAGGCACGCGAGAAGCGTTTGAGCGAACTCGACAAGGCGCGTGCGGACGGGTCGATCAGCCTGCGCGATTACGAACTGGGGAAGCAACTGGCGGTGCTCGATCATGGCCGCGCGACGCACAAGTACGGCAACGACCTCGCGAAAGCGATTCAGGAGGCAGACATGTCGTACCTGCTAAGCGTGCTCGACCGGCCTGACGACGCGAACCGCGGGACGAAGCTGGCGGTGCGGGAAGTCTTCGGCATCAAGCTCATTGGGGTTCGCGCCGCAGCGCGGCGCCGAGCGATCTTCGAGCTGGCGGGCATGGAAGAAGCACAGCAGGCGGAGTGGGACCGCCTGTCGGTATCGCAGTGTGAGCGCGGCGAGTCGCACACGAAATTGCACGCGCGCGAGAAATTGCGCTCATGTCGCGAGTCCGCACTGATGATGGCGCGGTCTTGACCGGGGCGGACTGGGTCGATCGCACAATTGCCGACGGCTTTTCGGAGATCGTCAGCGTCCGGCAGGGTGCCAGTGTGCGTTACGCACTGGCCGACCCTGTACGTCACCTGCAGGTATCGCTTCGTGCGAATGACGGCACGCTCGCCTACGCGCGCGTGTCGTTGGAAAGTCGAGCAAATTGACAATTCATCTCTCTAACAACCCGGCCTTCGTGCTGGGTTTTTTTCGGTTCAACAGATCGCAGGAGCCTCATGGCAATTCAAAACTTGAAGCGAGTCTTTGAGGGGGCTGCACCCTTCATCAGATCGCGTAGGAACAGGATCGAGGCTGGTCTGAAGCTGACGATCGCGCGCTCGAGGCCAGTAATCGATCCAGCGCCGAGCACAATGCGCTGCCGAACGTGCCCCGGATTCTCCCGCTGATCACCCTTGATGTCCTTGGTCTGGTGAGCGGGCCGGACTGACTGTGCCAAAGCGTTAAGACGCCGCAAAAAAGCGATCTTTCCACGATTCGCGGCGGCGCCTGATCCATACACTGCACTTATCAACCGCGTCATCGACGCATCGACCCAGCCGGCTACGAGCCGGCTTTTTACTTCTCGCTGTATTAATGCTCCTAAGGGACCACGTCCCTACGGGCGTAGTCATTTTGGGGCTTCTCAATTCCTTATTGGAAGCCACTATGAAAGTCACGCCCGCTCAACTCACTGAACTTCTCTCCCTGTACGTCCCGAAACGCCTGCCGGTGCTCATCACCGGCCGCCCTGGCATCGGCAAAAGCGACATCGTCGAACAGACCGCGCATGCAACTGATCACGAACTGCTCATCAGCCACCCGGTGGTCGAGGATCCGACCGACTCGAAAGGGTTGCCGTTTCCTTCGCCCGACGGCGCGACCGCCAAGTTCCTGCCGTTCGGGGATCTGGAACGCGCGATGACCTCCAGACGCCCGCTCATCTGGTTTCTGGACGATCTTGGGCAGGCCTCGCCCGCCGTGCAAGCCGCGAAGATGCAATTGCTGCTCGCGCGGCGTGTCGGTGAGCACGTGTTGCCTCCGCAGGTGACGTTTCTTGCGGCCACCAACCGTCGAACGGACAACGCCGGTGTATCGGGAATTCTCGATCCGGTGATCTCTCGTTTCGCCACGGTAGTCGAACTCGAGCCCTCGATCGAAGGCTGGACGCAGTGGGCCGTGCGCGAAAACATCCCGCCCGCGCTCATCGCGTTCCTGCGCTTTCGCCCGGACTTGCTGTCTGTGCAGAAAACGTCGCGGGATATCGAAAACGCACCGAGTCCGCGTAGCTGGGGGTTCGTGGCCAAAACCATGGATGTAGTCCCCAAGCATCTGGAGCACATCTCCTACGCCGGTTCGGTGGGAGAGGGCGCCGCGACGGAACTGGTCGCGTTCCTCCAAATCTTCCGCGAGTTGCCGAATCCGGACGCGATTCTTCTCGCGCCCGACACGGCCATGATCCCGACGACGCCTTCGGCGTTGTACGCGATCGCGGCAGCGCTTGCGGCACGCGCGAACGAAAACAACTTCGATCGCGTCGTGCGCTACACCGAGCGTCTGATCGGTGAAGGGCACCGCGAGTTCGCGGCGCTGCTGGTGAGAGATTCTGTCCAGCGCTCACCGCAGATACAGAACTCGTACGCGTTCATCACAGCGCAAGGTGGCGAGATCGGCAAGATCATCCGCGGGGAGTAAGCCGGTTCTCAGTTTCACTTTTTTCTCTGCTTTACCTCTCGGCCCTGTCGTGTCTTCGGACGCGCAGGGCCTTTTTCTTTGTTTCAACCATTCCCCTTTCTATACGGAGTTTTTTCATGGACATCACTTTTATCCAATCGAAGGTCATGCTGTGCTCGGTGACGATTTCCACCTGGGTCGCACGCCGTTACGACGGCAAGGTGACCGAGGAGGTCGAGAACAAGCACCACGCGAAGGGCATCGGCAGATTCAACAAACGCCTGCTGCCGGAGCATGCTCCAAGCTTCGCCGAAGTCGTGACGCTGGCTGGACGCATTCGCTCGTACTTCTACGACCACACCCTGAAGTACGATCAGTTGGGCGTGCGCCTGCTGCCGACGATGGTCTACATGGAATTCGCCGAAAAGATGCGCTCGTTGAAAGACGAGTTCGACCTGGCGGTTTCCGTGTTCCTGACCGATTACCTGAACCTGAAGGAAGCCGCGCGTCAGGAACTGAATGGGCTGTTCAACGAGGCGGACTATCCGACGCTCGCTGAGCTGTCCACCAAGTTCGGCGTGAAGATGGCCGTGCTGCCGTTCCCGGATGCCAGCCAGTTCGGTGTTGAGTTGCCGGCGAACGTGCTCACCACGCTCAAGAGCGAACTCGACCAGCACGTTCTGGCCTCGATCGCCACGGCAAACGAGGACCTGGTGCGGCGTCTCTACGAAGCGGTTTCGCAGATGGCCAATCGCTTGTACGCGACCGGCAATGTCCGACTGGACGTCGCCAACAACGTACAAGACCTATGCGCGCTGCTGCCGAAGCTCAACTTCTCGAACGACCCGCAACTGACGCACATCCTCGAGCAGGCCAAGGCGCATCTGGCGGTTCACACGGGCGCGGAGTTGAAGGATTCGCGCGTGCTTCGTTCTCAGGTGGCCAGCAAGGCACAGGAGATTGAAGGGTTGATGGCCGCGTTCATGGGCATGCAGCCGGAACCGATGGAAGTCGAATCGGACCGTTCGCTGCAGTTGCGTCTCGTCGCATAAGGGGGCGTCATGGACCGCAACGATGTTGTGCTGGGCAGTAGCGCGGTCCATCCGCGCATTGCCCGGCAGCGAACCGAGCTCGTGCTCTCGCAGCCGTTCTTCGGGGCGCTCGCGCTCCGTCTGAATGTCCGCGAGGATCCGTCCGCTAAAACGTTCTGGGTGGATGGCGAGACGTTAGGCTACAACCCGACATATCTGGAGTCACTCAGTGACCTCGAAGTGCGCGGCGTGGTTGCGCACGAAGTCCTGCACGTGGCCAACGGCCATTGCTGGCGGCAGGGCGCACGCGACCCCGATCGATGGAACGATGCCTGTGACTACGCGATCAATCCGATCGTGCTGTCATCGGGCATGGTTCTGCCGAAAGGGGCACTCGTCGATGCGCGGTACACGGGCAAGTCGGCGGAAGAGATCTACGGTTTGCTGACGCAGGAGGCGAAGGAAAAGCAGCAGAAATCGCCGCCCAAGCAGCCGCCGCAGCAACAGCCGCCGCAGAGCCAACAGCTGCAGCCCGGTCCAAACGGGCTGCCGCAGCCAGATGCCAGGCAAGCGTCTAAGCCCGGTGGCCAGGACGGCGCTGCGCCGGGGCAGTCGCCCGGCGATCAAGCTGCACCACCTGGCTCGTTCGGTGAAGTGCGGCCCTTCAAAGGTCCGGACAAGCCGGTGAAGGAAGCGGAGTGGAAGGTTGCCGTAACGCAAGCCGCGAAAGCGGCCGCGATGCGCGGGAAGCTTCCGGGCGATCTGCAGGCGATGGCAGGCGAAGCGGTGCGGCCGGTCGTCGACTGGCGGGCGGTGTTGCATCGTTTTGCGCAGCAGTCGTCGCCGTCAGACTACAGCTTCGCGACGCCCAACCGGCGGTATCTGCATCTCGGGTTCTATCTGCCCGCGTTGCATACACCGGCGATTGGCGATGCGGTTTTCGTGCGCGATTCGAGCGGTTCAGTGTTCGATGAAACGCAGGCGCAGTTCGACGCGGAGATCCTCGCTGTGTTCCATTCGTTGAAACCGGCGCGGCTGATCGTGATGGATTGCGATACGCGCGTGACGCAGGTGCAGATTTTCGAGCGGGGCGACTCGCCGGAGATCAAACCGGTGCGCGGCGGAGGTGGGACAGCGTTCATTGACCCGTTCAGTCGCGTGGCGCAAGATGGTTTGAATCCCGCCTTTCTGGTCTATCTGACAGATATGGACGGGCGCTTTCCAACGGTCGCGCCGCATTACCCCGTCCTCTGGGCATCGACCACGCCCTTGCCGCGCGCCCGTAAAGCGCCGTTTGGCGAAACGATGGAAGTGATTTGCTAACCCGGGCTTGGCCCGAACATCTGATGAAGAACGAAGCCCCGCCACGCGCGGGGCTTTTTTGGTTTACGCCTCTTGTGGGCGCGACAACCCCAGACCGGTAACATCGATAGGATCGGCTTATTCGAAGAAAGAGATACGTTTTCATATCTCTTTTCCCCTAACCAGAATTATCATGATAATTCCTAGCGCACCGTTGTTTAAACGTGCGCGCAGTGCCCGAAACGCGCTCTCCAGCTAGTGCTGAAAGCCGCTCGATTTGAGTTCTCTTTCCAAATCCGCAGGCACAGCGCAACCACAACAATACTCGACATGTTAGATCGCTCACAAAGCATCGCATGTCCGAATCTGCCGACAATCAACTCTTAAAGCTGCGCCCGCTCGAAGCAGAGGCCGTGCGCATGTTCTTCCATGCGCTTTCGCCGCTGCGCGAGCTGCTCGACGCCCCCGACCTCGCGGAAATCATGATCAACGATTACCGCAACGTTTGGGTGGAACGGCGCGGTGTGATGACGCGGGAAAACATCGACCTGCGCCCCGAGCAGCTCGAAGGCGCGATCCATTCGCTCGCCTCGTCTGTTGAAAAGTCGGCGAAAGCGGGAAGCGATAAAGGGATCATCAACGCGGGCCACAAGAATCTACGTATCGCGGCGGTCATGAGCCCGACGTCGATCGACGGGCATGCGCTGAGCATCCGGAAACATCGCGAGTCAAAGCTCACGCTTGCCGATTACGTGAGCATGGGAGCGTTCTCGGCAGCGAACGCTCGGCCGGAGTACGCGGAAGCGATTCATTTTGAAGAGGGCGCTCAGGACGAAGCGCTCATGCGTGCGCTCGTTGCGCTCGTCCAGTCGCGCAAGAACGTGCTCGTCGCCGGTGGCACGTCCGCCGGTAAGACGACGTTCCTCAACGCGCTGATCGAACAGATCCCGTCCGACCAGCGGGTGATTTCCATCGAGGACACGATGGAACTGAAGCTGCACGTGCCCAATCGGGTTCGGTTGCTCTCGAATGCCGACACCAACGTGACGACGCAGCTGCTGGTCGCGCTGTGCCTGCGCTTTCGCCCCGACCGCATCATCGTGGGTGAAGTCCGGGGCGGCGAAGCCTACGACCTGCTGCAGGCACTCAACACCGGCCACGATGGCGGCCTCGCATCCATCCACGCAAACAACGGGCGCACGGCGCTGAGCCGCCTCGAATCGCTCGCCATGCTGGGCATCCCGACCGGATCGCGGTGGGAGCTGGAAGACATGCGCAAAAACATCGCTGACTGCTTCAACTACGTCGTGCATTTCAAGCGCACCGGCGAGATGCGGCATGTCTCCGAGATCCTCGAAATCAGGGGATTCAAAAACAACGATTACGACCTACAACGCGTTTTTTAACGGGAGCATCAAATGAAGGGCAAGAAGGTACTCAACAGAGCCGCGACGGTGGCAAAACGTCTGCGTCCGGGCAAGTCCATGCTGGTCGGCGCTCTTTTGAGCGTCGTGTCAGTTGCGGCAATGGCTGCGGGCGATTTTTCGAATCTGACGGGTTTGACCGACATTATCTGCACGATCAGCAACCTGATCAGCGGCCCGTATCTCTACGGCATCGGCATCGTGCTCATCACGCTGGGCGGCGTCGCGGTGGCCAATTCGGAAAGCAACATCGCGAAGACCTTCTCGGTGGTGCTCGTCGGCCTCGGTATCGCATCGGTGGCCGTTCCGATCATGCAGAGCCACTTCCACATGGCCAACGCCTGCTGATATGCGCCAACACAAGGTTAGTCGGGGCCTTTCGCTGCCGCGCCAGATGGGCGGGGCAGACCGGGGGCTCGCCATCTTCAACGGGACGATGACCGCGTTGCTCTGCTACACGAGTTGGAGTCCTGCGTTTCTTGTCGTCGGCGTGCTGGTGCATGTCTTCCTGCGCTGGAAGAGCTCGACTGACCCGTGGTGGCGTGTCGTGATGCTCGTCTACAACCGCTACCCCGACGTTTATGAGCCGGGGCCGAGCCGCCGCTTCAGTGCGCGCTTCAAGCGTCCTTACGGTTTCGATCAGGATCTCCCATGTTGAGGCGCGGAACCATGCTGAAAATGATGTTCACCAAGCGCGCGGTGCAGGAGATCGCACCGTGGGCGACGATGGTCACGCCCGAACTCGTGCTCAACAAGGACGGGTCGCTGCTCACGGTGTTCGAGTTTGAAGGCATCGACGCGGACTCGCCGAATCCCGGCGACATTACGGCGGCGCGGGATAACCTCGACCATGCGTGCCGTAACTTCGACCATCGCGTGACCGCGTGGTGGCGGATGTCGCACCGTCGCGTACGCGGCGGCATCGATGGCAAGTTCGCGTCCGAGGCTGACGCGCGCGTTGACGCCATCAATCAGGCGATCATCGGAAGCGGCAAGTACTTCAAGAATTCACACTCGCTCGCGCTCGCTTTCACGCCGGAGACTGGCATCTCGCGGATCTTTGACAAGATCAGCTATCACATGACGGTGGGTGGCAAGAACCTGGCCGTTTCCATGTTCGAAGCCGCGAAAGACACGGTCCTTGCGCGTAGTGCCTTCGCGTTCGACCTCACCAAGATTCGGAACGAGATCAAGCGGTTTGAGGCGGTGATTGACGGCTTCACCGGCGGCGTCACGCGCCTCAAAATGAGGCGACTCCAGCTTCAAAATGTGCTGTCGTTTCTGCACCAGCGAGCGAACCCCTCAACGCCCAAGCGCCGGGTGCGGTACCCCGTCACGATGCTGGACACGCATCTGACCGAGACAGAAGTGACGATCGGCGCAAGCGAATTGATGTTCGAATCTGCGCACGGCAAGGTGTACGCCCGCATCATTGGCATCAAGGA
This sequence comes from Caballeronia sp. LZ001, assembly GCF_031450875.1. Taxonomy (NCBI): domain Bacteria; kingdom Pseudomonadati; phylum Pseudomonadota; class Betaproteobacteria; order Burkholderiales; family Burkholderiaceae; genus Caballeronia; species Caballeronia sp. LZ001. Next base: position 333,015 of record NZ_JARTVX010000001.1, on the reverse strand, counting down.
ATGGATGGGATTCCAGGAGGCGGCGCTCGACGTGCTCTCTCAGGTCGATGCGGAACTGGATGTCTGTGTGATGTTCCGCTTTCTCGATACCTCGCGCGCGAGCTCGTATATCAAGAAGATTCGGGGCTTCTACAAGGTCGCGGCGTTCAATCCGGTTGCGATCCTCAAGCAGTGGGCAACGAAGGAAGAGCAGAAGAACGACGAAGGCCGCGAGATTCTTGCCAAGGAAGCCGGCGACGCGCTCGCGAAGCTCGACGCGGAAGGCCAGCAATACGGTTTCGCGAACATCTCGGTGGTTGTCTACGGCAGCACGCCGGAAGAGTGCGACGACGCGACCCGTCAGGTGGTGGGCGTTATCGGCAACGCTGGTTTCGGCGTAATCTTGGAAAAGACCAACCTCTTCGCCTCGTGGAGCGCGACGCTGCCGGGCCGCTGGGATCAGCAAAGACGCCTTCAATTCGTCGAGACACCGGCCGTGTCCGATATCGCGCCGCTGTGCAGCGTGGGCGAGGGCTCGAAAGTCAATGAGTGGCTGACACAGCAATCCGGCACAAAAACCGGTCCGCTCACTTGCCTGCCAACGCGCCATCGCACCCTGCAGTATTTCGACTTGCATCACCCGGGCGGCAAGGCACACACCCTCGTGGTCGGTCCCATTGGCGCGGGCAAGTCTGTGTTCCTCAATTACCTGATGACGCAGACCGGCCGCCACGACGCACGCCGCATCCGCTTTGACAAGGACCGGTCGACCCGCATCCCAACGCTTCTTGGCGGTGGACGGTTCATCGACGCGACTGGACGCTTCGAGGCGGCAACGTTCGTCAACCCGCTGTCGCTGCTCGGCGAAGAAAGGCACTGGTCCTACGTTGCGGATTGGGTACAGCTTGCCATCGAAGACGAGGACTACAACTGCACGCCACAGCAACAGACGGAAATCTACGACCGGATCAAGACGCTGGCGTTGGGCTTCCCCGCTGAGAAGTGGCGCCTGTCGAGCCTCATCACGCTTCTTTCGGCAGACTTGCGCGAGCGGCTTCAGGTCTGGACCGAAGGCAACAAGAACGGCAAGTTCTTCGACCATGCCGAAGACGGGTTTGCGATCTCCGATGACTTGTCTATCGAGATGGGCGACCTGTTCCAGAACTACCCGGTCGCCGCTGCCTTGTTCATGGACTACGCGTTCTATCGCATCGCGCAGATCCTCGACGGCAAGCGCTACACGGTGATCGAAATCGAAGAAGCCGGCTTCTTCTTCACCTACCCGAAGTTCTACGCGCGACTTGAAATCTGGGCGGTGACGATCCGAAAGCTCAATGCGGCGCTACTCATGGCGACACAATCGCTCGGACAGCTCGCGCGGGTGCCCAACTTCGAGATTCTCAAAGAGAACATCCCGAACCTGATCTATCTGCCGAACAGCGACGCGATCAATAACCAGGGCCTGTACCGCGACGTGTTCGGTCTCACACCGCATCAGATCAAGATGATCTCTGACGCGGTACCGAACCGCGACTACCTATGGGTGACGGCCAAACAGAGCCGGATACTGCAGGCCCAATTTCCGAAAGAAGCGCTTGCCTACCTCCGCTCGGACGGCCGGGCTCAGGCGCTTCTTGATAAGCACGTCAAATCCGGAAGCCCCCAGTGGCAGGAGGAGTACGTGCGCGACGTACTCGTCAACGCTTAACGCTTCACCTAGAAGGTACCGCCATGATGAAAAAACTGCTTCGCTGCATCGCAGCCACCGGCGTGTTGACACTCAGCCTTGTTCAGCAAGCCAATGCGAATATGCCGGTGTTCGACGCATCGAACTTCATCCAGAACACGATGACGGCGGCTGCCGCCGTCAAGGGTGAGGTTTATCAGGACTCGAACCTCGTCTATCAGTACCAGATGATGCTCAATCAACTTAAGCAGGCGACCAACCTAAACCCTGCGGCGATGCTGGCGCAGTTCAACAGCATCAGCAGCGACATCACGAGCCTCTCGAAGTATACGGACGCGCTCAAAGACCTCTATGGCGGGCTGCAAAGCAACGCGGAGTACGCAACGAAGGTCCAGTCGCTGATTACGCAATCGGGCAAAACACCCGATCAGTGGTTCGCGGACCAAAACACGCTGCTGCAAAGCAACGACAAGACGGCCAAGCAGCTCTTTCAACAGGGCAATGATGTGATGTCGCATGTGAGCACGCTTGCGCAGCGCCGTCAGCAGATCCAGGACCAACTGAACATGTCGCCGACGATGGAGGCAACCGCGCAGCTGACCACGCACATGCTGGACATCATCTCCAGCCAGAACAGCGATCTGCTCTCGTTGATGGCAGCGAAACAGCGTAGCGATGCCGTGAAGGACTCGGCAACGGTCGCAGAGCAACAAGTGAACAACAACGCGCAGGCCGCCTTGAAGGCCAAGCAGGACCGCGAACGAGCCGCGTTTGATGCATCGATCGGCTCGGCAACAAAGTTGGGGCAGTGATGAACCGTAGAGTTATGCAGCGAGTACGCGCTCTGCTTCTTTCTTTCATCGTAGCGTTTGTGGGCGTCGTGGGCACGTCGACAATGGCGCTTGGTCAGACAACGAGCACGACGAACATAGCGACGACTGCTACTCCATCTGGAACGTCGGGCTCCACCGGCTCCGCAAAAGGAAATGCGGTCGCGAGCAAAGACGGCGACTTTGCGAACGGCGCGGCGAGCGCGGCGAACCAAATCCATGTTTTGCTCGGCAACGTCGTCGCCACAGCCGTCTCGGCGAGTGCCAACGTCATGGACGAAGCCAACAAGTTCGCATGGGGCCTCGGGGTGATCTCGCTGGTACTGATGGGCGTACGGTTCGCGGGGACGAATCACCCGATTTCGGCTTGGGTCGACCTGTTTGAGGAACTGGCGACCCTCGGCATTTTTGTCGCGCTCTACCTTGGCTATAGCACGTCGGCCTCGGGCTTCTGGACCTGGTTTGAGCAGTTGGCGGCGCATATAAGCGGGGGCGAGAACGGATCGGTGGGCGCCGCCATGGCGAAGCTGGCAGGCGTCATGTTCGACGCGGTGAAAAGCAAGTTTTCGATCTTCGGGTTAATGGACCTCGGCGGGTCGCTTGCGGACGTCATCGGCTTGGTGATAGCAGCAGCTGCCATGTGCCTTGCCTCCATCGTTTTCGTCTTTTTCACGGCGATTGGCCAAGTCCAGGCGGCAGTGGGCATTGTGCTGGGGCCTATCGCCATAGCACTGGGCTTTTCGTCGTACACGCGCAGCTACTTCAAGAAGTGGCTCGACTGGATGATTAGCGCCGGCATGTATGTCGTCGTCGTCTCAATCTTGGTCAAGCTTGTCGGGGAGTCGATCTCATCGGCAATAACGAAAGCAACGCAGGTCGGCGGCACGACCACTATGAATGGCGCTTACGTCATCGACCTTTCGATTTTCGTGCTTTTGCTGTCGTTTGAAATCCCGAAGCTTGCGACGATCTTCGGCGGAGGTGCGACCGCGACCGGAACTGGCCCGCTCAAGCTCCTCAAGGGAGGTCTGTGATGGGCGCGATGCACGAACCAATCGCGGCCGAAGAGCTTTTCGCGACCCATCTGAAGCGGATCGAACTGGTGCGGCAATGCGCCAACGAAAGTACCGAGGCGGAGTTCGCCCGTAGGTGGCTATCGGTGCTTCGCCGTACTGCGATGTGGTTCTCGTCGATGCCACTCACGCCTGAGTTGCATTGCGAGCCGGGCGGAGCGTTCCGCGCGACTATCGAATCGACGTTTTACGCAATGCGGCTGGCGGGCGGCCAAAAGTTTGCCGCCGACCTGACTTCGGATAAGCGACGCAAGCTCGAGCCGCAGTACAACTACGCGGTGTTCTTGGCGGCTGCTTGTTCACTGCTGGACGAGCCGTTCCGCCACTTCGAGTTCGTCAGGCAGGCGGACCAGGAGAAGTGGAACCCCGCTGCGCATGGTGCGTTTGGCGCGTGGATCGGCACGAAGCCTTACGCCGTGGTGCGGCGTGTGGCGCCGCTTAGGGGCGAGCGTATGCGTACGGCGCTGCTCGCCCAGACGGTCATCACGCCGGAATTGCTTGCGGGCCTTGATACGGCTGTGCATTCTGACCTGTTCAATGCCATCAATCCCGAACGCAGTCCTCAAGGGTTCGAAGCGTTGGTGCATAAAGTCGTGCGACAGGCGATGGATGTCGCCGTGGACTTCGAGCGGAAGGCGCAACGCGCGGTGTTTGCCCCTGTGAAATTCGACGTACCTTCGGCGGTCAATGTTGCGCTGGCGCTCGAGCCGCAGTTCGTCGCGTCGCAGGCGCAGCCAGCGGCCGGCGAACCTCCTCACGGTGCCGCCCCGGCCCACTCGGCCGCGGTCGCGCCAGTGGCCCCGGAGTCGGGGCAGGTCCCATCGCAGGACACCGGCATGCGTGTCGACTCCGAGCAGGCACAGGCAGCGCCAACTGCCGGGCCCCAACTTTCGAAGCCATTGCTCGACGCGCTGGCGGCCGCCGCCGGTCAACCCGCTGCGAACATCGAAGCAACGCCGCAGCGGCCCGCGGCTGTGGATCCTGCAGCGGCGCGTACCCAAACGCGCCGCAACGCATCCAAGAGCGGTCCAACGGATGACGAGTTAAATGAGATCCTCGGTCCCGGCTCAGCGATGATGAAGGAATTCTTCAAGGCGCTCGCCGGCGACGTGGCCTCCGGCAAGGCAAAGGTGGTCTGGGAAGAGAAGGGCTTGGCGGTGCAAAAACGTCTGGTCGGTGCATACGGTATGACCAGCGACACGCTGGTGGAGCAACTCAAGAAGCGCAGTCTGCTCCTGCGTGCCCACGGAAACGATATCTGCATCGTCGAGCGCGCGGGCAGACTGATCTCGGAGCGCCCGGCCGCATGAAGTACGTCAATCATTTTCGTCCGATCTACGAATTCCGGCCTTTCCTCCTTTGGCCCCTACTGATCATCGGCATCCTGCTGTCGGGCATGCCCTACGGCTGGGCATTCGCGCTCGTAGGCGCTCTCATACTGCTGATTCGAGGCTTTCAGGTCTGGAAAGCCTTGAGCTTTCGCATGGCGATCTCCACGAAGTGGCTCAGCAAGATCCATATCGATAAGCTGCTTGCGACGCAGCAGCTTATGAAGAAGCAAGCGGATTCGATGTATCTGGGGACAGGTTTCGAGTGGACGCAGAAGCATACCCAGATCGCGCACGAGATTCTTCGCATGCCCGTCACAGACATTCCGTCGTTGCCGAAATGGCTGTCGAAATCGGAAATCGGCCGACGTGTCGAGGCGCGCATCGAGGGACTTTTTGGTCCTCAGGATAGCGTGCGCGATCGCATGCCCCAGGGCTCGTCGTGGATTCACGGCATGGAACCGAAGAAAGTCCGTGTGCCGTTCCACTACAAGGCGATGGGCGGTCACACGCTAGTGGGCGGGACCACAGGTGCAGGTAAGACCCGCACCTACGAAGTCATCTCGACCCAGGTCATTCACAACCCGAATGACGTGCTCATCATCGTCGATCCCAAGAACGATGACGAGTGGAAAAAGCGCGTTGAAAAGGAATGTGCGCGCGCCGGCCGGAAGTTTTTGTATTTCAATCAGGCCAAGCCGAACGAGTCGATCCGCCTCAACCCGCTTGAGAACTGGTCCCAGCCTTCGGAAATTCCCTCTCGCATTGCCCAATTGATGGAAGAGGGCCCGTTCCGCGATTTCGCGTTTCTGTTCATCGACCGTGCGGTCAAGGGCGAACTCTACGTGGGCGATAAGCCGAACCTGCGCTCGATCCTGAAATACGCGCAGTCTGGCATCGGCACGCTGATGGAGCGGTGCCTTCGTCGCTTCTTCGTTGAGAACGGCCTGACGAACTGGGAAGAGCTCACAGTCGCGTCGACGGTCAAGGACGCGCAGCGCCGCAACGATGTGTCGCTCGCCGACGGCATGGCCAAGCTCTATCTCGAGCGGTTCGCTGCGCACGATCGGGGCCACGAAACCATCGACGGCCTGATTGCGACACACACACATGATCGCGAACACTACATGCGCATCATTGCGTCCGCCTTGCCGCTGCTCCAAATGCTGGCCACCGGCGAGACCGGCTTAATGCTTGCGCCAAAGGCCGACGATTTCGAGGATGAGCGGGAAATTTGGGACATCGACAAGATCATCAAGCAGAAGGCGGTCCTCTACATGGGCCTCGATTCGCTGTCGAACAACATCGTGCAGAAGGCGATCGCCTCGATGGCGCTGTCTGATGTGGCTGCCGTGTGCGGCGCGATTTACAACTTCTACGCGGTGAAGCCAGACGTCGTGCTGATCATCGACGAGATCGCCGAGGCTATCAACGAGCAGGTGATTCAGATCTTGAACAAGGGACGTGGCGCAGGATTCAAAGCCTTTGTTGCCTTCCAGGCACGTGCCGACCTCGAAGCGAAACTCGGAAACGCGGCGAAAATGCTGCAGGTTTTGGGGAATTTGAACAACCAGGTCTGTTTACGATTGGAAGATAGCGATACCGCCAAGTGGTTCTCGGACAAGGTGGGCGAGACAGCGATTCGAGTGATCAACATCTCGAACAGCACCAACACCACGACCGAGGCCCATGCACTGGAATTCAGTGGCTCGCAGTCGCGCTCGATCCAACTGGAGAAGGTGCCGCTGATTCCTGTGAAGCTGCTTCATAGCTTGCCGAATTTGCAGTACTTCATGCGCATCTCAGGGGGTGCCGTGTATCAGGGTCGAATTCCCATCATCGAAGGCTAATTAAACACTATGTCCGCTGCATACAAAAACATCGTTCGCGACCACAAGCTTTCGCATAGGCTCATTCAGGTCTTCAATGTCGCACCTGATCTCGAGCTCGCGTGCTCGCGAGTGGCCGATTTCGTCGGTGAGCGGTTTATGGGAGACAAGGGGCCCTTGGCCGCTGAAATGATCGAGTCAGCGCTCGACGGCTACAAACGCGCGAAGCGCAAGGGCGATCCGCATATCGCCTTCATGCAAGGCTTGTTCGAGAAGGCGCTGACACTTTACGCCCGTCGTTACGTGGCACGCCACGGCGACAAAGTCTCGGTGTGGTGCCCGATGGTCGAAGCGATTTCAGCTTTCGAGGCTCGCCACGTCGAGCACCACCTGGAGATGGTTGAGGAACGTTGTCCGGACGAGATCACTGAGCGGACCGCCGCGTTTCAGCTCGCCGCACGGGTTCTGCATGGCGAGACCTTCCGCCGTTACTTCGAGGAATATGATGTCGCTCACCGTTACGATCATAGCGAAGCTGTCGGGAGTTGATTTCCGTACGGCTCAGCGCGCCTGTGACATGGCCGGGGCTTTTGACGGTGAGGTCCACGCTGGGGTGCCCGAAGAATTTACCTACGGCGCGGGCGCCCGCTGCTATGCACTCGCGACGATCGCGGAGACACGGCCAATGCTGTTTTGGGGCGGGCTTCTCGCAATCGTGGCCGTTCCGTTGCTTGCGCTCGTGAAGGTGCTGCATGGCTAGCCGCTTTGGATCGCACCTGAAGATTTGGTTTTTGCTCGTCCCTGTGTTGTCAATTGCAGTAATGCCCGCTATTCCCGAGCGCAGCCTCTTCGAGGTACCCGAAGCTGAGTCTCGCTCGCTGGTCGCCTCCGTCGGGCAAGAGCGGGCCGACGAAGCCGTACGGCATGCCAACGAGGCTTTCCGCCACGCGTTTGTAGACAGTGGGCTGTTGCATCGCACACTGAGCGCTTCCGGCAATGTCGGCGGCATGAACGATGGCGGATTTTCAAGCTTCGCTCACACGTGGACAGAGAACTTCTGGTTGCTTGTCTACCGTATGACGTTACGCGCGATGGTCATGAAGATGTGGATCGTCGGAACGCTGCTGTTTGCGTTTGGAATGTTCATCGATGGGACTGCTCGGCGAAAGATCAAAGCGTCGGCAGCCGGGTTCGTGAGCCCACTGTCATTCCACCTTGCTGGCCACGGTCTGCTGCTTGTGACCGGAACCCTCTTTGGCGTGCTGGTGGTGCCGATTCCTGTGCTGCCCGGTTATTGGGTCGCCGTTGCCGCGATGCTGGGCGCGCTCCTGTGGAAAGCGGCTGAGTCTTTCCAGTCGTTCAGATAGAAATCGTTGGATGCGCGGGGCGGGGAAAGAGATGCGTTTTCGTGCCTCTTTCCACGAATCCAGCATTATCATGATAATTCCTGGCGGCTTCGACGTTGGCACACTACGAACGCCAGCGAGGCACGCCTCATGCCTTTCGTCTCACCGACAGCAGTCTCTTCCCATGCGCCAATTTTGCGCGCAGAGCTCCGCAGGCCCCTTCCACGCATCGCCACCGTCAGCAAGCGCTGCGGTGGCCTACGTGTGCCTTGGCCTCAGCGTTATTCCCTTATCCCGAAAGGCGCTCGAAATAGCCTTTGTTTCAGACGTTGTTGAGCCCTCCAGCCCGCAACAATGTAAGCATAGGCGGCGCGATCACGCGCCTGAATCCCAACGACGAAACCGGACCGATGCGTCCGATAGGAGAGGCGTAATGAGCACTGTTGTCGAACCCGGCAATGAAGAAAAGGTCGCGCTGCTCGCGCTGGAACACGGTACCGGCGAAGCTGCGCTCACGACCGATGGTGCGGACGATGGCGAGCTCGAGCGTGAGCTCACGCAAATGGAGGCGGACGCGGACCGTCTCCAGAAGGAAGGCGTGATTTCGACCGATGATGCACAGATGAAGCGGGCGGAGGTCGCGAAAACGCGCAAACTGTTCCGCGACCTGCCCGCCGCTGAGCGTATTGCCATCATCAAGCGGCGCCGTGAGATCGGTCGGCAGCTGTTGGACCGTCAGCTTTCGGGGGCGGCAGTCGTGACGGCACGCGTGCGCTTGAACCATACGCGCTTGAAACCGCTGTTCGAACAGTGGTGGCCGTACATCAACCGCATGAGCATCAACATGCAACGCTTTGGCCGGTCGACATTCGGTGAGAGCGACAAGGAAGTCGTGAATGGCGCGCTCGAAAAGCTGCTGGGCGGCATCGAGAGCTATGTCGACGAGCAACTGCGCGTATCCGAAGGCTTTCGTCAGCAAAAGGAAGCCGAGCTTCGCGCGAACAAGGAATTCGTGTTCGAGCCGACGATTCCGATGCCAGCGATGGACATCGAGGTAGAGGCTTACTCGCGCTTCTCGATGCGCGTGCTCAGCGCGATCATGAAGTTTGATCGGGCGATGGATCACTTCGACTTCATGGTCTGGAACGGCATCCGTGATCAGTCCGACGTCGATGACGAAGCCGTCAACTTCCTCAAGCGCTTCAACCCGCTCGGCATTCGCGGTTACATGACGCATCTGAAGTTGATGACCACGGTGCGCGGTAACTAAGGAGGCGCGATGCTGGACGAACTCAATCCCCAGCAACGGGAAGTCGCCCAGTTGCGCCAGCATTGTGTGGCGATCGCCTGCCCGGGCGCGGGTAAGACAAAAACGATCGCCACAAAAGCAGCCCTCTTGCTGCAAGAGAGCGCCTCGATGGTTGGCGCCGTCACGTTCTCCAAGGACGCAGCGCTTGAACTACGCGAGCGCATCCTCGCCGCCGCCGGCGACGCCGTTAAGAAGCGGCTGATCGCCGGCACCTTCCACTCGCTTGCGTTCAAGCAATTGAAGCGTCCTGGCGCGCGGCCGTTGGATATCGCCTCGGATGGCGACCGTCTTGGCTTGCTGATCCGCGTCATGCAGGAACTTGGACGCGAGGGCAAGGCCGAGGACGTCATCCCAACGATCGAGAAGATCAAAACCAACTTTGGCCGGTGCGACCCGAACTCCGATGACGGAGAGTTGTATCGAGCGTATCAGGACGCGCTGGCCCGCAACGGCAAGATCGATTTCCAGGACATGCTCAGGCTTGCGGTGGAGGGCATGGAAAACGGCACGATCCTGCCTTACGCGTTCACCTATCTGCTCGTCGATGAGTTCCAGGACACCGATCCGCTTCAGTACCGCTGGATCGAGCTGCACGCAAAGGCAGGGTCGATCGTCACGGTGGTCGGGGATGATGATCAGAGTATCTATGCGTTTCGCGAGGCGCTTGGCTATCGCGGCATGGAGTCGTTTATTCGGGCGTTCGATGCCAAGCCGGTTGTGCTTGGCAGTAACTATCGATGCCGCGCGGAGATTCTTTCGGCGGCGGATCGGGTCATTCGCAATAACGTCGACCGCATCGCCAAAATGCTTCGCTCGGAGAAAGGCGCGGGCGGGAACGTGTTGAGCTCACGTCATCCAGACGAATACGAGGAAGCGGTGGCCGCTGTGGAAGTGCTCGGGCCGCTTGTTGCGAAAGGACAGTCTTGCGCGATCCTCGCGCGTACAAATCGCATCCTCGATCCGTTGGAAGCGGCGTGCCGGTCTCACGGCATCAAGTATTACCGCGCCTCGGGCGCGTCGGTGCTGAGCCGACCCGAAGGCGCACTGATGTGCAACCTGCTCGAGATCGTTGAGCGAGTGAAGGATACGGGCCTCGATGCCGTGCTGGCCCACTTGGGCCTCACCGCGCAGCAACTGCGCGCATTGCACACGGACATGGGCGCCGAGCTGGCGCAGAAAGGGCGTGCCGAGTTGGTGGCGCTCGGGCTGCCAGAAGACGTCGCGACGAACTACCGTGAATTTATGAAGCGGCTTGCCGAATGGCAGAGCCTATGCGATCGCAAGTTCCACTCCTTGACACTCTCTGGCGTGTCCGAGTGGATGTTGAAATACGCAAAGAAAGATTCCGCCATCCGCGCGATTGGGGCAACCAACGACGTCCTATCGCGACTTTCGGGCAGTTTTGCGGAGCGGCTGCTTTTTCTCCGTCAGGTCAACAATGAGCCAACACCGGGCGCGCTTATCCTGACGACGATGCACAGTTCGAAGGGTTTGGAGTGGGACCACGTCTGGATTGCGCGCAGCGAGGAGACAGTCGTGCCGGATCCAAAGTCTACCGAGCCAGAAGAACGACGCTTGTTCTACGTGGCCATGACGCGTGCGCGAGAGTCCTTGATGATTTCGGGTACGTCAAAAAACTTTGAATCCCGTTTTGTCGCAGAAGCTCAGTTGGCCTCGGTTGCCGCCGCTGCCTGACCAACGCGCGCGCATCTTGCCATGCACATAATTTCGAGAAGCGTAAGCGCCTGAACGTGCGGCGGCTGGGTGAGAGCGCATCTTGACCCCAAAACGCTCAGCAACATCCCAAAATATCGTCTATACCGTTGACTGGCACTTCCGCCCGTTGGAGGACCGCGTCATGTCGACATTCCACCAGGTTCTTGGTCTTTGGTTGGCACCCGATTTTTCGGGCGTGCAACGGGGCACCATGACGCCTCCACACGTCGATTTCGACGCAGTAGACACCCGTGGTATCGCGGAGACGCTCGCTGCCTTGAACCAGTGCGGCGAAAACGTAATCGTCCGCGTGCCCAACGACGCCATCGACCAGGTAACCGTTCAATCAAGAATGACCGGTCGGATGACAGGGAGCCCCGAATGCGAAGATTTTGCGATCGAACTGCTGGCATTGGCCGACGGTCCGGGCGAGCTGAATGTACGCGCCAGTTGGGCAGACCTTCACGCGTTGCCTAACAGGAGGCAGGCACCGCCGCCGGTCCTCGTGATGTTTGTCGTGAGTGGAGAGTTCGACGCGGTGATGTTGTGGTCGCAACAGCTCATGATGCGGCTGGGCATACGCGCGGCGGACATCCTGAAGCGGATCGCGGGCGAGGTTGAAGATACCGATCATGAAGGCCATCTGCCTGACGATCTCGCACAGTATCTTGGCCGTACCTTCGCAATACCATACAGGCGGCAGTGTATGGTGACCGGACTCGCCAACTCACCACGGCCGTTTTGAATCCGAGCGTGCCGCTTAAGCTTTCGGCTGCAATGCCCGCTCGTAGAGCGCGGCAGACCGGTAAGCTGGTCGGTTCCAGTGTGGCGTGTCGATGGGCATCGCGTGGCTATTGACGAGTCTTCCTGTATCGAGCATGCAAAAGCAGCGTCCCTCAAATGCCGCCTCTTGCGCGGCCGCGTCCCACGTAACGGCGGGAAAATCAAAAATTGGTTCAATGGGCTTCACGGTCGATTCCGCAATATTGTCAACCCGTTATCGGCAAATCAACAGACGTTTTTAGTCTTCCAAGCCATTGCGCGTGAGTTATTAGTCACGTCCGATTCAGCGCGTTCGGGGGAGGGCCCTGCGCCGCCGTCTCCAGATGTGTTCATGCTTGACGGTCTCTTAGTTGCGGCGCGTCAGCGCCAAGCTGGTAGCACAGGTTGAAAGTAATGCAGCGAGGACGGTGGCGAGCATCATGAAGGTCGATCGTTTAACACCTTCGGCGAACTCGCGCACCTCGCTCTGTGTCTCGTTGAATCGAGCGTCAAGCTCGGCGGTCGAATGAAAGCCGTGTCTGGCAAGCAACATGGATTGCGAAGCGGACGGGACGACTACCAGATCAGCCCGAAGATCGGAAAGGCGCTCAAGATCCTTCGTATGGAATAGGGCAGCCGTGAGCGCGTCACTACTTGTGCAGATTTGAACGCCAGCGATGCTGACAAGAAGCGGCGACGAGAGGGCAAGCACAAGCGCGAAACGCGAGGTGAGTTTTCTAGGTTGCATAATCAGCCTTGACGGACTCACGCGATCGCGCGCGAGATATCGGTTACGTTGGAATCGTTGCGCTCGTTGATTGACGACTCGTTCTTAGAAGGTGCGGATAGCGCGCTGTCCGAGCCAGTCTCGGCCTCTATGGTCAGCATGCGCGCCACGCGTTTGAGCGTGCCGTTGAGCGCCGCGCGCGGCCCAAGCCGGATCGTGCCGCAATAGAAGATGTCGCCTGATACCTGCCCGTTGATTTCCAGCGAGCCACGCGCGTGCACGTCTCCATCGACGCGCCCGTCGATGCGGACATGCTCGCCTTGGGCCATGCCTTTGACGAGTCCGCCCTCGCCGACGTGCAGGAGGCCCTGCGTCGAGATGATGCCGCCGTCGAGGAGGCCGAAGCACGAGATGCCGTGATCCACGACCATGTCGCCAGTGATGGCGCAGCCGCGCGCGATAAGCGTGATATTGAATTCGGTTTTCATGGTGTCGATTCCTAGAACATTTGCACTTCGTTCGTGCTGGCACGACTTGCAGGCGTACTCTTCTTGGCGGATGCCGTTGCAGCGTCGCCGTCACTTACATCGTCGCGCGGACGGGATACGTGTCGACGGTAGCTGTGCGAGCGGGGTTGTGCCGTGTTGGAGGATGACGGGTGGTCATCCGCTGAGGTTTGTGGCACGGACTGTACGGGCACGGCAGCAGGCGCCGGAGTCGCCGACGGGGTGGCGATCGATGATGTCGCCGATTTGTTGAGTGAATCCACATGCTCCACAGCGGCATCACGACGGGATTGATGGATCGGCGAGGCCGCCGCCCGTTGATCGTCGTTCGCCAGAGCAGCGCTCGGCTTGGCGATCGCCGCGCTGGTTGCTGAACCGCCTGTATTGCTCAGCGAGCTCTTAAATTGATCCGCAGTAAGGCCGACGGGCGCTAGAGCAGCGATGTCCTTTCCCGTAAGCACCGGCGTCATTGCGACCGGATGAGGCGGCTCTGCATCGATCGGCCGGTTGGCCGATGCACCTGCGGGCTGTGCCAGCGTTTCGGCCTTGACTGAATCAGATTGTCCGCGAGTAATCGTCGGGGACCTCGATTGGTGTGCGGAGGTTGTGCCAAGCGACTTGAACAACGAAGCCGCTCCCATTCCGGCCATACCCGTGACGGCAGCAATAGCCAGTGCGACGACGCTTCGGCGAACGACAGGCGCGGCCTGCGGTAGCCGCAGTTTGATTGTGGGTGCCTTGTCGTCGGCCGAGACAGCCACCGGCGACGGAAGCGCAGCGATTTGCCGAGGTAGATCGATCGTCATCGCGTCTGGTGCGAACTGCGCATGCAGTCGTTGAATGTCGCGTAGGTCCATAGGTTAAAGTCCCTTTCCCTTGTATCAAGTCGAGCGTCGCCGGCGCAAAGCGATATCGAGTCGCCAGCGCTACACTGCAGAAAGCGTTCAGTGTTTGTTGTTTGAGCCCGGCAGCAGGACGCCTTCGGGTGCAAATTGGTCGTTGTCGGGAATGCACAGGTAGGCAATTTTCTTGATGCGCGCCTCGCCAGCGTCCAACGTACTTTGTCGGCTCTCTGCGCTGATCGCGCGGGCAAGCAGACTTGCTGTTGTTTTCAGGAAGAGCTGGTCATAGATGGTGAGCAGGCGCACGAGCCGTCCCGACATCGCATGCTTGATTTGCAGCGTCACCATTTCCGGATACACGATGGTCTGGCGTTTGGGCAAGGCGTCTGCCCAGGCGATCGCTTTCTTGAACCATGCCTCGGCAATGCGAAATTCCGCTTCGATAGCGATCAACTTGCCGCCACGAGCGACCGTCATTTTCGCGGCGGCAAAATTGAAATTGCCGCGTAAGAAATCGCGTGCGAAGAGCGAGTGATAGGGCAATTCCGTCTGCGCGAGGGTATCGCCATTGATTCGATCGAGACGGCTGTCACTGGTGAGCCGTTTAAGAGGGCGAAGCCCGCTCTCGCCGGGGCTATCGTCGCCGAGTGGGGCGGAGCGTTTCGGTTCTTCGTCTGGCACTTCCATGTCGATGACAGCCATAATCGTTCTCAGTGTGTCTGTGTTCTCTCTCACATAGAATTTTCATTGTTTAGACAAGTGTCTTGCAGGCGAAAGCTATACGAATTTCGTGAGCTTTCCGCCGTACACAGGTGCCAATAACCCGGATACTCAACTTCATTCCCCGCGTCACCGACGCATCGACCTCGACTCCAGCCCGGAGTCCGTCTTTTTTCTCCCAAGCCGTGCCCGCCATGTGCGTCTGGCATGCTCCGACCGGATAGCTACCGGTGTGGAAATCTTCCTTGTGCTGAGTGTGCTCGCTACACACTCCCCGTTTTCAGCCGTGATACTCGTACCTTGGCCTGCATTCATTTGCGCCGGTACATCGTTCGAACCCGGAGTTCTCGGGTGGTCTCTCTCCAGCGCCTGTTCTGGTAGAACGATCGAAGTTGGCTGATCCGTGAATCCTGCGGCGGAAGAAATTCCGAAAAAGGGCTGTTGCGCGGCGTGACCATGCCGCGCGAGAACGACTTTACGTTCTCTGACCGAGCGACCCCAGTTTTTGCCGGCCGCTCCCTGCACGCCACGTCCCCAGAAGGGACGTGGCGCGTAGGTCCCTCTATCGATCTCAAGAAGCTCGCCCCCTCACGGGAGCGGGCTTTTTTTTTGTCCTTCGCGTGCTGCGAACGGACCTTTCTCATCGGAGGTGTTCATGCTTTTGCCCAACCGCCTCAATCAACGTATAGCTGAGGCTATCAAGCAACAAATCGACAACGAACGCGATCAGGCAGACACCATGTCTTCCGTCTGGCGTGAGCGCTGCGAAGTTGCCCGAGTCGCGATGTTCAGCGACGCCGAGCGCTCTGTATTTATTTCCCATGTCGGCGAACGTCGCGGCAGTGCTGTGGCCCGAGAGATGCAATCTCAGGCCGAAACCCTGCGGACAAACGCTATCTTCTTTCTCGCAAGGAAACCGTCATGAACGCTGCTGTTCAGATGCTCGATCACGCGCCGCGCAGTCTGGTCGAAGAGCGAGCGATTCGGCCGCCCACGATCGGCAAGATTCGACCCGGTATCAAAGTGCTCACGCGCACGCATCAGCAAGACGAGCGCGCGGTCATGCTCTACAACGAGCGGGTAGCAGCCGGCGACTCTTTCGAAGCAATCGGCAAGCTGATCGAAACGACGTTGAAGCTTCGTAACGCGCTAGTGCCGAAGAATGTGCCGTACTTCGTTTGCAGACGTTCGGACTTCTCGAACCCGGACACGGCCGACGAGATCCTGCGGCTGTATGGCGAGGATCGCGGACAGGGTTTGAAGTTGTATCGCTTCCCGGTCATGTTCGCGTTTGACGATTGGCTGCGCAACGTGCCCAATCAAATGGCGGCATACACGACCACGGGACGGCAGTACTTCTCGGAGTACGATCGCGACGGCAAGCGCTACTGCAAGACGTACGCGCCGGTCGAACGTGACGCACGTGCTCAACGCACGCGTCGATCTTTTGGTGGACGCCTCGTTGTGCATCGGCAGGATGACGACATTCCCGACGGTGTTTGCGACCCTCACGTCTGTCCGCAATATCAGGACCGCAAATGCAATCTGACCGCGAACTTCCTGTTCGCTGTGCCCGACGTGAAGGGGCTCGGTCTGATAGAGCTGCCAACCAACTCCATCTACGTGTTGCAGAAGGCCTATTCGGCGATGCAAACCGTGGCGCTCGCGCGCGGCAGGCTCACCGGTACACGCTTCTGGCTCTCGAAGAAGGAGTTCGACATCACGCGGATTGACGACAACGGCCAGCCCGTTCGTCAGAAGCAGATGTTGACAGTGCTCGATGCCGACATTGACCTCGGCGCGTTGCTGGATGGCGCAGAGGAGGCCCAGCCGGCATTTGACGCCGCCAGTCGTGCGGTGGCGCTTATCGAATCGGATGGCACGATGCAATCGATCGTCGATCAAGCGCTTCCATCGGACGGGCAAGCAACGGGTGATCGCGCACGATCAGTTGACAACGCAGACGACTCTGATCCGAACGAGACGCTGGACGAAAAGCGGCACCGGATGACGGACCTGCTGCATCGTCTGGGTCTGAATCAGCCGGAGCGACAAAACGGCTTTCGCAAATACGCGCACCAGACGTACGGTCGCGGCTGGATCGAACGCATTGCCGATGTGGATGCGATGAATGCGCGTCTCAAAGTCGCGCTCAACGATCCCGCTTCGCTCGACGTCGAGATTCAAGACGCGGTAGCACAAGCTGCTTACGTTTAACCTTGGCCAGTCCCCTTATGGGGGCTGGCATCCTTTCTTCCGCCCCTTAACCTTTCTCGCTCGCGCATGAGAGCATTTCAGCAAGAACCGCTTGCTCAAATGTTTTCGACCGCGCCGCTTATGCGCATCGAATTCGTCCGCTTCGGCGGCCCATCTACTTGATCACGCGAAGGAGTCTCCGATGCGTCGAGTTGGCAACTTCACGCTGTTCTTTGGCGCGGAGGATGCATTCAGCAATTGGCATCCGTGCCGTTTCACTTATCACGATGTCGCTTTCCGCTCGGTAGAGCAATTTATGATGTTTTCCAAAGCCAAGCTGCTCGGTGACGAGGACATCGCGCAAGCAGTGCTCGCCACGCATCTGCCGAAGGAACAGAAAGCACTTGGCCGCAAGGTCAAAGGCTTCGATCTCGACGTGTGGAAGGCAAAGCGCGAGTCCATCGTCTATGTTGGATGCCGCGAGAAGTTCGCGCAGCATACGGGTTTGCGAACGCTGTTGCTCGCAACGGCGCCGACCGAGCTTGTCGAAGCGAGCCCCTACGACACAATCTGGGGCGTTGGCTTGGGCGAACACCATCCGGACATCATGGACAGATCGAAGTGGCGAGGCCAGAACCTTCTCGGCAAAGCGCTGATGAAGGTCCGGGACACGCTGTCCGTTCAATTGCACGAGTGACATAACCATGTTGATTGATCAGAAGCAGATGCGCTGTGGCGGGTGCGGAGCTGACGCTTTCAAGGTCTTCACTGCAGATCGCACGCTGCGTATCGTGGTTGAATGCCGGGGGTGTAAAAGCACCTCCTACATTGAGCCCGTTCCCTCCAAGCTCACGATTGAATGGGGCGAAGGGGATGGATGCATTACGGTGTTTTGAATCAATCGCTACGTCGAGGTTTGGCGTTGGCTCAATTGAGCTGCTTTCCGGAAACGGGGCGGCATTTTTTATTGTGGAGGCGACGTGAAAATCGCTCATTTTTCTGACTTGCACTATGCGCCGGGAAACGTCGAAGAGTCGGATCGCTGCTTTGGCTTTTCCATCGACCACGCCGTTCTCGCGCACGCCGATGTTGCGGTGATTTCGGGCGACGCGACGGACCATCGCCTCGACGCCCATGCGCCTTCGTTGAATCGCCTTGCTCGGCGCATCAATGGGCTGAGCGGCAGCATGCCGGTCTTAATGCTGCAGGGCACGTTCTCGCATGAACCGCCGGGCACGCTACGCAATTTCGAACTGATGGCTACAACGCATCAGATCTATGTGGCGGAACGCGTGCAGCAGGTGAGCCTTCATGAAGGGCGGTTCTATGCATCGAGCGGCCCGGTGTATTCAGACGAGGAGCTGCGCGAGGTCCTCGCGATAGGCGCCGATGTCGTGTTCACTTGTTTGCCCACGGTCAACAAGGGACAACTTGCGGCCGCCGTTGGTGCTAAGGAAGCCGGGACGGGTCTTGAAGCCGTGCTGGGCGACTATCTGGCCGCTGCGGGTCGCGTCAACCAGCAGCTTCGTGCCGCAGGCATCCGGACTGTTGGGGTTTCACACGGCACGGTCAACGGTTGTACGACTGAGCACGGCGTGACGATGGCGGGGTTCGATCATGAGTTCTCGCTTGGCAGTCTGTTCGAGGCCGAATGCGATGCGTTCATGCTTGGGCACATCCATAAAGCACAGCAGTGGGAGCGAGCAGGGCGCGTTGTGGCGTATCCCGGTTCGATTGGGCGTTTCCACTACGGTGAGGAAGGCGACAAGGGCTTTCTCATGTGGAATGTCGAGGTGGGAAGGGCGCAAGCCAATCTGATCGTGACGCCGTCCTGGCAGACGATCTGCGTCGACTTTGACGGACCGCCCGACATGCAACGCCTGACGGCAATCGCGCTCGATGCGACCGACAAGTTTGTGCGAATTCGTTGGCAGGTCGACGAAGAGCACAAAGAGTCAGTGGACCGCGACGCGATCGCGGCGCTGTTCGGCAACGCGGCCGATCTGAAGGTCGAAGCTCGCATTCTTCCCGTCGTCCGGTCACGCGCCCAAGGCATCAGCCTAGAAACGTCGATTGACCGAAAGCTTGAGCGTTGGTGCGAGCACGCTGACGTTGATCCGGCGCCCTTGCTTGACCGACTGCAGTTGCTGGAAACGGGGGACGCAGAGGCAATCGCCGCTGGCGTGCTGGCGCGACTGAGCTACGCTGACGCTGTGTCGAGCTTATCCGAGCCTGCACCGGTGACGGCCCACGCAGCTCCGGATGGCGATCTTTGCGACGATGCACTGCCCATGCCAGATGCGACGGTGGAAATCGTCGAGTCGGCTGAGACAGATCACCTTTCGTGGCTCAACGATGATTTGTTTGGGGCGTAGGTAGCCGCGCATGCAGGGGAGGCCAGTAACGGCTCCTTTGCTTGAACACGCAAGCCGTGTTCCGATAGCCGACTATCAACGTCGCTATCGAAACACAGGTTTCGCCGCGTCTTTGACGCATCGATTCGTAGTGGCAGGACCTTTCTCTAGCAGTTCATTTCTTCTTTCACCCTGGCGGGGAGCGTTCCCTACCGGGGCCGCATTCCCGCCCACCATAACGGAGTGCATTATGTTTGGTCTTTATCCTGCTGGCCTCAACTGGGTCTGCGCTTTCGAGTTGGGCGGCTGCTCATCGCGTGATCTTCAAAAGTCGTTGGTCGATTTGGCCGGCTTTACCGCTGCGATCCAGCATCAGCCGTTCGGCGAACATCGCGGCGCTGTCGTGGCTCAGTTTGGTCAGACGTTGCTGTTGCTGGCCACCACACCTGGGGCCGCCGAAGTTGCTATCACCCCGACAGTGCAAATGCAGCATCTCCTCTGGTCGTATCAGGAAGGTTATGCGAGTCAGTGGTCTGCGGCGGAAATCCGCAGCCTGACCGGCTATAGCGGCTGGTCAGAGCTGCTGACGAATGCGCGCCGCGAGTTCAGCAGAGCCTGCGAGCACGTGGCGTCTGCACTCGATGGGACGCTGCGTGTACCTGAGCGTGCGGTCGTGGCGACGGATGTTCACGCGCCGTTTCCCAACGAGGACGACGATGCGTTCTATTCCCAGATGGCATCGCTGTCTGCGTCTATGTCAGATTCGGAGGGATTGTCATGCGGCCTCTGAAACTCACACTCGAAGGATTCGTCGGCATTCGCGACGGCATGAAGCGAGACAGCATCACGCTTGATCTGGAGTCGTTGCCTGATGGCCTGATCGCGTTGACCGGCCCTAATGGGGCAGGGAAGACGACGCTCATGGACAACTTGCACCCGTACCCCATCATGCCCTCACGGGCCTCGAAGCTGTCGGTCGACGCCTTCTCGTACTGGGATCACATCTGTGGCACCAGTGCGCTGAAGGAACTCGAATGGGAACACGATGGCATTCGCTATCGTTCCTCGTTCACGTTCCGAAAGCCCGGCAAGACAGGTAAAGCGGAGTACTACCTTGCCTATCGAGGCGTCGACGGCACGTGGCGTCCGGTGTCCCTTCCTGACGGCACGGTGTCGGACGGCAAGGCGGAGTCATATAACCGCTGTGTCGAGGCGATCAACGGTTCGCTCGAAACGTTTTTTACCAGCGTGTTCTCGGCACAAAACCGTCGCCCGCTTGCAACTTACGGTGCAGGCGAGATCAAGACGCTTCTGGCAGAGTTGCTCGGCATCGAGCATCTGAAAGCGTTGTCGGCGAAAGCAGGCGACGTGGTCAAGCTGCTCGCTAAGTCGCTTAATGGCGTCCAGTCGGAGCTTGTGGCCCTTGCCGGTAAGCGACAGCGCAAAGCCGAGGGTGAGCAAGCCATTGCCGCGCAAAGCGCAGCTTTGTCTATGGCGCGCGCGCAACGTGAGGACGGTCTTTCACGCGCGGGCAAGCTCACTCAAGAGCGCGCCACGCTTGCTGCGAAGCAAAGCGAGTCCGCGTCGGTTGAAGCGCGTCTGCGTGAACTGGGTGTGCGGCGAGAAGAAGTGACGAAGGCGATGGGAGCTGCTGCTGAAGACGAGCGAGCTGCTTTCGCTCGACATCTGCAACGCATCACAGCGCTGAATCGGACAATCGTCACGCATCAGTCCACGCTTGCTCGTCGAGATGCGATTCTCGGTGCTGCCGCCAAGCGCGAAGAAGCTGAACTCGGCATTGCTCGGGAGGAAGCCAAGTTCTCGCCGTTGCAACGCGAGATCGCTGAGCTTGAAGTGAACCACGCGACGCTCAGTGGTTTGAATGTGTCGCTGGCGACGTTGCAGAGCGACGGGCGCGCGAAGAAGACGCACCTCGATGTTCTGAATAAGCAAGCGGCGGTGGTGGAACAGGTTCCGTGCGTGGGTCACTCAATGCACGCGAGCTGCCCGTTGCTGTCGCAAGCGCTGCATGCGAAGGAGCAGGCCGCGACCTACGCGGTCTCCGTGACTGATCTTCGTGAGAAGTATCGTGCGAAGTTGAAGCAAGCCGATGAGTTGGCTACGGTGCCTGCTAAATTGGCGGCAAAGCGCGTGGAGATGTTGGCCATTACCGATGAGGTAAGCAAACTTCGACGCGCGCTGCAGGTCGCAACTGAACTTGCTGCGAGCAAGCCACTTCTGGACGCCGCCACATCGGGACTGGAAGCCGCGCAAGCGGAGTCCCGCTCGATTGCAGAAGAGGGAGCTGCGAGGACAGCCAAGTTCGAGTCTGAAAAGGCCCGTGCGACCGCTGAACTTGCTCGCATCGCTGATGAGGCGACGCGACTCGCAGCCGTCGATGTGACGGCCGCGATTGCAACGCTCGATCGCGACCTGGGCGCGAACCGTGAAGTCTTGGCGGCGCTCGAGGGCCGGATCGAAGCTCTGATTCGCTCGCAAAGCGTGCTTCAGGCTGAAGGCGAAGCGCTTGCGGTGGAGTTGGAGAAGTTTTCCGCGAAGCAGTCACGCGCGGATCGCCTCTCGGACGAAATCGCTAAGTGGAAGCTGTTGGCAAAGGGCCTCGGCAACGACGGCGTGGTAGCACTCACGATCG
The DNA here is from genome assembly GCF_031450875.1 of Caballeronia sp. LZ001. Taxonomy (NCBI): domain Bacteria; kingdom Pseudomonadati; phylum Pseudomonadota; class Betaproteobacteria; order Burkholderiales; family Burkholderiaceae; genus Caballeronia; species Caballeronia sp. LZ001. The sequence goes on along the minus strand of NZ_JARTVX010000001.1, from coordinate 311,158 downwards.
ACGACGCGGGTCCCGCGCTCACGCAGATGGTCAATGAGCTTTTGCTTGCGTGTTATGGGATGCGCTTCACCGTTGAGATCCGTACGCAACGAGCGCTTGCCAGTGGCGAGTTGCGCGAGGGGTTCGAGATCATCGTCCACGACGCTGAGGCCGACAGCAGCAAGTCGGTATCGGTGATGTCGGGCGGCCAGAAAGTCTGGATCAACGAGTGCCTCACGCGCGGCATTGCGCTTTACCTCGCACAGAACACGGGACAGCCGTATCAGACATTGTTCAGCGACGAGTCAGACGGCCCGCTCGATCCGCAGCGCAAAGTGCAGTTCATGCGCATGAAACGCGAAGTCCTTCGACAGGGCGGGTATCAGCGGGAGTTTTTCATCTCGCAGACGCCCGATCTTGTGGCAGAGGCCGACGCAGTCATCGACGTACAGGCGCTTGCCGCCTGATTTCTTATCAACCCTTGTGGGGAGTCGCCCCCACAAGGGGCGCTTCTCGTTTTTCCGACCCTTCTCTTGCGCCTTCCGGCGCTATTCCTATGGCAAACCTTCTCATGCTGTTGCTCGCGGCAGCCGGTAGTCCGTCTCCGTCAAACGCGGCCGCTCACCAGCCGCCCGCGCAGCACGCGGCACCCGCGAATGCGCAAACGCAGCAGCCGCGCCCGCCGTTCCTGCGTGGCGCGTCTGCATTCGATACAGGCCGTCTGCGTCGCATCTGACGGCGGCCCAATTCTTTTCACTTCTTCACTGGAGCCTTCCATGGCCTATTCCTGCACCGATTTAGTCGACGATGTACTCAATGACATGGTGGTCCGAAGCTGGATCAAGCCCGACCAGTACGGACCCGACGACTCGCAAGCCCAATGCGATGCGGTGGTGGCCGCGATCGCCGACGCTGACGTGTCGCTGCGCCTCGCTGCTGACGCGAAGCAGTTCAATGCAGAACTGCTGGATGCGGTCGAAACGCTGACCGGCATCGCCGAACAGCATGGCGCGCTCGCCCTCGCGAACGTCGTCTATCTCCAGGCGGCCATGTTGAAGGGCGGGCTGATCGAGCTCACGCGCGACGAAGCGGAGAACTTCGATTTCGTCAGAGACCTGCCTTCGGGCGGTCGCTGGTGGCAAAGCGTCAAGCTGGTCGAGTAAGCGGCACAAATCGCCCTCCAATCTCGTTTCTCAACCCCTGCGGGCAAGCGACCCGCTGGGGTCGCTCCGCATTTTTTGTGTGGAGTGTTTTTATGTTTGAAGCAGCCAAGCTGGGCGCATCGCCCGAGCAGTTTCCCAACCTCGAAGCGGCGATTGGCTACATCGCCGGCACCGCGACGCACGCGGGTGAAGTTCGCCCGTGGGTTCGGAACGTCGATACGAAGGTCTTCCTGATCATCGGCGGCAGAGTGCAACCCCAAAACGGGGTCCGCCAATGACGCCGCCGTGGCTGGAGCAATACGCCAGTGGTCAGAAGACCGGCTATGCGCAAGCCTTTATGGCCTACGCTGACTACTACGGCGTTGATGGATCTGCCGATGACGATCCGGAAATCGAAGAACGGATCGCCATGCACCGGCAACCGCTCGTCGGTTATGCGCGGACGACCGGCAGCGAGCAGACGGTGTATTTCGAGGAGACTTCGCAGTTCGACGTCGATGCGCAAGCAGCATGCTTGTTCGTCACCTGCACCTACCACACTGCGTTCATGCTGGACACGCAGCATCGCGACGCAATCGACTCAGCGCATTTTTGGCTGAACGAGGGCATCGTGAAGTTGCCGACTGGCATGGCCCAGCGGTATCAGGAGATGGCAAAGCGCGGGCAGTACTTCTCGCGGCTCGCGCAGCGTCTGAACATGACGCCCGCTGACCTCGACGCGCATCTTGTTGCTCATGCGATCAGCGATACCGTCCACGACCAGTTGCTAGGCTATGACGCGAGGCAACTCAATCTCTTTGCAGAAGCGGCGTAGCAACCGCCCATCTACTTTCGAACACGTCCCGGGCTAAAACCCCGGGACGTTTTTCTTTCCGAGATCGAATTCGTCGAAGTTGGGCGCTGGCAGAATCTCACCGGGCTGCACGCCAAGCAATCGGAGGGCGTGCATCAGGGCAGCAGTCTCCCGCGTAAAATCCAGCACGATACGTTCACCTTCCATCGTCACCTCGGCGCGGGAGTGGACGCTAAAAGCATGAAGCGCAAGATTTAACGCGCGAGCGATTTCGCCGTCTCGCGTCCTCTCTTTAAAAATCGAAACCATGGCTGTCTCTGAGCATCATATGAAAGTTGAGTATCAAGAATGGACCATCGAATCCCAGCCGGAGCAGACTGGCCACTATCGGCATTCGCGGTGCTCGGTTGAGCGGCAGCCGTCTGAGGATCAGGCGGATGGGCAAATTTTTAATTTTTCCGACATCGGCTATTTTGACACTGCGAGCGCCGCACATCTGCGTGCGATCGGGTGGGCCAAAGCCTGGCTCGATGAAAACTTCTAACCGAGCATGCACCGGCGGGTTTTGACTTACCGTCTCGGCCATAGTATCGCGCCACCAACGGTGTGTGAGAGGACTGAAAGCGCTTCCGACAGCTCACTCCAGTTTCCAATCTGGGATTAGTTTTTGCTGGAACGTGCAACACGGGAGAAGATCATGCTCAGACTTTTTTTAGTGTGACGCTTGTGGCGGCGTTCTCCGGATGCGTGTCCGCGCCCCCTTATGGTTACGAGGATCCTGCATACGGCCCCGGCTACTATGCGCCCGGTCCCAGCATCGGCGTGGGCGTAGGAGGCGGCAGGTTCGGAGGCGGAGGCTGAGGTGGTGTCGGCGTAGGCGTAGGGTTCTGAGACGATCTCGCCCAACGAATGGCGAAACTATCCGTGCCCTCCCGTGCACCATCCAGTGCCGTACTTCCCGAGTCGATCGCCCCGCAACTAGCGACGCTCGCAAGTCGTCCGCCTACGAATGGCGTATGGTCCTATGAGATCAAGTTTGATGGCTATCGTCTGATGTGCAGGCTCGATAGCGGGCGCGTAAAGCTTATTACGCGAGGCGGGCACGATTGGACGAACAAGATGCCCGCGCTTGCGAACGCGATCGAGGCGATACCAGTCGATAATGCGTGGCTTGACGGCGAAGTCGTCGTACTCACCGAAAGCGGCGTTCCAGACTTCAACGCGCTTCAAAATGCGTTCGACCGCCGCAGCACGGCACAACTTACATTCTTCGCTTTCGACATTCCGTTTCTGAACGGGCGTGACCTACGGGCATTACCACTCGCGCAGCGCAGGCAATTGCTGGGCGAACTGATCGCCCGGACCCCGAGCGAGCGCGTCCGCTTCAGCGAGTCGTTCAATGAGGATCCGCAATCCTTGCTCGCATCGGCGTGCCAAATGCGGCTCGAGGGGATTATCGGCAAGCGCGCCGATGCGCCTTATCGCTCCGGTCGCTCGACGGCTTGGATCAAGCTCAAATGCCTGAGCAGGCAGGAATTCGTCGTGGGCGGCTATACGCGTCTCGCCGGTGCTAAAGCTGGCATACGGTCGCTTATGATCGGAGTGCACGAGCGAGACGGTAGCTTGCGTTTCGCCGGGACCGTGAAGGCAGAGTTGAAACCGCGCCCACTAGCCGAGCTCGAAGAGAGAGCGCGCGTGCTGGTTCGGCAAGATCCGCCATTCTATAACCCGCCGCAGCGCGAGAAGGATCGCGACTTCGTATGGATCGAGCCCGAGCTCGTTCTGGAAGCATCGTTCCTTGAATGGACGCCTGCGGGTGAGGTTCGTCACCCGGTTTTTCATGGCATGCGAGATGACAAGTCCGCCAATACCGTGACCGAAGAGACGGTAGTCGACATAGAGAAGCCGAAAAGTCAGAGCCTACGCAAAGGCGCGAGCCGCAGCACTCCCGGCCGCAGCGGGAATCTCATCGTCGCCGGCGTGAAAGTGTCGAATGCCGAGCGCGTCATTGACGACGTGACGCGCGTCACCAAAATCGATCTCGTTCGCTACTACGATACGATCGCCGAGTTTGCCTTGCCCTACCTCAAAGACAGACCGATATCGCTCGTGCGCGCGCCCGAAGGCATCAAATCCGAAATGTTCTTCCAGAAGCACGAGGAGCGTTCCAAGATCCCCGGCATCACGCGACTGCCGGTCTCGATGCATCCCGGTCATTCACCGTTGCTTGTTGTGGACCAACATGAAGCACTGATCGGCCTCGCTCAGATGAACGTCATCGAATTGCATAGTTGGAACGCTGTTCAGCCGGACCTCGACCATCCTGATCGTTTCATCCTTGATCTGGACCCTGACCCGGCGCTGCCGTGGCAGATGATGGTCGACGCCGCGAAGGTGTCCAAGGTGCTGCTCGATGAGATCGGACTCAAAAGCTTTATCAAGACAAGCGGTGGCAAGGGCTTTCATATCGTCGTGCCGCTGACCCGCCGACAGCAATGGAACGAAGTAAAAGCCTTTTCGCGCGCCGTCGCGCGCTACATGGCGCGCCTCATGCCCGAGCGATTCTCTGCTGTCCTCGGCCCAAAAAATCGAGTCGGAAAGATCTTCATTGACTATCTTCGCAACGGGAAGGGCGCCAGCACGGCGGCGGCGTACTCGGCGCGCGCCCGACCCGGGCTTGGCGTATCAATGCCGATCGCCTGGGAAGAGCTCGAGAGTGCCAGGGCGGCAGACCAGTGGACCATCCAGAATGCTGCGCAACGCGTCCAAACTCTGTCGGCGGATCCTTGGGACGGTTTTTTCAGAACGCGCCAAGGTATCACGGCTGCCATGCGACGGGCGGTTGGGCACGACTGACGGTGCACCGCGACATTTCGGGGCATACGATCATACCGGGCCGTGGCTTAACCGCCAACAGCCAGTTGAAGCGGGTCGGCCGAATTTATCCGCCGCCGCGCGACGCCGACGGCTCCGGTCACGGCCGCCGTCTGAGCTACGAAACCGAAGGGGGACGCGGCGTCGGATGCGCAACGCGTGACTAAATAACCGTCGCTTCTCTGCCGATAAACCGGACACACCGCTTGCGAAAGATCTTCGATTGATATACGATGTATATATCATGCAATGGAGGTGGTTATGAGTCGTATCCTGGTTGATCTGCCGGAGTCGCAGGTTGACGACCTCGCGGTGATTGTGGAGGCAGAACAGCGGCCACGCGCAGCCGTCATCCGCGATGCCATTGAGGCGTATATCTCACAGCGCAAGCGCGCGCTCGGAACCGAAGTATTCGGTCTGTGGAAGAGCCGGAAGACGGATGGCCTTGCGTACCAGCAGGAGCTTCGTTCCGAATGGTGAAGGCGCTCTTCGATACGAATATCCTCATTGACTATCTCAACGGGGTCAGCGCAGCCAAGAAAGAAATCGCCCGCTATGAGTATCGCGCGATCAGCGCGATCACCTGGATGGAGGTGCTGGTCGGGGCATCCGCAGAAGAAGACGCCGCGATCCGCGCATGGCTCGATTCATTTGATGTCATCGCGGTAGACAGTGCCGTCACCAATCGCGCCGTCGACATTCGCCGGGCTAAAAAGATTCGTCTTCCCGATGCGATCGTGTGGGCGTCGGCACAGGTTCACTCGCTGCTGCTCGTTTCGCGAAATACAAAGGACTTTCCAGCGGACGAGCCGGGTGTCCGCGTGCCGTACAAGATTTAGAAAAGCCGCATGATGTTTAAGCTATCGTGGGAAAACGAAGAACCGTCAACAGCGGAAGCCCATGTCGCATTTGATCGAAGTACGGCAGAGCAACGAGTTAAGGCAGCGCATGTGATATCGAGGGGATTGTTGGACATAATCGAATCGCTTGGGGATCGAGCGGACCTCGATCCAGTTGCCGACCGAGATTATGTGGATTCCTTGGTAAGCAAAATGAACAGCCGGAACCCCTCTATCGGTGACATTTGGATAGCGGCGCAACTTGTTCGCGAACACAAACTTCGTCAGAAACGAGCGCTTGTTAAAGCAAGGTCTATCGCCACTTGAAGCAACGGAAAACTATGAGCCTGCACGAAGATATGAAAGGGTTGCTCAGAGACGTGAATCGTGACGTGCGCCGTAGCGCATGGGCGTTGCTGGTTTCCGCGCTCGCGCTGCTGTTGTTCGCGGGATACGCACACGGCCACATTATTCCGCTACTCGAAACGCTTACGAGCGCGAACCTGTCCTTGTTGCGTCACGGCTCCGTCTTGGCGGTCGGCCTCGGGTTTGCATTGGCCGTCCAAAGTGGTCTGACTTTGACCAATCGCCATTTCGAAAGTGAGCAAGAGAGTCGCGATGCGGCTGGACTGATACCACGGAAAACAGATGAGCTTTGCGCAGTGGTTCAAACGGTCCTTTGGTGTGGGCGTCCCGGCAGAGTTCGAAGCATATCTAATCGCGCATCCCCACGGCGTCGAAAACGGATATGGACCGAGGCTCTGGACCGCTGAGGCAATCCAAGACGAGACCGATGATCGAAAACTAGCCGAGAAGGGCGTATGCCTTATCGGCGCATCTGACGAGACCCACCACATTCTCCTGCGAGCACGCGACGGTAAGGTTTTCATCGTTGATCCGATGGACTACCAAACGGTTGACGCGTGGTTCTCGGATGTCGATTCTTTGATTGGGCTTCTGCAGCTCGAACGAATTGAGAAACAGGAACACCAAATATGACGATCGCAAGAAAGAAGATGGCGCTCACCCTACGACAGCCTGTCCGACACTCAGCTCGATCAGCTTCAAGCAGCAAATCTCCGATACCACAATTTCTTGGGGCATGGTGGGAAGCTCGACGCGCAAGCCGAGTCGGACTGGCTTGCCTATGCGCATCTACTGACAGTTTCGCCTTCGGGTGAAGGCCGCGTGTCGGATGAATCGGCTGTCGAATTTCTCATAGCGGTGACGAGTTTGCCGCGAGAGGTTTGCATCGCATATCAGAACGCGTAACCAACGCCACCGAAGCCGAGGTAACTATGACGCACAACGTGAAGATTGTGATGTCCGCACGCAACGATGCATGAGGTAAGTAATAAATTTCGGAAGACACTTCTTAGGATAGTCAATGACTGAGCGCCGATCGAAAAGGAACCTTGCGTTGCGACTTGGCTTATGGGTTCTCTTCATCGCGCTTATCGCGGCGCTCGTGGTCTGGCTCGTTCCGGTCGGTTGGATCGGACGGCTCGTTTGACATAGGATAACAATGGCGATCGCACTTGAAGCCGCAAAGACAATCTACCGCCACGCTGTCGATCCGCGCGCGAGCGAGGGTGAAAGTTCGGCATGGTGGAATGAAGTCGCGGACGAAGTTCGCGAGGTGGTCGCTGCGCGTTCGTTGAATGAAGCGGCCGAAGTCATCCAGTGGCGGCACCATGACTGGACTGCGGTGTGCGATACGCCGCATGGCGCGGCAAAACGGATTCGAGCAGCGGCACGTGCGATTCGCTTGCGATCCAACCCAAAGGAAACAAAAAACGTGAGCACACAAGCTGAATCAGTTGCGGTTCAGGCTATGGCCGAGAAAATCGAGCGTCTGGAGAGAGAGCTTGCGAGCAAGCAGTCTGCGCCGCACCTTCCGTCACAGTTGGGCGACTTTGCCCGGATTCTGCGCAGTCATGGTATCGCCAAGGTTTTTCACGCTGGCAAGATCGACTCCATAGACGGCGGGACGGCCGCGGAAAGCCTGCGGGGAGCCGTCGAACAGTTTGGCCGTCGCGAGCACCTTACGCCTGAGTGCCAAGCGAGGCTCGTCAAAGAAATATCGGGATCGCTGTTCGATGTTACGGACGGCTTTGACGCTGTTAAGAAAGCTCAAGTACACACTTCGTAAATGCTTGAGGGGTGGGCTTCCAGCCGGGTTTGTTTGGTCTGCCTTTTCGTGTCTCGTTCTTGTCCCGGTTGGCACGCAACAACACATGTCCCGATCGCTTTTACGCATCCATCTGCGATTTGCAGTAAGCATTGAAGTGGCGGATCGCCTTCCTCGCCTCGCCAAGCTCCTCATAGATACGCGCGGCGTTAAAGTGGGCATCCGCGAAGTCTGACGCGCATTTGATGCAAAGATCGTAGGACTGTAATGCTTCCCGTAAGCGGCCAGAATCTTCCAATCCAACGCCGATGTTGAAGTGCAATACGGGATCGGTCGGTCGGTGGCGAAGGGCGTCGCGGTAGACCGCTATGGCGTCGTCGTACCGCTCTGTGTCGACGAGGATGCCGCCAAGATTCAGTGATGCGTCGGTATAGTCCGGGGCACGCGCAAGTGCTTCCCGGTATGCAGATTCGGCAGCGTCAATGTCCTCATCTTCGAGCGCTCGGGCGCGATGGAAGAGGTCGCTTGCCGCTTCCCGCACTCTGTTTGCCAACGGCGCCTGCAGCGAAGCGATGTTTGACGTGGCGGGCAGGCCGTCGAAATCCAGAAGCAATTGACCGGTCTCGGCATCCCACTGGCGGCTCGCATCGTCCCGCACGGCGACACGGTCGCCGACAGCCGCAATTCGCACACCGGTAAGCGCTCCCTGGTGGCCCCAGCTCTTGCGCAGATGATCAAGCGCGCGAACGATCTTCAAAGAAGACACGCCAGCCACGCGCAATGCCTGTGCGGTCCTAAGCAAGACGATGTCCTGGAACGTAAAGCGCCAGTCCCGCCGCTCGCCGTCTGGCGAAACAAAGCCGGCCGCAACAAGCTTCTCTACGACGCTTCGAGAAACGCCCAGCATGCGCTGAACGTCGCGAAGGCGGTAGCCATTGAGGGGCATGTCACCTCTTCGTGCCGGTCTTGCGTGCAGGTGCGGGTTGAACTTCGTTGGACGCGCGGCGAACCGAGCGGCGCTTCGTGGCCGCGGTTTGGTTTGCCACTTCCGGCTCCGGCTCGGCCGCTCGGGCTGTCTTTCGTACAGCGCGCGGTGCCGCTGCCGGCTGTACCGCGGTTGCTTTTTTCTTCAAGCTGGCCCGCAAAGCTTCTACAAGGTCGATGACCTGCGCGCCGGGCTGCTCGACGGCTGGCCCGGCGGTGATTTTGTTGCCCGCAATCTTTTTATCGATCTCCGCAAGGATTCGTTCCTTCTCCTCATCCTTGTACGCTGCCGCGTCGTAGCTGTCGCCGCGATACTGCTCAATCAACTGCTCGGCAAGCTGCAGCTCCGTCGGCTGGATTTCCGGTTGGTCGATGCCGATATCGGCCTGGGAGCGAACCCCATCGGCATAAAGCAAGGTCTGAAGAATCAAACCGTCGCTGCCGGCGCGAATCTGCACCATATGCTGCTTCCCCTTCCACGTCCAACGGGCTAAAGCGCAGGTGCCGCTATCTTTCATCGCCTCTTGTAGAAGGCGATACGGTTTGCCGCCGCGTTTGTCGGGGGCGAGATAGTAGGGTTTGTCGAGATAGATGGGGTCGATTGCCTCGGTGGGCATGAAGGACACGATATCGATGGTGTGGCTCGCGCTGGCCTCAAGTGCGTCAAGCTCCGACTTCTCAAAAATCACGTACCGCTCTTTCTCGAATTCATAGCCCTTGACCATGTCGGCGCGCTCGACGACTTTGCCATCGTGGGGGCAGACGTATTGCTGTTTAAGCCGGGTGCCGCAATCCTTGTGCATTAGGTTGAAGCCGACCCCTGTCTTGCTTTCGGTCGCGGTATAGACCTTAACGGGTACGGATACAAGGCCAAAACTGAGCGTCAGCGACGCAATCGAGCGGGCAGCCATAAGAACCCCTTGCGGTAGGTTTCTAGGCCGGCCACGTTCGCGCCTCGTTTAGGAGGCAGCGTCCTGCTCAGCGGCAAGGCCAAATGAGCAATTCGTGCAAAATAGGTGCCATGACGGAGGTCGCCGGTCAGACTCGGACGGCGGCGCCGAAGGACCGTTTCGACGTCTTCAGCCTCTTCCCTGTGCCGAATTTTGATTACAAGCCGGAGATCTACAAAGATTACGCTGCCCCGATCTTCCGCCGCATTGACCGTGACAATTCGACTGACGCGGCCAGCTTCGGGATTGTCCCGCGCAGATTCATCCCGCAAGGCGTGAAGGCGTTCGACACGATGAACGCGCGAGCTGAGTCGGTCGGGCAGAAGACGAGCTTCCGCTCCGCGTGGAACAAACTGCAGCTTGCTCTGATCCCGTGCCGGCGGTTCTACGAGCCGAATTATGAAACCGGCAAGGCTGTTCGTTGGCGGATCGGAATGGCGGACGAATCGCCGCTCGCGATCGCGGGGCTCTGGCGTGCATGGAAAGACCCGGCTGAGGAACGACATGAAGACCGTCGATCCGTTATCGAATGCAGAATGAAGCGAGTGGGCTGGGGGGTGGCCGCGGTGCCTAAGCCTGAAGTTGTTGCCGATGACGAGAAACTTGATTGCCCACACCGTTGCGAAGGCGCAGAAGCCAACACCGATTATCGCGATACAAGTGAGAAGGCGGCTGACGCGAGAAAGAAAGCATCACTGAGTGAAAGCCCTTCGGGCACGATACTCTCAAAATAACAGTAGGCGACGACGATCAGCCCCCCGAGAAGGAGGACTGCTTTCCATGCGATTGCAAACGATGCTTGAGTGAGGTCGATAAGTGACTTGATCGAATCGACGGGTTGCTTCTTGTTGTTTCCCATGGGCGATCTCTTTAAGTTTCATTGCGACGCGAGTTAGCTCGCATCATCTACAACGTATCAACGTTTCAGCAGAGTCAAGTAATGGACTTCTCGCCCGCTTCAGCGAAAAGAGAAGAGCCGACTGTGGAAAGGTTCGAACTCTTAGAGGGGAAGAACGCTGCGCGGATTTTTTGTAAGTCGGGCTTCGCTTTAGACTGGAACCGGATTGTCCGAATGCCAGCGCTAGAGAGGTATGCGTCACGCACCGCGTCACGTGCCGAATCGTGGGTTCGATCGTCAAGCTCAACGACTGCGAGGAGCGTCAGGTGCTTGTCGTACACCGCGTAGTCAAAGCGTTTCTGGGAGATCCGGCGTAAGTCGACCACCCTCTGTTTGCCGGTGGCGCGTGGCTGGATGATTGCGGACATCGCGACTTGCGGAAAAATGGAGGTCTCCGGCAGCGCGCGACGAAGTCGCTCAAAAAACTCCGTCTCGTTAGGAGTGAGCAATGGAACTGCTTTATATCTTGGTTTCGAAATGACTGCCTTGGTTGCGATGATGACGATCATTACGGTTAAAAGGACGATCACTGCAACTGGCAGGATATGGCTTTGCATGGTCTCACATGGTTATTTGATCAACGACAGGAAACTGACTTCCTAGACAATTCGAAAGCTCTGCTCTTCGGCGGAAGGCGCTTACTGAACTACTGGCGGCCGGACACCATAATTCGCCGCCTTCGCCTTCCCATCGCTGCTGGGTGCTGTAGTGAACGACCATGTCAGGTCGATCGGATGCGCAGGCGTGCCTGCCTCAAATGGGTCGGTCAGTACGCCGACTGCGTGCACCGTGTAGGCCGAGCTGGCAGTGAGCGGCGTGAATGGAATGCACATTGCGCCTGACGTTAGGTGCGAGTCATTTTGGGGCGTCTGCAGTTGGCATAGCACAGCGTTGCCGCTGCCGTCGGTTATGGTGATGTTCACCGAACTCAACTTCGAAAACAGCTTCCCCTCGATCGTCACTGGATAGCCGGTGTACGTTTGCGTGTACTGCGGCGCTGACGCGAATGGATCGGGATCCTCATACGCGTACCACTTCGTGGGAACACCTGTTTGACCAGCGTAGGGATAGGCAACAACCTGCGACGAGCGCAGGTCGGTCGTGCGGTTTCCGAAATTGATGTTGAACGCCCCCCACGTATTGCCGGTAACGCCGCCTATGCCCATGCGCGCGTAATCCTCCAGCATTCCCATACGGTGGTAGGGAGCGTCGAATATCAGTTGGACGGCGGTCAACGAGCTAACGAATGCACGCACATCGCCGGCAACCGTCACCTCCGAGGCGATGTTCGGGAAGCCCACGGCCGCGATGCGATCGAACGGAGACGCACCTGTATATCCGGGCAGGCCGACGGTTTCGTAATGACCCATCGACGAGTTCGCGACGAGGTAAGCAGCGTGATTTTGGGACGATGTAGTTAGTCCGTTGTCGACCACGATCGCTGTCGGGTAGCCGACGTTTTGCCGAACTGCATTCATAAACGCGACACCGTCTGCAATCGGGTCGCCAGTGGCTGAAACTCCTTGGGCAGTCAATGATGGTGGTAAGAACGTCACCTTTTGCCCCGATGGGCAGGTCAATTTCCTCCACTTGTGGGCGGCTAAATTCCCCCAGGCAGGACGAGCGGATTATGCGTCGGGTTCCTCATTGACGGCAAGTCTGGTGGCAGCTTCACGCAGGCGATAGCTCTTGCCTTCAAACTCCAGGAGCTTGGAGCGATGCAGTAGCCGGTCGAGAATCGTTGAGGCCATGGTGTTGTCGCGAAGGTAGCGCCCCCAGTCCTGGACGATGCGGTTGGATGTGACGAGAATGCTGCGGCGATGCTTGTATCGTTGGTGAACAAGGGTCTGCAGCAGTTCGGCTGCGGCATCAGGGATGCGTTTAGCGAGGAACAGATCGTCAAGCACGAGGAGTTCGGGCTCAACGAGTGCCTTGAGCAGCCGATCCTGATCGGCCCGTGTTTCCACCGCATAGCCGGCGAACACCGTGTCGGACTCGACATAGCGCACCTTCATTCCCTGCAGGGTAGCGTTATAGGCGATGGCCTTGGCGACATGGCTTTTGCCAGTGCCCGTTTTTCCGATCAGCAATGCGTTGTCGCTGTCGGTGACGAACTTCAGGGTGTGTAACTCGAAGCAAGCCTGACGCGGTACTTTCGATTGAAGGACCAGTCGAAGTCGCTCAGGGTTTTGCGCTCGTCCAGCCCGGACTGCTGGTATCGTCGTTCGAGCAACCGGGATTGCCGGCGATCGAGCTCGTCTTGCAGAATCATGGAGAAGGTTTCGAGGAACGGCTGCTGGCTGGCCTGGGCCTGCAGTACCCGGGTTTCGAGTGTCGCGCTGATACCCGACAGGCGAAGTTCGCGCAGCGCGCGGTCGATTTCGGCAAGGCTCATGCTCAAGAGATATCTCCGTGGTTTGATGGCATGGCGGCGCTGTGCTTAGCGCCGAGAGTGAACAGGTCGGCATAGTCATCGCCGTCCCGGATGAGGTGATGTTCCTGGGTCAAGGGCAGTTCGCCCTGGACGGGCGCGTCCAGTTCAGCCAGCGCCTGCTCCAGCAGACGCTCGGTCAGCGCCTTGACGTGCTTGTAGCTGGGCACGCCTTCTCTCATGGCGATCTCGCAGGCCGATTCGATCAGGCGGCGGGGATAGCGCCGGACCAGGCCGACGATGCCCCAGAGCTTGCGCTGACCGACCCGGCCTTCGGTGTCGAACAGATGCTGGCACAGGCGCTCGGCCGACGGCCCGATGGTCTTGGCCTGCGCGAGGATGCGGCGCGTTTCGCGGGAGGGATTGAACGGCCGCTCGTGCTGCGGTAGCAGCACCGTGCCCGGCCTGTCGGCCAGCATGTGAGTGCGCAGCAACGCCTGTGTCTGGAGGTTGCGGACTTCTAGGTGACGGGCAAATTTACGCACCAGTACCCGGCTGCCGATGGAAGCCGGTTGGGCTGCGTAGCTGCTGTGGTCTACCCGTACGCACGTGTCGTCGCAGACCATGTAGACTTTGTCGGTGAAGTATTCGAAGTTGCGCGTGGGCAAAGCGCGCAGATGGGGGCGCTCCTCCTCGAACATCGCCTGGACCTGGCGACGAGTGCTGCCGTGGATTCTTCTGGCCGCCCAGTTCGATTCCCATTGCTCGAGGAAGGCGTTCTGCTCCTCGATCGATTCAAACCGGCGTCCTTTCAGGGCCGTGCCCTGGGTATGCTGGATTGCGTTCTCGACAGTGCCCTTTCGATTCGGATCTCGTACGCGAGCCGGGTCCGCTACCACGCCGTAGTGAGCGAGCATGGCGGCATACACCGGATTGAGTTCCGGCTCGTACAGGTCCGGTTTGACAACGCCTTCCTTCAGATTGTCGAGGACGACGTATTGCGTAACGCCACCAAAGTGGCGCCAGGCCTGCTCGTGCAGTTCGGCCCAGACCTGCTTGCTGGACTTCCATACGACGCGGCGGAAGCAGCGCCGCGAGTAACGAAGCGTCATCACGAATAGCCGCGGCTTGCGGTAGCGGGTTGTGCCCGGCACCCGGGTCGGGGCTCCTTCGCCATAGTCAACCTGCGCTTCCTCGCCGGGCAGGAAGTCCAGCCGGTCAAACTGGGCGGGCTCATGATGACGCAATGTCCGCACGAACCGCTTGACGCTGTCATATCCGGCGGCGAACCCAAACCGGTCCACCAGATCCTGGTAGATGGCCATGGCGTTGCGCCGCAACCGCAAATGGGCTTCTATGAACTCGCGGTGTCGCTCGCAGGCCGATAGCTGGCTGCCCTTTGTCGGTGGGCAGGGTGGAGGAATTTGCAGCTCGGGGCCGGTGGGCACCGTGGGGGAATTTGCCTGCGCCGCCGCGAATTGCTCCTGATACTTACGGATCGTCTTGCGGTCAACGCCCGTAACCCGGGCAATCTCCCGCTGACGTTTGCCCGCGGCGACGAGCGTGGCGATGGTTGTTTGCAGATGCGGCTTCAAGACATTCACTCCAACAACCCCTCTTATTCATTCGAGGGGTGCAAGGTAACGTCCTGCCAGACCGCGCTAGCAACATGCTTCGCGTGTCTCTAGGTGGGGGATTTTAAGTGCCCACAAGTGGGGGAATTTGCCCGCCCATCGGGGCCTTTTGAGGGGAGGCGGCGATTTGAGGTTGACCCGTCGTGCTCGACGCATCTGAGGAGCCGGAACTCCCGCCACATGCGGTGAGCGTGGCGGCCGCCGCTAGCGCTGTCAACGCCGTCAGGCGAAAGGATGGAATTGCAACCGACATTTTTCTGCAAACCTCGTTGGTGTTAATGGACGCCTGACAAGTGCTCTGATTGTTCTTGTCCTCACGACGCCTCATTCACGCGGGTGGACGGGTGAGCGTTCAGTGTTACCGGAACATCGCCGAGTCAAGGCGTGGTTGTCGCCCGTATGCGCCCGATTCGCAGACGCACGTTAGGCAACCGGGGCATAGCATGGAATGGTGAAGAGAATTCGGATGAACGTGGACGCGAAAGATGCAGCTTTTTGCATCTCTTTTGTCCGGAGCCTAGTGACTCCGCATCTCAAGAGGCTTGGCCTCGTGCGCTCGTTGAATCGAGCGGCTCGAATGTCCGCAACGGCATATGGCTCCTAGATGCCCATAAGCAGACCCAACGGTCGCTCGCACGGCTTTCGGTTGAACAGCAGCTAAGAGTGGCTTGTTGATTTTTGCGTAAGGTTGCGGTCGGCAACGGTTCCTTGTTGCGGGTTTCATTCGCCGCGAAGTTTTGCTTCAGTGAAAGTTCCGGCTCGACGTGGCCAAATGCCCTAATAGTGCCGTCATGTCGATGAGCCTATTCGCGACGAGATGCTTTACTTCCCCTTCCTTTTGCCACACCCCATAAACTCCGAGGAGCGAAGCACCAAGGGCTTCTCTTCTGAATTTCTCGACCAGCGAAGGCCAGACGATCACATTGATCTGGCCAGTCTCGTCCTCTAGCGTGATAAAAAGCACACCTTTCGCGGTTCCCGGGCGCTGGCGTACGGTCACGATTCCGCACGCTTTGGCACGCCGACCATTTGGGTAGGTCGCGAGTTTTGATGCGGCAAAAATTTTTTTCCCGTCGAGCCTTTCGCGCAGCAGCGCAAGCGGATGTCGATTTAACGTTAGCCCGGTTGCGTGGTAGTCGCCTACGATGTCCTGCGCTTCGGTCGGCGCACCTAATACGGGCACTTCTTCCTCTCATGCGGTCGCCCGCAACAGATCTTTGTCCGGAACAGCCGCAACCGCCTGCCAAAGTGCCTCTCGCCGATTTCCAGAGAGTGAAGCGAGCGCGTTCGAGTCAGCCAGCAATTGCAGGTCGCGCCGATCGAGCCGGGCGCGGTTGGCCAGGTTGACCGTCTCAAATGGCTTGACCGATCGAGCAGCCTCGATGCGCGCAGCCGCCTCGTCCCGCATGCCGCGAATTAGCGACATGCCAAGGCGAACCGGCGCCATCGAGCCTTCACCTTTGAGCGCCGAGTCCCAGTTGCTGATCGTGACGTCGATTGGCAGCACGCGCACGTTGTGACGCTTGGCGTCCTGCACCAATTGCGAGGGAGAATAGAAACCCATCGGTTGACTGTTGAGCATTGCGCAAAGAAACGCTGCCCGTTCATGGCACTTGAGCCAGCAACTTGCGTAGACGAGCAGGGCGAAGCTTGCCGCGTGGCTTTCAGGAAACCCGTACTCGCCGAACCCCTGTATCTGCGAGAAAATCGATTCTGCGAAGTCACGATCGTAGCCGCGCTCGAGCATGCCGCTGACGATGCGATCGTAGTACTGCTGCAGGCCGCCTTTGCGACGCCATGCGGCCATCGCACGTCGTAATTGATCGGCCTCGCCCGGCGTGAAGCCGGCGGCGAGCATCGCGACTTGCATGACCTGCTCCTGAAAGATTGGTACACCTAGCGTGCGAGCAAGTGCGGTCTCAATCTCGGGACTGGGAAACGACACGGGTTCGATGCCTTGTCGGCGTCTGAGATAAGGGTGGACCATGCCGCCTTGCACGGGACCCGGTCGCACGATCGCCACCTCAATGACGAGGTCATAGAATTCGCGCGGCTGCAGGCGCGGCAACATGCTCATCTGCGCGCGTGACTCGATTTGAAAGACGCCCACCGTATCCGCGCGGCAGATCATCTCGTAGGTCACAGGATCCTCGGCCGGGATGTCTTGCAACTCGAAGGGCTCTCCCCGTTGTTTCGCGATCAGATCGAGCGTGCGCCGTATGGCGGACAGCATGCCGAGCGCGAGCACGTCCATTTTCAGCAGCCCCAGCGCTTCGAGATCGTCCTTGTCCCATTGAATGACACTGCGATCAACCATCGCGGCGTTTTCGATTGGCACGAGCCGCGAAAGCTTGCCACGCGCGATGACAAAGCCACCGCTATGTTGAGAGAGATGACGCGGGAAATTGAGCAGTTGTGCCGCAAGGTTGGCCCATTGCTTGATGATCGGCGTCGATGCGTCCAGCCCTGATTCGACAAATCGATTCAGGAGGTCCGCGCTGGAGTCGAACCACTGATGCGACTTGGCCACCTTGTCGACGATCACGGGATCCACGCCTAGCGCTTTGCCCGAGTCCCGCAAGGCGCTCTTTGGGCGATACGTCGTAACGGCAGCCGCCAGCGCCGCGCGTGTGCGCGTGTATTTGCGATAAATGTACTGGATGACTTCCTCGCGCCGCTGGTGCTCGAAGTCCACGTCGATGTCAGGCGGCTCACCACGCTCCTTCGAGATGAAGCGTTCGAAAAGCATCGAGCTTCGCGCGGGATCGACCTCGGTCACGCCCAGGCAGTAGCAGACCGCTGAGTTCGCTGCGGACCCGCGTCCTTGACACAAGATTCCTTCGTTGCGAGCGAAGCGTACAAGATCGTAGACCGTCAGGAAATAAGGCTCGTAACGGAGATCCGCGACGAGCGCGAGTTCATGTTCGATCTGCGTCTGGACGCCATGTGGAATGCCTGCAGGGAAGCGCCGATGCGCGCCAATATAGGTTTCCTGCCGGAGGTATGCGGTGGGCGTGGTGCCGGGTGGGACAAGTTCGTCGGGATATTTGTATCGCAGCTCGTCCAACGAGAATGCGCAGCGATTAGCGATTGTCAGCGTCTCGGCAAGCGCACGCTCGGGATACAAATTGGATAGACGCAGGCGTGGGCGTAAGTGCTGCTCCGCGTTCTGAGCCAACTCGAACCCGCACTCGGCGATGGAGCGATTCAGACGCACAGCGGTCAGCGTATCGTGCAAGGGCTTTCGCGAGCGCACGTGCATGGTGACGGCACCGGTCGCCACAACCGGCACGTCATGAAGGTTGGCGACGTGTTCGACGACGCCGCGGTGGATATCATCCATCGCCCGCGCATGAAGGGTCAACGCGGCCCAGCATCGTCCCTCGAACGTCTGTGCAAGCCAATCCATTTGGGCACTGAGCCGTTGTTCTCTGGCCGGATATTCCGGTGACAAGATAATGAGGCAGTCAGGCAGCCCTTTAAGATGCGCATACGGCGCTTCTGGACGCGCAAGATCTTGAGGCGAAAGAAGGTACGTGCCCTTGACGGTGCGGGTGCGAGCGAGCGTAATGAGTTCGGAGAGATTGCCGTAGCCGTTACGATTCGTGGCGAGTGCCGTGAAGGCAAGGGCGGCAGTTCCGTCAGCGTTGGTCAGTTGGAAATGCGCGCCGACGATAAGCCGTACATCCGCTTCCTTGGCGGCGACGTGTGCGCGCACGATGCCGGCGAGCGAGCATTCGTCAGTGATGGCGATCGCGAGATAGCCAAGCTGGCCAGCGCGCTGAATGAGCTCCTCCGAGTGCGAAGCGCCACGAAGAAACGTGAAGTTGGAGAAGCACTGCAACTCGGCGTAGCCGGGCAGCGTTGACGGAAACGGCTCCATGATGCTTCACCCGAAAAGCCCATGCAGGAACCATCGTGGATCCTCGTCGCTACGACTGCTGACGCGCTCACGGTAGATCCAGTAACACGTGTGGTCGTCGGCCTCGGCAACATAGTAATCGCGTGTGACCAGTGCGCCGTTCCACCATCCTGCCTCGACACGTTCACCGGGCGATACGGTCCGCAACGGGCTGCCGTAGAAAGGCCGATGCTGGCGCGTCATCAGTTGCACCGGTGTTTCGAGCAGCCAGGATGGGCGCGGTTGATCCCCGGGAAGCGGACAGCCTTTCGCATCGCTCGTAACCGGCACCCAGTTGGAGATCACTTCAGGACGATGATCCGCGATGGGAGCTGCGCGTAATACGTTCTCCGCACCCAGACGCGCAACGAGCAATTCCATCAAGCGGTTATGGTCGGCCGCTGTGCCTCCTGGCTCTGGAAACAAGGAGTCCGATGGCCGCGCGGCGGCCTCTACATTATTGACTTCCAGCCGCACCGCGATCACGGCGGCCGCCAACTCGATGCGACCCAATCTTTCCTTGAGAAGACGCGTCAGATGCTCCTCATGCCAGGTCGGTTCGGCGAGCGCAATTTCAATTGTCGTGGGGGGCAACGCGGAGCGGCCGCGCTCATGTTCAAGACTGATCGAAAACCGCGTGAGTGCGTATTGCTTGCTTGCCAGCCAACCTGTCAACTGAACGATCAGCCGGCGGGCCACGAAAAGGACGGCTTCGGCATGCTCGACGCGGTCCGGAAGCTCGATTCGAGCGTTGAACGTAGGCGGTGATTCAGCCCATTCGTACAGTTCGGGTGCCTCTCCAACCGCCCGATCAAGGGTATCGAGCAACGCTACGCCGCAGCGCTTCTTCAGCCCCGCGCGCGGTAAGCGCCGGAGATCCGCGACACTGGCGCAGCCAAGCCCCTGAAACCAGTCGGCAAATCGACGGGCTTCTGGCAGCAGCATCGCGGGAAGTGAAGGGAGCTGCCGCAGGAACGACCGGATGGATAATCGTCGTCCTCCACGATAACGCGCCAGCAGCCACGCACCTTGGCCAGTCGGCGCAACGCTCACCTGCACCGTGAAGCCGAACGCGTGCAGAGAGCCTCGCAGCGCTCGCCGTAGTGCGCGCGCACCATGAAAGAGTCGCAGACTGGCGGACATGTCCATCAGAATGGTTTGCTCGGGGGCAATCGTGACCAACGGGCTGAACTGCATCATGGCGGTGGCCACGTCGACCGCAGCCTGCTGCTCTCGGACTTCGTCTTTATCGTAGATGAGGACGTCGGGCGCGAGCGTCAGTACGCCGCCTTTGCGCATGCCCGCGTCGTGCGCGGCTATGTCGCAATCGACAACGCGATCATGATCGAGCACGACCAGGCCTCCGTCAGAGATCGGTGACCAGTTCGGCTGGAATACATCGCGGCTGAGGTGCGGCAGGTACATGCCAATCCAGACTTGCATGGCGGTTCAACAGGATGGGCGAGTGGGAAAGTTCAACAATGAGTTGCTCATCGCGCGCGGGTCCACGGCGCTTGATGAATTGAAGCGCGACCGCATCGCGGTGAGGACGCACTGCAATGCGCAAAGGAGCAGCCGAGGTATCGCTCGCACTGGCGAGCGGGCGAATCATGAAAAATATGGTCTCGCTTGTCTGCGCGGCAAGATGCAACCGCCGTAGGGCCTCGGGTCGGACATGGGTCTGCCAAAACAGCAACGCACCGTAGGTACCGGATCGAAGAATTTGCTCGGCAGCTCACAGTGCGTCGGCCGTCTTCGAGGCGCGCACTACGTGAAGCGATGTCTCGGGCAGGCCCCAGTACGCGGCTGCTTCTGGTTGGAAACGATGGGGCGCCTGGAGAAACGCTATTCGTCGCGATGCGATGGCGCGTAGTGCGGGAAGCAGCAAACGCAGCTCGCCGACACCCGGCTGCTGCACCAGCAAGTCAGTAAGCGCACCTTTCGGCCATCCGCCACCGAGCAGCTCGGATGCGAGAATATCGAATCCGCACGGTACGACGTTCGTGCGTGCGGACGCGAGCTGTGAGCTTAGCCACAGCGTTATTCCCCCCGAGTCCGAATACATACTTGCGAGTCGGATGATGAACTCGCTGAGATGCGAACTCGTTTTGCGAATGCCGAACTGCCCGTCACGGATCAAACGGCGACGACCTGCTGCTACGCAAAGTCAGATAAGACCTGGACTGTGGACCCTCAGGGTATCGCGTGGGAGACGTTCCGAACGCTTGAGCATGCGCCCGTCTACGGAGAGCCGCGTGACCGTTCGCGTGAGATCCGTGTTTCCCCAATCGCTTTCTGTGCGCCCGCAGATCGTAAGCAGAGCAGCACGTAAAACGCACCGCCAAGGATTGCAATGAGTAGCACTGGTTCTGTTTCCCGAGCAAGTGGCCCCGCCATCGGCTTCTTCGAGCGATACCTGACGGTGTGGGTCGCGCTGTGCATCGTCGCAGGTATCGCGTTGGGCCAATGGCTGCCGTCCTTGTTTCAGGCCGTCGGCCGCATGGAAGTGGCGCAGGTCAACTTGCCGGTCGGCGTGCTCATCTGGGTGATGATCATTCCCATGCTCATCAAGATCGACTTCAGCGCCATGTCGCAGGTCAGGGGCCACTGGCGCGGGATCGGCGTCACGCTGTTCGTGAACTAGCTCGTCAAGCCGTTTTCAATGGCGCTGCTCGGCTGGATCTTCGTGCGCCACATCTTTGCGGCATGGCTACCGGCCGCGCAACTGGACAGCTACATTGCCGGGCTCATTTTGCTCGCAGCGGCTCCCTGCACAGCGATGGTCTTTGTTTGGTCGCAGGTTTGCAAGGGCGACCCGTATTTCACGCTGTCTCAAGTGGCCATGAACGACGCGATCATGATCGTCGCGTTCGCGCCGATCGTGGCGCTGCTGCTTGGACTGTCGGCCATCACCGTTCCGTGGGATGCGCTCATCGCGTCCGTTGGGCTCTACATCATCATTCCGGTCGTTGTCGCGCAGGTGCTTCGTCGCGTAATGCTCGCGAAGGGCGAATTGCACTTCAATCGCACGGTGTCGCGTCTCGGTCCTTATTCAATTTGCGCACTGCTCGCCACGCTGGTGTTGCTCTTCGCGTTCCAGGGACAGGCTATCGTGAGTGAGCCCTTGGTCATTGCAATGCTCGCTGTTCCGATCCTCATTCAGGTATTTCTGAACTCCGGACTTGCTTATCTGCTGAACCGCAAACTCGGTGTCGCGCACTGCGTAGCAGGCCCGTCGAGTCTGATTGGCGCCAGCAATTTCTTCGAACTGGCGGTCGCGACCGCGATCAGCTTGTTCGGGTTTCAGTCGGGTGCAGCGCTCGCAACGGTCGTTGGCGTGCTGATAGAGGTGCCGGTCATGCTGCTTGTGGTTGGCGTCGAGAACCGCTCGCAACAATGGTACGAGGCCGCCTGAGAGAAGACCTTGAGCACAATCATCTATCACAACCCTGAATGCGGTACGTCGCGCAACGTGCTCGCGCTGCTGCGCGAAGCTGGTTTGAATCCGCAGGTCATCGAGTATTTGAAGACGCCGCCCGACCGGGCGACGCTTGAACGACTCATCGCCCATAGCGGCATGGGCCTTCGCGACGCGTTGCGAATCAAGGGAACGCCGTACCACGACTTGAAGCTTGACGACTCGTCCCTCACAGCCGCGCAGTTGATTGACGCGATGCTTGCTCATCCGATCCTGATCAACAGACCGTTCGTCGTCACGCCTCGCGGTACACGGTTGTGCCGGCCCTCAGATGTGGTGCTCGACCTCATTGAGCGATCGCCCGGCAAGAATATCCTCAAGGAGGAAGGCGTCCCGTTTATCCTCGCACTAGAGATCGCGGGAGACGATGCAAATCTTGTCGACGCTCTGGTGCGCGCCCACCTGCCGGTCGACGACCTGAGTGAACCGAACCGTCGTTTCTTCGCATTCGACACGCTTGATGGCTCGCGCGGCGGCTATGGCGGCTTCGAGCAATATGGGCGCGATGTGCTCGTCCGCTCGGTGACGGTCGAGCCTCCCTATCGTGGCAAAGGCATCGGCCGCAATCTGATTTCTTTGCTGCTGCGCAAGGCATTCGACTCAAGCGCGTGTGCCGCATGGTTGCTCACAACGGACGCCGAAGCGTTCTTCACGAAGACCGGCTTTAAGCACGTCAACCGAGAGCTTGTACCTGCCTCGATTCTCGCAACGCGCCAGGCAACTGAGCTGTGCCCATCGACTGCCGCTTTGCTTTCGCGCTCCATTACCCTGTAGCCTATTCCCAACGATGTCCACTGAACTCCCGAACGTCAGTCTTCCGCATCTTGATACGCCCGATCTTCGCAAGCTGGAACCCCGAGCGATATCACAGCATCCGCCTCGCGTCTTGTTGCTGTACGGCTCACTGCGCCCGACTTCTTATAGCCGTTTGTTCGCCGAAGACGGTCGCATGAAGCCATCGGGCTACTACGATCGAGTCGTCGACGTGATGGAAGAGCTTTACAAATTCACGCTGCTCGTGCGCGACCGCTCGGAGTACCTTAACGACCGTTATAGCGAACGTAAGGAGAAGACTCCAGCATCTATTGCGGCGCTCGCAAGCGCTGCGATGAGTCATGAACACCGCACACAGAATGCCGACACTGACGGCAGTGAAGTCGAATGAAGTCTCAGACCGCTCGCGACGGCCGGGGCGTATAAGCGCGCTGCTTCTCTTGTCGCCGTGACGCTTTCGTCAGAATAGCAGCCATATGCAACAGTCGACGCCTGACGATGACGTCGCCACGGTCAACGAACTGACTTGAATCGTGCGTAGCGTATAGCTATTTCCGCGCGATGTTCGTCAACATCAAAGCGAAGGTTTTGACAGACGAGACCAACGTCTACACCGAGATCCCCGCCTTGCTCACTGCAAGCGGCGTCCTCGAGCCGCTGGTCGACTACTTTCTTCACCGCAGCCATGATCGAAGTCTCGAATGGATGCGCAAGGTCACACGTTCGATCAGACTTTTTCTGGAGTACATCCAGGTCAATCCGTCTGAACGCGACGCTCACCGCTTGTTTCAGAATTTCGCGCAGCGTCTTTATACAGGTACGTTTGATCGGGAGACGGGGTTGGACGCGACCGGACTCTGCTGGCTACCTCGCTCGCCGAACGACGCGGCGCGCATCATCATCCACCTCCTGAGCGACTTCTTCAGTTGGCTTGGGGAGATTCGTCCTGAAGCATTGATGGTCAATCCGCGGTACGCAAGTAGCGCCTTCGATCAACAGACTGATGAGGAAGCTTACCAGTATCGTAGAAGCAAAGCGTTCCTCGGACATATCTGGGCGTCGAACCCGACCCCACGATACTCAGGGTATCGGCTTCGATATCGAAGCCTGCCGAAGATCGCTCAAAGCGAGCCACCTGCCTTTCCCGAACACCACTTCGAAGCGCTGCTATTTAAAGGCTTTCGCCACGGTGGCCAATACGACTATCGCGGCATCTTGATCACGTTGCTGCTGCACGGAGCGGGCTTTCGAGAGTCGGAGCCGTTTCATGTTTACGTACAGGACGTATTTTCTGATTCACAGAATCCTCGCCAAGCCAAGGTGCTCATTCACCATCCTCGATACGGCGCCGCACCTGCGGACTGGTGCGACGAGCTGGGACGCACGCGCAAGTCGAATCGGGCGGATTACCTCGGTCAACGCTTCGGTCTCGTGCCGCGCACGGATTTGCTCGATCGACGTCACGCCGGCTGGAAGGGCGGCATGCACGACGCCCCTTTCTACAAACAGGCGTACTGGTTCGTGCCGCATTACGGCGAGTGGTTTCTCGAGCTATGGCACTGCTATCTGAAGCAGGTCGCGCGATTTGACCGCGACCATCCATTCGCCTTCATCAACCTCAAGCGCGAGCCGTACGGCGCAATGTACACGCTCACTCAATACAACAAGGCTCACGCGGCCGCGTGCAAGCGCATCGGGCTCGAAGTTGGAAAGACGCTCGGCACAACACCCCACGGGCACCGGCATGCTTATGGGCAGCGTCTGAAGCGCGCAGGCGTTGAGAAGTCACTGATCCGCCGTTTCATGCATCACTCGTGCATCGAGAGCCAAGAGATCTACACACGAGCGGGCTTGCGTGAGATCCGAGACGCACTCGACGCAGCGGTAAAGCGACTTCAAGGCGATCAAGCTGTGCCGCTATCGAAGTTTGGCCCGTTTACTTGAACAGGCATTCGAGCGAGTCCTATGGAAGCGACCTCTCCACTCATACGCAAGCGCCGCCGGAAGGCAGCACGGCTCGAGTGCAGTTTGCGCCGTGACTCGGACGCAACCCTGACCTGGGTGACAGAACTCTACCCACAACTTGCGGAATGGCAAATGTTGGCGGTAGAGTGGCTGCGGGGCGAGCCGAGCGGTCTCCCCCAACGGCTGCAGGCGCTGTCCTACTTCTTCGAGCGTTATCTCGTCGGCCAGAGCTTGCCGTTGGATCCAACCGTTTTTCTTCTACGGACTACGTGTCTTCCGGACTTTCGCTCTGCGGTTCCGAACTCTCCGTGGGGTATCAGCGCAAACAACGTTGTCCGCGGCTTCCTGCAATTTGTGTTGATGCGGAATTTCAGTGAGATAGGTGAAGGCAACATGCCCGTCGTTACTGCGGGCTACCACAACCCGATCTTGCACTTGTCGAAGAAGGGAATGCCAAAGCGCGATGAGAGCGTCCATTCCCCGCTTCCGTATGGCTATATCGATCAACTACGACAGATGCTGGCAGCCGGGCCTCATTTTTGTGATTGGCAGTGGGCTCAGAGCGCGCTCGGATCGAAGATCGGGCATTTCGGCGCGGGCGCGCCGGACTGGTTCGATATTTCTGAGGACCGGATCGACCACGAAGACCCGGATTGCGTTTGGCGAGTACGCAAATACAGTCGCGGCTATCGTAATGGCCAGGCGCTGCAAATGTGGAGCCCCGTCCGATGGGTCGCATTGCTCGTGAAGCTCATCCTGCCGCTGCGGACCAGCCAGGTTCGCGTGCTTGACTCGGGCGAAGCTGATACTTGGCGCTACACGGCAGGTCATTGGGGCCTCAACAGAGGCGAGATTTCTGAAGGTAGCGAATCTCGGCCTTTGCAACAGGGCGTGTTCCGGCGCACCGTTGATCGCACGGGCGACGAGTCGACGGTCCTTTACATCAACACAAACAAGACGGCTGATATCTCGAAGACTAGAGCAGGTAAAGGGTATCTGCTGCCGTGGGTTCACGGCGGAGCCGTTCATCAGAACGTGTTTTACTGGCTCGAGAAGCTCCGTAACTGGCAAGAGAAGTACAACCCTATCTTGCGTCGCACCTCGTGGGCAGAACTGGATCGACGACACATCATGGTCAAGACGGAGATTCAGTTAGCCGACTGCCCCGATGCGTGTTTTCTGTTCCGGTTGCCAGAGTATCCTACCGCGCGGATGCGCAACTTCCCGCTTCAGGATCAAGCACTCAACACATGCTGGTTTCATCTGCAAAAGCCTTTGAATCGCGTCTAGCCGCGCGTGCTGAGACACACCACAATGGCATGGCCATTCGCCTGCTCCCACCCGAATCAACGAAGAGAACGCTATTTCCGCTGCATAGCTTGCGAGTCTCGTTGATTACAGCGCTCGCGCTCGAAGGCCAAGTGCCGTTTCCAGTGTTGCAGAAGCTTGCCGGCCATAGTCGTCTGGTCATGACGTTGTACTACACCAAGCCCGGCCCGACCCATATTCACAATGTGCTTCTCGATGCGGCGGCACGCCTGGAGGCGAACAAAGACGCGAGTATCCAGAACTTTCTGCTCGACACTACGCATGATGCGCTCCTGGAATCAGCAATCTGTAACAGTGTGGCCAGCGTTGCGAGCGCGATTCCGGAACATCCGGCGGCACGAAATCCGCTTGGCTGGATGCCAATGCATCACGGCGTCTGTATTGTTGGCGGCAACACGAGCGACACGACGGAGAATCGAGCCGTAGGTGGATGCCACAACGGAGGACCGGAGATCTTTCCAGGTACGAATTTCGGCAACGCGAAGCACGCCCCCGTCCCGGGAGGAAATCGTAACTGCGTGCGGTGCCGCTGGTTCGTGACGGAGCCGCACTATTTGCCGGCGCTCGCGGCGCACTTCAACACTATCGCTTACCACTTCGACGAAGCACGCAACGCATGCCTCGTAAGCGAGACGGTGCTACTCGATCTGAAGAAGGAAAAGGCTGAAGCCGAAGACTCTGATCAGGTATTTCTCTCTCTCGACGCGTATCGACAAGCGGAACGGGTATGGGAAGGCTCACTGAAGCGATTTAACGACTTCGCTGAGGATCTGGCGGCTTGTTGGCGGCTCATTGAGCGCTGCAAAGCTGCGCTCGAAACGGACGGCGGTACCGCGACACAGTTGTTGGCCGTCGGCACCGCGAGTGATGTACACATCGCGTTCGAAGAAACCGAATCGGAACTGTTGCAACTCGCTGGTGTTTGCGAGAACGTTGAGCTCTATCCGGATCTTGATGCCGGAAAGGCTGTATTTCGGCGCAGTCAGTTGCTCGATGCGGTGCTGTACCGCGACAACGTGGCGCCCATGTTCATGCTACTTAGTGAAGGAGAACAACTCTGCGCGGGGAACGCGTTTATGCGTCGCCTCGCGCAGCAGATGAATCCCAGCAACCCGGTTCTCGGATCGCGGCAGGTCATTAACGTGATGGACGCGGGTGAGAGCTTGAGCAAGCGGTTCGGCATTGATCTCGCCGCGCTGCTGCCCAAATGGGATGCCAGTGGAACACCGGTGCGCAGACCTCGATCCATCAAAGAGGCAGGCGGATGAGTGACACGACGCTAGAACATCCGAGCGTTGTGCTCGACGCGCTGCTTGCCAAGGGCGGCCGCGCGCATCGGCGAACCAGACTCAAAGCGACGCATGAGATTTGCCGTCGGCATCAAGCGTCGGGCTCACGCGATTTTTCGTTTCCTACGATCGGTCGCTTGCTTGAGGCTGAAGGTATTTTGAAGGGGCGTGCCCTCTACAAGACGCAGTCGGTGGACTACCGAGAGCTGATATCCGCTTGGGCCGCGTATGTCGGGCCGGCCATATTGCAGTCGTCGAAGCTCCTGGCAAGCCACGAATATCTGACGCGGATTCATGATCCTGCCATCCGCTCGGTCATGCAGGCCGTCATCGCGGAGAGAGACAAGCTGAAGGCCGAGGTCAACCTGTTGAAGGCCAACATGCAGGTTGTTGTGGATCGACGCCCAGTCGGTGCCGGCAATCCTGGTCCAGTCATCGTGCTTCCGACGCGAGGTGGCCTCAACACACAGCTCACGCCGTCCGAACGCGAGGCGCTGGAGAAAGTCGTCTCGGCCGACTACTTGAAACGCCAAGGATTGCGCGAGGGCACCCACGGAGAGATCTTGAACGAACATGGTCGAACCGTCTTTGACGTCGGCTTCGCACGCGCGATACGCAAAATCCTGGGGACCTGACGCGACAAGAAACGAAAGGATGTCTTTTAGTACGCCTTAAGCGGGGTGTCTGTTTGTGCCATCGCGCAATTCGGCCCTCGACTGACGCAGGATGTGCACTGCCGAGGTCAGCGCCAAAGTTGACATGATTGCAGCAACGATCAGATCGGGCCACGCAGATCCGGTTCCAAATACGCCGAAGGCCGCAAGCAGGACTGCGACGTTTCCGAGCACGTCGTTACGGGTACACAGCCAGATGCTGCGCATGTTGCTGTCTCCTTCCCGGTACCGAAAGAGAAGCGCCGCTACCGCAGCGTTCGCCAAGAGTGCGCAAACTCCGACGACGCTCATCGTAGTCACACTCGGCAAACCACCAGTGTGGAAATGCCAGCACGCTATGCCCAGCACCCAAATGCCGAACGCGAACATGGAAGCCGCCTTCAGCCGCGAAGCCTGTGCGCGAACGGCCATGCTCATGCCTAGCACGATCAGACTGATTCCGTAGTTGGCTGCGTCGCCGAGAAAGTCGAGCGAATCCGCCAACAGTGAAACAGATTTCCCGCGAAAGCCTGACAACACCTCGACCGCGAACATTAGGAAATTAACGGCCAACGCGATCCAGAGCAGCTTGCGATAGCCTTCGCTTGGCCGAATCCGGTCATCCTCGCAGTGGTCACAACAGTGTCCGGGCATAGCGCTCTCCAGTAGATGCTGAAGGAGGTATCCTGAACCCTGTAGCTACTACAGGGTCAAGCTATGTCCGACACCTACTCCATAGGTACGCTGAGCCAGCTCTCCGGTGTCAATATTGAAACCATCCGCTACTACGAAAAAGTCGGACTGTTGCCTGCCGCAAATCGTACGAGCAACGGATATCGACAGTACGACGATGCCTCTGTTGAGCAACTTGCGTTCGTCCGGCGCGGGCGCGAACTCGGCTTCACGATCGATGAGATGTGCGAACTCCTCGCGCTCGCGAATCACCCCAATCAACCTTGCGCGGATGCGGACCGTATGACTCGCAGTCACCTTGAGGCTATAGAAGCCAAAATCCGGGATCTACAGCGAATGCGGCGCGCGCTTCGACAGGTCGCTGACTGCCACGGTCAGAAGGCGGAGCATTGCCGACTTCTCAAAACTCTTGGCGCAGCGGACACGAACTCGTGATCGGCGAGAGCCCTTGAACGACTGCTTACGATGTATTTCGATGTACGCATACATCGAAATGGAGTTATCCACAGACCAACCCGCAAAACGTTTTACGGCCTCGGACCAAACTATGTACTGCGCGGGTATAGGTTCAGATCGCGGGATGGATCGCTTCAACGTACTTGGTCAGAGCGGCCATGGCAAAAGAGGTTCGTTAAGGAGACTCTGCAGAACTCCTTCTTGTGGTTACAATAAGGAATACTATTAGTAAACAAGCGACTTGGAGGCATCACGATGACGCAGCTTCATCTCGGCTTGGACCTGTCAACCAAGCGCACGCGTAAGCGGGAGTTTCTGGACGAGAAACGAGTGGTGCCATGGTCGAGGCTGATTGCATTGATCGAGCCGCATTATCCGAAGGGGAAGACCGGTCGGCCGCCATTTCCGGTAGCGACGATGTTGCAAATTCACTTCCTCCAGCAATGGTTTGGTCTGTCGGATCCAGCGATGGAAGAAGCCGTCTATGATGTCCCGCTGTATCGCGAATTCGCAGGCCTCGATGGAGGGATGACCCGTGTTCCAGACGAAACGACTATCTTGCGGTTTCGGCACCTGCTCGAAGCGCATGGCATCGCTGCGCAGATTCTTGCGGTCGTCAATGAGATATTGAATGAAAAGGGACTGATGCTTAAAGCCGGTTCGGCTGTCGATGCTACGTTGATCGCAGCGCCCAGTTCGACCAAGAACGGGTCGGGCACACGTGACCCGGAGATGCAGTCGACCCAGAAAGGCAGGAATTGGTACTTCGGCATGAAGGCGCATATAGGCGTGGACGCAGAATCAGGCCTCGTTCACACGGTCATCGGCACGGCGGCTAACGAGCACGACATCAACGCGGCCCTTGCGCTATTGCACGGTGAAGAAACGGATGTTTACGCTGACGCTGGATACCAAGGCATCGAAAAACGTAAGCAAACGGGCTCGGCTCGATGGCATATTGCGATGCGGCCCAGCAAGCGAAGGAAATTGAACTTGAAGAATCCTCTCGATGCGATATACGACAAGATAGAACGACTGAAGGCCGGGATTCGTGCAAAGGTCGAACATCCGTTCCGAATCATCAAGCGACAGTTTGGTTATTTGAAGACGCGATACCGGGGGCTGGCGAAGAACACCGCACAGATCACCACATTATTTGCGTTGGGCAATTTATGGATGGTGCGCAAGGCGCTGCGCAAAGCGTAAAAGACACCGCAGGTTGAACTCGCCCCGCACCCTCGTTGAGGGCACAATTGGGCCCATCGCCTCTGTCATTGATGGACCGAGCTGGATAAAAAAACTGCTCCAACGTCTACATGGTGCACAGGCATTTTAAACCGTGTTCTGCAGACCGTCCTTAACTCCGCACGAATCGAATCGTCTTCGTGCGCAGGTCGCGCAGAAACCTAGAAATCGAATCAAGGTATAAAGATGAGGACGTCTTGGATTGGTGCATTTGCCCAGTTTTCGGTTGTCCACCGCAGGCATCAATTGAATGCTGATGCCTGCGGGGCGTCTGCAGCGGCTAATAGGCGGAAGAGTTGATTCCCACAATTTGCGCAGGCGGCTTCGTCTGGGGGACATTTCGCCGTCGTGCTTTGGCTCGGATCGAAGCTGAAAACCGTCTGATCGAACGGGCTTATCTTTGAACGCCGTAGGAGCTTAATAATGGCCAATCCGAACAACAAAGCATTCGGATTGGCTGCTTTGCCCCTGAAGGCTGTGGGATAGGCTGCATTAGGTCGAATGGCCGAACATGGAGACGGTTGGCAGGCTCTGCTTGTAGGCAGTAAAATTTCGCCCTCCGTTTGATCGAATGCATATTCAAACGGCGTCACAAGTGGGGTATGTACGCCTTCGAAGATAAGGCTTAGTTTCGGGTCCAACCAAAAGCATCGACTCGGGTGATGATCTGTGGTGTAGAAACGGCAGCGGCGATATTTCCGGGCATGGGCAGGTCGATGACGTGAAACTTGTGGCCCGCGCCGCTTTTGATAATTGTGGCTGCTCCGCTTTCACTTGCACTTGCTGGGTTAGATGTGAAAACACCAATTGACGCGAGTTTGGCTAGACTTGCATAACGCGCCTCTTGTTGCCTAGGTTCAGCATTCATGCGCTGAAAAATTTCCATCGGAGAGAGTTATCGGTGTGCCAGTCCAGAACGACATGGAAGATGTTCTGTCGGATTGGGAAGTTGATCCAGGAAACACTACGCCGATTCCAAGATCGGTTTGGCTTAAGCCAACGATCATCCATATGCCGGCATTCGCGACATGAATACGCACTTTTCCACGTGCTTGCGGAGATGTCATGACTGGTTGCCCGTCGGTCCCGTCCGCCAAAACGACACTTTTGGGATCACAGTCGAGCATGCGCGATAGAATGAGTCGCAGCATCGAGCGTCCGACCAGGTAACGCTTGCTAAGAGCTGAATTAGGATAATTCTTTGCACGTCTCAGCTCTGCCGCGGAAAGCCAAGAGTAGGCTTGCTCCCGAGAGGTTGACAGCCATTCAGCGCGAAAACGCCACAAAGTCAAGGTTCCTCGTACCGGAAGATCGATGCAGGCGGCATACTTGAACTTTGCGGGACGTGCTATGAAGTCCAGCCCATTAATATAAAAAGCTGGGTGTCTTCTGCTTGGGCTCGACTTCCGGTAACGTCCATGAGTCTCGAGCAACATTTGGTTATCCT
Source organism: Caballeronia sp. LZ001 (assembly GCF_031450875.1). Taxonomy (NCBI): domain Bacteria; kingdom Pseudomonadati; phylum Pseudomonadota; class Betaproteobacteria; order Burkholderiales; family Burkholderiaceae; genus Caballeronia; species Caballeronia sp. LZ001. Next base: position 279,312 of record NZ_JARTVX010000001.1, on the reverse strand, counting down.
TTAAATATAGAAGACGCGTACACGCCGGCGCTTTCAATGCGCAGAGAGAGGGGGAAGCCTATCGAACTGGATATCTCAAAATCTACGTCGAGCTGGATGAATGAGCTGAGTTTCGTTACGTGTTATATAAATGGGATGCGACGATCTTCAAAAGATCGGTTGGAAGATCGAATGCCAAACTTGGCCGGCTTATCGTCAGCCGATTACATAGGTTAGGGTAGCGATCATGTTCTTATTCGTCGCCAATATCGTTTCGAGTTCTAAGTCGTTCTCGCCGCCAACTCTTTCGCGTAACAAATAGATTTGTGTTAATGGTGTCATATTTGTCACTCCCCCTAATGATAGGTAAACGTAACTGCGGGCGCGAAAAATGTTGATTCCGTGTCGTTAAGAGACGCCGCAGCCTGTGAAGAAAGTTTGCAAGCCACGGCACGCTATGTCGCTCTGCGACGCATGGCGTCGCAGAGCGGAGGGGACCAAGCTCGAACCGCATCAATCGTGATTTGCTCGCCGGTGTCGCAATATCCTGCAATCGCATCGTTTGCCGGGGAGTTCCTCATCGAATACATTGCGGGGTCTCCATAGTTTCCTATAAATGGATTGGTCTCTGTGCTATTCCGGGCGTCATGAGCTCGACCCTTAGCATTCCATAAAAGTGGTCATGATTAATGAAGTTGGTCGTAAATGCAACACTTCTCATTTCGTTATGTAATGCAAAAACCCGTCAGCCCGGTCGTCGCTTAGTCAGAATGAATTGAATGTCGCGTGCGCGCGTTGTCAGCGTGCCAGCCGCCGCCCAACGCCCGATACATGGAAACCGCAGCCAGCAACCGCGCAAGACGCGTCTGGATGAGCTCGTCGTCGGCGCTGTAGAGCGTGCGCTGTGCATCCAAAACCGTAAGTGCGGTCTGCGCGCCTGCTTGATATCGACTTCTTGCGAGTTCCAGCGTGTGTTGCGCTTCGTGCCGTTCGTCGTCCTGTGCGCGATGTTGGGCGTCTGCGCCGGCTATCGCGTTGAGTGCGCGTTCGACATCTGCAAATGCCGTCACGATGGCCTGGCGGTATGCCGCGAGCAGTTCTTCCTCCTGCGCGAGCGCGAGGTCGCGCCCGGCCGCGAGTGCGCCGGCATTCGAAGATCGGTGCCGTAAAGCCGTCCGCGAGACTGTAGAGAGGGTTGTCGAAGATGCGCCGGACCTGGTCGCCGCCAGTGCCCACATACGCGGTCAGCGTGATGCTGGGAAACATTGCCGCGCGGGCGGCGGCGACATCCGCGTGGGCCGCCGCAAGCTGCGCTTCCGCAAACGCGACATCCGGACGGCGCACGAGCAAGGACGACGGAACGCCTGCATCCACATCGGGCGCGCCGACCGAGTCGAGGGTGCGCGTCGCGACGGCGAAACCCGTCGCCCGGAACGCCGAGAAGCGTGGCGAGCAGCGCCTCGCTGTCATCGGCCTGTTGATGCAGCGACGCCACCGTGCGCTGTTGCGACGCCACCAGCGTGCGCTGCTGCGCGACATCGAGCGCGGTCACGTAGCCCGCGCGAAATTGCGATTCGACAGTGCGCAGAATCTCGCGCGCGGTGTGCAGATTGCGCTCGGCGAGCGTCTCGCGTTCGCGCAACGCGACGGTCTGCAGCCAGCCATCGGCGACGTCGGCGGTCAGTGTCATCAGCACGGTCGCGCGATCGAAAGCGGAGGCGCGCACGCGCTCGATGGCGGCATCGCGCGTCGCACGATTCTTGCCCCAGAAGTCGATCTCGTAACTCGCGGACAGGCCGAGGTCGAACGCGCTGCCGCTAGGCAGATTGTCGTTGATCATAAAGCCGCCGACGCGGCTCGCATCGGCGAAACCGGTGACCGACGGCAGCCGCGCCGCGCCCGCGATGGTCGCGCTGGCGCGCGCCTGCTTCACCCGTGCGACGGCGGCGGCAAGATCGTTGTTCCGCGCCGATGCCTGTGCGACCAGCCGATCCAGTTCGACACTGCCGAAACTGCGCCACCAGTCGGCGCTGACGATATCGCCGCCGGCGGCGGACGATGCATGGCGATACGCGGCGGGCGTCGCGACATCGGCTGTCGGCAGCGGCGGACGGCTCAGACATCCGGAGAGCAGGGCGCACGTGGCGGCGGCCGTGAGGAACGTGAGTGAAGCAAGGGACGGGCATCGTTTCATGTCGGCCTCACTCGTTCGCCAGCGCGATCACCGGATCGAGGCGTGCGGCCTTGCGCGCGGGCATGAAGCCGAACACGAGCCCGGTGAGCAACGCGCACGCGAATGCGCCGATGATGGCGCGCACCGAGAAAATCGCCGGCATGTTCGCCGCGATCAGAACGGCGCCGATCAGCATGCCCGCGATCAGGCCGAGCGCACCGCCGATGCCCGACACGAGCATCGCTTCGGTAAGAAATTGCCGCATGATGTCGCGTTGCCGCGCGCCGGTCGCGATGCGAATGCCGATTTCGCGCGTGCGTTCCTTGACGGTCATCAGCATGATGTTCATCACGCCGATGCCGCCCACCAGCAGCGAGATGCCCGCGATCAGCCCGAGCATCAGCGTGAGCGTGTCCTGCGTCTCAGATTGCGCCTTGACCGACGCGGCGCGATCGTAGATGTGGAAATCGTGCAGATGATGCGCCTGCTCCAGCACCGCGCCGATCTCGGCCGCCGTCTGCGACGACAGCCCGATCCGCTGGACCAGAACCGAGATCCACGACAGATCGGTCGTGCCGAGCACGCGGCGGCTTCCGGTGGAGTACGGGATCAGCAGCACGTCGTCGTCGTCCGCATCGCCCGAGGTTGCGCCTTTTTCTTCCAGTTCGCCTATGACGAGGAAGGGCGCGTTGTTCACCAGCACGTACTTGCCGACCGGATTCGCATTGCCGAACAGCTTCTCGCGCAGACGCTTGCCGACGAGCGCGACCGTGGCCAGATTGTGTTCGTCGTTCTCATCGAAGAAAATGCCGCGCGCCGGCTTCCAGTTGAGCACGCGCGAGCCTTGCGGGCCGACCGCCCACAGCGAGGTGCGCGCGTCCTGATTGCCGTAACGCACGGTTATGTTGCCGGTCAAAAAAGGCATCGCGAATTCGACATTCGGCACGCGCGACACGAGTTCGACATCCGCCACCGAGAGCGTGCCGCCCAGCGCGTGCGCGCTCGGACCATCGGGCGTCACATACATGCGGTTCGTGCCGAAGCTCGCCATTTTGGCGATCACCTCGCGCTCCGTGCCTCGGCCGATCGCCAGCATGACGATCACCGACGCCACGCCGATGATGATTCCGAGCAGCGTCAGCAGCGTGCGAAAGCGATTGATCCAGACCACGCGCCACGCGGCGCGCAACGCTTCCTGCGCGTCCGCTGCGAACGATGCGGTGTGCGTCGCGCCGTGCGACATCGCGTCGAGCATCGCGTGTGCCGCTGCGCCTTCAGGCGGTGACGCCTGCGTGACCGCGCGTCCCGAATCCGCGACGATCTCGCCATCGCGAATCTCGATCACGCGGCGCGCCTGCGCGGCCACCTGCCGGTCATGCGTGATGAGGATGATTGTGTGGCCTGCCGCCGACAGATCGGCGAGCAGCGCCATCACTTCGATGCCGCTCCTGGAATCGAGCGCGCCGGTCGGTTCGTCGGCCAGCACGATATGTCCGCCGTTCATCAGCGCGCGACCGATCGACACGCGCTGCTGCTGTCCGCCGGACAACTGATGCGGCCGATGATCGAGCCGGGCCGCCAAGCCGAGCCGCGTCAGCAGTTCCGTCGCGCGGGTGCGGCGCGCGTCCGGCGACATGCCCGAATACACTGCGGGCAACTCGACGTTCTCGCGCGCAGTCTCGGTCGCGATCAGGTGATAGCCCTGAAACACGAAGCCGAACGCCTCGCGACGCAACCACGCGAGTTCGTCGGGGCCGAGTTCGACGACATCGCGCCCGGCGAAGCGATAGCTGCCCGACGATGGCCGGTCGAGGCAGCCGAGGATATGCATCAGCGTGGATTTGCCTGAGCCGGACGCGCCGACGATGGCGACGAACTCGCCCGCCGCGATCGATAGCGTCACGCCGCGCAGTACGTCGACCGGCGGCTCGCCGTCATGGCCGCTGTACGATTTTCGCAGGTCGCGCACGTCGATGAGCGGCGCGCCGGCGGAGGACACGGGCGTCACCATTCGAATTTGCCGTCGGCGCCACGCACGCGGCGGATGCCGGTGACGAGGCGATCGCCCGGCGCGAGACCCACGCGCACTTCGGCATTGAGCCGGTCGCGTATGCCGACGCGCACGTCGCGCGTCACGATATGACCGTCGACCAGCACGCGAGCGCTGTACCGGTCGTTCGAACCGGCTACCGCGACCAGCGCGGATAATGGCGCAATGGGCACGTCGCGGGCCTGCTCCGCGATGAAGAACACCTGCGCGCTCATTTGCGGCATCAGTTGGTTGTCCTCGTTGCGCACGTCGAACAACACGGTGTAGGACACGACCTTCCCCGCGTTGGCCGCATTGGCGGCGGGTGCCGCCTGCTGCTCGCCGTTGGCGGGCGCGGCGGCATTCGGCGGCGAAGGGAGCACCTGCCGCACCGTGCCGTTCCAGCGCTTGTCCGTGCCGAGCGTCGTGAACCAAACCGGCATGCGCGGCTTGACCTTCAGCACGTCGGCTTCGGACACTTGAGTCCAGACGGTCATCGTCGAAAGATCGGCGATACGCAGGATGATCGGCGTCTGATAGGTCGCGTTGAGCGTCTGCCCTTCCCGCGCGTCGAGCGTGACGATGGTGCCGGACATCGGCGCATAGATTTTCGTGTAGCCGAGCTGGGCTTCGTCGCCTTGCAGCGTGGCGCGCGCGCCGTCGATTTCCGCCTGCAGGTCCGCGACCGTCGCGCGCGAGGATTGCCATACGGAGAGGGCGCTTTGCAGGTCTTCATCGCGCGTCGAGCCTTCCGACATCATGCGGCGCTGACGCTCGTACTGATGCTGCGTGAAGTCGAGCTTCGCCTGCTCGCCGCGGAGCTTGGCGCGCAGGCTGGTGAGCGCGGATGCATCGACATCGTAACGGGCCTGCTGCACGCTCGGATCGATCTCGACCAGCAGTTGCCCCTTTTTCACCGCGTCGCCGGGCTGCACCGTGATACGGCGGATTTCTCCCGACGCCTGCGAACCGATATCGACATAACTATGCGGCTGCAAGGTGCCGAGCGCGGTGACGCTCGCCTGAATGTCGCCGCGCGCGATCGGCACCGTGTCGATGTGCTCGACCGTCCTGAACAGCAGCGCCCAGAACACGAACAGGATCAGCAGCAGGATGGCGGCGAAAACGGCGACGCGCGGGGAAAGTTTGATGGGTTGTCTCATTGAAGCGTGATGAGTCGGCCTCGGCGGCGGGCGCACGCGCGACCTCGCTCTTTGCTTTGTATTGACGCCCGCGATCGCAACGTTTGCGTCGCGCTCGACGCGCCCCGCGCAAGTCAGGATGAATCAGGACGCGCCGGTGCTGGCCGGGGCGGTCCATTCGCGCACGAACCCGGCGCGCTCGGGACGCGCCGCGCCACGTCCGGAAAAACGCTGCGGCGTGCCGACGAACAGAAAGCCCAGCAGTCGCTCGGCGGGACCGAAACCGAGCGCCGCGTGCATCGCCGGTTCGTAGGCGTCGTCGCCGGTCGCCCAGAAGCCGCCGTAGCCGAGCGCATGAATCGCGTTCAGCAGGTTCATCGTCGCCGCGCCCACGGACATCAGTTGCTCGATTTCCGGTACGTGCGAGGTGTCGTCGACGGCTGCGCCCAGCGCGATTACCATCGGCGCGGCGAACGCCTTCTGACGGCGATGCGCATGCGCCGAACGCGGTTCATCGGGCGTTCGCGCGCAGGCGAGATCGACGAGCACGTCGCCCAGCGCGCCGCGCGCCTCGCCTCGCACCAGCACGAAACGCCAGGGACGCAGACGCGCATGATCCGGCGCGCGCAACGCGGCATCGAAGATCTGCGCGAGTTCGGCGTCGCTGGGTCCCGGCTCGGCGAGCGGCCAGTGCGACTGGCGCGTCAGAAGCGAGTCGAGGACGACCTGCGAACGGTTGATATTGTCGGTGAGCGCGGCGTTGGGAATCGGCGAATTCATCGCTTTCTCGAGCGGGAAGATAGACGGCCGTCATGATGGCGGACTTTCTGTTGCAATGCAAATGATTCGCATTTGATCTAATGAAGCGATCCATCGGATGCATACGGGCGAAGCATCGATCCAAGATATTTGCGTCATTCTTTCAATGTGCTAAAGGAGCGGCGATCGATCTTCAGCCGCTTGACAAAGCCGGACTCGACGCTCAAAGTACCACTTCCAAACAGCAATGATTCTCATTTATACATGCTGCAGCGGCGTTCGGCGACCACTGCGAAAAGCCGTTGCGCATCGAGCGGCCAGATGAGATTCATTGCGTCCTTTACCCGTGGCAGCCGCTCGGCTGCAGTTCCATCGGAGCGATCAATGAGCTGGGGCGACGACGACACCAACTTCCACGTAGTCATCAACGACGAAGAGCAGTATTCGATCTGGCCGGACTACAAAACAATTCCCGCCGGATGGCGGCAGGCAGGCAAGTCGGGCAAGAAGGCGGAATGCCTCGCGCATATCGACGAAGTCTGGACCGACATGCGTCCGCTCAGTCTGCGTCGCGCGATGGACGCCGATACCGCCGCCCGGAGCCAGGCCGATTCGGCTGCCTGACGCATGACGGTCGCCGCCGCGGCCGGCGTGCACGCGCCGGCGCTGCAACTCTTCTGTCTCGCGCATGCCGGCGGCGCTGCCTCGCGGTATCGGCGATGGTCGCAGGTTCTGCCCGCACAGGTGCAGGTCGTGCCGCTCGAACTCCCGGGGCACGGCGCGCGCCGCGATACGCCGGCGCATGTGCAATGGCCCGCGCTGATCGACGCCGTGTGCGACGAGTGGCGTCGCGCGCGTGACCCGTCGCTGCCGTTCGCAGTGTTCGGGCACAGCATGGGTGCGCTGATCGGGTTCGAACTGCTCCATGCGTTGCGCGCGCGAGGTTGGGGCGCGGCGCGCTGGTTCGGGGCGTCTGCATCGGTTGCGCCGGTTTGCCGCGTTCGCGAGACGCATTGGCTCGACAGCACCATCGATCAGATGATCGACAAGCTGCGCACGCTCGGCGGCACGCCGGACGCGCTGCTCGAAGATCGCGATCTGATCGGATTTCTGATGCCGACACTGCGTGCCGACTTTCATCTGTGCGGCACGTATGCGCCGGGATGCGGCGCGAACGCGGTCGCGGGCACGCGCGAGCCGCTCGACTGCGCGCTCACCGTGTTCACGGGCCGCGACGATCCCGCCACCGCGCGCGCGGACGATGTCGCGCGCTGGCGGGACGAAACACGCGGTGCGTTCGCTCATCGCCGTTTCGACGGCGGTCATTTCTATCTCGATGTATCGCCGGTCGCGGTTCTGCAAAACGTCGCCGATGCGCTTTCGCACGGCACGCCGGCGCACGTGCCGACTGGTGCAAGAGGTGAAGCATGGATGCAATGATCAGCAGCAGGAGCAACAGCGAAGCGACGCTCCGCGAGCGCGTGATCGAGGAAAACGGTACACGCGTGCTTGTGATCGAACCCGCGAACGGTGCGGATGCCGCCTTGCCGGCCGCGTTGCGCGAGCGCGTCGACGCCGCGAAAAGGCAGTTCGGCGGCGTGCTGCTGCGCGGTTTCGCGCCGCTGGACGCGGGCGCCTTCAATGCGTTCACCGCGAGTTTCGGCAAACCTTTGCTTTCTTACGAATTCGCATCGACGCCGCGCAGCCGCATCGAAAAGGACGTGTACTCGTCGACCGAATATCCGGCCGACCAGTGGATCGATCAGCATAACGAGCAATCCTACACGCTCAAATGGCCGGGCTCGATCTGGTTCTATTGCGATATCGCCGCCGCGACGGGCGGGTCGACGCCGGTCGCCGACAGCCGTCTCGTGTATCGACGGCTGGACCCGGCGCTGCGCCGGCGTTTCGCCGAGCACGGCGTGATGTACGTGCGCAACTACGGCAACGGCCTCGATGTGCCCTGGGAGCAGGTGTTCGGCACGGAGGATCGCGCCGAAGTCGAGCGCTATTGCCGTGCGAACCGGATCGACTACGAATGGCTCGACGATGGCGAGGCGTTGCGCACGCGTCAGGTGTGCCAGTCGGAATTGCGCCATCCGCTGACGGACGAGATGGTCTGGTTCAACCAGGCGCATTTGTTCCACGTCTCCGGCCTGCCGGACGCGGTGCGCGAAGCGTTGCTCGAGGTCGTCGACGAAGACAGGCTGCCGCGCAATACGCTGTTCGGCGACGGCTCGCCGATCGACGCTTCCATGCTCGGCGAGATCCGCGCGGTCTATCGCGACACGATGCTCGCGTTCCCGTGGCAAGCCGGCGATGCGCTGGTGCTCGACAACCTCCTGATGTCGCATGGCCGCGCACCGTTTTCCGGCAAGCGCCGCGTGCTGGTCGCGATGAGCGCCTGAACCTGCCGGCGCTTCCAGCCGGACACGCAGGCGCATGCCCGCGCCGCCGCGAACCCCTTCGAATTCACACCATTCATGACCGAGATCGCCCGCGAAGTGTCGAAAGAACTGTTGTCCATTTCGACCGCCTACGTTGCCCTGCCGCCGGACAAGCGCGAAGCGTTTCGCGAACGGCTGAAGAAGGGCGGCATCGACGCGGCGCGTCTGCCGATCGTGCGCTATCCCGATCGCGACCGGCGCTTTCCGTTGTCGCACGCGCAGGAGCGTTTGTGGTTCCTGTGGCGTCTGGATCCATCGAGCGCGGCGTACAACGTGACCGGCGCGGTGCGATTGCGCGGCAAGCTCGACACGGCGGCGTTGCGTCGTGCGCTGGAGCGCGTCGTCGCGACCCATGAGAGTCTGCGCCAGCGATTCGGCGAGGCCGATGGCGTGCCGTTTCAGCGCACCGGTCCGTGCGAGTACGGCTGGGAAGCGTTCGATCTCGACGACGCCGGCAATCTCGACGCCACGCTGGCCCATCGTTCGGCGCTGCCGTTCGATCTCGAAAGCGGCCCGCTGCTGCGCGTCGCGCTGATCGCGCTCGGACCGGACGACCGGATGCTGCATATCGCGGTCCATCACATCGTCGCGGACGGCTTGTCGATCGAGGTGTTGGTGGCGGCGCTGGCCTCGGCCTATCGCGAAGCATCCGATGCGCGCGAACGCGATGTGCATCAAGCAACCGTCGACCCCGCACCGCTGCAATACGTCGACTATGCGCAATGGCAGCGCGAGTGGTTCGACGAAGACACCCTCGCGCGTCAGCTCGACTATTGGCGCGAACGGCTCGGCCACGATCATCCGGTGCTCGAACTGCCGCATTCGCGCACGCGCGCCGGCATGCGCAGCGGCGCGGGCGCGCGGCTCGCGCGGGTGGTATCGCCCGCGTTGCAGGCCGCGCTCACACGCGTGTCGCTTGCGGCCGATGCCACGCCGTTCATGACATTGCTCGCGGCCTACGATCTCCTGCTCGCGCGTTACAGCGGCCAGAACGATATCCGCGTCGGCGTGCCGGTCGCGGGACGCGATCGCGCGGAAACGGCGGGCATCATCGGCTTCTTCGTCAACACGCTGGTGATCCGCACGGCGTTCGCCGGCGTGGCGAGCTTCGCGCAACTGCTGGCGCGCGTGCGCGAGCGCGTGCTCGAAGCGCAGAATCACGCGGATTTGCCGTTCACGAAGCTCGTCGAGGCCTTGCAGCCGCAGCGCAGCTTCGGCCATACGCCGCTGTTTCAAGCGATGTTCAACTATCTCGGCGCGGATCGCGACACGCTGCAACTGCCGGGACTCGATGTTGCGAATCATGAAGTGGTCACGCAGACGGCGCGCTTCGATCTCGTGCTCGAAGCGCGCGAACGTGCGCATGGACTCGAAATCGCGTTCGTCTACGCGGACGATCTGTTCGATGCCGCGATGATCGGCCAGATGCTCGATCACTACGTCTGCCTTTTGGAGCAGATCGCAAGCGACGTCACCCGATCTCTCGGCGCATTCGAACTGACGCGCGAGCATGCCGCGTTGCCGCCGAAGAAGGCCTTCGTGCCGGTGTCCGCGCGCTTCGCGCAGAGCGTCGCGCGCCAACCGGATCCGCTCGCCGTGCACTGCGAAGGCGAGCGCGTGACCTACGCCGAACTCGACGCGTGGGCCGCGCACATCGCGCGGCGGCTCGTGCGGGCGGGTGTGCGCGGCGACGATCGCGTCGGCATCTGCATGACGCGCTCCGTCGCGATGGTCGCCGCGCTGCTCGGCACGCTGCGTTCGCCCGGCGCGTTCGTGCCGCTCGATCCCGCGTATCCGGCTGAGCGTCTCGCGATGATGATGGACGACGCCGGTGTACGCGTCGTGCTGACCGATGCCAGCGCGCTCGCGCTATGCGGCGCGCTGTTCGAAGGCCGCACGGCGCTCGACATAGGCGCGCCCGGCGCGCAAACGTCGGACGCGCCCGCGCCCACGCACACGCCGCATCCCGAACAACTCGCCTATGTCATCTACACGTCGGGCTCGACCGGGCGGCCCAAGGGCGTGGCGATCAGCCACGGCGCGTTCGCCTCGCATCTCGATGACTTCATGGCGGCGCACCGGATCGGCGCGGACGATACCGTGCTGCAATCCTCCACCATCAATTTCGACGTGGCGCTGCACGAATTGCTGCCCGCGCTGCTGCAAGGCGGCAAGGTCGAGATGCGCGGCCAGCAGCCGTGGGACATCGACACGACCAGCCGCCATCTGATCGACGCGCGCGTCACGTTCTCGCGCCTGCCGACCGCCTATTGGCAGCAGTGGCTGCGCTCGCCGCCGCCTGCCGGGTCGCTGGCGGCGTTGCGGCAGATCACCGTCGGCGGCGAAGGTTTGCCGGGCGACGCGCTCGCGCAATGGCGCAACGGGCCGCTCGGGCATATCGGTCTCGCTAATCTCTATGGCCCGACGGAGACCACCGTCGCCTGCATGTTTCGCGCGACGACCGCCGACGATGTCACGCATGCGATCGTGTCGATCGGCGTGCCGTATGCATCGCGCACGGCACGGGTGCTCGACCACAATGGCAACGATGCGCCCGTCGGCGCGCTGGGCGAGTTGTGCATTGGCGGGCATACGCTCGCGCGCGGCTATCTCGACCGGCCCGCGCTGACGGCCGACCGCTTCGTGCCGGATCGGTCCGCACCCGGCGCGCGGCTGTATCGCACCGGCGATCTGTGCCGGCGTCGCGCGGATGGCGCGATCGATTTTCTGGGGCGGCTCGATCAGCAGATCAAGCTGCGCGGCATCCGTATCGAACCGGGCGAGATCGAGGCGGCATTGCGTCGCCAGCCCGGCGTCGCGACTGCGGTCGTCGTACTCGCCACCGATTCGGGCACGCCGCGTCTGGTCGCGTATGTCGTCGGAAAGCGTCGGGGAAACGAAACTGTCGCGCTCGACGGGGCGGCGCTGCAACGGGCGCTCGCGCAGGAACTTCCGGCGCATATGGTGCCCGCGGCGTTCGCCGTGCTCGACGCATTGCCGGTCATGCAAAACGGCAAGGTCGACCGCGCGGCCTTGCCTGCGGTCGGCATCGTCACGACGGACGAGCGCATCGCGCCGCGCAACGAGCCGGAGCGCATCATGCTCTCGCTGTGGACGTCGGTGCTGGGCCGCGACGAACTGAGCATCGACGACAATTTCTTCGCCGTCGGCGGCGATTCGATCCTGAGCCTGCAACTGATCGCGCGGGCGCGGGCGCAGGGCTGGCTGCTCACGCCGCGACAGGTTTTCGAGCAGCCGACCATCGCCCGTCTGGCGGCGGTGATGCAGCCGCTGGAGTCGCATCGCGCGATGGCCGAAGTGTTGGAGCCGTTACCGCTCACGCCGATACAGACATGGTTCTTCTCGCGCTATCCCGAAGGCGAGCCACACTGGAACCAGTCGGTGCTGCTCGACGTGCGCGGCGACATGGATACGAACGCGCTCGAACGCGCGCTGCATACGGTCGTCGCCCGTCACGACGCGCTGCGTCTGCGCTTCGAGCGCCGCGCCGACGGCTGGCGGCAGCAGGTGAGCCGCGACGTGCCGGACGATCTGATGACCGTGAGCGATCTGCGAGATCGCGGTGACGAATGGATCGCGGCGCTGACCGCGCAGGGCCAGCGCGCGCAACGCCGACTGGACCTGCAGGCGGGCCGCCTGCTACAGGCCGTCTACTTCAACATTCCCGCTCACGAAGAGGGCGCCGCGCGCGGCCGGCTGCTGCTCGTGATTCATCACCTCGCGGTAGATGGCGTGTCGTGGCGCATTCTGCTGGGCGATATCGAGGCCGCCATGCTCGCCCTGGGCGAGGGCCGCGCCCCCGCGCTCGATGCGGCGACGCCGTGGGGCGCGTGGGTGGTCGCGCAGCGCGCGGCAGTGACGGACGAGCGTTTACACGCGGCGCTGCCCGCGTGGCGCGAGGCCTTGCAAGACGCGCAGCCGACGCTCGAATCCGCGCGCGGCACGACCGCCACCAGCCGCGTGCTCGACTGGCGGCTCGACGCGGCGGCAACCGAGCGATTGCGCCACGCCGCGCCGCGTGCGTATCGGCTCGGCATCGACGAACTGCTGCTGGCCGCGCTGACGCGCGCCGTCGCTGCCACGTTCGGCGGCACGGGCGCATTGCTCGCGCTGGAAGGACACGGACGCGATACGCAAGCCGCTCAGGCCATCGACGTGAGCCGGACCGTCGGCTGGTTCACGACGCGCTATCCGGTCTGGCTGCGCGCTTTTTCCGACGATGCCGCGACGCTCGTCGCGACCAAGGAACGCTTGCGCACGCTGCCCGACGATGGCGCGTCGTGGGGCTGGCTGCACGCCTGGGGCGACGAAGCCGCACGCGACGCGCTGGGCCGCTTGCCCGCGCCGCGCATCAGCTTCAACTACCTCGGCCAGTTCGATCAAAACCTCGCCGCCGACGGCGCGTTCGGCTTCGCCCACGAAAACGCGGGTGATCCACAACCGGATCATGAAGCGCTCGTCTATGCGCTGGACCTGAACGGCATGATCGTCGACGGATGCCTGTCGTTCGGCTGGCGTTACGATCTCGCCGTCTTGCCGCAGACGCAGGTTCACGCATTGATGCAGGCGTTCGACGCCGAAGTGGCGCGGCTCGTCGAGCACTGCGCGCACGCGAGCCCGCGCCCGACCGCCAGCGATTTCCCGCTGGCCGGCATCGCGCAGGACGCGTTCGACGCGCTCGATTTGCCGGCGAGCGGCATCGAGGATATCTATCCGGCGACGCCGTTGCAGCAAGGGCTCGTGTTCCACAGCCTGATGCACCCCGGCGCGTATGTGAACCGCAAGCGTCTGACCTTGCACGGCGCGCTCGACATCGACGCGATGCGCGCGGCGTGGGACATCGTCGTCGCGCGGCATGCGGTGTTGCGCACGCGTTTCGCTCGCGCGCATGGCGGCGAGATGCTGCAAATCGTGCAGACGCGCGTGCCTGAATTCTTCGCCGTCCACGACTGGCGCAATCGCGACGACTACGCATCGGCCTTCGCCGACTGGTTCGGCCAGCGCGCGCCGGCGCTGATCGATCTGAACGCCGCGCCTTTGCTGCACGTCGCGTTGTTCAGGCGCCCCGACGGCGCGCACGATCTCGCGTGGATCAATCATCACGCGCTCGCCGACGGCTGGAGCAGCGCGCAATTGCTGAGCGAACTGGCCCGCGCCTACCGTGCGCTGAGCCGGGGCGAATCGCCCGCGCTCGACCCGGTCGTGCCGTATCGGTCCTATATCGAATGGCTGCGCGCACAGCCCGATTCGGAAGATGGCTGGCGCGCTCGGCTGGCGCGCGCCGATCGTCCGGCGCTGTTGCTCGACAGCGTGCCGGCCGTGCATGCGGCGGACGTGTCCGGCGAGTTTCATCATCGCGACGAATCGCTCGATGCGGCGCTCGGTGCCGCGCTCGCCCATGCCGCGCAGAGCTGCGGCGTGACGCTCAATACTTTGATTCAGGGCGCGTGGGCGCTGCTGCTCGCGCGCTTCGGCAATCGTCGTCAGGCGGCGTTCGGGGTGACGGTGGCGGGGCGTCCGGCGGACCTCCCGCGCGCGGAAGCCATTCAGGGTTTGTTCATCAACAGCTTGCCGCTTTGGGTCGACGTGCCGTCCGGCCAGAGCGTGGCTGACTGGCTGCGCGATTTGCAGCGCGCCAATGTCGAACTGCGTCAGTCGGGCCACACGCCGCTGTCGTCGATTCAGCGATGGGCGGGGCAGGGCTTCGGCGCGCTGTTCGATTCCCTGCTGGTGTTCGAAAACTTTCCGGTCGATCCGGCGCTCGACGATGGTTCGCTCGGCCTGAGCGTGAGCGCGTCGGCATCGTTCGAGCGGACGCATTACCCGTTGACGCTCGGCATCGTGCCGGGTGAATGCATTGCGCTCGAATGGAGCTGGGATGCGCGGCGTCTGCCGGATGCGACGCTCGATATCGTGCGGCACGCGTATGCGGCGCTGCTGCGGCAACTGGCCGATGGCGCGGCGCACGCGAGGCCGCTCGGCACGCTTCGCGTACCGGGCCGCGAAGCGGTGCGCGGCAAGGCGGACGGCGGGGAAGCGCACGCCTACCGGCCGTTCGTCGCGCGTTTCGATGCGCAAGTGTGCGCGCGGCCCGACGCGCCTGCCGTCCATTGCGATGGCGTGACGCTGACGTATCGCGAACTCAATGCATGGGCCAATCGCATCGCGCATCGGCTCGCGGCGGCGGGCGTCGGGCATGAAGCGCGCGTCGGCGTGTTCGTCGAACGCTCCGCCGCGATGATCGCGGCGCTGATCGGCGCGATGAAGGCGGGCGGCGCGTATGTGCCGCTCGATCCCGCATATCCGCGCGAACGGCTTCGCGACATGGTCGACGACGCGGGACTCGCCGCCCTGCTCACCGACGCGAGCACGCATGCGAAGCACGTGGAACTGGACGTTGCGCGCATCCGGGTCGATGAGACCGAAGGCGTGCCGGACACCGCTCGCGCATGCACGTTGCATCCGGCGCAGCTTGCCTACGTGATCTACACCTCCGGCTCGACGGGCAAGCCCAAGGGCGTCGGCATCGGCCACGGCGCGCTGAGTCTGCATCTGGACGATTTCATCGCGGAGAACGGTCTGAGCGCGGACGATCGCGCGCTGCAGTTCGCGACCATCAATTTCGACGGCGCGGTGGAACATGTCTTCGCGACGCTCGCGGTGGGCGCGTCGCTGGAAGTGCGCGGTCCGGTGTTGTGGACCGGTGACGAATTCACCCGCGTGCTGCGCGAGCGCCGCATCACGATCGCGGATCTGCCGACCGGCTACTGGAAGCAGTGGGCGCAACAACTACCGGCCGATACGGCGGATCTCGCGCTGCGCCGCGTCACTGTCGGCGGCGAAGCGCTGCCGGGCGCGGCGCTCGCGGGCTGGTTCGCGGGACCGCTTGCGGACTGCACGCTCGTCAACACCTACGGCCCGACCGAAGCCAGCGTGACGACCTCGGGGCAACGCGTGGGCGTCGCGGACGCACGTAGCGTTTCGGTATCGATCGGCCGGCCGTGGGCGTCGCGTCACTATTGCATCGTCGATGCGGACGGCGAGCCGGTGCCCGAGGGCGGGCTCGGCGAACTCTGCATCGGCGGGGCGACGCTCGCGCGCGGCTATCTCGGCCGCGCCGCGCAGACCGCCGAGCGCTTCATCCCCGATCCGGCGGGCGCGCCGGGCGCGCGCCTCTATCGCACGGGCGACCTGTGCCGCTGGCACGCGGACGGCAGCGTGGCGTTCCTCGGCCGGATCGACGAGCAGGTCAAAGTGCGCGGTTATCGCATCGAACCGGGCGAGGTCGAGCGGGCATTGCGCGCGCGGCCCGGCGTGGTCGAAGCCGTCGTGATCGTGCGCGGCGAACAGGAAGCGCGGCGCTTGCTGGGCTATGTCGTGCGCGAAGCCGGCGCAAGCGTCGAGCAAGCGGCGTTGCTGGAAGCGCTCGCGGGCGTGCTGCCATCGTATATGGTGCCGTCGGCCATCGCCGTGCTCGACGCGCTGCCGACGCTGCCCAACGGCAAGCTCGATCGCCGCGCCTTGCCGGACATCGATACGGATCACCGCGCCTATGTCGCGCCGGCGGCGGGCATCGAGTCCACCGTTGCGGAGATCTGGCAAACGGTGCTCGGCGTCGCGCGCGTCGGCGCCCGCGACGACTTCTTCGCGCTCGGCGGCCATTCGCTGCTCGCGCTGCAAGTGGCGGCACGACTGCAACGCACGCTCGGCCGCGAGATTGCGCTGCGCCTGCTATTCGATCATCCGCTGCTGAATGCGCTCGCCGCCGCGCTCGAACAGCCGCCCGTGCCTCGGGCCGATGCGCCTCGCCGCGAGCCGTTGCGCCGTCTGCATCGACGTGAAGTGCACGCGACGCACGGCCAGGAGCGTCTGTGGTTCCTGTGGCGTCTGACGCCCGACAACCCGGCCTACCATCTGAACTTCGCCGTGACGCTCGACGGCGCGCTCGACGCTTGCGCGCTGCATGCCGCGTTCGATGCGGTGATCGAACGTCACGAAATGCTGCACAGCCGATTCGAGGAACGCGACGGCGCGCCGTGGCTGATCGTCGACGAAACGCTCGGCGGCGAGTGGTCGGAGGCGACTTTCCCCACGGCCGCGACCGACGCGACCGATGCGACCGATGCGACCAGCGCCGCCGACCCGCATCCCGCGCTCGCGGCCTGGCTGCACGACGGCGCGACGCGGCCCTTCGATCTGGCGCGCGGCCCGCTGCTGCGCGCGCAACTCGCGCGACTGCGCGACGACTCCCACGTATTCGGCCTGACGGTGCATCACATCGCGGCGGATGGCTGGTCGATGAATCTGCTGATCGACGAACTGCTCACGGCGTATGCGTCGCTGCGTCACGGCGCTGCGCCCGCGCTCGCGCCGCTGCCGGTTCAATACACGGATTTCGCCGTCTGGCAGCGCGAGTCAGTGGACCGCGCGGCGCTCGCCCGGCAGCTCGACTACTGGCGTGTGCGTCTGGGCGACGAACAACCGGTGCTGGAACTGCCGTCGGACCGGCCGCGTCCCGCCCGGCGCGATGCGCATGGCGGCGAGGTCGACGCGCCGCTGGATCCGTCGCTCGCCGATGCGCTGCAAGCCTACGCGCGCGCTCACGATGCGACCTTGTTCATGACGCTGCTGGCGGCGTTCCACGCGCTGCTGCATCGCTACGGCGGCCAGCGCGATATCCGCGTGGGCATTCCGCTCGGCGGGCGCGAGCCGATCGAGACGGAACCGCTGATCGGTTTCTTCGTCAACACGGCCGTGGTGCGCGCGGACATGTCGGGTGGCGTCGCGTTCGACGATTTGCTGGCGGAAGTGCGGCAACACGTCCTCGACGCGCACGCAAATCAGGACGTGCCGTTCGCCCGGATCGTGGATGCGTTGCAACCCGCGCGCGTGGCGAGCCATACGCCGCTGTTCCAGGCGATGTTCAATCTCGACGTGCCGGCCGCGCCGCTCGAACGGCATGCCAGGCACGGGTCTGCGCTGGTCCGCGCTGGAAGCCGGGCGGAAGGCCGCGCAATTCGATCTGACGCTCAACGTCACGGTCGGCGCGCGCATCGGGCTGTCGTTCAGCTATGCGGCCGATCTGTTCGACCGGGCGACGGTCGAACGCGTGCTGCGCGATTATGTCGGCGTGTTGCGGCATATCGTGCGGTCGGATGCGCCGCGTCTGCGCGATTTCCAACTGGAGGCGCAAGCGGTCGCGCAACGCGGCGCGAGCGCGGATTTGCCGCTCGTGCCGCTCGTGCCGCTTGTGCCGTTCGTGCCGTTCGTGCCGGTTCACGCGCGCGTGGCGGAGCAGGCGCGCCGCACTCCGGATGCCATCGCCGTGCGATGCGACGGCGCGGCGCTCGGTTACGCCGAACTGGACGCGCGGGCGACCCGCCTCGCACATCGTCTGCGACGCCTGGGCGTGACGGCGGAAACGCAAGTGGGCGTCTGCATCGCGCGTTCGCCGCTGATGCTGGTCGCGACGCTCGCCGTCATGAAAACCGGCGCGGCCTACGTGCCGCTCGATCCGGGCTATCCGGTCGCGCATCTCGCGGGCATGGCCGAAGATGCGCGACTCGTCTGCACGCTCGCCGATGCCGCCGGCCGCGACCGTCTGGCGGAAATCGCGGGCGCTCATGTGCTCGTCGACGTCGAGCGGGACGAGCCCGCGGACGATGCCCCGCTTGCGCCGACGTTTGCACCAATATACGCAGCGCAGTCGGCCTACGTGATCTACACGTCCGGCTCGACCGGCAAGCCGAAAGGCGTCGCTGTATCGCACGGCGCACTCACGCGTTTTCTCGACAGCATGCAGGCGCGCCTGCAATTGCACGCCGACGACGTGTGGCTCGCCGTGACGACGCTGTCCTTCGACATCGCCGCGCTGGAACTGTATCTGCCTCTGCTGACGGGCGGCACGATCGAACTGGCGACGCGCGAAACGATCGCGGATGGCCGTCGTCTGGCGACGCTGATCGAACGCTCGAATGCGAGCGTCATGCAGGCGACGCCGATGGGCTGGCGCGTCCTGCTCGACGGCGGCTGGACGAATCGGCGCGCCGCCGCCATGCCGTCGAATCCGTCGCGTGCGATGCGTGCGCTGTGCGGCGGCGAAGCGTTGCCCGCCGATCTTGCCGACGCGCTCCATGCGCGCGGCGTGCAACTGTGGAACCTGTACGGGCCGACTGAAACGACCATCTGGTCGAGCGCCGCGCGACTCGAAGCCGGTGCATCGATCACGCTCGGCGCGCCGCTCGAACACACGACGCTGATGGTGCTCGACGCCGACGGCAATCCGGTGCCGGAGAACGGCATCGGCGAGTTGTGCATCGGCGGAGACAATCTCGCGCGCGGATATACACGTCGGCCCGGACTCACCGCCGAGCGCTTCATGCCGGATCCGCACGGCGCGCCGGGCGCGCGTCTTTATCGCACGGGCGATTTGTGTCGCGTGCGCCGTGGCGGCGCGCTCGACTATCTCGGCCGCGCCGATCAGCAAACCAAACTGCGGGGCTTTCGCATCGAACTGGGCGAGACCGAGGCCGCGTTGCGCGCGCTCGACGGCGTGGACGATGCCGCTTGTCAGATTCAGGGCGAAGGCACGGCGCGCCGCCTCGTCGCGTTCGTGACGGGCGATGCCGGGCGGCCGGACCCGGCCACGCTGCGTGCATGGCTCGCGAGCCGTCTGCCGCCGCAGCAGGTGCCCGCGCAGATCGTGCGGCTGGATGCCTTGCCGCTGACCTCGAACGGCAAGCTCGACCGCCGCGCGCTGCCGATGCTGACCTCGCGCGCGTCGCACGACTATCAGCCGCCGGTCACGCCGACGCAGACGCTCTTGTGCGACGTCTGGGCGGACGTGCTGGCCGTGGATCGCGTCGGAATCGACGACGATTTCTTCGTGCTCGGCGGTCACTCGCTGCTCGCTGTGCGCGTGGCGGCGCGGATGGGCGAGGCGCTGGGCCGCAAGATCGAATTGACGTCGTTGTTCGAGCATCCGGTACTCGCCGATCTGGCCGAACGACTCGACCGCGACGCGCCCGCATCCGGCGACGCCGCCGGCCCTCACACGCTCGACGCATTGCAGGATTTGCTGGACTCGCTATGACCGACACGATCTCCCGCTCGCCGCGCGCCGACGCCGCGTCGCGCCGTCCCGACGCCATGCATCTCGCGCGCCAGTACGCGTCGCTTGCCGAGGACAAACGCGCGCTGTTCCGCGCCCGCGCCCGTGCGCAACAACTGGATGCGGGCGCGCTGCCGGTCGTGCCGCTCGCGCCACGCCCGGCGCGTTTTCCGTTGCTGCCCGCGCAGGAACGCCTGTGGTTTCTCTGGTGTCTCGATCCGCATCACGCGGGTTATCACATCGCGCATACGCTGCGGCTCACCGGTCGCCTGGATATCGCGGCATTGCAGCGCGCGCTCGCGCAACTGGTGCGGCGTCACGAGGCGTTGAGATTGCGCTTCGAGGCGCAAGACGGCGTGCCGGTGCAAACCGTGACCGGCGACGCCCACTATCGCTTCGAGCAGACGCGTGTCGCGGACGAAGGCGCGTCGCTCGACGACGCGTTGCGCGCGTTCGCCTGCGCGCCGTTCGATCTCCAGCACGGGCCGCTGCTTCGCGTCGCGTTGTTCGAGACGAGCCGCGATCGGCATGTGCTTCAGTTCGTCGTGCATCACATCGTCGCGGATGCGTGGTCGATGGACGTCCTGTTCCGCGATCTCCTCACGCTCTATCGCGCTGAACGCGATGAAGGCATCGAACGCGCTGCGTGCGCCTTGCCGCCGCTGCCGGTGCAACTGGCCGACTACGCGCTCTGGCAACGCGAGTGGGGCGCGGACGAACGGCTCGCGGAGCAGATCGTCCATTGGCGCGAACGGCTCGACGGCGCGCCCGCTGCGCTCACCTTGCCGCGCGACGTGCCGCCGCGCGCGACACGTTCGCACGATGGCGGACTCGCGCGCGTGCACTTGCCGCCCGCGTTTGCCGACGTGGCGCGCCGCATCGCGCGTGAGCGGCGCACGACGTTGTTTACCGTGCTGCTCGCCGTGTTCGACGTGCTGCTGTATCGATATTCCGGGCAACGAACGGTCGTGGTCGGCGTGCCGACGGCCGGGCGGGCGCGCTCGGAACTGGAGCAGGTCGTCGGATTCTTCGTCAACACGCTGATCGTGCGCGCCGATCTCGACGGCGCGCACGCCTTCGACGCGATGCTCACGCGTCTGCACGAACGCGTGCTCGACGCGCAGGCGCATCAGGATGTGCCGTTCGCGAAGCTGGTCGAGGCGCTGGGCGTGGAACGCCATCTCGATAGCTCGCCGCTGTTTCAGGTGATGTTCGATCTCGCCGTCGATGCGCCGGATTCCGCCGAGCCGGAAAGCGTGCCCGGTTTGCGGGTCGAATCGATCGGCGACAAGGCCGTCACCGCGCGCTTCGATCTGGCCTTGAACGCGCGCGATCGCGGCGCGGGACGCGGTATCGATCTGGCGTTGACGTATGCGCAAGACCGCTTCGTCGCGTCGACCGCGCAGCGCATGCTCGACGACTACGCCGCGTTGCTCGAACAGATCGCGGCGCAACCCGCGCGGCGCATCGGCGATCTGGCCGCGCGCGGGATGCCGCCGCGCCGCGCCGATTCGCTCGCGCGCAGCACGACGCCCGCGCATGTGCGTGTCGCGCAACGAGCGCGGCTGTGTCCGGCGCGCATCGCGTTGCGCTGCGAAGGCGCGTCGCTCACGTATGCGGAACTGGCCGGCTGGGGAGGGCGCATCGCGCTGACGTTGCGCGCGGATGGCATCGCGCCGGGCGAGCGCATCGGTCTGATGCTCGAACGCTCGCTCGCGCTGCCGGCGGCGTTGCTCGGCGTGCTTGAAGCAGGCGGCGCGTTCGTGCCGCTCGATCCCGAGTATCCGGAAGCGCGTCTGCGCGCGATGATCGACGACGCCCGCGTGACCCGCATCGTCGTCGACGAGACGACGCGCGAACGCTGGCGCGACCTGCTCGCGCCGCTGCGGCCGATATCCGCGCCCGCCGCGCGCACGGCGACGAACCTGTCGGCGCGCGACGACCGCGCATGGACCCTCTGGCCGGACGCGCTCGCCTACGTGATCTACACCTCCGGCTCGACGGGCACGCCGAAGGGCGTCGCCATTTCGCATCGCTCGCTCGCGCTGCATCTGGAAGATTTTCTGCACGATCACCGCATCGCGGAGACGGACGTCGTGCTGCAATCGTCGACCATCAATTTCGACGTCGCGCTGCATGAGCTGTTGCCCGCGCTGATCGCGGGCGGCCGCGTCGTGATGCGCGGCCCGCGCGCGTGGGAACTGGAGACGCTGAACCGCACGCTGATCGACGAGCGCGTGAGCTTCGCGCGTATCCCGACCGCGCTGTGGCAGCAATGGCGCATCGCGCTGCCGCCGGCCGCCGAGATCGCGCTGCGCCAGATCACCGTCGGCGGCGAAGGCCTGCCGGGCGACGCGTTGCAGCGCTGGTTCGAAGGCCCGCTCGCGCACGTGGCCATCGACAATCTCTATGGGCCGACGGAAACCACGGTCGCGGCGCTGCATCATCCGGTGACGCACGGCGACACGGGGCACGCGATCGTCGCGATCGGGCAATGCTATCCGTCGCGCCACGCGTATGTGGCGGATGCCGACGGCAATCGCGCGCCCGATGGCGCGCCCGGCGAACTGTGCATCGGTGGCGCGACGCTGGCGCAAGGCTATCTCGGCCGCGCCGCGCTCACCGCCGAACGCTTCGTGCCGGATCCGTACGGCGAACCCGGTTCGCGGACGTATCGCAGCGGCGATCTGTGCCGCGCGCGCACGGACGGCGTCATCGACTTTCTGGGGCGGATCGATCAGCAAGTGAAGCTGCGCGGGCATCGCATCGAACTGGGTGAAATCGAAGTCGCGCTGCGTCGTGTCGATGGCGTGCGCGAAGCGATTGCCGACGTGCGCGGCGAGGGCGATCGCAAGCGGCTGGTCGCGTATTTCACGGGCGATGCGCCGCCGGATCGCGTACGCGCCACGCTCGCAGGCGCGTTGCCTGCCTCGCATGTGCCGTCCGTCTGCATGCGGCTCGATGCGTTGCCGACGCTGCACAACGGCAAGCTCGACCGCCGCGCGCTGCCCGATCCCGATGGGCTGTTGGAGACTGGTTCCGATGCGCCGGACGGCGCGCGGGAGAGCGCGCTGCTCGCGGTATGGCGTACCGTGCTGGGCCGGCAGGATATCGGCGTCACGGATAATTTTTTTGAACTCGGCGGCGATTCGATTTCCAGCCTGCGCGTGATCGCCCAGACGCGCGGCGCGGGATGGACCGTCACGGCGCGGCAGGTATTCGAACATCCGACCGTGCGCGCATTGGCCCGCGTGGCGCGCGCAGCCGACGCGCAAGCCGCGTCGAGCGTGACGTTGTCCGGGCCGGTCGATGCGCCGCTCGCGCCGATGCAGCACTGGTTCTTCGAACGCTTCCCGGCCGCGCCGTCGCGCTGGAATCAGGCGGTGCTGCTGCGTTGCGCCGACACGCTCGATGTCGGCGCCTTGCGCACGGCGCTCGCCGCGCTGCTCGCCACGCACGACGCGTTGCGCGCGCGCTTTCGCCACGACGCGATTCACGACGAGTGGACGCAGACCATCGCGCCGCCGTCGGCGGCGCGCGCAATGGCGGAGGATGCGCTGCTCGTCGAGGAAATGCGCGCTGCCGCCGGCCCCGCCGATGCCGCCGCGCGCATCGAGGCGATCGCGGAGCGCGTGCACGGCAGTCTCGATCTGGCGGACGGCCCGCTGCTGCGCGCCGCGTGTCTCGCGACGCCGGAAGGGTCGCGGCTGCTGGTCGCGGTTCATCATCTGGTGATCGACGGCGTGTCGTGGCGCATCCTGCTCGACGACCTGATGACCGCCTACGAAGCGGCGCGCACGCCCGGCGCGCGCGTCGCGTTGCCGGCGCCCGCCACGACGTGGGCGCAATGGACGACGTCGCTCGCGCACTACGCGCGCTTGCCCGAGCATCTAGGCGAATTGGCGTGGTGGCAGGCGCAACTGGGCCACGCCGCGCCGTTCGCAAAGCCGCTGGGCGACGCGACGCTCGCAACCGACTGGACACTCGACTTATCGGCCACGCGCCGTCTGACGGAGTCGGGCGCGCGGATCGACGAAGTGCTGCTTGCCGCGCTCGCGCATGCGTGCGCCGAACATCTGCCGGAGATGCCCGCGGTCGTCGAAATGGAAGGACATGGCCGGACGGATCGCGTCGCGGATCTCGATCTGAGCCGCACGATCGGCTGGTTCACGACGCAGTTTCCGCTGCGGCTGAACGCGCTGGACGATCCGCACGCGACGCGCCGCGCGATCTCCACGGCGTTGCAGACGGTGCCTGCCGCCGGGCTGCACTACAACCTGTTCCGCTTCGCCGGGACGCCTGCCACGCGCGCGACGCTGGCCGCGCTCCCGCCGACGACGCTCGGCTTCAACTATCTCGGCCGTTTCGAAGAGCGGCTGAGCGAAGGGCGCTTCGCATTCGCGGCGGAAGACAGCGGCAACGGCACGCGCGATAGCGTCGCTGCGGGGCCGCGTCACGTGCTCGATCTGAACGGTCTGATCGCGGGCGGTTGCCTCAAGGTGGACTGGAGCGCGGCGGCGTCGACGATCGACGCGCAACGGCTCGGCCGCCTCATCGCCACGTTCGATACGCACGTGCGCGCGCAGGTCCTCGACACGCACGCGGTGACGGAGGCGAAGCCGCGCGCATCCGGCTTGGCGCTGTTCGACGGCCTCATGCGCGCCGCGCCCGTCGTCACATCGGACGACGACGACACGCATCGGGCCTTCGAGGTCTGGCGTCAGCGCTTCATCACCGAGGCGATGCTTTGTCCGTCGATAGATGCCTGCGTGCAGCCGCTCAACGCGAGCGGCGCGCCGCTGAACCTGTTCTGCTTTTACCCGGGCTTCGGGATGGTCGGCGAGTACCGCTTTTTGGCCGCCGCCTTGCAGGGCGTGGCGTCGGTGATCGCGCTGCGCTCGCCCGCCTTCGCCGGCGATGCGCGCGTTCACGCCGATTCGTTCGACGCGCTCGCCGAAATCTGCGTGGGGCAGGTGCTCGATGTGCAATCGAGCGGACCGTTCCGGCTGCTCGGCTGGTCGCTCGGCGGCAGGCTCGCGTTCGCCGTGGCCGCACGGTTGCGCGCGCGCGGTTTCGAGGTCGACTTTCTGGGCCTGCTCGATACCGCGACGCACACCGGCGACATGCCGGAAGCCACGTCCGCGGCCGACGACGCGCTGTCCGCGTGGCTCGACGCACAAGCGGACGGCGCACGCCTGCGCGCGCTATTCGAACGCACGACGTCGATCGACGAGATGCATTACCGGCTGCGCGTCGCGCACGCGTTGCCTCGCATCGACGTGCCGCTGAGCTTCTGGCGCGCGACACGCGACACGTCGGCGCAACGCGAACGCGACTGGCAGCCGTGGACGAGCGCAGCGGTGCACGAGATCGGCATCGACGCGACGCACAGCGGCATCGTGCATCACCCGGCGGCGCATGCGGGCGTGATCGAACGGCTGCGCGCGCTGATCGACGGATGACAGGCGGACATCAGAACCGCTTCCCCCAATCAATTCACAAGGCAACGATTCGTCATGCAGGAAACCGGCGGTCATCCGCTCTACAGACTGTCTCACGTCGATTTTGAAATCGGCGGCAAGCCGTTGCTGCACGATATCTCGCTCGATATCGGCGCGGGTGAAGTGGTCGGCCTGATCGGCCACAACGGCTCGGGCAAGACCTCGCTGATCCGGCTGCTCGCGCGCCTGCATCAACCGACGCGCGGCACGATCGAGTTCGATGGCCAGCCGCTTGCGAGCCTGCCGCACCGGCGCTTCGCGCAGCAGGTCGCGCATCTGCCGCAAACCACGCCCGCGACCGACGGGCTGCTGGTGCGCGAACTCGTGGCGCTCGGCCGCTATCCGTGGCATGGCGCGCTCGGCCGCTTCACGGCGGACGACCGCCGTCGCGTCGACGAGGCGATGGCTTGGACCGATGTCGCGCATTACGCGGACCGTCCGGTCGACAGTCTTTCGGGCGGCGAGCGGCAGCGCGTCTGGCTCGCGATGCTGATCGCGCAGGACAGCCGCTGCGTGTTGCTCGACGAGCCGACTTCGGCGCTCGATATCGGACATCAGCTCGGCGTGCTCGGTCTCGTGCGCAAGCTGTGCGACGAGCACGGCATGACCGCGGTGATCGTGCTGCACGATGTCAACATGGCGACGCGCTTCTGCACGCAACTCATCTCCCTGCGCGGCGGCAAGCTGCTGATGCAGACCGATCCCGCCGGAACCATGCGCGCCGACGTGTTGCAGGCGATCTACGGTGTGCCGATGGGCGTCATGACCGATTCGCTGAGCGGCCATCTGATCGGGTATCCGCGATGATGCGCCGTTCCGTTCCCGCCGCCGTGGCATCGCCCGATGCGATGCGTCGCCGCTGGCTCGGCGCGACGCTCGCCGCTGTCGCCGCCGTTAGCGCCGCGCCCGGCGCATTCGCCGCGCCAGCGCCCGCCGCCGCAACCGCACGCCGCATCGTCACGATGAACTGGGAACTCACCGAAACGCTGCTCGCGCTGGGCGTGGCGCCGGTGGGCACGTCGCTGCCGGACTGGTATCGCACGACCATCGTCGAGCCGCCGCTGCCGGCGGGCGTGGCCGATATCGGCTTGCTGTATCAGCCGAACTTCGACGTGCTGCGCATGCTCGCGCCCGATCTGTTCGTCATCACGGCAGAGCACGCGCCCGCGCGGCCGTCGCTCGAAAGGCTCGCGCCGACCATCACGCTGGGCGGATATATGTCGAGCGATACGCCGTATGCGGCGCTATGCGACGATACCGCGCGGCTGGCCGCGCGGCTGCAACGTCCGGCGCGCGCATCGGCGCTGATCGCGGACGCATCGCGCACGACCGAGGCCGTGCGCGCCCGGATCGCCGCGCGGCCGGAACTGAGCGCATCGCCCGTGATCGTCGCGGATCTGGTCGATGACCGGCATCTGCGCGTCTACGGGCGAGGCAGCCTGTTCGACGCGATGCTCGCGAAGCTCGGCGTGCGCAACGCAGTCAATCCATCGTCGGGTGGGCGCGTGTGGGCCACGCAAGCGGGCGCGGCGCTCGTGCCGCTGCAACGGCTCGTCGACGTGCAGCAGGCCAGTTTGCTGCTGGTGGCACCGGTCGCCGCGCCGGTCGTCGCGCAACTCCGCTACAACGCGATCTGGCAGGCGTTGCTGGCCGTGCGCGCGCGACGCGTCGCCAGGCTGCCGGTGATCGCGCCTTACGGCGGACTCGTGTCGATGCAACGCTTCGCGCACGCCATCGACAATGCGCTCGGTCTGATCGCGCAAGGAGGCGGCGGTGTCGCGTGATCTGACTGCATTGCCCGGCGCACAGCCGCCGCGCGACTATCGGCTGGCGCTGGTCGGGGTGCTCGGGCTGGTGGCGCTCGGGTTGTCGATTGCGGGCATCCACGCGGAACTGGGCGGCGCGTCGTTCTGGTCGACCGTCCTGGCGCCCGATCGTACCGATCTGCGTCAGGTGCTGGTGCGCGACAGCATGTTGCCGCGCATCGCGATGACGCTGTTGTGCGGAAGCGCATTGGCGCTGGCCGGCACGCTCGCGCAGCAGGTGCTCCGCAATCCGCTCGCGGAACCGATGACGCTCGGCATCTTTCCCGGCGCGTATCTCGCGCTGATGCTCGCCGAATTGTGGGCGCCGTCGCTGCTTGCCGACGGACGCACGGCGGTGGCGCTCGGCGGCGGCGCGCTCGCGATGACGCTCGTCTTCGCGCTCGCCTGGCGGCAGCGCATGTCGTCGCTCGCGGTGATCCTCTCCGGCATGATCGTCAACTTGTATTGCGGTGCGATCGCGCTCGGCATCACGCTCGCGCACTTCGATCTGATGTGCGGGCTGATGATCTGGGGCGGCGGCGCGCTCGACCAGACCGCCTGGCAGGACAGCGCGCACTTGTTCCTGAGCGTGCTCGCGTGCTTCGCGGCGACCGTCTTCATGGTGCGTCCGCTCGGCGTGTTCGAGGCAGGCGATTCGACCGTGCAAGGTCTGGGCATCGCGTTGCAGCGCACGCGCTTCGCGGCGTTGCTGATCGCGGTGGTGCTGACCGCGTGCGTGGTGTCGGCGGTGGGCGTGATCGGCTTCGTCGGGCTGGCTGCGCCCACGCTCGCGCGGCTCGCGGGCGCGCGGCGGCTGCGTCAGCGCTTGGTGTGGGCGCCGTGCCTCGGCGCGGTGCTGCTCTGGTGTACCGATGAAATCGTCCGGCTGATCGCCGCAGGCGAGCTGTTCTCCGCCCATCTGGTGCCCACCGGCACGGTGACGTCGCTCTTGGGCGTGCCGCTTCTGCTCGCGTTACTGCCGCGCCTGCGCACGCAGCCCGACCTGCATACGGTCGCCATCGCGCATGCGCCGCCCGCGAAGCTCGCCCGGCGTCTGCCGTGGGCGTTCGTCGCGCTGGCGGTGGTGCTGACGTTGTGCTTTTGCGTATCGCGCGGGCTGGATGGCGGGTTCGTCGCCGATAAAAATGAAATCGCCGCGCTGATGTTCTGGCGTCTGCCGCATACCGTCGCGGCGCTCGCGGCGGGCGTGTTGCTCGCCATCGCGGGCACGCTGATCCAGCGTGTCACCGCCAATCCGATGGCGAGCCCCGACTTGCTCGGCGTGAGTTCGGGCGGCGCGCTGGGCATCGTGGTCGTCCTGTTCGCCGGTTTGACGTCGACGCCCGGCGCGCTGTTCGGCGGATGCCTCGCCGGCGCGATCGTGACGCTGGCGCTGCTGTTGTGGCTCGGCGCGCGCGCCTCGTTCGCGCCCGAACGGCTGTTGCTGATCGGCGTGGCCATCAGCGCGCTGTTTCAGGCCGTGGTCGGCGCGTTGCTCGCTAGCGGCGATCCGCGCGGCGGCCTGCTGATGAACTTCGTCATCGGCTCGACTTACTACGTCGAACCGTCTGCGGCGTACTCG
Source organism: Caballeronia sp. LZ001 (assembly GCF_031450875.1). NCBI lineage: Bacteria > Pseudomonadati > Pseudomonadota > Betaproteobacteria > Burkholderiales > Burkholderiaceae > Caballeronia > Caballeronia sp. LZ001. The sequence continues at coordinate 250,764 of NZ_JARTVX010000001.1, read as the reverse complement.
GCCGCCGCCATCGCGATAGCGGGGCTTGCGCTCGCGCCGCTGATGTCGCGCTGGCTCGAAGCGCTGGGTCTGGGCACGACCATCGCCGATGGTCTCGGCGTGCCGGTCGTGCGCGCGCGCTTCGCGATCTTGATCTTGGCGTCCGTGCTGACGGCGGCATCGACCCTGATCGTCGGTCCGTTGTCCTTCGTCGGCCTGATCGCGCCGCATGTGGCGCGCTATTCCGGCGCGAGACGCCCCGCCATGCAAATGTGCGTCGCGGCGGTGTTCGGCGCGCTGCTGATGGGTCTGGCGGAGTGGCTCGGACGGCAGATCATGTTTCCCGAGGAGATGCCCGCCGGACTCGTCGCGACGCTGATCGGCGGTCCGTATCTGATCGCGCTGACGCTGCGCAAATCTGTTTCGTCGACCTGAGAAGGGCATCGGTCAGCGCGTATCACGTCAGGTTTTTGAAAGCAAATTATTTGTTCCGGCTAAGTGTGCAAATGCGAATCATTATCGTATAGTGATGCTCTCGAAACAGGAACGCTCGAATCGCGCGTCGATCCGTCCATCTGGTTCCGTGATGCGGGATGCGGTTCCTGACCGTAATAGGAATGCCATGCCGTTTCCTCGCGCCTGGTAGCTTCGCCGTTTTTCCAGGCGATCCATTCAGCATACCTAAACGTGTCCTTTGAATGTGGACAGTGCGGGCTTTCGACTTCACGCGGATACTTACATTAGAGATGAATAAGAATAGGGACTTGCGCCGCTCGACGCGGCACGACAAGCGGGTATCGATACGGTCTGGCCTGACGCCTTTTGCTTTGGCGCTCGTCGCCATCTGGGGGAGCCCGGCGCTGGCGCAGCAGGACACAGGCACGTCGCCGTCCGCCGCGACCTTGCCTTCCGTGGAAGTGAACGCGACACCGGACGCGACGACCGAAGGCAGCGGTTCCTATTCGGGCCGCACGGCGACGGTCGCGGGCAAGACGGAGCAGTCCATCAAGGAGATTCCCGCATCGGTGTCCGTGCTGACGCGACAACGCATGGACGACCAGAATCTGACGACGATTCAGGACGCGCTCAAGTACGTGACGGGCGTGCAGTCGGTCGATTACGGCGACGGCACGGCTTACTACAAGGCGCGCGGCAACTTTCTGGGCGTGCAGTTCGATGGCATTTCCATCGTGAGCGGCCTTCAGTATCTGCAACAGTTCGATCTCGCGATGTACGACCGCATCGAAGTGCTGCGCGGTCCTTCGGGCGTGATGGACGGCATCACCGATCCGGGCGGCACGGTGAACCTCGTGCGCAAGCGCCCGCAGGACACCTTTCATGTTGCGACGGAAACGCAGGTCGGTTCGTTCGGCAGCTTCCGTCAGATGATCGACGTGACCGGCCCGCTCAACAAGGATGGCTCATTGCGCGGCCGCGCGGTGATCGTCGGCAGCGATGCGTTGCAGTCGATCGATCGCACGCGTCAGAAAGAAGTGATGGCCTACGGCGCGCTCGACTACGACTTCGATCCGCGGACCACGTTGTCGTTGTCGGCGGGCTACCAGATCAATCCGATCAACGGCATCGACTACGGCGCGAGCGGCGTCACCGATCCGGACGGCAATCTGCTCGGACGTCTGCAAAGCTCGTACACGCAGAACTTCAGCCCGAGTTGGAACTACTCGTACACGTCGCTCGAAGAAGTCAACGGTAATCTCGTGCATCGTTTCGAGAACGGCTGGAAATCGCAGACGACCCTGTTCTATCGCCACGAACTCACGAAAGCCGACTACGCCTACGCGGGCCCCGGCGCTACCGCCGACGGTCTGTCCTACTTCGGCGAGCAACGCCAGCGCAACACATACAACTGGTGGGGCGCGGACACCAACGTGAGCGGACCGATCCGCGCGTTCGGCCAGATCCACACGCTGACGATCGGTGCGAATTACTCGCTCCAGACTGGAACGGCGGAATCGGGCTTCGTCGCGCTCAACGGCCCGTTCAACGGCCAAACGTTCAGTCTCTTCGATCCGAACGCGGTCACGAAGACCGATGTGCCGTTCTCCTTCGGCTCGAACAATCGCACCGAGCAGTACGGCATCTATGCGCAGGCGCGAATCAAGCTGCTCACGCCGCTCACGCTGGTACTCGGCGCACGCGAGGCATTCCTGCAGGAAACGTCGCAGTCGACCATTCCGGCGGTCGAGGACTGGGCGACGCAGGCGCAGGTGAATCATCGTTTCCTGCCGAACGTCGGTCTGGTCTACGACATCACGCGCTCGCTGACTGCTTATGCAAGTTATTCACGCTTTCTGACCGCGCAGACCGCGCTCACTTATACAGGCGGCTTGCTGCCGCCGCGCTCGGGAGAGCAATACGAAGTCGGTCTCAAGAGCAGCTTCCTGAACAACCGCCTGACGACCACCGCGGCGGTGTTTCACATCAACGACAACAACCGCGCGATCACCGATCCCGACAACCCGACCGGATCGATTGCGGGCGGCAAGTCCACGGACGAGGGATTCGAGTTCGAAGTGGCGGGTCAGCCCGTCGAAAACTGGAATGTCTACGCGGGCTACACCTATCTCAACGTCAACTACGACAACGATCAGCCCGATCTGACGACCGGCACTGATCCGAAGCATCTGTTCAAGCTGTGGACGAACTACCTGTTCACACAAGGCACGTTGCGCGGTATCTCGGTCGGCGGCGGCATGCTCGCGCAGACGCGCATTTTGCGCGGCGTGGAACAGGGCGCATATGCGATTTTCAACGCGCAGGTCGGTTATCGGTTCAACAAGCATCTGCAGGCATCGGTCAATCTGAACAATATTTTCAATCGCGATTACTACATTCGTCCGCCGGGCAATTTTTACAGTGAATTCGGTCAGCGCCGTAATGTCATGCTGACGGTCCGTTCGGACTTCTGATTTTACTGTCGAAGCAAGTTATGCCGCTTCGACACTCGGCCGAGGCCCGCGAAAGCGGGTCGCCGTATTGCATTGTTTCGGGGATGTATCGCGGCCCCGGAAAGACTTGACAGCCGATACCCAGCACTTTAATTTGTTTCGAGTTGCCAATAATTCTCATTTACGTTAGAGCGCGTATCGCAGGTGTATGTCGGGGGTGTGACGACATGTCATTCGGATAGCTGAATGTTTCATGAACACACTCATCACGTACGCGATTGCGTCATTCGTCATCGTCGAGGCGCGCGGCTGACATGCCGCCGTATCGTTCGCCACGCACCACGACATTCCGGGCCTTTCGCACCATCAGGACCTTCAGGGCCTCGCCCGTCTCCCAGAGTCAGCCGCAGGAAAACCGCCATGACCCACGCCTCGTCTTCGCTGTTTGATTTCTCGCCTTTCGCCGGCCAGAGCGAACGCTATGTCGATCTCATCAAGCAATTCGCCGCCGCGCAGCCGTTTCGCAGCGCGGAAGTCAGCGAACTGGTGCTGGACGACGATTATCATCGCCGTCCGCTGCGTCCGGAAGATTTTGAGTTCCTGAAGTTCGCCAAACCTGTACGCCCGCACAACGTGAGCCGCTTGCCGGCGTTGGCGTCGAACCGGACCTTGCTGTCGATCTACGAACTCGGTACGGCGCGGTTGCCGCGCAACGCGAACGAAGCGGAATGGAACCGCTTCGTGCAGTTCTATAGCGACGACGCGCAAGTGCTCGGCGCGCAGATCGCGCCGTTTCTCGAAGCCTACGCGTTCGAGTTCCTGTCGCGGGATCAGACGCCGTCGGCCGATGCAGCCGGACTGGCGCGCATTCTCGAAGCAGAATCGCTGTTCTGGGATCAAACGTTTGCCCGTCTCATGCGCAACGATTATCTGGAAGAGGGATTGCGCTTCATCATGGTCCAACGCTGGTCGCTGGCGCCGTCGAAGCAGCGTGCGCTCGCGCGAGCGGCCGCCAGCGGTTTGTTCGACATGCTGCCGGTCGAACTGCGCCCCGCGCTCGACAACCTTCCCGCCGATGCCGCGCTGCACGAAAAAGTCGCCGCTTCATGCGGTGTGACGCGCCAGCAGCACGCGTACTGGCAATTCTATCTGCCGACCAGCATGGCGAAATGCAATCTGCTGTATGCACTCGCGCGCAGGCCGGATCGCGCGTTCGGTCTGGTCGGCGCGGCGTTCGCCGCCGAAGCCGAAGCGCTCGCTTTCAGTCTTGCGCTGGAACGCGCGTGCGCCCATCTGACGTCCGCCAATCGTGGTGCGGGCGGCGCGGCCGATGCGCAAGCGCGCCAGGCCGAATTGCTGGAACGCGCATCGCACGCGTTGCAATCGATCGGCACGGCCTACGGCGCAAGCGCGCAAGCGATGGCCGCGCAAGGCATCGGCGCGGCGGAGCGGCTGTGCGAACGCGCGCGCTGGGACTTGGGCGAGCAACTGCTGTGGCTTTCGTCGATTCGTCATTACGTCGCGTTCGCGCACCGGATCAGCACGCGTATCGACGCGGAGTGTCCGGACATCGATCGCGAGACGTTTATCGAGCCGCATGAAATGTGCTCGACGACCCATGTCCACAACGATCATCGGCTCGTGACGATCCAGGAAGGCGAGATGCTCTTCTGGGGCAATGTCGGCATGCAGCACAAGATGAACGAAGGCGACATGGTGTTGATTCCCGATGGCCGGCTTCATGGGTCGACGGTGGTGTCGGGCGAATGCACGTATCACCAGCCGATCATTCCCGACGAATGGGTCCAGGCGCTGGTCGCCGAACTCGACGCCAAGGCTTCGACCTGATCAAGCACGCCAGGCGCGCTCACACCCGCGCCGCGATCCGCTGATTTCAGAGCGCCCGGCACAGGGCGCCTGTTCCCCGCATGGACACGCTTTCATCGGCGAGCCGCAGCGCCTGTGGCTCGCAGGCGTTCGCCCGCGCACGACGCAGGCGGACACGTGAAGAACGAGGATATCTACAATGCGAAGGGAAGAGGACAAAGTGGACGATCAGGCAGCGAACGCCGACGCCGGGATGACGCAGGCAGCTGCGCAGACAACCGCGCAGGCAGCCCCTCCGGTGGCCGAGGGATTCGATCCGGGCGACTGGACGAGCCGCATCATCGCGGGCCGCGCGACGGGCGCGGATGTGCGACGGCCCGCCTGGCTCGATGCATCCTATGCAACGCTGCGCACGCAGGTGATGGACCCGGCCTATCCGTGCTTCTTCGGCACGATGGCGGAAAAGCGCGGCGAGATGTTTTATTCGTACGTGAACGGCAAGGACATCGGCCAGCTTGCCGCGACCATGCAGACCTTCGCGGAACTGGTATCGCTGCCGCAGTATCGCAAGAACAATATTGCCGTGTTCTTCGAGCCGGATGCCGAACCGCTGTCGCACGATGCGTATCACGCGTTGTTCTGGAAGATCCTTCAGCACCTGCACGATGTCGATCCCGATCCGAACGCGGATGCGCAACCCGAGCCGTCAAGCGAAGACTGGGAGTTTTCGTTCGCGGGCGTGGAGACTTTCGTCGTGTGCGCGTGCCCGTCGTTCCGCGCGCGTCATAGCCGCAATCTCGGCCCGGGCATGGTGCTGCTGTTTCAGCCGCGCAGCGTATTCGTCGACACGATCACGAACAAGGTCATCGGCCGCGAGGCGCGCAATCAGGTGCGCAAACGCCTCGAAACGTGGGACGAGATTCCGGCCCACCCCGACCTGGGCTTCTTCGGCGATCCGGGCAACCTCGAATGGAAGCAGTACTTTCTCGACGACGGCAATACGCCGGCCGACGACCGTTGTCCATTCCTGAAACGGCAGCGCCAGGCCAAGGTGGAAGCGGCGGAACCGCCGCCCGCGAAGCCCGCCGCGCGTCCGACATGGTGGCAGCGTCCGAGCACGGCGGCCAACCCACTGTACCCGCTGCGTCCGGTCCTTCACTCGGTGGAACATCGTCGCGCGCCGCATCGCGAACGAGACTTTCACGAACACGACGAAGACTGATTGCGTCACTGCTTTGCACACGCCCACGCGCAAACGAGATGGTGAAATGGCTGAGAACATGATTGAGCAGTTGCGGACGCTGGCCGTCTCGCGCGCGAACCACACGGCGCTCGTGACCGTCGACGCGACCGGCGACACGCGTTACGACTATGCGGCGCTGGATCGCCGCGCCACGGCGCTCGCACGCTGTCTGCGCGACGCGCACGGCTGGACGAACGGCGTCCGCGTGCTGTTGATGATGGATAGCGGCCTCGACTACGTGGCCGCGTTTTTCGGTTGCCTGTACGCCGGTGCGATCGCGGTGCCGGCCTATCCCCCGGAATCCTTGCGCGGGCAGCATCTGACGCGTCTTTCGGCCATCGCGGCGGACGCGGATGCGGCGTTCATCGTAACCACGCGCGCACTGGAGGCGAGGCTCGGCGATGCGTTCGCCGCCATCGCCCCGAGCGCGGCACGCCTGACGATGGACGCACTCGATATCGAACGCGATGCGTATTCGTTCGAGCCGTATCGCGCGGCGGCATCGGATATCGCGTTTCTGCAATACACGTCGGGTTCCACGTCGACGCCCAAGGGCGTGATGGTCACGCACGGCAGCCTCTGGGCCAACGAGTCGGCGATCCGCGAAGGGCTGGGTGTGACCCGCGACGATGTCTTCGTATCCTGGCTGCCGCTGTACCACGACATGGGACTGATCGGCACGCTGTCGCAACCGGTGTTCAGCGGCATTCCGCTCGTGCTGATGTCGCCGCAATACTTTCTCGAGCGTCCGGTGCGCTGGCTCGATGCCATCGCGCGGCATCGCGGCACGATTTCCGGGGGTCCCGATTTCGCCTATCGTCTGTGCGCGGATCGCGTGAACGACGCCCAGCGCGATGCGCTCGATCTGTCGAGCTGGCGCGTGGCGTTTTCCGGTTCGGAGCCGGTGCGCAAGCCGACGCTCGATGCTTTCGTCGCGCGCTTCTCGCCCGCACGCTTCGACGCCGATGCGCTGTTTCCCTGCTATGGGCTCGCCGAAGCGACGCTGTACGTGACCGGCGTCGCGCGTCGCACGGGCGCGCGTGCGCCGTCGTTCGACGATGCGGCGGTGGCGCAAAGGCGCGCGCGCGTGGGCGTGGGCGGCGCGCGCGCGAGCGCCATCGTGTCATGCGGGCGGCCCGCGAGCGGACATGCGATCGCCATCGTCGATGCCGAGCGCGGCGAGCCGTTACAGGCCGGTGAGATCGGCGAGATCTGCGTGAACGGGCCGAGCGTCGCGGCGGGATACTGGCGTCGCGCGGACGCGAGCGCCGCCACCTTCGTGCAGCGCGATGGCGCGACGTGGCTGCGCACCGGCGACCTCGGCTTCATGCACGAAGGCGAGTTGTATATCGCGGGGCGCATCAAGGATGTTTTGATCGTGCGCGGGCGCAACCTGTTTCCGCAAGATCTCGAACTCGCGATCGAGCGCGATGTGGACATCGTGCGGCGCGGGCGCATCGCGGCGTTTTCCGTCGATATCGACGGGCGTGCGGCCATCGGCATCGCGGCGGAAGTGTCGCCGAAGATGCGCAAGCTGGTCGCGCCGGCGGACCTCGCGGCGGCCTTGACCGAAGCCGTTGCGCTCGCTTGCGGCGAACCCGCGAGCGCGATCGCGCTCCTCAGTCCGGGCGGCCTGCCGAAAACGTCGAGCGGCAAGGTGCAGCGTGCGGCCTGCGCGCTCGGCTGGACGCAACGTTCGCTCGATGCGTATGCGTGGTTTGTGCAAGGCGGACGCATCGATAACGACGAAGCGTCGCCGAGCGCGGATACATCGTTATCTGAAACGGAGCACGCACTCGCCGCGCTGTGGGCCGACGCGCTGCCCGGATCGAACCCGGCGAACGCCGATGCGAGTTTCTTCGCGCTAGGCGGCAACTCGCTGGCAGCGGTGCAGATCGCGGCTTCGGCGAGCGCACACTGGTCGATCGCCTTCACGCCGCGCGACGTTTTCTCCGCGCCTGTGTTACGCGATGCCGCGATCCGCGTGAACGCGCTTCGCGCGCAAGGTGTCACGGCCACGCTCGCGCCGATTCCGCACCTCTCCGGCAAGCAGCGTGCAAGCTCGCGTGCGTCCGACGCGCAGCGCGGTCTGTGGCTGACATGGCACCACGATCCGTCGAGCGCGGCGTACAACATGAGCGGCGAACTGCGTCTGAACGGCGAACTCGATGTGCCCGCGCTGCAACGCGCCTTCGATGCAGTCGTGCAGCGGCACGACATCTTGCGCGCGCGCTTCGAGATCGATGACGATGGCGAGCCGTTGCAACTGATCGACGACTCGCTCGTCGTGAGACTGGACCATACGCTGTCCGGCGACAACCTCGACGCGATCACGAGGACGATCGCGCGCGCGCCGTTCGATCTCGAACGCGGGCCGCTTGTCCGCGCGCATCTGGTGAGCGTGAGTCCGCGCGAGCATCGTCTGCTGCTGGCGATGCATCATGTCATCGCGGATGGCTGGTCGGTGAACGTGTTGCTGGCATCGCTCGCCGATGCCTACCACGGACGCTTCGACCACGCGCCGCAGCGTCTGCAATTCGCGGACTACGTTGCGTGGGATCGCGCCAACACCGGTGCCGCCGCGCTGGCCGCGCAACTCGATTACTGGCGGGCGCAACTCGCGTCCGACGGCGATCCGGCGGCCGCCGCACGTCTGTTTCCGGCTGCGGACGGTACGCTCGCCGGTCGTCAGCGCCACACCTCGTTCGCGCTGCCGTCCGATTTGGCCGCACGCTTGCGCGACTTTGCGGGCGAGCATCGTGCGTCGCTGTTTATGGCTGTGCTCGCGATCCTCAACGTCGTGCTGCATGAATCGAGCGGCAAGGACGATATCCGCGTCGGCGCGCCGGTGTCGCGGCGCTTGCGGCCCGAAGCGCAGGACATCGTCGGCTACTTCATCAATGTGCAGGTCTTGCGCACGCACATCACGCCGGATCTGCATTTCGGCTCGCTCGTCGAAGCCGCGCGCGATACCGTGCTCGGCGCGCATGAGAACCGGGACGTGCCGTTCGATCGGCTCGTAAGCGCCTTGTTGCCCCGACGCGCGCAAGCCGGCGATGTGCTGTTCCAGGTCAAGCTCACCGAACAGCGTCCGTTCGCGGAACATCTGTTCGCGCCTCTCGATGCCTCCGTGCGTGTCTTGCCGAACGATGCGCCGCACTTCGATCTCGCGCTCGACTTCACCGATACGGGCGGCCAAATCGATTTTCTCGTCGCTTACGACGATGCCGTGTTCGACGCCGCTTTCGTCTCGCATTTGACGAATACGTTCGTGCGATCGGCACAGCGTCTGCTCGATGCGCCCGATGTTCCGATCGGACGTCTTCCGAACGAGCACGCACCGGCACAATCACGCTTCGATACCGAAACCGATGTGTTGAGCCTGTGGAACACGAGTGTCGCGCGACATGGCGACAGGGTCGCGCTGCGCGACGGCGATCGCAGTGCGACTTTCGCCGAGCTCGATGCCGCCGCCAATGCGCTTGCGGCGCAATTCGTCGCACGCGATATCACCCTCGAAGCGCGCGTGGGTGTGCTGGCCGAGCGTTCCATCGAACATGTGATGGGCATGCTCGCCTCACTGAAAGCGGGCGCTACATGGGTGCCGCTCGACGCGCGAGCGCCCGTTGCACGACTGGCGTCGCAGTTGCGCGATTGTGGCGCGAAACTGCTGTTGCATGCGGCGCCTTTGCCGGCCGGATTAAGCGCAACGAACACGACAGCGCTACCGATATGCTTCGACGCGCACACTGACCGGGCGACGCACGCGCCATCAGCCGTTTTGGCGCATCCCGATCGCGCCGCGTACATGATCTACACGTCGGGCTCGACGGGCGAACCGAAAGGCGTGATCGTCACGCATCGCGCGCTCGGCAATTACGTTCAAGGCATGCTGTCGACGTTGAATATCGATGGTCACGCGTCTTTCGCGATGGTGTCGACGCCTGCGGCCGATCTCGGCCACACGGTTTTGTTCGGCGCATTGTGCTCGGGGCGCACGCTGCATCTGCTCGCGCCTGAACTGGCATTCGATCCCGATAGATTCGCGCGCTACATGTCCGAACATTGCATCGGCATACTGAAGATCGTGCCGAGTCATTTGTCCGCGTTGCTGAGTGCCGCGCGACCGCGTGACGTGCTGCCGACGCAAGCGCTGATCGTCGGCGGCGAGGCAACGTCTGCCGCGTTACTCGAACGTCTGCGCGCGCTTCAGCCCGTGTGCCGAATTTTCAACCACTATGGCCCGACCGAAACCACCGTGGGGGTCGCGATGCACGAATGGCAGGCCATCATGGACAGGCAACGCGATCTGCCGCTCGGCGCGGCGCTGCCGAATACGCGCATTCATGTTCTCGATGCAGCGATGCAAGTGGTCGAGCCGGGCGCGGTGGGCGAACTCTACGTGGGCGGACCCGGTGTCGCGCGCGGTTATCACGGCCGCGCGGGTCTGAGCGCCGAGCGTTTCGTGCCGGATCCGTTCGCGCTGGGCGCGCGTCTGTACCGAACCGGCGATCGCGCGCGCATCGGTGCTGACGGCTTGCTCGAGTATCTCGGCCGCGTGGACGATCAGGTGAAGGTGCGCGGATATCGCGTCGAGCCTGCGGAAGTGGAACGCGCGCTGCAACGTGTCGACGGCGTTCGCGGCGGCGCGGTGCTGGCACACGACGCGGAAAGCGGTACGCGGCTCGTGGCGTTCGTCGCGGGCGACGTTTCGGCGGATGCGGTGCGCAGCAGCATATCGGCATGGCTGCCGGACTATATGGTCCCGGCCGATATCGTGATCGTCGATGCGTTGCCGCTGAACGCGAACGGTAAGCTTGACCGCGCCGCATTGCAGGCATGGTTGCCTGCGGTGTCGTCAGCCGCCGCGCCCGCCGATCTCGACGCACCGCGCGGCGCGACCGAAATCCTGCTCGCGCGACTTTGGGCGGATGTGATCGGACTGGAAGCGAACGCAATCGATCGCCGATGCAATTTCTTCGAGGCGGGCGGCGACTCGATTCTCGGCCTCAAGGTCGTGGCGAAAGCGCGCAAGGCGAATGTGTCGCTCACGCCGAAGCTGCTGTTTCAACGACTCACGCTGGCGCAACTCGCGCAGCGGCTCGACGAAGCGTCCACAGCAGCGGATACACCGGTGCGTCGGCAAACCACGATTCCGCGCTTGCCCGATGCATCGCGCGGGCGGACGCGGGCATCGTATGCACAGCAGCGTCAATGGTTCATGTGGCAGTTGTCGCCTGCGAGCAGCGCGTATCACGTCGCGGGCGGATTGTGGCTGAATGGCGCGGTGAATGCGTCAGCCTTGCGTGCGAGCGTCGAAGCGATCGTCGCGCGTCACGAAGTGCTGCGCACACGCTTCATCGCCGATGAAGCGGGGCAGGTCGAACAATGGATCGACGCGCACGCCGCGCTCGACTGGCAAGAGGCCACGCTGGCGGCAAGTGAGATCGACGACGCCGCGCGTGCGCTGGCGAATCGTCCGTTCGATCTCGCGCAAGGTCCGCTGCTGCGCGCGGCGCTCTATCACGGTCAAGAAGGGCGCAGCCTGTTCGTGCTGGCGATGCATCACATCGTCTCGGACGGCTGGTCGGTGCGCGTGCTGCTCGAAGAGTTGGTGGCGCATTACCGCGCCGCCGTGCTGAACGAGCCGCTGACGCTGCCCGCGCTCGATGTGCAATACGCGGACTACGCCGCGTGGCAACGCGAATGGCTGGATGCGGGCGAACGGGACAAGCAACTCGTGTACTGGCGCGAGGCGCTGGGCGACGCGCAAGCCGTGCTCGCGCTACCCACCGATGCACCGCGTCAGGCGCAGGCCGCGTATCGCGCGGCGCGTCATCGTGTGCGCTTGCCGGACACGCTCGCGCAAGCGCTGAAGGCGCGCGCGCAAGCGACATCGACGACGCCGTTCATGGTGTTGCTCACGGCGTTCGAGGCGCTGTTGCATCGCTACACGGGACAAGACGATATTCGCGTCGGCGTGCCGGTGGCGAATCGTCACCGGATGGAGACGGAGCCGTTGATCGGCTTCTTCGTGAATACGCAGGTGCTGCGCGCGCGCATCGATAGCGGCACGACGCTCGATGCGTTGCTCGAACAGACGCGTCAGGCCACGCTCGGCGCGCAGGCGCATCAGGATGTGCCGTTCGATGCACTGGTCGACGCGCTGCGTCCCGAGCGCAGCCTCAGTCATACGCCGCTGTTTCAGGTCATGTTCAATCATCAACGCAGCGACTGGCGCGTGCTGGAGCAACTTCCCGGACTTGCCATCGAACCTTACGGCCTGCCCGCGCCGATGGCTCAATTCGAACTGTCGCTCGATACTCGCGAGGACGCCGACGGCGCCATCTCGCTGGAAGTGACTTACGCGCGCGAGTTGTTCAACGAGGCGACCATCGCGCGTCTCGCACGGCATTACCAACGCATTCTCGCGGCGTTCGCGCAGGATACGGCGGCCAGCGTGCGAATCGGCGAGATCGCGTTGATCGACGATATCGAAGCGGAAACGCTGTCGCGCTGGAGCGTGAACCCGACGCGCTACGAGGGTTACGCGCCCGTGTTCCGCGCGTTCGAGCGTCACGCGGCCCTGCATCCGGACGACGCGGCGCTGCTGTTCGGCGACGAAACGATGCGCTACGGCGAACTGAACGCGCGCGCGAATCGTCTTGCCCGCTGGTTGCGGGCGCAAGGCGTCGGCGTGGAATCGCGCGTGGGTATCGCCGCGTTGCGCTCCTTCGACTTGCTGATCGCGCTGTATGCGATCGTCAAGGCAGGCGCGGCCTATCTGCCGCTCGATCCGTCATATCCCGACGAGCGGCTGGCCTTCATGATCGAGGACAGCCGGCCGGATGTGGTGTTGCGTCAGCGCGAAGTCGCGCTTCCTTCGGTCGATGGCGTGCCGTGCTTCGCACTGGAAGACATCGACACGCGCGGCTTCGACACTGCCGATCTCGATGTCCCGCTTCACGGCGCGAATCTGGCGTATGTGATCTATACGTCAGGCTCCACCGGCAAACCGAAGGGCGTCGGCAATCGTCACGACGCGTTGTGGAATCGGCTCGAATGGATGCAGCGCGAGTACACACTGCGTCGCGGCGAAACCGTGCTGCAAAAAACGCCGTTCAGCTTCGACGTCTCGGTCTGGGAGTTTTTCTGGCCGCTGATGGTCGGCGCGCGTCTGGCCATTGCCGCGCCGGAAGCGCATCGCGATCCCGCCGTGCTGGCCGCGACCATGCGCCGCCATGCAGTCACCACGCTGCATTTCGTGCCGTCGATGCTGCAAGCGTTCGTCGCGAGCGGCGCGGCGTCCGGCTGCGGCGAGGCGCTCACGCGCATCGTCTGTAGCGGCGAAGCGTTGTCCGCCGACTTGCGCCAGCGCGTCGCCGCTGCTTTGCCTGCGGTCGCGTTGCACAACCTGTATGGACCGACCGAAGCAGCCATCGACGTGACCGCGTGGACCTGCGTGGACGAAGCCGCGCGCGCCGTACCCATCGGCCGGCCGATCGCCGCGACGCAAACCCGGGTGCTCGATGCGCGCATGACGCCGGTGGCGGCGGGCGTGCCAGGCGAGTTGTATCTCGGCGGCGCGGGACTCGCGCGCGGCTATCTCGGCCGCGCGGCGCTGACCGCCGAACGTTTCGTGCCGGACCCGTTCGCGACCGAGCCGGGTGCACGTCTGTACCGCACCGGCGATGTCGTGCGCTGGCGCGATGACGGCGCGCTCGACTGTCTGGGCCGCGTCGACCATCAGGTGAAGCTGCGCGGCTTGCGGATCGAACTCGGCGAGATCGAGGCGGCGCTGATCGGGCGCGGCGTGCGCGAAGCCGTCGTGATGGCGCGCGACGAGCGGCTCGTTGCGTGGGTGACGGGCGACGCGCTCGACCCGGACGATCTGCGCGCAGCCCTCGCGCGAACGCTGCCGGACTACATGGTGCCGTGGCGCATCGTGCCGCTTTCCGCGATGCCGCTCAACGCCAACGGCAAGGTCGATCGTCACGCGCTGCCGCAACCGGCTCTCGATCGCGCGACCGGCGACACGCCGTGGGAAGCGCCGCGCGACGGCATCGAAAGCGAACTCGCGTCGATCTGGGCGACGCTGCTCGGCATCGAGCGCATCGGCAGACACGACAAATTCTTCGATCTGGGCGGCCATTCGCTGCTCGCGGTGCAGTTGAACGCGCGCATCGGGCTCGAACTGGGCACGAGCCTGCCGCTCGCGACGCTGTTCAATGCGCCGACGCTCGCGGCGCAGGCGGCGGCCGTGGCGCAAATGCGCGCCGCGCAGCCATCGGACGACGCGCTTCGCGGCCTGGATCTCTTCATGGATACGCTTTGAGCATGGCAATGGACAAGGACGCGGCGCGGCGCATCGCCGAACGCTTCAGCGAGTTGACGCCCGACAAGCGCAGGCTTTTCTGGCAAAAGATGAACGAGCAGGGCGTCAGTCCCGCACAGTTTCCGATTCTCGCGCGCACGCGCAGTGGCGCGCCGCACGTCGTGGCATCGTATGCACAGCAGCGTCAATGGTTCATGTGGCAGTTGTCGCCTGCGAGCAGCGCGTATCACGTCGCGGGCGGATTGTGGCTGAATGGCGCGGTGAATGCGTCAGCCTTGCGTGCGAGCGTCGAAGCGATCGTCGCGCGTCACGAAGTGCTGCGCACACGCTTCATCGCCGATGAAGCGGGGCAGGTCGAACAATGGATCGACGCGCACGCCGCGCTCGACTGGCAAGAGGCCACGCTGGCGGCAAGTGAGATCGACGACGCCGCGCGTGCGCTGGCGAATCGTCCGTTCGATCTCGCGCAAGGTCCGCTGCTGCGCGCGGCGCTCTATCACGGTCAAGAAGGGCGCAGCCTGTTCGTGCTGGCGATGCATCACATCGTCTCGGACGGCTGGTCGGTGCGCGTGCTGCTCGAAGAGTTGGTGGCGCATTACCGCGCCGCCGTGCTGAACGAGCCGCTGACGCTGCCCGCGCTCGATGTGCAATACGCGGACTACGCCGCGTGGCAACGCGAATGGCTGGATGCGGGCGAACGGGACAAGCAACTCGTGTACTGGCGCGAGGCGCTGGGCGACGCGCAAGCCGTGCTCGCGCTACCCACCGATGCACCGCGTCAGGCGCAGGCCGCGTATCGCGCGGCGCGTCATCGTGTGCGCTTGCCGGACACGCTCGCGCAAGCGCTGAAGGCGCGCGCGCAAGCGACATCGACGACGCCGTTCATGGTGTTGCTCACGGCGTTCGAGGCGCTGTTGCATCGCTACACGGGACAAGACGATATTCGCGTCGGCGTGCCGGTGGCGAATCGTCACCGGATGGAGACGGAGCCGTTGATCGGCTTCTTCGTGAATACGCAGGTGCTGCGCGCGCGCATCGATAGCGGCACGACGCTCGATGCGTTGCTCGAACAGACGCGTCAGGCCACGCTCGGCGCGCAGGCGCATCAGGATGTGCCGTTCGATGCACTGGTCGACGCGCTGCGTCCCGAGCGCAGCCTCAGTCATACGCCGCTGTTTCAGGTCATGTTCAATCATCAACGCAGCGACTGGCGCATCACGGAATCGTTGCCCGGCTTGACGGCCGAACGCTATGACTTGCCCGACGAGTCGGCGTTGTTCGAACTGACGCTGAACATCGACGAACACGCGGACGGCGCGATGGACGCCGAATTGATCTACGCGGCCGAATTGTTCGACGCGGCGAGCATCGCGCGAATCGGCGGTCACTATCTGAACATGTTGCGCGCGCTGACCGAGGAGCCGTCGCAACGCATCGACGATGTTGCATTGCTCGACGCGGCGCAGCGGCGGCAATTGCACGAATGGAGCGGCGCGCTCGAAGGTTCGGCCGACGCGCATGACTTCGTTCATCGGCGCTTCGCAGCGCGTGCGCGCGCCACGCCCGATGCGCCCGCGCTGATCGGCGACGCCGCGCGCATGACCTATCGTGAACTGAACGAGCAGGCGAACCGGATCGCGGCGCTTCTCGTGCGCGAGGGCATCGGGCCGGAAGGTCGCGTCGGTCTCGCGATGTCGCGTTCCGCCGGCCTGGTCGCTGCGTTGCTCGGCATCCTCAAGGCGGGCGGCGCGTATGTGCCGCTCGATCCGGCGTATCCGGCCGACCGTCTTGCTCATATGACGACCGACAGCGGCATTGGCTTGCTGCTGGTGGATGCTTCGTCCGAAGCGCGCGCGCGCCAGGCATGCGCCATGCCCATGCTGAACCTCGATACCTGCGCGCTGCCCGACGCGCATGGCGCCGATCCCGATCCTGCGCTGCACGCGCACAACCTCGCTTACGTGGTCTACACATCGGGATCGACCGGGCGGCCCAAGGGCGTTGCTGTCGCGCATGGCGCGCTGGCAGCGCATTGCGAGGCGATCGGCGCGCGCTACGGCATCGACGAAACGGATCGGTGCCTGCATTTCGCGTCGATCAGCTTCGATGCCGCCGCCGAGCAATTGCTGATGCCGCTCACGCGCGGGGCCGCGATCCTTCTGCGCGACGACGACGTGTGGTCCGCCGAGCGGCTCGTCGATGAAATCGGCGCCCACGGCATCACCGCGCTCGATCTTCCGCCCACTTATATCGATGCCTTCGCGCGTCAGACGGCGGCCGGAGCGGTGCGCGTGCGGACGTGCATCGTCGGCGGCGAGGCGTGGTCGCGCGCGGGCTTCGACGCGGTACGCGCGCAACTCGCGCCGCAGCGCATCTTCAACGCTTACGGACCGTCGGAGGCCGTCATCACGCCTACCGTCTGGCAAGCCGACGAAGCCGCGTTCGATGGCCCCTATGCGCCCATCGGCCGCTGCATCGGACCGCGCACGGCGTGGGTGCTCGATGCCCGCAAGCGCCCGGTGCCGCCCGGCGTGCCCGGCGAACTGCATCTGGGTGGCGCGGGACTGGCGCGCGGCTATCTCGGCCAGCCCGGACTGAGCGCGTCCCGTTTCGTGCCGGACCCGTTTTCCGGCACGCCAGGTGCGCGCCTCTACTGCACCGGCGATCTCGTGCGCTGGCGCGCCGATGGCCAGCTCGCGTTTCTGGGCCGCCTCGACGAACAGGTGAAAGTGCGCGGCTTTCGCATCGAGCCGGGCGAAATCGAAGCTCGGCTGCGCGAACAGACGGGCGTCGCGGACGCGGTCGTCGTTGCGCTCGACGGCCCGAACGGCGCGCGTCTGGCGGGTTACGTGACGGCGTCGGCGGGACATCGTATCGATAGGGCGACGTTACGGGCGCAACTCGCCGCGACGCTGCCCGACTACATGGTGCCGGGCATGCTGATCGTGCTGGACGCGATGCCGTTGACGCCGAACGGCAAGATCGATCGCCGCGCGCTGCCCGCGCCGGAAGAACCCGCGTCGTCATCGTTCGAAGCGCCGCAGGGGGAAGTCGAAACGGCGCTGGCCGCGATCTGGGCGCAGTTGTTGAAGCGCGAGCGTATCGGCCGCCACGAGAATTTCTTCGAGCTGGGCGGCGACTCGATCATGGGCTTGCAGATCGTCGCGCTGGCGCGTCGCGCGGGTGTCGGTCTGAGCGCGCGGCAGATTTTCGAGCAGCAGACCGTCGCGCAACTCGCAGCCGTCGCCGTCTCCGTCTCGCTCGATGAAACATCGCCTGCCACGGTCACGCCGATCGCCGGTATCGATGTGCACGCACCCGTGCCCTTGCTGCCGATCCAGGCGTGGTTTTTCTCCGAACCGTTTCCCGTGCGCAACCACTGGAATCAGGCGGTATTGCTGAACGTCGGACACACGCTCGATACCGGTGCGCTGCAAGACGCGCTGCATGCAACGATTGCGCATCACGATGCGTTGCGCCTGCGCTTCGATTTCACCGATAGCTGGCGTCAACGTTACGCGGCGGCAGAGACGGCGTCGCCGCTGCAAGTCGTGTCGCAAGTTCCTGCGGCCGATATC
Source organism: Caballeronia sp. LZ001 (assembly GCF_031450875.1). Classification (NCBI taxonomy): domain Bacteria; kingdom Pseudomonadati; phylum Pseudomonadota; class Betaproteobacteria; order Burkholderiales; family Burkholderiaceae; genus Caballeronia; species Caballeronia sp. LZ001. The sequence goes on along the minus strand of NZ_JARTVX010000001.1, from coordinate 232,893 downwards.
GAAGCCCGATGCGACGCCCTTCAAGCTAGCCTCGATATCGAACGCGGACCGCTGATCCGGGCGCTCGCGCTCGGCATCGACGATGGCACCTGGCGCGTTTTCATCGCGATCCATCATCTGGCCGTGGATACCGTGTCGTGGCGCATTCTGCTCGACGACTTGCAACACGCCTATGCGCGACGCCGCGCGGGCGAACCTGTGTCGTTGCCGGAGCCGACGACGTCCTATCAAGCCTTCGGCCGACAGTTGCAGGAAGCGGCGCGCGGAGCAGAAGTCGAACGCGCGATGACGCACTGGCAGCCTCTCGCCGATGTCCCCGCCGCGCTGCCCGAGGGTTCGTCGGGTTCGCCGCATGCCGCAGGCGAAGCCGTCCGTGCCGTCGTGCAGTTCGATCGCGCCGCCACGCGACGTTTGCAACAGGACGCCTGCGTCGCGTATCGCACACAACTCGTCGATCTACTGCTGCTCGCCACGGGCCGCGCGTTGTGCGCCTTCGCCGGGCGCGATGCGTTGCGCATCGATCTCGAAGCTCATGGCCGCGAAACACCGTTCGGCGCGGCGGATCTGAGCCGCACGGTCGGCTGGTTCACGAGCATCTATCCGTTCGAACTCGCGCCGACCGGCGAACCCGGCGCGGCGCTCAAGCGCGTGAAGGAAGCGCGCCGCGCGGTGCCGCACGACGGCATCAGTTTCGGCATGGCGAAGTATCTCGGCACGCCGTCGCAACGCGCGTCGCTCGCGGGCATTGGCCACGCGGACGTGCTGTTCAACTATCTCGGCCAGTTCGACGCTACCGCTCATGTCGGAGACGGCGACGGCTGGCGGCTCGCGACGGAATCGGGCGGCCGCGCGACGGGCGCGCTGAATCGCGCGACGCACGCACTGGAGATCGCCGCGCAGATTCACGATGGCGCGCTGTCGGTCGCATTGCTGCATGCGAATGGCGACCGCTACGGCCACGCCGTGCTCGACGCGCTCGCCGACAGCGTGCGCCGCGAACTGCTCGCCGCGCTGGATCATTGCGAAAGCGGCGCGTCGGGGCTGACGCCGTCGGACGTGCCGCTGGCCGGCGTTGGTCAGGCGCGGCTAGATCGCTTGCCGATGCGCGCGGCCGATGTCGCGGATCTCTATCCGCTCGCGCCGATGCAGACGGGCATCGTGTTTCATAGTCTGCTCGGGCAGCAGCCCGGCGCGTATGTGAACCAGATGCGCGTGGATATCGACGGTCTGGATTGTGCGCGATTCGAAGCGGCATGGACGGCCGCGGCGATCCGTCACGACGTGCTTCGCACCGGCTTTCTATCGTTCGACGACGGTCCGCGTCAGTGGGTCGCGCGCAGCGTCCCGACGCCGTTCGTTGTCGAGGACTGGCATGCCGGACCGCATGCCGGCGCGGAACTCGACGCGCGTCTCGATCGGCACGCCGCCGCGTTGGTCGCGCAAGGCTTCGATCTCACGCGTGCGCCGCTGTGGCGCGTCGATGTGCTGCGTACCGGTGCGGCGCGTCATCACTTCGTCTGGACCTTTCATCACGCGCTGCTCGATGGCTGGAGCGCCGCGCGTTTGCTGGCCGAGGTGCTGGCCTCATATGAAGGGCGTTCCGCCGATCACGCGCCGGGGCGCTATCGCGATTTCATCGCGTGGCTCGGCACGCGGTCGCAAGCCGCGAGCGAAAGCTGGTGGCGCGAGCACTTGTCGATGCTCGATGGCCCGACTTTGCTAGCCCACGCCGTGCAGCCGCCACGAACGGCCGATGCGTCCCGCGCCGCCGCGAACGGGTCGTGGTCGCTGACATGGGATGCCGAACGCGCGGCCGCGTTCAGCCGCTTCGCCAGGTCCCGGCGCGTGACGCCGAATACGCTCGTGCAGGCCGCGTGGCTCGTGTTGTTGCAACGCTATACCGGCCAGCGCGCCGTCGCCTTCGGCGCGACGGTCGCGGGCCGTCCGGAATCGCTGCCGGGCGCGGATCGTACGCTGGGCCTGTTCATCAACACGATCCCGGTGATCGGCCTGCCGGACCCGTCGATCACCGTATCCGCGTGGCTCGAACGCGTGCAGGGACAGGGCGTCGCCGCTCGCGAGCATGAACACGTCGCGCTTTACGATATTCAGCGCTGGGCAGGAATGGAAGGCGGGCAGGCATTGTTCGACAGCATCATCGTGTTCGAAAACTATCCGGTCGACGACATCCTGAAAGCGAGCGGCGTGGGCGAATTGCGGTTCTCGAACTTGCGCAACGAAGATCGCACGAGTTATCCGCTGACGCTATCGGTCACGCAGGGGCGCAGGCAGGGCGAGAGCGGCGCGGATAGCCTGCGCATCGACTTCGATTATGCGGGCGACACCTTCGACGCCGCCCAGATCGAGCGCATGGCCGCGCAACTGTCCACCTTGCTCGATGCGTTCGTCGCCGCACCGGATGTGCCGCTCGGCGCGCTCGGCATGTTGCCGGCAGACGAACGCGCGCAATTAGTCCGGCTTGGCCACGCGCCGGAAGTGCCCGCGGTGGAGCCCGTTCATGTGCGTATCGCGCGGCAGGCGTCGCTTCGGCCCGACGCAAGCGCGCTCGTGCTCGACGGCGTGGCGCTCGATTACCGCACGCTTGATCGCCGCGCGAGTCAGGTGGCTTACGCCTTGCGCGCGGCCGGCATCGGTCCCGAAGCACGCGTCGGCGTGGCGATCGAGCGCTCCATCGCGATGATCGTCGCGATTCTCGGCGTGCTGAAGGCGGGCGCGGCGTATGTGCCGCTCGATCCGTCGTATCCGGCGGAACGGCTGGCGTTCATGATCGAGGACAGCGGCATAGCGGTGGCATTGACCGCGCCGAGTGCCGACACCTCCAGCGTGCCGGTCGAGTCCCTCGCGCGGCTCGGCGTCACGACGCTCGATGTGAACCTGCTGCCGCCGCCTGATACTCAGCCCGAGCCGGATTGCGCGTGGTCGCCCACGCGGCTTGCGTATGTGATCTACACATCGGGGTCGACGGGACGGCCGAAAGGCGTCGGCATCACGCACGATGCGCTGGCGCGTCATACGGAGGTGTCGATTGATCTGTTCGGCGTGACGTCGCGGGATCGCGTACTGCAATTCTCGACCTTCAATTTCGATGGCTTCGTAGAACAGGTCTTTCCGACGCTCGCCGTCGGCGCGACGCTGATTCTGCGCGGACCCGAGTTGTGGAGCAGCGAGCGTTTCCTCGCGGAAGTGGCCGGCGAACGCATCACCGTCGCCGATCTGACGACGGCTTACTGGAACGCGCTCGCGCAGGATTTCGCAGCACGCGATCCGCACGCCGTGCGCAATGCCTGCCTAACGCTTCGACGCGTGCACGCGGGCGGCGAAGCGATGCCCGCCGATGGCGTGCGCGCGTGGCGCACGGCAGGCCTCGCGCACATAGCGCTGGCGAACACATACGGCCCCAGCGAGGCAGTGGTCACGACGACATCGTTCGATTGCGCGCCTTACCTTCAGCACGACGTGGACGTGCCCGCGCAGATTCCGCTCGGCGGTCCGCTCGATGGCCGCGCGCTGCGTGTGCTGGATGCGCAATGCAACGCCGCGCCGTTAGGCGTGGCAGGGGAGTTGTGCATCGGCGGGACGCTGCTCGCGCGTGGCTACCTCGGCCGCCCGGGGCTGACCGCGTCGCGCTTCATCGCCGATCCGCTTGCGGATACGCCCGGCGCGCGGCTCTATCGGACGGGTGATATCGTGCGCTGGAATCCCGATGGCACGCTGGCCTATCTCGGCCGGACCGATCATCAGGTGAAGGTGCGAGGGTTTCGCATCGAATTGGGCGAGATCGAGGCGTCGCTCGCACGGCAACCCTGCGTGCGCGAAGCGGCGGTCATCACGCGCGACGGCGTGGGCGGACTGCGCGTGCTCGCGTATGCCGTGCCGGCCGAAGGCGCGACGCTCGACGGCCACGCGCTGCGCAAAGCCCTCGCGGCGAGTTTGCCGGACTACATGGTGCCGGCGGCCGTGGTCGTGCTCGAGGCGATGCCGCTGAACCCGAATGGCAAGATCGACCGCCGGGCGTTGCCGGCGCCGGTTGTATCGGCATCCGCCGATCCTGCGGAATGCCCCGAGGGCGAGATGGAAACGACATTGGCCGGCATCTGGTCGAGCGTTCTCGAGGTCGCGCCGGTTCGTCGCCGCGACCGCTTCTTCGAACTGGGCGGCCATTCGCTCGCGGCGATGCAGGTGCAATCGGCGATCCGCGCGCAACTCGGTATCGACGCGCCGCTTGCCGACCTGATGCGCAACCAGCCGTTGCAGGAGCTGGCGCTCGCACTGTCGTCGCTGCAGCGTCCCGTTGCCGACGATGCCGCGATGGCGAACGCAATGCGCGATATCCTTGCTCAATTATGACGATGCACGCACACGACTCCGCTACGCCGACACAGACAACACGCTACAAAGGATTCACATGTCTCTGCTATTGAATTTGATCCGGCAATCTCGCTGGATGTTGCTGGTGGCGCTGATCATCAGTATCGTGGGCGGCTTCGCCAACGCGGGCCTCGTCGCGATCATCAACCAGGCGCTGGGCACGACCCCCGAGCGACTGCCGGCGCTCGGCTGGCAATTCCTGCTGCTGGCCGTCGCGGTGTTGATCACGCGCACGCTGTCGCAGACAGCGTTCGTGAAGCTCGGCCAGAACACCAAGGCGGCGCTGCGCATGCGCACCATTCACAGCGTGACCGATGCGTCGTACCAGAATCTCGATCGGCAGGGTCCAGCGAGCGCGCTAACGGTGCTGACTTCGGATCTGGACACCATTGTCGTGTTCTTTCTGAGCTTGCCGTCGCTCGCGATGAACGGCGCGGTCGTGCTCGGCTGTCTGGCCTATCTCGGCTATCTTTCCTGGCAGGTTCTGGTGTTCGCTGTCATAACGGTGGTCGCGGGCGCGCTCGGTTTTCATCTGGCGAACACGCGGGCGATGTTTCATCTGCGCACCTCGCGCGACCGCGAGGACGATCTGGTAAAGGATTTCCGCGCACTCTTCGACGGCGCGAAGGAACTGAAGCTGCACCGTCGCCGCAAGAACGCTTTCGTCAACGATTCCATCGCGGCCAATGTGGAAGCGGTGCGCGTGCAGCGTACGCGCGGCTACGTGCTGTACACGGCTGCCGCAAGCTGGGGCAGCATGATTCTACTGGCCTTCATCGGCTGCGTGCTGTTCGTGCTGACGCGCTTCCACACGGTCGATGTGCACGTGCTGTCGGGCTACGCGGTCGTGTTCCTGTACATGATCATGCCGATCGAAGGCCTGCTGTCGTCGATTCCATCGCTCAGTTCCGCCAAGGTGGCGCTCGAGCGTATCGACCGGGTCAATCGCGATCTGCCGAAGGAGAACGTGGAACCGGCGGAGTCCGCCACGTCGTTCGAAAACATCGCGCTCAAGGACGTCACGCACAGCTACTTTCGCGAGAAGGAAAACGAAGTTTTCACGCTCGGGCCGGTCAATCTCGCGTTCAGGCCGGGCGAACTCGTGTATCTGATCGGCGGCAACGGCAGCGGCAAGACCACGCTCGCCAAGATGATCGTCGGGCTGTATATCCCTGAAGGCGGACACGTGGAACTGAACGGCAGACAAGTGAACGAAGCGGACCGCGACCGCTATCGCCACCACTTTTCCGTGGTCTTCAACGACTTCTTCCTTTTCGACGAACTGCACGGCTTTGCCATCGACGGCCTCGACAAGCAGGCGCAAGAGCTGCTCGAACTGCTGCATCTGGAGCACAAAGTCACGATCCGCGACGGCAAGTTCTCGACGACGGATCTGTCGCAGGGGCAGCGCAAGCGGCTCGCGCTGCTGGTGGCGTATCTGGAGGATCGTCCGTTCTACGTGTTCGACGAATGGGCGGCCGATCAGGATCCGACCTTCAAGGACGTGTTTTATCGCCGGCTGTTGCCCGATCTGAAGGCGCGCGGCAAGACCGTGCTCGTCATCACGCACGACGACCGTTACTTCGCGCTGGCGGATCGCTACATCAAACTCGACTACGGCCAGATCGTCGCCACGGGCGACGGACGCGAACTCGAACAGCATTCGCTCAACGCGGCGGCTTGAGCCGCTTGAGCCGCTTGAACCGCTTGAGGCGAAGCGCGCGATGGCAGCCCGTAGGACTCGACGAAACACAACGCAAAGGTGGACATGTTCGGTTTGATTGCTTCGAAATGCGGCCGCAAGCTCGCGGCCGCATGCTTTTTGTCCGCGGTGGTGCTGACGCTCGGCGCGTGTCATACGCCCGTCACCGCATCGGCCGAAACCCATTCGGCCGATACTCCGTATCAGGTGACGATCAAACGCACGCAGGACGGCGTACCGCACATCGACGCGGCAGATTGGGGCAGCCTGGGCTTCGCGGTCGGATACGCGCAGGCGCAAGACGCGCTATGCACGCTGTCCGACGGCTTCGTCACCTGGCGCGGCGAACGCTCGGCGGTATTCGGGCCAAAAGGCCGTCCATCGACGCCATCGACTTTCGGCCAGCCGGATAATCTCGACGCCGATTTCTTCTTCCGATCCGTTATCGACGATGCGGCGGTGGCACGTTTCCGCAGCGCGCAGCCGTCGCGCGAACGCGCGCTGATCACGGGTTACGCGGACGGTTACAACCGCTATGTCGACGATCTGCACGCGGGACGCTTTCCCGGCGCGCATGCCGCCTGTTCGGGCGATCGCTGGGTCGCGCATATCAGCGCCGACGACCTGTACCGCCGCTTGATCGCAGCCAACCTTGCGGGCGGCACGATGCCGTTCCATCGCGGCATCGCGCATGCGCAACTCCCGGGAAGCGCCGCGAGCGCGGCATCGACGAGCGGGCAAACCGCGCCTCGGACGATTGCCGACCGCTTGTCGGTGGGAGGCCGGGCGGGCATCGGCAGCAACGGACTCGCATTCGGCGCGGCCGCGACGCAGGATGGCCAGAGCGTTTTATTCGGCAATCCACATTGGTTCTGGCAAGGCCCGGACCGGCTGTATCAGATGCAGTTGCGTATCGGCGGCCAAGTCGATGTCGCGGGGGCATCGTTTCTGGGCGTGCCGATGGTGATGATCGGCTTCAACCAGAACGTCGCGTGGACACATACGGTGTCGAGCGCGCGGCGCTTCGGCATTTTCCAGTTGACGCTCGCGCCCGGTGCGCCGACGCATTATCGCTACGACGGCCAGGACGAAGCGATGCACGCCGTGCTCGTCACGGTCCAGGTGCGCGACATGACCACCGGCACGCTCGCGCCCGTCACGCGCACGATGTATCGCACGCGCTTCGGGCCGGTCGTCGATCTGTCCTCGCTCTCGCCCGCGCTGGCCTGGAACGACAAGCAAGCGTTCGCGCTGTTCGACGTGAACGCGGACAACCCCGAGACGTTCTCCAACTTCCTGCAATGGGATCAAGCGCGTTCGCTGGACGATTTCATCGCGATCCAGAAGCGCGAAGCGGCCATGCCCTGGGTGAATACGTTCGCGATCGGACGCAACGATCCCGACGTGTGGTTTGCCGATATCGGCGCGATGCCCGGCGTCACCGACAAGCTCGCCGCCGATTGCACCACGCCCGCCGGCCGCGTCGCCGATGCGCGCATGCCCGGCGTGCCGTTCCTCGACGGCTCGCGCGCGGCGTGCGCGTGGACCACGCACACGCTCGCCGGCGCGACGCGGGCAGGGCGCTTGCCGGCCGACTCCATGCCGAGCCTGAAGCGCGCGGACTACGTCGGCAATTTCAATGGCAGCTACTGGCTGACGAATCCGCATGCGCCGCTGACGGGCTATCCGCAAGTCGTCGGGCAGACGGGGATCGAGCAATCGCTGCGCACGCGGCTGGGGCATGCCATCGCCGCGCAACTGATCGCTGAGCCGGGCGGCGTGCGGCGCGACGCGCTGGAGCGCGCGGTGCTCGCGAGCACGTCGATGTCCGCGCAGTTGTATCTGCAGCCTGTCACCGACGCCGTGTGCCAAGCGGACACGGTGCGCGTCACGCTCGATTCGGCCACGCCCGCCAGGACGCAAGACGTGAAGATCGGACCCGCGTGCGCCGTCCTGCGATCGTGGGACGGCACGGCGAACGTCAACGCGCGCGGCGCGAACCTGTGGGACGAATTCTGGAACCGCGCGAGCGCAATGCCCGAATTGCAGCGCTACACCACGCCGTTCGATGCGAGCCATCCGCTGACCACGCCCGCAGGCATCGATACGGCCGACCCCGCTGTCGTACGGGCGCTCGGCAATGCGCTTGGCGGCGCGGTGCTCGCGCTGCAGGCGAACGGCTTCGCAGCCGATTTGATGCGTGGCGCGATGCTCGGCATCGGCAAAGGCGAGACGCGCGTGCCGCTTTACGGCGGCTGCGACCGCGAGGGCTACTTCACGGTCGCATGCGCGATGCAGCCGCTGGATCGCGACGGCTACGCGCTCGACCAGGACGCGCATGGCAACAGCTACATGCAAGTGGTGAGCTTCGACGCCGATGGTCCTCAAGCCGACACGATGCTCACGACCGGCGTATCCGACGATCCCGCATCGCCGTATTACCGGCAGACGACGCGCGCCTATGCGAGCAAGACATGGACGCGCTTTCCGTTTACTTCGCGTGCGCTGGACGCGTCGCCGCGAACGGTCACGTCCGTGCTGTCGGGGCCGCGCAGCGCCATTTACTGATTGCGCATTTTTCGTGCGTTGCGATCGCCGCGCCCGTTCGGAACCGTATGAACGCTGATCACGACAACTGCGATGCGGTCCGCCTCGTCGCAGCGCTCGCTGTGTTCGTTTCACACCAGTTGTTCCTGATGAACGGGCAGCTCATCCCCGTCACGCGTTACCTCGATCTCGGATGGGGCGGCGTCATGGTGTTCTTCGCGCTCAGCGGCTATCTCGTAGCGGGAAGCTGGGAGCGCGATCCGCATGTCGTCCGCTTTCTGATGCGCCGTTGCCTGCGCATCTGGCCGGGACTGACCGTCGTCACGTTGATGCTGACTTTCGTCGTCGACCCGCTCATGACGTCGTGGCGAGTCGCCGATTATCTGCGGGACCTGCAAACGTGGCGCTTTCTCGGGCATCTCGTGCTCATGCCGACCGAAGTGCTGCCGGGCGTATTCGATGCCAACCCGATGCAGAAAGTCGACGGGCCGCTCTGGACTTTACCGCTGGAATGCGGCTGGTATGTGCTATTGACCGTCGCGGGCGCGACGGTCATGCGGATGTCGCGGCACGCGGTCGCGGTCATTTGGGCCGCGTGCGCGTTCTGGCTTTTCATCATCGAACGCGAGGAAGCGCCCAACGTGCCGCGGATGTTCTTCTTCGAGTTCGGATTGATGTTCATCGGCGGGACGCTGCTGTGGGTGTACCGCGCGTTATATGCGGCCCGCAGGCTGCAGTTCGGCATTCTTCTCGGCACGCTTGCTGTTTGCGCGTACGAGGCAGGGCACGCATACCTCGCGTTCGCTGTGCTCCTTCTGTGGATGGTCATCGCAATCGCCACGATGTCGACCGTGGGTCTGCGCCATGCGGGACGCTACGGCGATCTGTCGTATGGCGTGTATATATGCGGTTTTCCGCTGCAGCAGATTGTTCTTTCCTTCCAGGGCGAAACGGCATCACCGGTAATCGGAGGTCTGATCTCGTTACCGCTCACGCTGGCCCTGGCATGGCTCTCATGGCACGGGATCGAAAGTCGCATGCTGAGGTTCAAGCCGACTAGACCGCATCCTGCGGTGCCTGAAGCAGGCGCTTGCCGTAGCAAATAGTACTGACCTGGACCACTGGCTGGTTGCAGCCGCTGCACGACACTACGCTTGCTTCAGCGTGATCACAGCCATGCCGGGACACAATCGCCCCCTGTGGCGATAAAGTCGACGGCGTTGTGCTCGAGCGCGACCGTCCATCACTTTATCGACCACGCGAGTGCCGCGACGTAGTGCTCCGGCGCCCCCAACTCAATAGCAGCGTAGTCCTGCAGCGGAGCTGAGACAGAATATGCCCCTCCGTGAATCGGCAATACCGAGAAAGTCTCCATAGCAAGATCGGGTGCTGCGATGCCAGTCCCGTGCGCTTTCAAAATGGCTTCTTTGCCGACCCACGTGGTCGCGAATGCTTCTATGCGCTTGTCCTCGGGGAGGGCGCTGACGACTGTATAGTCCGCCGACTCCAGCACACTGGGCGCCAGCTCTCGCCAATCAAGCGACATGTTTTTCTGCTCTAAATCAATTCCCACGCGCCGTTTCGTCGAGAGAGCGATTGCACCGTATGACCCAGAGTGCGAAACGTTGAAGTCGATGCCGACGGTAGTGCGAAGCGTCGGCCGTCCGAATTCGTTATTTTCGATGATCAGACTTTCAGGGTCTTGGTTCGTCAGTTTAGACAACACAATCCTCAACGCGGCGCGCACTGTGACGAAACGCATCGCATCAACGTGTCGAAGATAGCTTTTAGCGCGAAAGCGTTCAGCGGGGCTGAGAACATCTGCTTGAGCCTCTGCGAACGACGCCGAAAGATCGATCGAAACGGCCCAGACCTGAAGGTCGTCCGGAACATCAGGCGGAAGCGGCAGGGAGTCGATTTGCGCAGGAAGAAAGATCATAGATGACGATGCTTTAAACAGAGCTTAGATCGAAACGTCTGAAGCGTGGCGACACCACCGGATGTTATTACGCGGCGGTCGTGAACGGCGGCCCTGAATGACTTCTTGCTTTGCACGAAGCGCATCTCCCGACTACCGGCCGCACAGTATTTTGGTGATTCGTCGAAAACAACAGAAGCCCAAGATGCAATCTTGCCCGGCAGATAAGCCGGATCGCCATAACCGGAAGGCGGCGCGGCAGCGCAATTTGAAACAGTTAGCGCAAAAGCGAACATGCGACAGAGCTGGGACATGAGCTTTCTCCAATGCGCTCATCGCCCCGCAATCGCTGGTTCCGTCGCCGTCAAGGTAATCCAATCGGTGGTGATGAAATGCTCTCTCCATAAGCCGACCCCGGCTACAATCGAGCAAGGCACAGATGCAACTAATAGTCTGCGCACCGCTCTGCTTTAGAAAGCTTCGCCAGAGAAAACCGCCAGCCAATAGCGCGTCAGCAACGCGTCACATGCAGACGTGCCTTAGTTCTTTGCGAAATTTGAGGTTGATAGCTCAAGGTGCTTCGAGTCACGCGCTCGCAACTTGCGCTCAGCCACGGCGTGAATGCGGCGGAAACCGTTGTTGAATACCCTAATTGTTCGAGCATCATCCGCATCCGGAGCGAGCCAGAAGTACGTTTCGAGTGCGGCGCGAGAGACCACGCATTTCACCGGTTCGCCTTGCCAGATCATGATGAATGTGACGCTGCGCTTATCGGCGGAGATTTGTGGGTCTGGTGAATGTGCTTTCATAAAAATTGCCGCGCGGACATCAGGAAACCGATGAAGCAAGTCCTACCAGTCTATAAGGTGCTTTTCATCCGTCTCCTGATGGCGTCGGTCGTCATCAAGGTGCAGGTACATGCTCGTCGTGGTGAGCGACGCGTGCCCGAAATTATCACGCACGAGTCGAAGATCGACCTTTCGATCGACCATGTGAGATCCTGCCGAGTGCCGCAGCCAGTGAGCGGAGGCTTTTTCGAGCAGGTCTGCGCGGGCGCCAGCCAAAGCGTCGCGTTCACGTAATCGTGCTGCCGCACGGGCAAACACTTCTTTGACGATCGCGTGTAGCGCGGCACGGGTCAACGCAGGACGCGTTTGGACGCCACCATTTTCGAACGTTGCGCCGATCGGCAATACCAGAGGCGTATCGTCGCTTTGGGATGGTAGCGCGCTCAGGCCGAGGTGCTGCCGGTAGCGCGACAATTCAGTCATCATTTCGCGTGTGGCCGGTACCAATCGTTCTTTGTCGCCTTTGCCCCGTACCGCGAGCCACCAACGAACTGCGCCATCCGAATCGCGTCGCATAAAGAACTGGCCCATTGTGTTGTTGCCGACTTCGGCAATGCGTAGCCCGCCCAAATAGAGGAGGGTAAAAAGCCATCGCACCCGGTAGGCGTGCGCGGTATCGCGCGCGGTCTCTCGCGACATCGCTGCAATGCTGTCCTTCACCTCTTGCCAGATGCCGGGTTCCAGATAGCGTGTAATGCGTGGCGCATTCTGACGAGCCCGCTGGCGCGACAGCGAGAGCGGGTTGCCGGCGAGGTAACCCGCTTGCACGAGCCACGAAAACATCGCATTGAGGATCACGATCGCCTGCCGCTGACTTGCGGGTGACAGCGGACCGTAGAACGGGCGCCAGCGCGCATCGGTGCGGGGGTGCTTGCGACCGCCACCAGCGACCCAGGTGCTGGCGGGTTGAGGATCGAGCAAAAAGCGCTGATAGCGCAGGCAGTCTTCGTGAGTGAGCGAGGAAATGGGTTTGCTGAGCGTGGCAAGCGACCAGAGTAACAATCGCTCGGCCTCCTTGCGGTAATTCTCGAAGGTCGTTTTCTTATCCGCAAAGCGCGACAGCCACGCGCGGATCGCATCCAGGTCGTTGGTGGCTGCAATCTGGGCACGTCCTGACAACGCTCGATTAGCACCCGCGCCACCGTCGAGTTCCGACGGGACAACGAGCATTTCTAGCGGCATAGGCTGCATTGCTCGCGCCGAGGAAAAGGGCAGGTCGGACTTTAACATCGAATGATTTCCGAATCAGCGATTCTGGCATTAAATCAACATTATAGAACTAATGTCAAATCACGGGCGTTGTAGAGTTAGATATATTGCGTATTACGTTGTAATATGAGCGAATCGCTTAGGCCTTTTTATCTATGTCCGACGTCCTTTCCGATGAAACCCGCCTGGCGGCAGACATCGAACGCCTCAAAGTCGAATTTCCCAAGACACGCGAGCTCTATCGCGAGGTCTGCGCGTTGCTGTTCTTTCGCTTCGGCGTCGCCCCGACCGCGAATCGCCTCTACAACCTGGTCCGGCGCGGCACCATGAGTACACCGGCGTCGGTCTTGAGCGAGTTCTGGGCGGAGTTGCGCGAGAAGAGCCGGGTGCGCATCGAACATCCGGACTTGCCCAAGGACCTGAGCGAAGCGGCGGGCGCGCTGATCGGGACGCTGTGGACGCGCGCGGCGACGTCTGCCCAGGCCGAACTGACGTCGCTGCGCGACGAAGTCGAAGCGCAGCGCGCCGAGGCTGAGCGAGAGGTTCTCACGGCCCGGGAGGAGCTGGGCCGCACGGAAACGGCGCTCGAGCAACGCACCGCGGCACTGCTCGCGGCGCAGGTCGAGATACGGGAATTAGAGCGGCAACAGGCGGAAGAGGCCGCCACGCGTAAAGCGCTGCAGGCGCAGATCCAGCGTCTTGCTGAGGAAGCGGTGACGCGCGAGCGGGAACTCGAAAATGTGCGCGACACCTTCTCGCGCGACCTAGAGAAGCTACGGGAAACCGCCAGCCGTGCCGAGGAGCGCCTACGGGCATCCGAGAAGCGCGCGCTCCTGGAGATCGATCGGGAACGCAGCGCCACAGCGAAGGCGCAGAAAGAACTGGCCGAGGCCGCCAAGCGGGCGGAAAAGCGAGAGGCCGAGCATCGTCGCACCGTCGACGCGCTACAGGCGCAGCAGGGCGACACGCGCCACCAGAACGGGGTGCTGCAAGGCAAGCTCGCCGCGCTCGAAGCGGCCCATCACGCGCTTCAGGACCAGCCGAAGTCGCTGCGCACCGCGGCGCGGCCGTCGACGCGCGGGCCCGCTCGCGAAGACCGTTCGGGGCGAGTCGCCCGAAAGGCGGGAGCAGCAGGCAAAAGGGCGAGCGCGAAAGGTCGTCCGTAAATCATGATCGGATCGCGCCCGCGGGTAGGCGCAATCCAAGGCCGATGGCGCGCCATGCGCGTGGTCGGCCAAAGGAGCGAACAGATGAGAAGATCGGCAGAGAACAAGTTGCGGGTGGTAGCAGTGCGCATCGACCCCGTCATCGAGCAGCGCTTGCGGGTGCTGGCCGAGGCCACGGGGCGCAAACAATCGTTCTTTCTGCAGCGGATGATTGAAGAGGGCATCGAGGCCATGGAGGAAATCTGGCTGTCGCCACAGACGCTTGCCAAGGTTCGAAAGGGCGATTTCCCTGAGTTGCTTGACGCGCGCAGCGCGACTTCGGATTTGTTCGACTTGGATGTGACCGACGCAGACTCGTAGAGAGCAGAGGGTCCGCGCTCCGATGCGCCGCCAGCGTTCGGTATGAACGGGTTTGTCTCTAACCGAAAGGAAAGGTTTTAATGAACAAGCAGAAACTGATTGACGCAGTGGCGTCCGGAGCCGGTACGAGCAAGCTCGCCGCCGAGGAAGCCATCAATGCCGTGTTTGAGACGATCGCGAAGACGGTGGCGGCAGGCGATGCCGTTCAACTGATCGGCTTTGGCTCGTTTGGCGCCGGCGAACGCGCTGCGCGCACCGGTCGCAATCCGAAGACCGGTGAGCCGATCGAGATCGCGGCAGGCGAGACGGTCAAATTCACCGCGGGCAAGGCGTTCAAGGACGCCGTCAACCAAGCCTGAGCGAGGGCGGCGCCCGTCGCGCCACCGACTTAGAAGAGTTGCGCATCAAGCGGCCGCAGGCTATTGAGCTTGACGGCCGTGCGACGTTCCGTGCCGTCCGCATGAATCGAGCGGATCATGATCCGTCGGCCACGCGCTTCGCCCAGCACCTCAACGATGCGATCGTCGTACCGCATAAGGGTACCGCGGGGCGGTTTGCGTTTGATGCGGCTGCGACCGGAAGAAGGCATAGGGGTATCGACGGGCGTGCGGCGATCGTATCATGCCCAGATGCCGCGGCGGCACATCGTGTCGCTCACCAGGTCACAGCAACAGGGAAGGGCAAAAGCATGCGCCGCATCGTTGTACGTTCTTCGCCGGTCCACGGACGCGGCGTATTCGCGCTCACCCAGATCGGTGCTGGCGAGACGATCCTGGAATACAAGGGCAAGCGGGTGTCGTGGGCACAAGCGCAGCGCCAGTTTGCGCGCTCGGCCGCCGAAGACGGCCATACGTTCTACTTCGATCTCGACGACGGGCGCGTGATCGACGGTGCACAGGGCGGCAACTCGGCGCGATGGATTAATCACAGTTGCGCGCCGAACTGCGAGACCGAGCAAGACGGCAGTCGGGTGTTCTTTCACGCGCTGCGCGACATCGCGCCAGGCGAAGAGTTGTTTATCGACTATCGGCTTTTTGTGGAAGGGCGAAAATCTGCTGCGCTCAAGCGGCTCTATGCGTGTCGCTGCGGGTCCGACGCCTGTCGAGGGACGATGCTGGACCTGTCCTGAAACCGCCGATGAAATGATGCGCACGCGCCAACAACTATCGAACTTCACCAATCGCACCTCGACCATCGCACCTGCCCGACCGCGACGGCGTCGACGGTGCACCCTGTTGATGAAACGTGACTGTCATGCCCTCACCGAAATGGACATTCGCTTCACGCTTTAGACGCAATGCGTTCGGGTGGCGGTCGTCGCTACCGATCCAACGCCTGAAGGAGGCGGTGTCTGAGATTCGTTCGGTCGCGCGTACGGATCGCGCGCTCGCCGCCAAGGGGGCCGTTCTGCTGCTTGAAAAGCTATCACCCGCATTCGAGCAGGTCGACAGTTCCTCGGGCGCCCTGGGCAGTGCAGTCAATCGCACGATCGACGCGCTTGTGCCGGTGATCGTAGCGGCCGACGTGACGCTTGCTGTACGCCGACGCTGGCTGGACAGGCTATTTGAGGCCTTGCAAGACGATCAGACGCCCTACATCGAGCATCTGGGTGATCACTGGGGCGCGTTGTGCGTGACGCCCGAGTTGGCGTCGGAATGGGCGGATCGGCTGTTGCCGCTTGTCACGCACGTGCTTCAGGCCGAAGGCTTCAACTACTTCGTCGGTACGGTGCCGTGCTTGAGTGCGCTTTTCACTGCCGGCCGCTTCGCGGAGCTTGTTGAGCTCGCCCAGCGTGATCGGCTGAAGTCCTGGTGGTATCGACGGTGGGCCGTTGACGCGCTGGTTTCCCTCGGACGTCCGGGCGATGCGCTTCGTCTGGCTGAAGCGAGTCGAGGGCTGAACGCGCCCGAGCACGCGATCGCGCGAGCGTGCGAGACGATTCTTCTCGGGTGCGGCATGAGAAACGAAGCCTACGAGCGCTACGCCATTTCCGCGAATCGTTCAGGCACGTACCTCGCAACGTTCCGGGGCATCGCCAAAAAATATCCTGAAAAATCGCAGGAAACCATCTTGTCCGACCTGGTGCGCAGCGAGCCCGGGTCGGAAGGCAAGTGGTTCGCCGCCGCAAAAGACGCCCGCCTTTTCGATCAGGCGGTCGCGCTGTCCAGGCAGAGTCCCACCGATCCGAAAACGCTCATTCGCGCGGCGCGAGATTACGAGACGACGCAGCCGCAGTTCGCGATGGAGTGTGCCGTCTCCGCGCTGCATTGGATGGAGGCCGGCTATGGCTACGAAATCTCGGCGACTGACGTCATCGATGCCTACGATGCCCTCCTTGCCGCGGCGCTCGTCGGTCGTGTGACGAAGGCCGCGGTGGACGGCTGTGTGCGAAGCCTGATTCGCAATGCAAATTCGCTGGTGGGGCGAGCGTTGCACATGCGCATGGAAGCGCCCGGCGCTAAAAAAGAAGAAAAGAGCAAGGGTATCGGCTGATGCAGCCCTTGGGCGTCGCGCACTTCTATGCGTAAATCCGGCACGGTCCGATCGTTCGCAGCCAAGGCCCAAAGACCGGCCGGCTGCGCGCCCGCATGCTTCCTTGACTTCCCGAGAATCTGAATACGCTGGTCTCAACCAATCAGGAGATGCACAGCGTATGAAGACAACCGCAGTCGACCGAAAACATCACGTCCCCGGTACGTCGCCCGGCGTGCTCAAGCGGACTTCCCTGGAAGCTGAACGCGAACTCGCTCATATACGCAAAGTGGCGACGGTAGTGCGTGCAACATCAGCTCCGTTGGCGATAAGCGTTCGGTACTGGAGGGCACGTCTGCATGAGCTACGCGTCGCCTACGCGTTGCTGCCCGTCCAACTTGCCCGGCTGTCTGCGCTTGAGCTTGACGTCGAACAGCTTGACGTCGAACAGCTCGCAAGGAAGCAGGTGGACGTCGGCACGAGCGACGAACGCCGCGTGGCGTAGCGACGTCCTCGAAGCCTCGGGGCCTCTGAACTCGAGTCTCAAACGGGTTGAGTTTGCCGCTTGCCGCGGCGAAGCCTCAGTGCTCGATTGCTGCCTCTCGACAACGGGCGGCGTCTCGGCGAGTCCGTCCGTGAGGCCCGACTCATAGAGCTTTCCGGACGTCGATGTCATAGCAGAACGGCTTGTTGCAAAAGCTCTAAGGCTTTCAACTCGTTCAGGCAACCGGTGCGCGCCTTGCCGGCGAGCGTCTTCAAGAGTGCCTCGGCGATCGGTGGAATACCGTCAAGACCGTCTAAGTTGGTTTCCAAAGCGGCGAAGGGCGGCGTTGCTGTAGATTGCGACGGTGACAACGGGAGCAGCGACTCCCCGGGCGCAGAGATGGGGGCGGGGGCGTGGCTTTCGATGCGCTCCAAGGGGCTGTCGGCGCGGGTTGCAACGGCACTGCTGACGTTCTCGTGCTGAGGACTCCCAATGCTGTCGCCGTCGCCCGCCGCGTCAACTGGCAATGGCTCGGTGTGCGGGTTACTAGAAGTGCTAGGCAGCGCTCCATCCATCTCGCTGGTGGGAGCGGCTGCGACCTGCGTATCCTCATAGGCCGCCGCAGCGGTTGGCGCGTGCTTGGCCAGGCGCGCGCACGCGTGATGCGGGCGCGAGCAACTGCGCGACTGACTCGGGAATGTCGGCTTCCGCGCGAGGTGTGTCGAGCCAGCCCGCAGGCAGGCCGAGCCCCATGGTGAAGCGCTCCGCTTCGGCATCATCCATGCGCTTTTTACCGTGGAGTCGGTGCGCCATATTCGAACCGCTAAGACCCAAGACCGCGCCGAGCTTGACCTTCGAACCGTTGCGGGTGGTGAGAACGTGAAGATTGGCCTGCCTGATCCGCTCTACGGTCGCACCGCCGTCTGGCTGGACCTGCTTCCTTCCGGCTGCTTGATGCGACCGGTGCGATTTCGGCGAATCTTCAGCTGTCGCAGCTCGACCGCTTGTCTGCGCAGAAGCCTTTTGGGCACGGGTCTTGAGCGCGCCCGACGCTTCCTTCGAACTCTTAGACGGCATGGTCGTATCCTTGGACAAGCTGCTGGCAAGCAGCGATGGCTTCTGCACGCTTGGAAGAAGGGGTGCTGCGTCGATGTCACCTTCATCGACGATCTCGTCCGTATGGACGAACACGAGCGGCGCCTTCAGGCGCGGAATGGTCTCCGGCGAGAGCGCCGGATGATGTTGGTCAAAGTAGCCGGAAGGTAGCCCGAGCGTCGTTTCCATATGGAAGGCGGTTTCGGGCGTAAATCGCTCTCCGCGCATCAGCTCGGCGATCCGGGTCATGCTGGAGTCAAGTCCCAACGCGATATTCTCCGCGCCGACCGCATCGACGAGGAACTTCAACGAACGAGTCTTAATAATCGACGCCGGCGTCGCTCCGCCATTGGTCTCTTTTGAAGGAGGTTGGCCTCGCGGTGGGTGCTTCGGATTCGTCAAGTGTTGAGGTTGGCGCCGACTGTTTGGCTTGCCCCGATATCCCGCATTCGGTCCGCGGGTTTGACTCATAGGAGAACTCCGGTGCGCTGCGTGAAATTTGCGCGTTCCATTATATCGGCCGTCGTTCGATCCGAGCGACTATGCCCGCGCACGCGTAGGTGTCGCGGTAAAGGACGCGTTCGCGCAGCGTGGACCGATTGCGATCAGTGGCGTGCCGCGGTGAGCCTGGGCGGCGAGGTGCGTCCGCCTAGCGGCGAACGCGTGCCGCAACGTGAACATTTCTTGGCGCACTCGCTAGTTGTCGGTCCGCCTGTTGCAACACCGCTTCGGACAACGGCAGGTCCGCCGCCTAAAACCCCCATCGCCGCTCGACTTCGGCGCGCTGCAAACCGGGCTCCAGAGCCGCCTCAGCGCGTGCATGAATATTTACATCCGTGTTCCGATAGCCCGCATCTTGCACAAAGAACGTGACGTAGACGAGTTCGATAAGCTCGTTGAAAAGATACGCCGATCCAGCACCGGCCCGACAGGCGGCGAACGTCAAGTGGTTCAACAAGGCGACAGGCTGCGCTGCTGAAGACGGGAGGGAGCCGTTGACCCGCGCGCAGGTAAAGGCAGAACTGGTCCAACTCGAACGCGCTGCATATAGCCCGAGCATGGATCGCGTGACGTATCTGGCCGAGATCCGAGCTGCCGAAGCGAAGGTCGCGGCGCAGAACGGGCAAACGAGCTACGGCGGCGTGGCTGACACTGCGTCGGCTTCGGGCGCCCCGGCTCACACCGGCGATAGCAGCGCGCCTGACTATTTCGGTCATTGTTCGCCCGACGGAGAGCTACGAGGCTCCTGCTCGAAGAACTGGCCGGTGTGGTGGTACCGCAGACGGCCAGTTTGCTTAATTGCACCTCCGCCACCGGCGTAGCCGATGGCTTGCCCAGCACTTAACTCGTTCTAGCTTTCTTCGTGGGTGTTTAGGGGAAAAGGATAGCGGCGATGTCTCTGGCGCTATGCAGGACGTGAATGACGTCGATGCGCTCGGGTTGACCCGTGACGCGGTAGAAAATTTGGTAGCTGCCGTGAACCCGATGCCGCACGCCGCGATCTTCGTATCGAGGCACGAGCGGGTAGGCGAGGGGCATGTCTGCAAGGCTCATGCACTTGTCACGCATCTCACGAACGAAGCTTAAGGCGCGGCGCGGATTGTCGCGGGCGATGTAGTCGCCGATGGCCTCAAGCTCGGCCTCGGCGGCCGGTAAAATGCGAACAATCATGCCTTGCCGTTCATCATCGCCTGATACTTAGCTTCAAGTCGGTCGAACACTTCTTGGCCGGGTTGTCCTCGGCCAGCCTCTGAATCGGCGATGCCTCGCTCGATCACGGCATCCAACGCGGCAAGCTGCGTCTCGCGATCCTGAATCAATCGCACGCCTTCGCGCAGCACTTCACTCTTCGAGCCGTACCGTCCGGTTTCGACCAGCTTCGTAATGTATCCCTCGAGCTGTTGTCCAAGGTCTGCACTGATCATGGTTCTGTCCTCCAGGCAAGTCACCCCCACAGTATAACCCTTAATAACTATTATCAAGCGTAGTCAGCACCGTCTGCTGCAAAGGACAGCTCAGACAACGGCGCAGGAGGCCGGTGTCAATGTTTTTAGCAAACAGACCGCTCAGGAGGAGTGGGACGATACGGTTGTAGAAGTCCACCGGCTCCGCGATCGCCCGCGAACCTGCACCTTGCAAGGCCTAGCGGAAAGCGTTCGCGCACTCCGTGCGCGATGTTGGCATTGATGAGGCAAGCAGCCGGATCGGCAAAGACGGTGACAATCTGCTGTCGGCGTGTGTCTCCACAGACCAGATCCGCGATGACGGGCGGCCTTGAACCGCGGCGCGGCAACCATCACAAGGCTCATTGCTTGCCGGTTTTGCGGCGATTCCCGGCCCGTCAACGAAGTCGGGGCAAAGAGAAGGGCCCCGCTGCTCGCTAATCGGCCTTAGCGGACGGTCTATTCACGGCGATGGCACTGACATCGGAGACCGGCATTAAAGCTATTCCTGCTAATGCAGAGGATTCTTAACGAAGTACAGACGGCGCAATGGGTCCGCATTGGCACAACGTAAGGGCCGTCTGTACTTCGTTAAGAATTCTTTGAGCTAAGCCGCTCCGCAGACGGGGGGCTATGAGTATTGAATCGAAGTGCGTATGCGATGTACGAGCCGACAGTATTCGCAGCGTCCGGGACGGATCGCTCTCGGCCAATTCTAGTGAAGAGAAGCCCGCGCAGCGCACGCGATAAACAGGCGATGCGAGGTGCTTCATGAGACGGTCGACGGCTTTTGGCCGAGCGATTCCACCGGCGTCCGCGGGACGCACGGGAATCGGTGTTGGATGTGAGCGGATCGGGATTCATCGACGATTCGCTGGGGGTGCTCGCGGTGGCGCACCAAGTAATAAGCGCTCGATGCAGAGCATGCGCCCGCGCGAACATACAGGACAGACGTCGAGCGAACGACCTGTGAGTTTCGCGTAGCGGTCGCGATAGTCGGGTTCTGGTGCGTGGCAAGTCACGCGAACAGGCTCGACGTTGAGGAGATGGCGGCACACACTCAACTTAGCCTCACGCAAGCGATTGCAGAGCAACCCATAGTGACGGATGCGTTGCAACCCGCGCGGTAACACGTGCAGCAGGAAGCGTCGAATAAATTCGTGGGCGTCCAGCCCCATCACGCGTGACCGGCCCGGATGGCGATAATCCTTCCAGCGGAAAGTAACGCGTCCGTCAGTCAAACCGATGAGGCGGTTGTTGGAGATCGCAACGCGGTGAGTATAGCGTCCGAGATAATCAAGGACCTGCTGCGGGCCGCCAAACGGCTCCTTCGCGTAGACCACCCATTCGGCGCGCCGCGGACCGGCGAGATAGCGAGCGAATTCGCTCCGTTCGGCGAGGTGCGCGAGCGAGGAGAAGAAGCGCAACTCGCCCATGTCGAAGGCATGCTGCAACCGCTCTAAGAACAGTCGTCGAAACAGACGCGAAAGCACCCGCACGGGCAAGAAGAAACCTGGCTTGCACGCCACCCAGCGGGCGCCGTCGGAAGCGAGGCCACCGCCCGGGACAACGCAGTGCAAATGAGGATGATGCACAAGATTCTGCCCCCAAGTGTGCAGAATCGCGATAAAACCGATCGTCGCGCCGAGATGGTGTCGGTCGGCTGCGATCGTGTGCAGTGTTTCGGCGGTGGCCTGGAACAGGAGGTCGTAGACTACCCGCTTGTTCTGGAAGGCGATGGACGCGATCTGCTCGGGAAGCGTGAAGACAACGTGGAAGTACGGCACAGGCAGCAGATCAGCTTGGCGGTCCTCGAGCTATTGTGCGCGGGCGAACGACTGACACTTCGGACAGTGCCGATTACCGCAAGAGTTGTAGGCGATGCGCTGATGCCCGCAGGTGTCACACTGTTCGACGTGGCCACCCAACGCGGCCGTACGACATTGCTCGATCGCGGCCATGACGCGATGCTGCTCGCGGCTAAGCGAGGCGGCGTGCACTTCCCGATAGGCGGGGCCGTGACGACGCAGAACGTCCGCTAGTTCCAGCGCGGCGCGCATCATCGCACTCAGTCGGTCGTGCGCGATGGCTCGGGGCAGACGAGCGTGGTGGGTTGCTGAGGCAGTCGATCGAACGGACTGGTCGTCGCGCAGACGGTGCTGGTTGCGACCTTCAGATAGACAGAGGTGGTGGCGAGGCTGCAATGACCGAGCAGCAATTGTATGGTGCGCACGTCGGTGCCGGATTCGAGCAGGTGCGTGGCGAACGCATGACGCAAAGAATGCGGCGTGATGGGCTTGCTGATACCGGCGCGGCGGCGAGCGTCCTGGCAGGCCTTCCGTATCACGTCGGCACCCACGGGCTGATCCGGGAAGCGGCCGGGGAACAACCAGCACTGGGGCCGACCAATGCACCAGTAATTGCGCAGAATTTCCAGCAGTCGTGGCGAGAGCATCACGTAGCGGTCGGCATGCCCCTTGCCCTGTTCGACACGCAGCGTCATGCGTTCGCTATCAATGTCGCTGACCTTCAGCTGGGTGGCCTCCGAGACACGTAGGCCCGCGGCGTAGGCCGCCATCAGCACGGTACGATGCTTGACGCTGCGGATCGCTTCGAGAAATTGGCTGACTTCCTCCTGACTGAGGATCACCGGCAGCTTGCGCGGCGTCCTGGACATGGGAATCTCGTCCACTGACCAATCGCGTTTGAGCGTGATGTTGTACAGGAAGCGCAGCGCTGCAGTGGCCACCACCAGGGTGCTAGATGAGCGCCGCTGCACCTCGATCAGGTGCACTTGCCAGAGATGCACCTCCTCGAGGCCCAGTAGTTCAGGGGAACGCCCGAAGTGCTGGGCAAAGGCGCTCACCTGCTGAAGGTAAGCGCGCTGCGTGTTGGCGGCGAGGTTGCGCACACGCATATCCTCAATCATGCGTCGACGTAGGGGTGTCATGGTGGACTCCGCTGAAAATGGGCACGGCAGCAAACTGCCCTGCCATGGTCCACCCGAACGGAGATGCCGCGCCAACGGTCCTCGAGCAGCCAATGCGACTGGCCGACCGCCTCCTCCCGCGTCAGCGGGTTAGTTCAATACGACTTATCACGCATGGGAAGCGCTGAGACGGCGCTGATTGTGGTCGGCTTGCGTCGTTCCGCGGGGCCTGCAAGTCCGAATCGCGTTGCCGGGCAACATATCTGGCGTTCCTTTGCCCGCTGTGCCCCTTTCTTAAGCGAACCGCGGAGATCGAGTGCTAGACAGACGGATTGCGTCGGCGCGACAGGCGATTCCGCGCGTCGTCGGTGCCGGTCGCCGAGGCCGTAGCCTAGCCGCGGCAGTTCATTTGATTAGCGTGGCGTTGCGCCGGAGGGTCGGCAAACCGCAAGCTGGTAGCTGCCTCCGCGCAGCGTAATTGTTCCGCGGCGCCGCGCGACGCTTACCTCAACGTGGGTGACGACCCTGGGCCATCTGCACACGCCAACCATAGCCGTGCACCTTCTAGCCACTTCGCCTCGATGCGCCTCACGGCGCGCATGTATCAATCGTTACACGCGTTGACCTGGGTGCTCGCCCGCGTCCGGTAAGATGACAGTCGATTCCAAAGAGGAAAGCCGAATGAACAAGCAGGAACTGATCGACGCGGTCGCCGCACAGGCGGGAACCAGCAAGGCCGCCGTGGAAGAGACGATCAACGCCGTTGTGAGCACGATCTCGCGCGAAGTGGCCGAGGGGAAGCCGGTTCAGTTGATCGGGTTTGGCAGCTTCTCCACCGGCGCGCGTGCGGCGCGGACCGGCCGGAATCCCCAGACTGGCGAGACGGTTCAAATCGCTGCCGCGAAAACGGTGAAGTTCACGGCCGGCAAAGCGTTCAAGGACGCAGTCAACGGCGCGTAAGGCAAACGGGGCGAGGAGGCTCCGCCCCGTTCGTCAGAAAAGCTGGCTGTCCAACGGCAACAGATTCACGAGCTTGATCGCCGTGCGTCGCTCGGTTCCGTCCTCGTGGACAGAACGGATCATGACGCGTTGCCCGCGCGCTTCGCCGAGCACCTCAACGATCCGGTCTCGGTAGTGAGCCAGTGTGCCGCGAGGCGGCTTGCGCTTGATAGGGCGATCAGCGGAGCGGGGCATAGGCGTATTGCAATACGGGCTTGACCGATTATCCAACGTTGCGCGATTCACCGCGACCCTTTTGTTCTTGTCTCTTCAGATTCGCACCGAGCCGCCGACTGCCATCCGGTCGTCCTTCGTCCACGGCTCGCAGTGTGTTCGCGGTCAGCGCAAGCGCTCCATTCACCCCACAACGGGCATATTCATGCGAAACGCATGAATGTCAGAATGGCATCTCGTCGAAATGGAGCGCGGCCTGCCGACGTTTCAGGTGCTTCAACCAGCTTTTGAATTGCTTGAGGTCTTCAAACACATGCAGATCTGCTTCCAGATCGCGCATGCTTTGCCGGAGCCCGACGATGTCATTCGAGAGATTGCGCAAGACGGTCCCGGGAGATACTTCAGCGAATGGAGGAATTCCGTAGGCATGCCTGAAGCCTGGCCTCGACGTGCAGGATTTCCTGGTCCAGTTCGCCGAGCTGCTCCCTGAGGATCTTGTTGTAATGCTTTAGTCGATCTTCGCTGATGACATTGATGGCGCGCTGGTCGATGTGCTCGAGCTCCAGTTGCAATTCCAGCAATTTCAGGAGATCGTTTTTGCCGTAAGCCTGGTTGGCCCGCTGCATCAGCCCGGTCTTGCGTTCGCGGTTCCTGAGGATCCGCTTCGCGATCAGGATGTAAAGCGCTGGCGAGTTTTCGATAGACCTCGCGGATAGACTGGCTCAACTCTGCCTGCTCTGCTTCCTGCTTGGCCTGCGCGGCGAGCTGTTTTGAACCGCCCCGGCTTTGTCGGAGACCGCCGAGTTCGGCGCTACGCCGCGCGAGCGGAGCGCACCAGATTCCGATTGTAGACTTCCTCTGCTTCCGCAGGCGATACGTACCCGAGCGGGCCGAGCAACCGATGGTGGTTGTACCAGTGCACCCATTCGAGCGTGGCGAGTTCGACATCCTGGTGCGTACGCCATGAACGGCGATGCACGACTTCGGTCTTTTACAAGCCGTTGATCGTTTCGGCCAGAGCGTTGTCGTAAGAGTCGCCGACAGTTCCGACTGATGGCTCAACGCCCACGTCCACCAAACGTTCGGTGTACCGAATGCTGAGATATTGCGACCCGTGATCGCTATGATGAATGAGCCCGGGCGGTGGCTGGCGATCGTGTAACGCCTAATTCAGCGCATCCAGCACGAAGTCAGTCTTCATCAATGCCGACACGCGCCAGCCGACGATACGGCGCGCAAACACATCGGTCACGAAGGCCACGTAGACAAAGCCCGACCATGTCCAGCAGTAGGTAAAATCTGCGACCCACAGCGCGTTAGGCCGCTCGGCCCGGAACTGACGTTTGACCCGGTCCAGCGGGCACGGCACCGCATCGTCGCGCTGCGTCGTCTTGATCCGGCGCCCACGCCGCACACCTTCGAGGCCCATCACCTTCATCAGGCGCGCAACCGTGCAGCGCGCGACCTTTACGCCATCGCGCAACAACTGGCGCCAGACCTTGCGCACTCCATACACGCCGAAGTTCTCGTCCCAGACCGCCCGGATGAGGGCCTTCAGTTTAATATCGCGACGCGCTCGTGCTGGCCATTGCTCCGGATCGCTGCGCCGCCCGGCGTGGCGGTAATACGTCGACGGCGCGATCGGCAGCAGGCGGCAGATCGGCTCGATACCGTAGACGTCGCGATGCTCGTCGATGAACGCGATCACGGCTTCGATCGGCGGTCGAGCTCCGCCTGCGCGAAATATGCGGAGGCCTTGCGCAGGATCTCGTTGGTCGTGCGCAGTTCACGATTCTCGCGCTCCAGTTCCTTCAGACGCGCTAGCTCCGAAGTTGTCGCGCCCGCTCGTTGGCCACGGTCGCGCTCAGCCTGAATGATCCAGTTGCGAAGCGTCTCGCGCGACATCCCCATCTTCGAGGCGATCGAGCGGATCGCCGCCCCCTGCGTTTGATACTCGTATTGGTGCTCGAACACCATTCGCACCGCTCGCTCACGGACCTCATCCGAATATCGCGTCCCGGTGGGCTTCCTTGCCCTGCTTTCGTTTTCCATACTTCAAATCTCCAATTACAGCCAAGATCCGAAGTCTCCTACATTCCCGGTGCGGTTCAGTTTTGCCGACTTCTTCCGTTTGGCGCGTCGCGCTTCCCGAGCCTGATTTGCGGCTGCTTCCTGCGTGTGCTGCTCTTCCATTCTGGCATGCGCGCGCTGCAAGACTTCGTCGGGCGAACTCATGTCGATGTCGTCACCCAGTTCAACGCCGAGCATTGCCTCGAGCGCCAACTTCATATCCTCGAGTTCGGCCGCCGCTTCGCTATCGTAGTCGGATTGGCTATGTCTGTTGTAAATGACCTTCAACTGCGCATCGTCGCTTTCCTCGATCAGATCGCCAGCCAGGCCGGCGATCAGCTCCGAGATGGTGCGCCGCTCGGCCTTGGTCAGTCCTTTCTGGTCGAAGGCACCATCGAGCCGATAAACCATCTTGACGTGCAGATCCGTCGATTCCCGTTCGAGAGGCAATAGTTCGTCAATGTACTTTTTCTGGAACGCCGGCATGACGGTCTCCCACGCCCGCAGACGGTCACGGCGCTTCTCGATCTGTCTGATCAGGGTGTTGAATGCCTTCTGTCCCCGGGACAGGCTAGCCTGGTTGTGGCCCGGCGCGATGCTGACGGCCTGGCGGATCGCCTTGGTCATGAGAGAGCTTCCGGTTGTCGCGGGAGTCGAAACCAAGGCGATATTTTAGCCGGATGCCGGCTGCGCAAGCGACCTGTGTGGTTCGAAGTTTGAAGGGCGACAGCACGGGTATCGGCATCAAGCTCGCGTGACGGTACCGCAGCATCGGACGGCGGCGTACTGCGTCCATGTCGATGCCGTCGAGCAGCCAATGCAACTGCTCGGCCGTCAGCTCGATCACCGCCTGTTACCGACGTGGCTAGACGATAGTTCCAGACGTCCCTGTTATAGCAGGACGGCTTGTTGCAATAGCTCCAACGCTTTCAGTTCGTCCAAGCGACCGGAGCGTGCCTTGCCCGCGAGCGTCTTCAAGAGCGCCTCTGCGATAGGTGCGATTCCGTCAAGACCGGCTAAGCTGGTTCCCAAAGTGGCGGAGGGTGGCGTGGCTGTAGGCTTTGCCATCGAGAATGCGGGCAGGGACTCCGCCGGTGCGGCGATGGCTGCTGGCGTTCCTGGCTCGGCGCGTTCGACGAAACCGTCGTCGCGGGTGACGGATGAATTGATGACGTTTTCGTTGTGAACGCGTGCTGCGCCGTCGTCCCCGCGGTATCGGCTGGCAATGCTTCACTGTTCGGGCTGCTCGCAGAGGTGGGCAGGGCGCGGTCGATCTCGTCGGTCGGAGCGGCGGTGGCTTGGGTGTCCTCATACGGTACCGCGGCGGTTGGCGCGGGTGCTCGACCGGGCGCGCGCACGCGTGATGCGGGCGCAAGCAGCAGCGCGACGGACTCGGGAATGTCGGCTACAGAGCGAGGTGTGTCTAACCAGCCCGCAGGCAAACCGAGCCCCGCGGTGAAGCGCTCGGCTTCAGCATCATCCATGCGCTTCTTTCCGTGCAGTCGGTGCGCCATATTCGATCCGCCTAGACCCAAGACTGCGCCGAGCTTGACCTTTGAACCGTTGCGTGTGGTAAGAACGTGAAGGTTGGCCTGCCTGATACTCTCTACTGTCGCACCGCCGCTCGCTTGGGACTGCTTCCGCCCGGCCGCTTGATGCGATCGGTGCGGTTTGGGCGAATTTCCTTCTCCGGAAGGTTGACCGCTTTCCCGCTCTGAAAGCTTTTGGGCGCGGGTCTTGGGCGCGCCCAACACTTCTTTCGAACTCTTAGACGACATTGTGGTGTCCTCGGACAAACTGCTGGCAAGCAGCGAAGGCTTCTGCGCACTTGGAAGGACGGGTGCTTCCCCGACGTCCCCTTCGTGGCTGAACTCGTCCGTATGGACGAACTCGAGCGGCACCTTCAGGCGCGCAATCGTCTCCGACGAAAGAAGTGGATGAGATTGGTCGAAAAAGCCGGACGGTAGCCCAAGCGTAGTTTCCATGTGGAACGCGGTCTCGGGCGTGAATCGCTCTCCTCGTAGCAGTTCTGCGATTCGGGCCAAGCTGGACTCAAGTGCCAAAGCAATATTCTCCGCGCCGACTGCATCGACGAGGAATTTCAACGAACGAGTCTTGATAATGGACGCCTGCGTGGGCCCGTCGTCACGCGCTCTTAAAGGAGGTTGGTCTCGCGGTGCGCGATTTGGACTCGCCAGGTGATGTGGTTGGCGTCGACTGTTTGGCTTGCCCCGATATCCCGCATTTGGTCCGCGGGTTTGACTCATAGGAGAACTCCGATGCAATGCGTAAGATTCCGGCAACTATTATATCGGCCGTCCTCCACGTGAACGACTCTCGTGAATCGCGGGTAGGGGCGAGGTGATGGCGCGTTCGTTACTGGATGACCTTATCGCCGTCAGTGGCGCGACGCGGTGGACTTGAGCGGCGAGGCGCGTCCGCTGGCGGCAAACCGCTTGAGCCGGTCTCGTGCATCGGCATGAACGTACTTTGGCGCGCTTGCTAGTTGGCGGTCGGCCTATTGCAGCACCGCTTGAAACGACGGTAGCTCGGCCGCCTCAAGTTCCCACAGTCGCTCGACTTCGGCGCGTTGCAAGCCGCGCTCGAGAACTGCTTCAGCGCGTGCATAGATGATTAAATCCGTGTCCCCATAGCCCGCATCTTGCACAAAGAAGGTGACGTAGAGGAGTTGGACAAGCTCATTGAAGAGATACGCCGATCCAGCGCCGGATTGACACGCCGCGAACGTCAAGTGGTTCGATAATGCGACGGTCCGTGCCGCTGACGAAGGGAGGGGAAGCAACATCTCTTTGCTGAGAGGTTTTCGAAACAGCGACCGGGCAGTTCGCGCGGAGGGGCGGCGGGATGACATCGGCGAAGACGGAAAGAAAGTGTACTCAACGGGTGCGGGGAAATAATATCAGGCCACTGGACGTGTTACTGTGGCGCGCGCCGCGTTGCCCCGCGGACTGAACGCCTATTCGGGCGTCGGCGAACTTGAGCGCATTGAAAAACGTCGCTTTCGGCAGTCGATGGATCGACGCAGAGTTGCGTTGGAACGTCGTCAGCCTGAGTGGACGACCGCTGTCAACGGGACCGGCGAAGCAAAGCAGGCGGCACTGCTCCCTGTTCGGCCTTTGCGGACGTCAAAGTTCTGGTGGAGTTCCGGCTGCTATCCGCTTCCTTCCGGTCTTTCCACTTGGCAGTCGCCGATCGCTGATAAGGCTTTCCCCGGAGGCCCATTGCACATGCGCCGATGCGCGCTGTAGCTAGGGCTAAAGCTGACAGACTGACCCCGCGAGCCATGCCGCGAAGACGTCTTCTTCCATTGGGCGTCCAATGAAGTAGCCCTGGATTTCGTCGCATCCCCAATCACGGACCTGACCAAGTATCTCGGCGGTCTCCGCACCTTCCGCGACGGCCTTATACCCTAATTCGTGAACCAGTCGAATGACCGAACGCACGATCGTCGCGTCGCGCGGGCTCGTCATGATGGCCCTGACCAGCGCTTGATCGATCTTCACTGCCGCTACGTCTAGCGAACTCAATTGCGTAAGGTTACTGAATCCCGAACCGAAGTCGTCGATTGCCAGGGACACGCCAAGCCGCCGGAGCGCGCTCACGTTGCTGGCGCTTCTCTCGGTGTGAAGCATGAGCGAGCCCTCCGTGACTTCGAGCTCCAGTCGTTGTGGACTGACGCCGGCCGATTGAAGCGCGACGTTCACCTGCTCCACGAAGTCGGCGCGTGACAAGTCCGAGCCAACGGCATTGACTGAGATGACGAGCCCCGGATGCTGTATGTGCCATTCAGCGAGTTGCCGCAGCGCCGTCGCCAGTACCCAATCCGTGAGTGCATTGATCAATGCGGTGTTCGCGATGAGTGGGACGAATTCACCTGGAGAGATTTCGCCCAACTGCGGATGCCGCCATCGGACCAGTGCTTCAGCGCCGACACATACCCCATCGATCAGGCGCACGCGCGGCTGATAAACGAGCCGAAGCTGGTTTCGGGCGAGTGCATCTTTGAACGAGTTGAGCAGCAAAAACGTCCTATGTCTGCCAAGACCCATTTCACGGTCATAGACAACTGCATTTGCGTGGCTTTCACGCGCCCGTTCCGAAGCGAAGATCAATGCTGCTATCAGGTCGGAAGGTCCGGAAGTGTCGCAGATTCGTGCAATGCCGACCGACGGTGTGACATCAATAGGCAAGTCTCGTCCGACGATCAAGGGACTTTCGAATGCCCTCACGCATTTCCGAACCATCTCGCTGATCTCGCCGCAAGACGCTTCAGTGACGAACAGATAACGAGCATAGCCGATACGGTACAGGGTGACGCCCGTTCCGAGCGCCCTCATCAGTCTGCTTGTCGTCGCCACTGCTACGGCGTTCACGGTCTCCAGTCCGACCGCTACAACCATTCTATTGATGTAGTCCAGCGTGCAGACGTCCAGGAGCACGGCATGCGCCGAAGCGCAGCTGAGGGCGGTGTCGTCCGTGAAGCGAGCAAGATTCGGCAAACCGGTCACGTTGTCGCGGTATGCATTCGAGCGTAATGCGTCGACTCGTTGTGCAATGAGTCCGGCGAGCGCCGAGAGACGCGATTGCTCGCTGTCACCGAAAACAGGCCGGCTTTCGCTGTCGATGATGCAAAGGGTTCCAATGGCATACCCGTCGTCGGTTACGACAGGCGCTCCCGCATAGAAGCGGATACTCGGCTCACCCGTGACCAATGGATTGTCGTGGAAGCGCTCATCGAGATTCGCGTCGAGAACAACGGTGGGCTCTTTCGACAGAATCGCGTGGCCACAGAAGGAAATCTCCCTGGCGCTCTCGGCGAGCTTCAAGCCTACACGTGACTTGAACCACTGCCGTTCTTTGTCCACGAGCGTCACCAATGAAATCGGAACGTCGAACATCTCGGCGGCCAGCCGCGTGATGTCGTCGAAGAACGACTCAGGCCGGGTGTCCAACAGGTAAGTGGAGCGCAACGCACTCAGTCGTTCGGCTTCGTCAGCAGGATACGGCGGTATGAACATGGCTTCCTCGGTCTAATGCACCTATTCAAGATGCGTCGCATATCCGTTACGACCGTCACGCTTTGCCCGGTACATCGCGGCGTCCGCCTGGCGAAGCAATTGCGCGCCATCATCGGTTGGTGGGACGCTTGAAGTCGCCACCCCGACACTGATGGTCAGGCATCCATAAGGACTATCACCGTGAAGGATGGAAAGATCATATATGCGCTGCACAGCGGCTGTGGCCAGCTCAACGAGTGCTGCCGCGTCGCCTTCCGGCACGATGACCGCGAACTCCTCGCCTCCGAGCCTGGCAATACTAGAGCCTTCCGGAAAGACCGTGCGCAGCGCGCGCGCAACCTCGGCCAGAGCGTCATCTCCTTTCCCGTGCCCGTAGCGGTCGTTGTAGCGTTTGAACCAATCGATGTCGACGAACATCACGCCGATTGCGCTTGCGCCTGCTCGTGCCTTGGCGAGGGCGTCGCTCAACGATCCGTCGAAACTGCGCCGGTTAGCCAGGCCAGTCAGTGGATCGAGTCGCGCGAGGACCTTCAATTCCTCATTGACAGCGAGCAAACTGGCCGCCAGTTCAAGCTGCTTCTTATGGCCCCGTGTTGCCTGTCGAAAGAATCGTTGCCTATCGGATAACACCGCCGCCATGAGATACGACGCCACCGTGCACGCAAGCGTGAATCCCTGAACTTCGAGAATCGCGCCCGTAGGAAAGCGAAATGACCCGAACGTGCTTTGCACCGGGTGGTTGACCGTTGTGACAACCGCGAACGCGGCGGTAATGAAGGTGCCTGTAATGGCGGCATAGCCGCCCGCCCACAGTACCGCCAGTACGATGGAAGGAAGGGCCCAATACGGCGAGATGAGATGCTTCGGAGCAAAGATGCTCGCGCTGACGGCAAGCACAATACCGTGCGCCAGCAGTCCTCTCGCGCAACGTCGTCGCGTGCTATTCCATATGCATCGATGTATCTGTCCGCGAAATGCCCGTCTTGCCATATAACCGATAGGCAAAAACACCGCGAGGCCGAGCGCATCACTGCGGAGCCAGGTTAAAGCTATCGTCAGGGCTGGCCAGCTCAATAGCACATGCGACAGTAACCCAATGAGTGCTCCCGCGACCGCCGCCGGAGCAAGCACGGCGAGCGCGAGGAACTGATACAGTCCCTTCGGATGCACGACAGGGGACACCGGCGCGAAGTGTCCTCCCAGAACGACCGACAAAATGGCAACCTCGACGACATTGCCCGAAGCGAAGATGAATGCCGTTGCGGCGTCGATATGAAGCCAAAGGTTCGCGGCGACGCCGCCGATCGCGACAGCCCCGATCATTTCGCGCCATGGCGTCTTCCGCCGCTGGAACAGCATGCCGACGATAAGCCCGTTAGCGGGCCAGATGCTGCTCACGCCCCATGTCGCATGCGTCAGAGCTATGCCGAAGCTCGCGGCTATCGCAAACGCGACCGAAATCGCGCTGACTTTTGAAAGCAACTTCATAGGACACGGTGGCCGACCAGGTGCGAAAGGACCGCTTTCTTGAACAGACTGGCATTGTGGAGATATAACGTATAACGACCGGATGCGACCGAACTTGAGCGCGCATGCTCCTGCCTTCGACGCACGCGTGCTGTAGCCGCTATCGCCGCGCGCACTGCTGCATCTGGCGCGCAAATTCGCAACTCACTGCCTCAAGTTTGATTCTGCTCGGCCGTAACTGAGGTCATCGGCTTCGGCGTCCTTGTCGCCGGCCAGCACCGGTTCTGGCCCCATGGTTGACAACATCTCATTCCCTACCCTCGACATCCTATTTCATGACATTCCTGAGACGTCTCTCCGTTCGTCAAAAGCTCATTATCTCGATGGGCATATCCGTTCTGGTCTTCGTGATGGCTTCGACGACGTTGAGCGTATTCCTGACTGGAAACAGCATGAAGCAACGCGCTGTCGAGCAAGATTTGCCTGCGGCGGTAGGCGAGATTCGAAACGACATACTACGCCAGATCGCGGGGCCGCTTGCGCTCACCGAGGGAATCGCGGCGAATACCTTTATGCTCGACTTCGAGGAAAAAGGTCTTCCAGACAACGGTATCGATGCCTGGAAGACCTATGCCATGCGCATCAAGCGTGAAGCGAAGGCGGCAACGATTTCGTGGGTTTCTGAAACCACCGGCAAGTATCTGAGCGACAGCGGCGCTTCCCGCACAGTATCCAGAAGCGACCCGGGCGATCAATGGTTCTATCGCTTCCTTGCCAGCGGCAAGCCTTATCAATTGGACTTGGACAAGGACAAGGCTTCGCCGGCCTATAACCTTTTTATCAACGTCCGTTTCGATGCCAACGGAAAGACGGGCGTCGCTTCGATTGGCCTGTCAGTGAACGACCTGGCGGATACGATCCGCAGTTACAAGATCGGACAGCACGGTTTCGTCTACCTTGTCAGCCCTGACGGCGCGTATGTTATCCATCCCGACGCCGCGCTTGCCGACGGACGACATTTCTTTGGGGAAGCCAGCGGCTTAACCAAACAGATCGTGTCTGGACTGTTGAGTGGCAAACGCTTCGACCACTCGATCTATTCAGCCGCAGACGGAAAACATGTCGTCGCCACTTCGTTCGTGCCCGAGTTGAATCTCTATGTGGTAGCCGAAGTGCCCGAGTCGGAAATACTCGGCGGGATTACGCGGACCTCTACGATCTCCGCGCTGCTTGCCGCGCTGGTAGGCGGAGGCATCGGCGTGGTGATCATTATTTTCGTGAGCGGGTCCATTTCAGGTCCGCTGGGCCGTGCCGCCGCCATGCTCCGAGAAATTGCGGAGGGCCATGGAGATCTGACGCGACGTATGCCGGTCGAGACGGAAGACGAAGTCGGTGTGCTGGCTGCTTCCTTCAACCGCTTCATCGAATCGCTCAACCACATCATCGGTGAGGTGCGCGCGAGCACGCTTGCGATTTCATCGGCATCCCGGCAGATTTCGACGGGAAACCTTGACCTGTCCGCGCGAACCGAAGCACAAGCCTCCAATCTTCAGCAAACCGCCGCTGCCATGGAGGAACTGACCACAACCGTGCAGCAGAACGCCGCCCACGCAAACGAAGCCAATCAGCTAGTGATTGCGGCTTCGACGCGGGCACGACAAGGAGGCGTCGTCGTGAGCGACGTTGTCGGCACCATGAACGAGATCACCGAATCCTCACGCAAGATCGTTGACATCATCTCTGTCATCGACAGCATTGCGTTCCAAACCAACATTCTCGCGCTCAACGCCGCAGTCGAAGCAGCACGCGCCGGCGAGCAAGGCCGGGGCTTCGCGGTGGTGGCGTCGGAAGTTCGGACTCTTGCGCAACGAAGTGCGGGTGCCGCGAAAGAGATTAAGGCGCTCATCGACGGTTCATCGCAAAGCGTCGAGGCGGGAAGCCGTCAAGTTGCACACGCTCAACAGTCGATGGTCGACATCGTTTCGGCCGTTGAAAGCGTCACCGCCATCATGACTCAGATAGCCCACGCGAGCGCCGAGCAGAGCGACGGCATCGGACAGGTCAACCAAGCAGTCATGCAGATCGACGGGAACACCCAGCGAAACGCGGCGCAGGTCGAAGAGGCCGCGGCTGCGGCGACTTCGATGGAGCAACAGGCGGAGGTGCTAAGTCGAATCGTCGCAAAGTTCCAGCTCGATGAGAGCATCGTAGATTCAGTTTCGCTTTGAGGCAGCATCCATTACCGTCTAGGCCGCCCGTCTCGTCGCCTTGGAATGCTGATTCGCCTGGCAACCGGGCTGGGGTTCCCTTTGGGGATCGCCAGGGCGATAACTTCCTCGAACTCAATCAGCCGATCAACGTTCCTGGGAGCGGATAGTTCTCGACGGGGCGCACAAATCTGTCGATGCAGGGATTCGGCCTTTGCGGACGTTCCGCGTTAAGCAGCCGTGCGGCGGCTGCTCACCGCATCGCTGTCATTCACGACGCGGCGCCGGGAAACGTCGGCTTCTCGACAGGCGAATGAGTCTTGACGACCCTACTCAGCCGCTCATCAAGCGCAAGTCCGAACGTCTCTTGTTGTTTAGGGTTGTAGGACGCCTGCCCCGATCCATCGGCACGTCAACTCGCCCAGACGCCCGCGGGCAGGCGTCCTACAAGCCCCAAGGGAGGAAACCGCGGAGTGCCCCGACGTGGTCTGAACCTTTCACCGCTATGGCGATTCGTTCAGTCCCATTGAAGGCACGGCGGATAAAAACGTGGGCAAATCAGAGCTTGGGCAACCGCGATCGCATCAGCGACGCTGCTGGGCATTGCTATATGCCGGACCGACCAGCACCGGATTGCCTGCGGGGAGTCGTAGGCGCAAGCGTCCCCTATGAGCTCTCTTTGCCGAAGAGCCGACAGTTGACGTGTGCATCCTGACGCGATGGCTTTCATGCGTGGGCTCGCTCAACAGGCGGTGCCCGGATAGGTCTGCTGCGCTGGAGCAGGTCAATGATGATCATCGGCGAGCCACAATGCCGGCAAACGAACGCCGGCGACGCTGCGACTGTAGCGAAATCGTTCGCACTGCCGCCGATAGTGGTGGACGCAGCGCCCAGCAACTCGCGTATCTTCGCGAGATTCGCGCGCCGCGATGGGTTGGCGAGCAGGCCGTAATGGCGGATGCGGTGGAAACCGCCAGGCAATACGTGTAATAGGAAGCGACGCGTGAACTCACCTGTTTCGAGGGTCATGGTCTTGTTGCGGGTGCGTCCGTTCACGCGGTAGTCCTTCCAGCGGAAGGTAACGCCGTCTTCGTCGAGCGCGACCAGGCGTTGGTTGGAGATTGCGACGCGGTGGGTGTAACGCGACAGGTAGGCGAGCACCGCTTTAGGTCCGGCAAACGGGCGCTTGGCATACACGACCCACTCGGATGCGTGCATTGGCGCGAGCCACTTGGCAAAGGCTGCGATATCGTTGAGCCCGGCGTATTCGCCGAAGAACCGCAACTGCCCCCGGCGATAGGTCACTTCAAGTTCTTCGAGGAAGCGCCGGCGAAACAGGCGCGAGAGTACGCGCACCGGAAGGAAGAAGCCCGGCCTGCACGCTATCCACCGGCTTCGGTCCGGCGATAATCCGCCACCGGGAACGATGCCGTGCACATGGGGATGATGGGTGAGCGCCGAGCCCCACGTATGCAGAACGAGCGTGGCGCCGATCTGCGCTCCAAGATGCTTCGGATCAGCGGCAATAGTGCGCAACGTTTCGGCCGCGAGATCGAACAGCAGCCTGTAAATGACGGGCTTGTTGTAATACGCAATCGCGCTGATCGCAGCGGGTAGCGTGAAGACCACGTGGTAGTACTCGACGGGCAGGAGATCGGCCTCGCGCGCTTCCAGCCAGCGACGCGCCGCGCCAGCCTGGCACCGTGGGCAATGTCTGTTGCGGCACGAGTTGTAGGCGACTTCGATCGCCGCGCATCCTTCGCAGCGCAGCAGGTGCCCTCCCAGCGCCGCGGTGCGGCACTGTTCGATTGCGGACATGACCTTCAACTGCCCGAGGCTCAGATTAGCGGAGCGATGCCACGCTGGACCAAGAGAGCGGAAGACGTCTGCGACCTCAAGCGCGCGATGCGCCACGATGAGAGCTACTCAGTACGCAAACTCTCGAGAGGGCTGACCACCTCGCGCAGAATATCGGTGGCAACCTGGGCATAAAGCGCTGTGGTCTCAAGCTTCTTGTGTCCGAGCATGACCTGGATCACCCGGATATCGACCTTCTGCTCGAGCAGATGCGTGGCAAAGCTGTGCCGCAAGGTATGCATGGACACGCGCTTGTCGATTCCCGCAGCCTCGGCTGCAGCATGAACCGCTCGGTTGAGCTGACGGGTGCTGAGCGGTTCGATCGGGTTAAGTCCGGGAAACAACCAGCCTCCGTCGAGCATCTTTCCCTGAGCTCGTGCAACCCGCCACCAGACCCGCAAACGCTCAAGCAGGATCGGCGACAGCATGGCATATCTGTCCTTCTGGCCTTTGCCCTGCTCGACGCGCAGCGTCATACGCTCGCTATCGATGTCACCGACCTTCAGGGCTGTTACCTCGCTGGCGCGTAATCCCGTTCCGTAGGCGAGCGCCAGCGCCGTTTGATGCTTCAGGTTGGTCGCCGCCGCGATCAGCCGCCCAACTTCTTCGCGGCTGAGTATGACCGGCAAGGTACGCGGGAGATAAATCGGACGCATCTTCGCCATCAACGCTTCTTGAGCGAGCGTCGTACCGAAGAAGAACTTCAGGCCGGTGATCGCGGCGTTCAAAGAAACTGGCGACACGCCGTGATCAACCAGATGCAGTTGATAGCGACGCAAGTCTTCTACGGTGGCAGTGTCGGGCGAGCGTCCGAGGAAGACGGTGAACGCTCGTACCACACGAAGATAATTGGCTTGCGTGGTTGGTGCGAGGCGGCGCATGCGCATGTCGTCCATCATGCGCTGACGCAACGGACTGGTAACTTGGACGGGGGATGTCATGGCCCGGTTCCTCCTGGGTAACGAGGCGGATCGCCTCATCACTCAACATAGGAAACTAGGAAACCGGCCGGCTTTACTTTATCCCAACCAATAACTTTGAACGGAGCACATACCGCGCGAGCGGTTTAGTCCTGTGGCCGGTAGTACCCGCTTGCACGAACGTCAAGACGTCAGCAATGAGACTTCCAACATCAGCATGGCGGCACGCTAATTCAACGGGTGGTGACGGCCAGTTTCTGCCACTCGCTAGCCTTGAGTTCGCACCGTTGCAAGGTCCGTTGTAGCTCGGAGAGCAGTCGTTGAACGTAGGCGTAAGGCGGGATTAGGCATGCACCGCAGCAGACCCGATGGGTCTAGAGCGACCGAGGCCCCAACCGGTACGGCAATTTCACTCACTGATGTTTCATCTGAACGTCAATAGAAAGGCCAGGTACTGAGAACGTAAACGGCCATCCGTTCGAGCGCCTTCCTCGAAGCGCCCCCTTTTGCCTGAACGGCCATGCCTTGCGATACCGCCATCACGAAGGATGCCCGGGTCGCGCTGTCCGCCGTGGCGAGCAGATCCTCTTCGCGTTGCGCGCGCTCCAGCCGCTGCCGGAGCGCCTGTTGCGAGGCAGCGCGGCGCCGCACGCATCCGCGGCGAATCGATTTCGCGTCGTCCGGACAGGCCAGCGCGCCGTTGATGCCGACGCAGCCGAGGTGGGCCGAACTCAGCGTGTGAACGCTGGCGGAGCCGCGCGGGATGCGTTCCACGACCTTGCACGACGGCGGCTCGTTCAACGCGTCGGTCATGAAGCCCCGGTACCGGGTCTCATAGAATCGAGGCGTCAAACAATGAGCGACGCGTTGCGCTCGATGAACGACAGGACGACGTCGGCCACTTCCTGCCAGCCAGGCTCATTGCAAATATAGTGGCTGCGCCCCTGGAAGCTTTGGAACTCAGTCACACTGTTTCGGTCCGCGTACGCCTTGAAGTTCTTCTCAGTCAAGTGGGCAGGCACGATCTGGTCTTCCTCGCCGCCGATCAGCAGCAACGGACCGTGCGCGGCATCGACGTCAACCTTGCCGTCCGGTCCCATGCAGCCCCGCAGCACGTTGCGACTGTCGTGTGTCGCCGTCGTCTCAAATTCCC
This sequence comes from Caballeronia sp. LZ001, assembly GCF_031450875.1. NCBI lineage: Bacteria > Pseudomonadati > Pseudomonadota > Betaproteobacteria > Burkholderiales > Burkholderiaceae > Caballeronia > Caballeronia sp. LZ001. The sequence goes on along the minus strand of NZ_JARTVX010000001.1, from coordinate 193,945 downwards.
GCGCAGCCTGCTCTTCGGTGAGAGTATTGGCGAAGGAGCCATGAAACGTCTTGGCATCCATTAAAATCGGTTCGTTCCCTTTCAGCGGGTTAGCGATGACGGTGCTGTTCTTGATGAACCCCCAGTCGAGGTCGACCATAGCGTTCGGCGCGACTGAATCAATAGCTATCCCGGCGGCAATCAAGCCGCGGTTGAGCAGGATCTGCGTGATGAGCCCCCCCACCGAATGACCGACCAAGATCGGCTTTTCTGATTCGGCGGAGACGACCCGTTCAATGACCGAAATTACGTCACTCAGCTTGAGATCGCCCAGGCCCTCAGGAGGATTCTCACGGAGCGCTCGCGGCTCGCCCTCGTGCAACGGCCAGGCAGGCGCAATGCATTCGTGGCCCTTGGACGTGACATAGGCAACCCACTTTTCCCAACTTTTAGGGTTCTGAAACATTCCGTGTACAAAAACGATTCTCGGCATGCTGAGCTCCTTACCTTTGCTTCAGTAAATGGACGTGACCGCGTGTTCGGCGAAAACGGGCGAGCCGAGATGCCTTGCCTGGCCGTCGCATCGGCACCAACCCGTCAGCCGCGTCGGTCTGCGGGCGAGCGACAACCGTTCATGGGCCGTGACTGTGATGCGCGAGCCAAGGTACATCAAGACCGTAGACCACTATAGGATTAAAGCCCGCTTCAAGGTCAACCTTATTTGAAAGGGTCGCTGAACCTAGGTGAACTTGCCCCGTTGTCGGGGCCTTCGGCGTCGCGCATCAGTTTTTATGAAACAAGCGGCCTGGACAGCGCTGTCGAGCGGACCTCGAATGGTTACCGGCACTTTTCGCCCACAGCAGTATCCGTGCCTCGGAATTATTGAAAGTGCGCATCACGATGGCTTCTCCCTCGATCAGATCTGTCACCTGCTGCCGGTGAACTACGGCCAGTGTGAGGCGTTCGACACAGTGGCATAGACCGTCCATAATCCAACCATATGACCGCGCGGTATTTGAAGTCGCTTCAAGCATTGAACGAGAAAGGTCGGATGCCTGACCGTGCCTCTGTATGGGCAATTTTTGTTAGTCAGGCCGCACTGTAAGCCGCTGGCTGAAAGATGGCGGCTTTCCCGAAGCAGCAGTGAGTCTGGAATCGAACTGTAACTCTTCATTGGCGAAATGCGGAGGGGCGAAAGCGCTTCCCGTGAGGAAGCCGTCACGTACCTCGTAAGGGGTCTAACTGGCAACAGTTCATGAGGATTTCAATATCGCTACCACGTGCTCAGCGGTCGCCCTGGCCGACATGGGATTTTGCCCTGTCACGAGCCTGCCGTCGACAACGACATTCGAAACAAAAGGGAGCCATGCCTTTTCGTAGCGCGCGCCGCGCTGTCTCATCTCCTCCTCGGCGTTGTAGGGCATCTTCACAGCCACTCCTGTCAACACCTCTTCCCGCCACGAAAACCCCGTGATACGCCGCCCGGCTACCAGCAGCGAGCCGTCATCCAGCCGGGTATTCAGTAGTCCGAAATAGCCGTGGCAGACCGATGAAACGATGCCGCCGCGTTCATGGATGGTGCGGGTGATGCGCTGTAACTCCTCACTGCAGGGGAAGTCCCACATGACAGCATGTCCGCCGGTGAAGTAAATCGCGTCGAACTCCATCGGATTGATCTCATTCGGTCTTGTAGTGGATGACAGCAGCGCCATCCGCGCCGGATCGGCCAGCCAGTCCTTCACGGACGCGTCGGCGAGCGGCCACTTCAGCGAGCGAGGCTCCAGCGGCGATCGGCCACCCAGCGGACTCACGATGCGCTGCTCGTACCCATGGGCGGCAAAGACCTCCCACGCATGGGTGAGTTCCGATAGCCAGAGGCCGGTTGGCTGCGTCGAATCCTGGTAGTGAGCGACGTTGGTGACGACGTGAAGTATTCGCCTGGTCATGCGCAGTCTCCCGTGTGTGACGCGAACTAGGCCTGTGTGAAATGCCTGTCCATCTCGTATACCTTCCAGTAAGGAACCGTGGATGAACTCTAACGTTGAATATAACTTCAATGTCAAGCGGTATGGGCACCTGGGTACGATCCCTCCCTAACGGCGGCGACGGGCCTTCGTGCTGGTCGGGGGCTTTTCGGCCTCCACTAGCCGCATTTCCGACAGAACACGCCGCGCGTTGGCCGCACAATCCATGTCCTGCGGGCTGGCTTCGATCTGCGCCATCAGTTCAACCAGTTGAGCCTTGCTTTGTGCAAGTTGTGCCTGCATGGTTTCGATGTCCTGCACCTTGCGGCGCAACGTGTCGAGCAGGGTGCCATGCTCCCAGTTGGCGAGGTCGCGAGGCAGTAGTGTGCGCAGTTCGTCCAGGCTGAAGCCCGCGTTCTGCCCGGTCGCGATCAGCTTGAGTATCAATACCGCATCGTCGCGGTAGCTGCGATAGCCGTTGATCTGGCGCTCGACCGATTTGAGCAGGCCAACGCGCTCGTAGAAACGGATGCGTGAGGTTGTCAGGCCGGTGCGCTCTGCAAGTTCTCCAATTTTCATGATCGAGGTGCTTCGAGTGCCCACAGGGTTTGACCTTAAACATTACTTCAAAGTTAACCTTGAGTCCATCGCACCAACAGGTGCAATTTCATAAGGGTGGACTGCATGCAGACAATATTGGGGGCGAACGGTCAGATCGCCGTAGAACTGGCGCGGGAGCTAAAGCGCAAATACACCAGCGACGTGCGGCTCGTCAGCCGCAATCCGCGCAAGGTCAACGACACCGACACGCTGGTGTCCGCCAACCTTCTTGATGCGAAGCAGACCCTGAATGCGGTCAAGGGAAGCAGCATCGTCTACTTCACGGCCGGCCTGCCGCCAGACACGGCGCCATGGGAAGCGCAGTTCCCCACGATGCTGAAGAACGCTCTGGATGCCTGCCGCGTGGCGGGCGCGAGCTTCGCCTATTTCGATAACACCTACATGTATCCGCAGGATGCGCGGCTACTGACCGAGGAAGCGCCCTTTGCCCCGGTGGGCCGCAAGGGCAAGGTACGCGCGGCGATGGCCACGATGGTGCTCGAAGAAATGGCCTGCGGCGAGATCCCGGTGCTCATTGGCCGGGCGCCCGAATTCTATGGCCCAGGCAAGACGCAGAGCTTCACGAACGCGCTGGTCATCGAAAACTCCAGGCCGGCAAGAAGCCGCGCGTGCCCGTGCGCGACGATACGCGGCGTACGCTGATCTGGACGCCCGACGCGAGCCGGGCGCTGGTGACCCTGGGCAATGCTCCCGATGCCTTTGGCCAGACCTGGCATCTGCCATGCAGCGACGGCCGGCCGACGTACAAGGAGTTTGTCGTAATGGCCAGCCAGGTCTTTGGGCGCGAGCCCGACCTTTCGGTTATCAGCAAGTGGACTCTGACCGCTGTCGGGCTGTTCTCGAAGCAGGTGCGCGAGCTAAGGGAATTGCTGCCCCGCTACGAGCAGGACAATCTTTTTGATTCCACGAAGTTCAAGCGCCGGTTTCCCGAGTTCGCGGTGACGACCTACCGGCAGGGACTGGAACTGGTCCGTAAGGAGTGTTCGGGTACGGTGCCATGAGCATCACTTATCGCTTGACCTTGAACTACACTTCAACGTTATGGTTTAAAGGATGTCCTGATCAGGCGGATTCGGCTGGCACGACTCTTTTCAAACCGTGCAAGCCGCCGCTCGATTCTCACTTCAACCTGCAGCCAGCAAGCAAGGAGTCGAAATCATGACCTACGTTACGACCCAGGATGGGGTTCAGATCTTCTACAAGGATTGGGGCCCGAAGGACGCGCAGCCGCTGGTGTTTCATCATGGCTGGCCCCTGAGCGCGGATGACTGGGACGCCCAGATGCTGTTCTTCCTCGCCCAGGGTTTCAGAGTCGTGGCGCACGATCGCCGTGGCCACGGCCGTTCGTCCCAGGTCAGCGAGGGGCACGACATGGACCACTACGCGGCGGATGCCTCGGCGGTTGCGGAGCACCTGGACCTGAAGAATGCCGTTCACATCGGCCACTCGACCGGGGGAGGCCAGGTCGCGCGTTACGTCGCGAAGTATGGCCAGCCCCAGGGCCGTGTGGCGAAGGCGGTGCTGGTCAGCTCGGTACCGCCGCTGATGGTCAAGACGGATAGCAACCCCGGCGGCACACCGGTTGAGGTATTCGATGAATTCCGCGCAGCGCTCGCCGCCAACCGTTCGCAGTTCTATCTCGATGTTCCGACGGGGCCGTTCTATGGTTTCAACAGGGCTGGTGCAAAGGTTTCAGAGGGCATCATCCAGAACTGGTGGCGCCAGGGCATGATGGGCAGTGCGAAAGCCCATTACGAAGGCATCAAGGCTTTCTCGGAGACCGACCAGACCGAGGATCTGAAAGCGATCACGGTACCAACGCTTGTCATGCAGGGCGACGACGATCAGGTTGTTCCCTACAAGAACGCCGCGATCCTTCAGGACAAACTGCTCGCCCACAACACACTCAAGATCTATCCCGGCTACCCGCACGGCATGCATACGACCAATGCGGACGTGATCAACGCCGACCTGCTTGCGTTCATCCGCGCGTAGCCTCCCGGTCGACGCTCGGAAAGGTGGTGACCGGCGCCTGGCTGGTGGAACGATTTGACCAGCGGGGCTAGATGATCCGCAGCAGCCCCGACCCTGGAAGGCGCTTGACCAGATCGGCGCCCACCAGTCTGGCCGGTGTGTAGGCACCGCCCGCGGGGCGGGCCGCCATCAGGTGATCGACTACGGCCAGCGAGCCGGTGATGGTCAGGCTATAGCCGTTGGCGGTGCGGATGCACGCCGTCTTTTTCTCTCCGCGTGCATTGGTGACTTCCCCCCAGACGAAGGTGGGCATCTTTGCACGCTTTTCCTTGCTGGGGCCCTTCACTGTCCTGGCAATGCGCGCCTTGATCAGCTTTTGCACCCACGGTAGTCCCAGCAATGGCCGGATATAGTTAGCACGCCTGGCGTTGGTGATCATGCGTGGCGAGCCGGGGATAAACACCTCGATGTTCGGAATGCCGGTGGTGTGCCAGGCGGTCGATACGTCGCCCCAGGGGATGGTCATCGCCTCTTTCTCTCCATCTCCGAAGTCGATGCGGCGCACCTTGTAGGCCAGTGGCACGGTGACGATCTTCCCGTCACGGCGCACCTTGCCGCCCTGGGCCAGTCCCTCGACCAAGGTCTTGGCGGTGCCGGGCGAGAAGCCCGAGCGTGAGTCAAAGCCCAGCGCGAGATGCGTGGCATCCGGTAGCGCCGCTTTCAGCGCTGCGGCCACGCAGTCGGTTGGGATAACGTCGAAGCCCACGCCGGGGCACAGCACCACACCGGCGTCCCGTGCGCGGGCATCGAGCGACTGCGCGTGCTCGAATACAGCGATCTCGCCGGTGATGTCCAGATAATGCGCGCCGGCGCGCAGGCAGGCTTCCATCATCGGCGCTGCGGTCGCCGAGAACGGGCCGGCGCAGTTCAGCACCAGCGCATGGCCCTGGATCTGCTCAGTGAGCGCCACCACGTCATCGAGGTCGAAGGCACGCACCTCCAGCTCCAGCGTGCGCCCCAGCGTCTCGACGCTCTCGCGCCTGCGCCCCGCCAGTACGGGATTAAGTCTCCGCCGCGCTGCTTCGCGGGCGATCAGTTCCCCGGTGTAGCCGTTCGCACCGTAGATCATCCAGCGAATGCGCTCGGGACTACCGCTTTGCTTGCTCATTGCATCGTTCCTGTTCAGGAGATGGAATCGTGGTCTGACGGGGAACCGTCATTGGCCGCCCAAGGCCTGGCGGCTCAGACTGGAGGTTGGCCGGCTGCCCTGACTGCGTGCCCCGTTGCATTTCTGACAGCACGCGCCGGGCATTCGCGGCGCAATCTATGTCGGCAGGTTTGGCTTCGATCTGGGCCAGCAGCGCGAGCAAGTGCGCTCTGTTCCCGGCAAGCTGCACTTGCAATACCTCGATGTCTTGAACCTTGCGACGCAGGGTGCCGATCAGGTCGCCATGTTTCCAGGCGGCCAGATCGTCAGGTAGTAGCGCGCGTAGCTCATCCAGGCGGAAGCCTGCTTTTTGCGCGGTCGTAATCAACTGGAGCACGAGAAGCGCACCTTCGGGATAGCTGCGGTAGCCGTTGGCCTGCCGCTCCACGACCCTCAGCAGCCCAATTCGCTCGTAAAAGCGGATACGCGACGGCGCAAGGCCCGTGCGCAGGGCGAGTTCTCCGATCTTCATGTCGATGACGCCTTGTTTTTTCCCAACGTGAGCGAGACGGCCATGTCGGCAAGCCTGCCGAAGGGCGCATGCAGCAGACCGGGGAAGTTCCAGCGGCCCTGCACAAAGACGCCCTTGGCGTGGCTCATCGCACGGAAACCCTCGATGCCGTGGTAGGCCCCCATGCCGCTCGGGCCGACGCCGCCAAAGGGCAAATCATCCTGCGCCACGTGAATCAGGGTGTTGTTGATGCCGACGTTCCCGGATGTGGTGTGCGCCAGAAGCCTGGCGCAATCGCGGTCTTCGGCGCCGAAGTAGTAGAGCGCAAGCGGGCGGGGCCGCGCGTTCACATAGGCGATGGCCTCGTCGATGGTGCCGTAGGTACGCACCGGCAGGATGGGGCCGAAAATCTCCTCCTGCATGAGGGGCGTTTCATCGCCCGCATTGACGACGAGGGTCGGCGCCAGGGTGCGCTCGCGCCCGGGCATGTTGGCAGGGCGCTCGCCCACCTCGATCACGCGGGCGCCATTGCGGCGCGCGTCGTCGACCAGCGCGCACAGCCTGTCATAGTGACGATCGCTGACGATGGTCGTGTAGTCGCGGCTAGCCGGACCAGCGGGGTAAAAGCGATGAACCGTGGCGGTGTACCGGGCGATAAAAGCTTCCAGGTCTTCCCTGTGCACCATGGCGAAATCCGGCGCCACGCAGGTCTGGCCGGCGTTGGACAGCTTGCCGTACACCAGGCTTTGCACGGCGCGGTCGTTGACGTGGCCACGCGCCACGATGGCCGGACTCTTGCCACCCAGCTCCAAGGTCACGGGCACCAGATTGTCGCTGGCAGCGCGCATCACTTTGCGACCGACCTGCGTGCTACCCGTGAACAGCAAATGGTCAAATGGCAGTGCACTAAACGCGGCACCGACCTCTGGGCCGCCCAGCACCACGGCCACCTCATCTTCCGCGAAAGCCCCGGCCAGCATATGCCGGAGCGCCTCGCTGGTGCGCGGGGTCAGCTCCGAGGGTTTGAGCATGGCGCGGTTGCCTGCGGCCAACGCGGTTGCCAGCGGCACCAGCGTGAGGGAGACGGGGTAGTTCCACGGCGCCATCACGCCCACGACGCCCAGCGGCTGGTATTCGACCCAGGCGCGCGCCGTGCGGTAGAAGAAATGCACGTGGCGGCGCTCGCGCTTCATGAAGCGGCGCAAGTGGCTGGAGAGGTAGTCGATGGCCTGGATGACGCAGGACAGCTCCATGATGTCGGTCTCATGGCGCGAACGGTTGCCGAAATCGGCGCTGACCGCATCCTTGATTGCTTCGCGGTGCGCAAGCACGGCGGCACGAAGCCGGGCGAGCCGGACCTTGCGCAACGCCAGGTCCGGCGGCCCATCGTGGAGGAATGCGTTGCGCTGCCGGATAAGCAGGTCGGCCATGCGAGTGTTGTTTTCAGTCATACGCTCTCTCCCGGTTTCTGGACGACGGCTGTTAATGCCCGGCGTCGGATTTGAGCAGCTGGGGTGCGTACAGCGCAGCCTGGAACTCGGGCACGTACTCGTACTTGACCATCTTGCCCAGCTTCAGCGACGCGATGAAGCGCGAGAGGCTGCCGTCCGTCAGCGTCAGCTTCACGGCATTCGCGCTGGACGTGCTGGCGTGCCGCAGCTGTCGGGAGGTGGTGTAGCCGGTGGTCAACCGCCCTCGCGGGTCGATGGTCGTGAAACTGTTAGTCACCAGTGTTTCCTTGCTGGAAGAAACGTCGAGCTTTCGCGTCTGAAACGTGACGTCCAGCGCTTGCGTTTGGCTGTCGAAGACCTTGACGACGACGTTACTCGTACCCTCGCTGTAGTCGATGCGCGTCAGCCACTTGGGCAGGTTGTAGCCCACCACGCCGCGCACTCGTGCCAGCTCGGTATCGACTGGCAGCTTCAGGACATAGCCCCAAAAATCGTCGGAAAACGACTGGCTTATCAAGGAAAGCGGCCCCCGGTTTGACGAACCGGGTTTGTTGGTGACGACGGATAGGCCGATCTCGTTGTAGCTGTCGTTGTCACAGTAGTGGTAGGCGTAAGCGGTCAGCGCGATAACGCCTCTGCCCGGCCACACCTGCAGCGGCTGCACCTGCTCCAGCACCTTGGGCGGGATCAATTCCCGCAGCCGTGCGAGATCGGCGGTGAAGATGGCCGTTACACGGCTGTTCTCGTAATAGAAGTTCGGCGACCAGCTCTCAAAGCCGATGTCCACCTTTGCCTTGATGATCCCCTTGAACCAGCTCAGGTCGGTGGCCGGCGACTCGCCGGCGATGACGGAAAGCGGCGGCCTGGAGCGAAAGCGGTCATACAGCCCGCCCTTTACCACGGGGACATCGTGGCTACCGATCTTGATCACAACAGTTTCGGCAGCCGCCGGAGCGGCCGTGGCTCGGGCCGGCAGGGAGGAGTCGACAGAGGGGGGCAGCGACGTGCTTTTCATGCTCTTGCCTCGACGGTGAAATGGCATCGCCGCTTAGCGTAAGCTTTAAGCTAACTTCAAGGTCAAGCCTCTCGGGCCACTCCATGCGTCATGGGGCACGCCGCGTCGACAATTTGCCGCCAACCACACCTGTTGAACGACCGCCCTTGGGCAATGTGAAGGCCCGCGCAGGGTCGAGTACGGAAGTTCGCCGGTAAAAGCGATCCGTTGCGAGGCGCCTCCGGCGGACTTCCGAATTAGGCCACTGGACTAAACCGCTCGCGCGGTATGTGCTCCGTTCAAAGTTATTGGTTGGGATAAAGTAAAGCCGGCCGGTTTCCTAGTTTCCTATGTTGAGTGATGAGGCGATCCGCCTCGTTACCCAGGAGGAACCGGGCCATGACATCCCCCGTCCAAGTTACCAGTCCGTTGCGTCAGCGCATGATGGACGACATGCGCATGCGCCGCCTCGCACCAACCACGCAAGCCAATTATCTTCGTGTGGTACGAGCGTTCACCGTCTTCCTCGGACGCTCGCCCGACACTGCCACCGTAGAAGACTTGCGTCGCTATCAACTGCATCTGGTTGATCACGGCGTGTCGCCAGTTTCTTTGAACGCCGCGATCACCGGCCTGAAGTTCTTCTTCGGTACGACGCTCGCTCAAGAAGCGTTGATGGCGAAGATGCGTCCGATTTATCTCCCGCGTACCTTGCCGGTCATACTCAGCCGCGAAGAAGTTGGGCGGCTGATCGCGGCGGCGACCAACCTGAAGCATCAAACGGCGCTGGCGCTCGCCTACGGAACGGGATTACGCGCCAGCGAGGTAACAGCCCTGAAGGTCGGTGACATCGATAGCGAGCGTATGACGCTGCGCGTCGAGCAGGGCAAAGGCCAGAAGGACAGATATGCCATGCTGTCGCCGATCCTGCTTGAGCGTTTGCGGGTCTGGTGGCGGGTTGCACGAGCTCAGGGAAAGATGCTCGACGGAGGCTGGTTGTTTCCCGGACTTAACCCGATCGAACCGCTCAGCACCCGTCAGCTCAACCGAGCGGTTCATGCTGCAGCCGAGGCTGCGGGAATCGACAAGCGCGTGTCCATGCATACCTTGCGGCACAGCTTTGCCACGCATCTGCTCGAGCAGAAGGTCGATATCCGGGTGATCCAGGTCATGCTCGGACACAAGAAGCTTGAGACCACAGCGCTTTATGCCCAGGTTGCCACCGATATTCTGCGCGAGGTGGTCAGCCCTCTCGAGAGTTTGCGTACTGAGTAGCTCTCATCGTGGCGCATCGCGCGCTTGAGGTCGCAGACGTCTTCCGCTCTCTTGGTCCAGCGTGGCATCGCTCCGCTAATCTGAGCCTCGGGCAGTTGAAGGTCATGTCCGCAATCGAACAGTGCCGCACCGCGGCGCTGGGAGGGCACCTGCTGCGCTGCGAAGGATGCGCGGCGATCGAAGTCGCCTACAACTCGTGCCGCAACAGACATTGCCCACGGTGCCAGGCTGGCGCGGCGCGTCGCTGGCTGGAAGCGCGCGAGGCCGATCTCCTGCCCGTCGAGTACTACCACGTGGTCTTCACGCTACCCGCTGCGATCAGCGCGATTGCGTATTACAACAAGCCCGTCATTTACAGGCTGCTGTTCGATCTCGCGGCCGAAACGTTGCGCACTATTGCCGCTGATCCGAAGCATCTTGGAGCGCAGATCGGCGCCACGCTCGTTCTGCATACGTGGGGCTCGGCGCTCACCCATCATCCCCATGTGCACGGCATCGTTCCCGGTGGCGGATTATCGCCGGACCGAAGCCGGTGGATAGCGTGCAGGCCGGGCTTCTTCCTTCCGGTGCGCGTACTCTCGCGCCTGTTTCGCCGGCGCTTCCTCGAAGAACTTGAAGTGACCTATCGCCGGGGGCAGTTGCGGTTCTTCGGCGAATACGCCGGGCTCAACGATATCGCAGCCTTTGCCAAGTGGCTCGCGCCAATGCACGCATCCGAGTGGGTCGTGTATGCCAAGCGCCCGTTTGCCGGACCTAAAGCGGTGCTCGCCTACCTGTCGCGTTACACCCACCGCGTCGCAATCTCCAACCAACGCCTGGTCGCGCTCGACGAAGACGGCGTTACCTTCCGCTGGAAGGACTACCGCGTGAACGGACGCACCCGCAACAAGACCATGACCCTCGAAACAGGTGAGTTCACGCGTCGCTTCCTATTACACGTATTGCCTGGCGGTTTCCACCGCATCCGCCATTACGGCCTGCTCGCCAACCCATCGCGGCGCGCGAATCTCGCGAAGATACGCGAGTTGCTGGGCGCTGCGTCCACCACTATCGGCGGCAGTGCGAACGATTTCGCTACAGTCGCAGCGTCGCCGGCGTTCGTTTGCCGGCATTGTGGCTCGCCGATGATCATCATTGACCTGCTCCAGCGCAGCAGACCTATCCGGGCACCGCCTGTTGAGCGAGCCCACGCATGAAAGCCATCGCGTCAGGATGCACACGTCAACTGTCGGCTCTTCGGCAAAGAGAGCTCATAGGGGACGCTTGCGCCTACGACTCCCCGCAGGCAATCCGGTGCTGGTCGGTCCGGCATATAGCAATGCCCAGCAGCGTCGCTGATGCGATCGCGGTTGCCCAAGCTCTGATTTGCCCGCGTTTTTATCCGCCGTGCCTTCAATGGGACTGAACGAATCGCCATAGCGGTGAAAGGTTCAGACCACGTCGGGGCACTCCGCGGTTTCCTCCCTTGGGGCTTGTAGGACGCCTGCCCGCGGGCGTCTGGGCGAGTTGACGTGCCGATGGATCGGGGCAGGCGTCCTACAACCCTAAACACTATCGGACATTGGCTTTGCTGAACCATGGTCATTGGGTGTGACTGCTGCTGGACGAATCGACGTCGCTCTTCCGGAAAAGTCAGAGCTCCTGTTGATGTCAGCCATCGGTTATCAGTTCCCGAACGACAGGCACGAATGGTGACGGGATCTTTGGTGCGTAAGTCCGCATTACTGGCAGCGTGACATCGTTCGGTACGATGCGTGATCGTTCGAACCCGCTCTATTCGGAACTCACACCAGCATGTGCTTACTGGTGGCGCGTGATCCATCCACGTAGAAGGTTCGGGTTCAAGCCAAATTCCATCGCCGTACGCGTGATCGAAACGCGCGGCTTCATGCCCAGCTGAATTCATTACCTTGCGAACTTGCGGGTCGCGTTCTCTGCGGCCATCACGCGTGGCGCCGACTAACAGGCGACTGCGCACGTTTCGATTTTCATCTATGGGCTCTGATCCCAGCCGCCCACGTGGACACATAGCATCAGAGAATTATTCGTTCGTTGCTAGGGCGTCCTCTACCGCCGCATAGATACAAACAACGCGCGGGCACCTGAGCTGATCCCTGAACTCAAAGGGCGGCGCATACGGCGGACGGGGGTATAGCCACTGATGTCGGCGACCCAGGCGCACGACATCTCGATCACTTCATCATTTTGCGGAAAGTATTACTGATTATCACCCATATTACAAAATTTTTCCGGAGCTTACGGTTCAGTAGAGCAAGCAGGTGTCGTTAAGCAGGAAGTAATAGAGCTTTCGACCCTTACCTAACAGGGCTGGAGCTCAACTATCAGCCCGGCCCGACTCGACATGGTTGCCGGTTCAAAGCTCGACCTCGCTTTCACGATGACCGCTTCGATTCCTCACGACATCCTTGCCGCTCCTGCCGGGCAGACGGCTGCGTCTGTCGCGCCGATCGCGCTTATGCCTCGCCCCGTCTCGACGAATGGGGCAGCGAAACCGCCGTTTCCCACACCTGCGGCAGTGCCGACGCAAGAAGCCTTGCACGGCGTGCGCTTCGACTTCAACGATGGGTGCCGCGTCGTCCTGCCCGAAGGTGAATGGCAAGTCGTGCTGCGCGACTACGAGACGGACAACCTGCTGTTCCAGACGGATATCGGCGTGGGCGCGGTTGCGAGCGGCAAGAAGTATTTCGTCCCGTTCGAGCTGCAAGTCCAGAGCCGCGGCAAGCACGCCGATGCCGCGTTCATTCACCGCTTCGACGCAAACGATCGCGAGGTGCTGATCCAGTTTCCGGTCGGCACGCTGGGCGATCTGATGGGCTGGTTCCCTTACGCAGTCAAGTTTCAGCGCAAGCACAACTGTAGGCTGACGTGCGCGATGTCCGCGCTGATCGCGCCGCTGTTTCGCCGGGCCTATCCGGACATCGAGTTCATCACGCACGAGGACGTGAAGCCGGAGCGCTATTACGCGACCTACAACATTGGCCTGTTCTTCGACGATGAAGCGCACACGTATCAACCCGCCGATTTCCGTCATGTCGGGCTGCATCGCACCGCGGGTCACATTCTCGGCGTGGATCCGGAAGAGATGCGCCCCAACATCGTGCTCGCGGACGACACCCGGCCCATCGCCGAGCGTTATGTCGTCATCGCGGTGCAAAGCTCGACGCAATGCAAGTACTGGAATCATCCGACCGGCTGGCGCGAGATCGTCGCGTTTCTGAAGAATGCTGGTTATCGCGTGATCTGCATCGATCAGAAGGCGACGCATGGCTCGGGCATCGTCTGGAACCATATCCCGCATGGCGCGGAAGACGAAACCGGCGACCGGCCTCTGGAGGAACGTGCACGCTGGCTCAAGCATGCCGACTTCTTCGTCGGACTGTCGAGCGGGCTCGCATGGCTCGCGTGGGCGTGCAACACGCCGGTCGCGATGATCAGTGGCTTCACCGCAGAGAACAACGAGTTCGCGACGCCGTATCGCGTCATCAATTATCACGCCTGCACGGGCTGCTGGAACGATGTGCGTCATCGCTTCGATCATCAGGACTTCTTCTGGTGTCCAAGGCATAAGGACACATCGCGTCAATTCGAATGCACGCGACTTATCACGCCCGAGCAGGTGAAGCGCACGTTGCAGCGCATTCCCGGTTTCGGCGAAGGTCTGAAGCAAGCCGCTACCCGTTCCTGATCAACCCGCGTTAATCAAAATTTTTTGCCATCGCGCCTTCGATGAAGAGCGTGAAGGGCGCACTCATACCGACACGAAGAAATGAAGCCGCTTACTTATCGCCGCAAGTTCTGTCTGCATGTGTTCGGTAGCCGCCGACGCGGGTTGTCGCGTCTCCTCTCGGGCATGTTCGCATTGCTGGGACTTCAGGCCGCGCTGATGCCTGCCGCGCAGGCCTATACCGCGGATGTCGCGAGCGGCACGACCGTCACTGGCGAATCGGTCGCCGGCACGCAGAACGTCTCGGGCGGCGGCTATGCGAACGCATCGACCGTTTATGGGACGCAGAATGTTCTCGACGGCGGCTCCGCATCGACCACGACCGTGTATGGCGCGCAGAACGTCGCCTCGGGCGGACGCTCGACGGGCGTAACCGTTTCCGCTGGCGGCCGCGAGACGATTGCCGCGGGTGCGACGGTGACGGGTCTTGCGATGACATCCGGCTCGGTGCTGGTGGCGACGACCTCGGGCACGATCAACGGCACGAACATGGACGGCTCGACGTTCAATGTCGGCGGCAACGTGGCCAGCGGAATCAAGCTCGGTAGTCAAAGTCAGCTGGAAGTGCTGGCGGGCGGTGTGGCAAGCACCACGCAAGTGCTGGGCGGCACGTTGAACGTGGATGCAGGCGGGCGCGCGGTCAATACGCTGGCGACGAGCGGCGGCACGCAAAACGTAGCCGGATCGGCCTACTACGCAACCGTCACGAGCAACGCGATGCAAAACGTCCAGACGGGCGGCGTAGCCAGCAACACGACCCTGACGTCGGGCGGGCGGCAGTCCGTGGCGGCGGGCGGGTCGGCAGCCGCCACGACCGTGAACAGCGGCACTTCGCTGTCGACGGCGGGCGCGGTATCCGGCGTGACGGTGAACTCGGCGGGCAGTGTGTCGGTGGCGAGCGGCGGGTCGGTCGCGGCGGCGAGCGTGCTGGGCGGCGCAACGGTGAGCGTCGCCGCCGGCGGCGCAGCAAGCGGTTCGATCCTGTCGGGCAATGGCTCGTATTACGCACAGCAGAGCGTCGCGGGCATCGAAACCGGCACGAATGTCGGCGCCTATTCTACCGACACCGTGCTGGCCGGAGGCGTCGCCAACAACACGACGGTCAACGGCACGAATGCATCGCAGCTGGTGAGTTCGGGCGGGCAGACCAATGGCGTCGTCGCGATCAACGGCGGTCAGGTCCGTGTGCAGTCCGGCGCGAGCACAACGGCAGCCGTGGTCAGTTCGGGCAGCACGCTCACGATCGATTCCGGCGCAACCGCAGTCGGCGTGACGCAAGCGGCGAGCGGCGGACTGGTTGCGACCACGTCCTCGACGGTGCTCGCGGGCGTCAACACGCGTGCCGACGGCACAGGCTTTTCCATTTCAGGCGGCGTCGCCTCGCATACGCAGATCGTCGGCACGGGTCATCTGACGGTACTGTCGGGCGGCGCGGCGCAAGACACGGTCTACTCCGCGGGCGGCATCTTTCAGGTCAATACGGCCGGCGCCGCCGATACCGTGCATCAGGGCGCGGGTGGTCAGATCGTCACGAACACATCGGCGACGATCACGAACGGCCTCACGGATTCAGGCCGCACCTTCTTCGTTTCGAACAACTATGCATCGGGCGTCATGCTCGACGGCAGCGCCGCGAATCTCGAAGTGATGAGCGGCGGCGTGGCGAGCAACACGCTGCATTCGGCAGGCATCTTCCAGGTCGATGCGGGCGGTTCAGCGAACCAGGTCGCGCAGAGCTCGGGCGGGGCGCTCATCACCAATACCTCGGCGGTCATCACGAACGGCACGGACCGCATGGGTGCGTTCTCGGTGGTCGGCAACGTCGCATCGAATCTCGTGCTGGAGAATCGCGGCAGTCTGACGGTGTTTAACGGCGGCTCGGCGACGTCGACGACCATCGGCACAGGCGGCAACACCACCGTACAGGGCGGCGGCTACGCAGTCTCGACGACGGTGGCCAATTCCGGCCGCCTCGAAGTCGATGCCAGCGCCGCGGCCGATACCGTCAACGTCGCGTCGGGTGGCGCGCTCGTCACCAACACATCGGCGACGATCACCAACGGCACGAACCGGCTGGGCGCGTTCTCGATCAACGGCAATGTCGCCTCGAACGTGGTGGCAGAAAACGGCGGCGCGATGACCGTGCTCGACGGCGGCACGGCCTACGCGACGACCGCGGGCAGCGGCGGACTCGTCACGGTGTCGGGCGGCGTGGCCCAGGGCGTGACGATCAACTCGGCGGGCATCGGTATAACGACCGCCAGCGGCGTGATGAACGACGCGGTGGTCAACAACAGCGGCTCGCTGGTCGCCTCGGGCGGGCTGACGAGCAACACGACCGTCAACTCGGGCGGCGTCGTTACCGTGACGGGCACGGGCGTGACGACCAACACGCAATTGCAGAGCGGCGCACGGGAGCAAGTGTACGGCGGTACTGCGAGCGGCACGGTCATCTCCGCAGGCGCGACCGAAACGGTTCAAGGCGGCACGACCAGCGGCGTCGTCGTCGCAGGCGGCACGCAACTCGTTTCGGCAGGGACGACCTACGGCACGCAGTTCAACAACGGCACGTTGATCGTGAGCGGCGGGGTGGCGTCGGGCACTGCGGCTGCGGCGGGAACGCTCGTCGATGTACAAGGCGGTACGACCGTCGGCACCGTGCTGGCGGGCGGCGCGTCGGAAGTCGTGACGAGCGGACGCGCGAACCTGACGTTCGTCGGCAGCGGCGCATCGCAAACCGTCGGCGTGTATGGGTATGCTTCGGCGACGCAGATCAAGGCCGGCGGCAACGAAGTGGTGAGCGGTTCGAGCATCGGTGCGACAGTCTCGGCAGGCGGCAATCAAACGGTCACCGGCGTGAACGCACGTACAACCAGCGCGACGGTGCTCGCGGGTGGCGCGGTCACGGTGCGCGACGGCGCAACGACCGCTGGCGCAAGTCTGCAGGGCGGCTCGCTTACTGTTTCGTCCGGGTCGACTGCAACCAGCACCGATGTGCTGAGCGGCGGCAGTCTGACCATTTCGTCCGGCGGGGCCGCGTATAGCAACCGCATCGGCAGCAGCGGCGCGCAAAGCATTGTTTCGGGTGGCACCTCATACAACGATGTCGTCTCCGGTGGCACGCAGACCATCGCGAGCGGCGGCGTGGCGCAAGGCGCGACGGTTATCTCGGGCGGCGTCCAGAGCGTGCAGGCGAACGGCGTCGCCAGCGCAACGATCATATCGTCGGGCGGTACGCAAACGGTGCAGAATGGCGGCCTGGCCTATGGCGGCGCCGTGCGGGGCGGCGTGCAATCGATCCAGGGCGGCGGCGTGGCGAGCAGCACCGTGGTGTGGTCCGGTTCGCAGATCGTGAGCGCTGGTGGCGCCGCGAACGGTGCGACGCTGCGCGGCGGCGTACAGCAGGTTCTCGCGGGTGCGCATGCCTCCGGCAGCACCATCGTCGCTGGCGCCACGCAAGAAGTCGATGCGGGCGGCGTCGCCTCGGGCACGACGCTCAACGCGTTGGGCAAGCTCACCGTGCAGGCGGGCGGCTCGGCGCTCGGCATCGTGCAAAACCTGGGTGGCGCGCTCGTCGTGGATACCGACACGGTGATCGGCGGAAGCGGACCGAACGGCATATTCAGCATCTCCAATCACGTTGCATCGAACGTTTATCTGGCCAACGGCGGACAGTTGACCGTGCAGTCGGGCGGCTCGTCGGTTGCGACGCGCGTGGCCAGCGCAGGCGGCGAGATCGTAGCGGCGGGCGGTGTCGCCACGGGGACGCGCGTCGATCTGGGCGGCGTGCAATCGGTCGCGTCTGGGGCGAGCGCCGTATCGGCGACGATCGGCGGTGTACAGAACGTCGATGGCGTGGCGTCCGGGACCATCGTCCTCGCAAACGGCACGCAAAACTTGAATAGTGATGCTCAGGCTTCAGGGACCATCGTGCAGGCCCTCGGCGTAATGACCGTGGCGAGCGGCGCGCTCGCTACGAACGCAAGCATCCGTGGCGGCGCGCAGACCGTGCTCGCGGGCGGAACAGCTGCGGGCACCACGATACTGTCGGGGCAGCAGAACGTGCAGGGAACGGCCACAGGTACGGTCATCTCCGGTGGCGTGCAGACCATCGTCGCGGGCGGTTCGGCCAGCAACACGCTGGCCACGGGCACAGGCGTGCAGAACGTGGCGGGCGGTACGACCGACGGCACGACCGTCTTCTCGGGCGGCAGGCAAACCATCTCCGGCAACGGCGTTGGGAACACGACCGTGGTCGGTTCGGGCGGCATGGTGACCATCTCTTCGGGCGGCACGCTGAACTCGGCGTACGCGTCGGGTGGCGTGGTCCTCGTGGGCGGCGGCGGTGTTGCGGCGAACACTTCGGCCATCAATGGCGGCGCGGTGCTGCTTACGTCGGGCGGCATGGCGAGCGCGACGAACGTCGGCTACGGTGGTCAGATTCAATTGCTCGCCGGTGCGAGCGCGTCGTCATCGACCTTGATGAACGGTGCGCTGATGGTCGTCTCCGCGGGCGCGAACGCAAGCGATGTCGATCAGCGCGCGGGCGCCGCACTCATCACGGATACAGGCGCGAACGTCGCGGGCGTGAATGCCAACGGGGCATTTTCGATCGCGAATAATGTGGCGACCAACGTCGTCGTTGAAAACAGCGGACGGCTCACCGTGACGTCGAACGGCGCCGCCAGCGGCACATATATCGGTGATCGCGGCACGGAGAACGTGCAGTCCGGCGGCGTGTCGCTGGACGCCGTCATCGCTGGCGGCCAGCAGTCCGTGTCGTCGGGCGCGAGCGCCAGCGGCGCGTTGCTGCAAGGCGGCGCGCAGTACGTCATGGCCGGCGGTTTTGTGAGCGGCACACAGGTAACCGACGGCATCCAGTCCGTCATGGGCAGCGCAACCGACACCGTACTCACGGGCGGCACGCAGAGCATCGGCGGTGGCGGCGTGGCGACCAGCACGAGCGTCGGATCCGGCGCATCGCAGCAAGTGCTCGGTGGCATTGCGAGCAACGCGACCGTGGCCTCGGGCGGCGTGCAGGTCATCAACGGCGGCGCGTCCTTTGAGGCGGTGATCGCAGGCGGATCGCAGCAAGTCTTCAATGGCGTTGCAAGCGGCACCCTGCTTCAGGGCGGATCGCAAGCAGTGAACATTGGCGGCGTTGCCATCGGGACTGTCGTGCAGTCGGGCGGCACGCAGACCGTGAGCTTCGGCGGCATTGCATCCGGTAGCGAGATCGGCGCGGGCGCTTCGCAGCTCGTGCAGTTGGGGGGCACGGCGTCTGGCACCACGGTCGAGGTCGACGCGGCGCAGGTTGTGTCTGGCAGTGCGTTCGATACGGTCGTGTCGGGTACGCAGATGGTGTACGGCAATGTCGATAACACTATGCTCGCCGGCGTCGGGCGCGACGCAGTTGGTCGCATCCGGCGGCGTGGCGATCGGCGGCGCCATCGGCAATGGCGCGGTTCAGACGGTCGCGTCCGGCGGCTACGCGAGCGGCACGACGATCGGCGTGAGCGGAACACAAAACGTGGCGGGCGAGGCCGACGGCATGATCGTCGCCGGCGGCGTGCAGAATGTCTCGGGTGCTGGCGCGCTCGCGCTCGGCACGACGCTCGTTTCCGGCGGTCAACAAAGCGTGGGATCGGGCGGCACGGCAGCATCGTCGAACATTGGTGCAGGTACGACGCAGATGGTGCTCAGCGGCGGACATGCGAGTTCGAGCGTGATCGGCGCGGGCGGCGTTCAAACCATCGGCGCTTCCGGCAGTGCGACTTCGTCGACCGTTATGTCAGGCGGCACACTGTTCGTGTCGGCAGGCGCGGCACTCGATGACGTCGATCAGCAAGCGGGCGCGGCGCTGATCGCCAATACGTCGGCCACGATTACAAACGGCCACAACGCATCGGGCGCATTCTCGGTCCTGAACAACGTTGCATCCAGCGTACTCGTCGAGCGTGGCGGCAGCTTCACAGTGCTTTCCGGCGGGCAGGCTTCGGGGACGCAAGTCGGTATCGGCGGGGTGGAGACTGTTGCGGTCGGCGGCATTGCTTCCGGTTCGATCGTGTCGGGCGGCGTGCAAACCGTCAGCGGCACGGCGACCGGCGCGTCGGTGCTTGCGGGTGGTTTGCAGACAGTCGCGTCGGGGGGGAGCGAGGTGGGCAGCATCATCGGCACTGGCGGCCATATCGCGGTGGATGGCATCGCGAGCGGCACGCAAGTGCGCAGTGCGGGCGTGATATCCATCGGCTCGGGCGGCAGTGCGTTCGCGACCCACGTTGGCAGCGGCGGCGCGGTGACGGTCGCTTCGGCCGGTCTGGCGAGCGACACCGTGTTGAACAACGGCGCTTCGCAGACCGTGCGTTCCGGCGGCCTGGCGAGCGCGACAGCCATTGCCGCGGGCGGCGTGGAGACGGTCGCATCGGGCGGCGTGTCGAGAGACGCAAGCGTGTCGAGCGGCGGCATGCAAAGCGTCGCATCGGGCGGATCGGCGAGCGGCACGGCGGTGTTTGCTGGCGGCTTGCAGGCCGTGCTCTCGGGCGGCGTCGCCTCGGCGTCCCGCGTGCTGTCGGGCGGCCAGCAAAACGTCACGGCGGGAGGCAGCGCGGTGGCGACGCTAGTGGCCAATGGCGGCGCGCAGACCGTGCAGACCGGCGGGACCGCCATCGACACGACCGTGGCGAGCGGCGGCGTGCAGGAGGTCGCTTCCGGAGGCACCGCCACCGGCACGTTGGTGAGCGCAGGCGGCGCGCAGCGTGTGTCGTCCGGTGGCAACGCAGGCGCGGTCACGCTCGGCAGCGGAGGCAATCAGTATGTTTCATCGGGCGGGGTGGCCAATGGTGTCTCCGTGACCAACGGTGGCACGCAGACCGTGCTCGCGGGCGGGACCGCGAGCGGCACGATGGTATCCAGTGGTGGCGCGCAGGCGGTGTCGTCGGGCGGCCGCTCTACCGGCGCGGTCGTATCTAGCGGCGGCCGGCAGACAGTGACGACGGGCGGCGTGACGAGCGGCACGCTAGTGCAGAGCGGCGGTGCGCTGACTGTATCCAGCGGTGGAGCGGCGGGGCAAGTCACCGTGCAGAACGGCGGCCTGACGACCGTGACCGGGGCGGGCAGCGCGACGATCAGCCAGCAAAGCGGCGCGGCGCTTGTCACCGACACGTCGGCGACGGTCAGCGGCACGAACACCGGCGGCATGTTCAACGTGGCGGGCAACGTCGGCTCGAACATGCTGATCGAGAACGGCGGCGTGTTCAGCGTGTTGGCGGGCGGTGTCGCCAGCGACACGCGCGTGGGCTCGGGCGGCATGGAAATGATCAATGCAGGCGGCTCCTCGCTGCGTTCGATCGTCTCCGGCGGTACGCAGCTCGTCGAGGCTGGCGGCACGGCCGTGGGCGCAATCGTCAGCGCGGCGGGCGTGCAGCAGGTGGCCTTCGGCGGCAACGCGACGAGCACGACGGTCGCGACAGGCGGCATGCAGGCCGTCGCGGGAACGGCAGCCAGCACGATGGTGTCGGGCGGCACGCAGACGGTCTCTGCGGGCGGTGTGGCGCAGGACACGACGGTCGTGAACGGCGGTCAGCAGGTGATCAGCGCGGGAGGGCTCGCCATGACGACGACGCTGCTTGCAAACGGCACGCAGACGCTGACCTCGGGCGGCGTCGCCAGCGCGACGACGATCAACGGCGGCACGCAGAACATTCTGGCCGGCGGCGTTGCCAGCGACACGACCGTCAATTCAGGCGGCCTGCAATATGTCGATGGCGCCATCGAAGGCTACGCCTACAACACGGTCGTCAACAGCGGCGGCGTTCAGCAAGTGGCGTTCGGCGGCTTCGCGGGGAATGCGATCGTCAACGCTGGCGCGTTGCAGGATGTGCAGGCCGACGGCATCGCGAGCGCAACCACGCTCAACGGCGGCACGCAGGTCGTCAGTTCAGGCGGCGCGGCCGATACGACCACGGTCAATTCCGGCGGCGTGCAGCGCGTGCGCTACGGCGCGACCGTGACGAGGACGCTCGTCAACAACGGCGGCATGCTGACCGGCGACGGCAACGTGGCCGGCGTGACCGTGACGAGCGGCGGTCTGGTGCAGAACCTTGCGAGCGCGAGTCTCGGCATCGTCAACGACGGCGGCACGGTGCAGGTCGATACCATCACGGCGGCGAATGTTGCGGTGAACGCGGGCGGTGTGTTGTTGGGGAGCGGCTCGCTCATGGGCAACGCGACGTTCAACTCGGGCGGCGCGTTGGTCGCGGGCACGCCGGGTCAGGCGTTGCGCGTGAACGGCACGCTCGCATTCAACGATGGATCGACCTTCGTCGTCAGTGCGAACGCGGCGGGCCAGACCGGCAGCGTCGCGGTGACGGGCGATGTCGACATCGCGCAGAGCGGGGCGAATGGCGGGGCGAAGGTCGTCGTCAACGCATTGCCCGATGCATGGAAAACCAACACGAAGTACACCATCCTGACTTACACGGGCGCGCTCAACGGCACGTTCGCGGGCGTCGGCATGGACTACGCGTATCTCTCGCCCACACTCTCGTATGCGCCGGGCGAAATCGACCTGACGCTGAAGATCGCATCGATCTTCTATCAGGCGGGCGACTTCTCGGGCTTCGGGATGGTCGGACAGAACCGTAATCAGTTGCAGGTGGCGAGCGCGTTGAACCGCGTGCTGCTTGCGGGCGGCAACGCCATCACCGATGCCTTATTGTTCGAAACCACGGCAGGCGCGCAATCGGCGCTTGCGCAGATGACCGGTGTCGAGGCGACTGGCCTGCTGCGCGTCGCGCGTCAGAACACCGAGGCGCTGGGCAATACGGTGAGCGAGCGCATGACGTCGGTAGCGCAGGTGCGTCCGTCGAACGACGTGTGGGCGTCGGTGCGATATGGCCAGTCGCATGTATCGGGCGATGCAACGCTTGGCAGCAACGCACTCGATACGCGGTCGAGTTCGCTTGCCGTCGGCTACGACCGCGAAGTCGCGCGCGACGTTCGCGCCGGCGTGGCGGTCGATGCAGACTACAGCGATCTCGGCTTCAATGCGCCGGGTGCGAGCGGTCACACGAACGGTTGGCAGGCGCTGATTTACGGCGCGTGGCAACCGGCGGCGCAGCCCTTCTTCGTGCGCGGCATGGGAAGCATCGGGCGATGGAGCAATGCGGAGAATCGCGTCGTCGGCTTTGCCGGTTTGTCGGGCACGCCGCAAGGCAGCGTCGAAACGCGCGCCGCGACCGCCTATGCGGAAGGTGGTCTGAACTTGCATCTGCGCGATGACATGGCGCTGCAGCCGTATGTCGGCATGCGCGTGGGCCGATACGCACAGGACGGTTTTGGTGAAGGCAAGGGCGGCGTATTCGATCTCGTCTATCAGGGCAGCACTCAGGCCGCGACGACCGGTATCGCAGGCGTGCGGTATCTTTTCACGCAGAAACGCCGTGACGGAGCGACCAACACATGGGAGATCGATGCGAACGTGCAGCAGCGCATTGGCAGCCTGGGGCAGACGCTGAATGCGTCATTTGCTCAAGCGCCGGGCGCGGTGTATCAAGTATCGGGCACGCCGCTCGCGCGCACCGTAGGCCATGCAGCAACAGGTGGAGCATGGGAGATTGGCAAGAACATGTCGGTGTTCGCACGGGCTGGTGTGGACTTTGCGAAACACGAGCAAGACTACAGCGGCATGGCAGGCGTGGGTTGGAAGTGGTGATCCATGGGCCGCAGGCGACATGTCGTGTGGGCTCGCTGCTGGGCCCAGACCTGTCTATGTTGCTCGTGCACACGATCGACAGCAAGAGTACTGTTTGGTCCGGGCGCCCTTCCATATGGATCGCGCCGACGAAGCGACTTTAAGCCATTGCCTTACTGCACAGGCCCCGGGACATATTTAGGAAGGCATAAGACGACAGGTGAGGATGCCATCGCGATAAGCGGGTTGATCATCTCGTTGCTCAAATAATGGGAAAACGCCAAATTGATATGGATTTGGTAGGTATACCAGTTAAGATCGCTTCATGACTGATCGTCGGAGTGAAATCATTGATGCCGGACTGGCCATCGTTCGCGAGCAGGGATTCACCGGGCTAACCCAGCCACGTGTCGCTGCCCGAGCGGGGCTTAAGGCTAGCCACCTCACCTACTACTACCCCACACGGGTCGATCTCCTGACGGCGATTGCTCGAACCGCCGTTGATCGTCAACTGTTTGCGGTGAAAGCATTGTTCAATGCCCTCAAATCGATTGACCAGGCGGCCATGGCCATTGCTGATTTGATAACTCGGCACGACAACACACGGGTGTTGATGGCGCTTGCTCAGGCGGGAGACCAGGCTCCTAAAATCCGCACCATGTTCTGCGAACTTGCGGATGGTATCGCAACTGAGATCGATGCTTTTCTTGCTCGCGTAAGCAACCGCCCACCTGCGGCACATGCGGCGCGGTTATTACATGCCGCATCGGTTGGCCTGGCAGTCGTTACACTCGCTACAGGGCGCACTGATGGTCGAGAAGACGTAGCAAGCATGCTACGCGACTTGCTTACTACTTTGTTGTGAACACCAGTGCATCCTGGGCTTTTTTCTCAACCTATTATTCAGGATTCCAAAGTTATGAAGACGCCCGTGCTTATCGTCGGTGCTGGTCCGGTCGGGATGACACTTGCTTCCGAACTTGCCCGATATGGCATACCCGTTCGTATCGTCGATAAGGCGGCGCATCGAACCGACAAGTCCAAAGCCATGGTGCTTTGGAGCAGAACGCTGGAGCTTCTTGAGCGAGGAGTGGGCGGCGCCACACCGTTCGTCGATGCGGGGTTTAAGATCGAGGGCGTTACATTCATGGCGAACGATCGAGTGGTTGGCCGGGTCGCCATGGATTCCATTCCAAGCGTGCACATTATGCGTTGGCCTTGCCACAATCCGAGACTGAGCGACTGCTGGAGGAGCGGTTAATCCGACAGGGAATAAGTGTCGAGCGTGAGGTCGAAGCAACGCGAATCGTACCGGACAGCACAGGCGCTGACGTGGTCCTGGTTCGCCCTGATGGTCGAAAGGAGGACGTCCGTGCCGAATGGCTGATCGGTTGCGACGGTGCGCATAGCACCGTGCGCCACGTCTTGGCCATACCCTTTGCCGGGGAAACATTGCGGAGTGATTGGTTCCTTGCTGACGTGCATATGAGCGGATACCCTCGGCCGGATACGGACGCTTCCATCTATTGGCATGAGGAGGGCGTCTTACTCATCTTCCCGATTCAGGCAGGGCGGTACAGAATCATCAGTGATCTGCCGGCCACCGCAGGCTCAACACCGCCGACGCCGACACTCGATCAGGTGCAACAACTCGTCAATAAGCGTGGGCCTGCTGGAACCAAGTTGAACGATCCTGTCTGGCTGTCCGGCTTTCGTATAAATGGCAGAAAGGTTGCAAGCTATCGGCAGGATCACACGTTTCTTGCCGGAGACGCTGCGCACATTCACAGCCCCGCAGGCGGGCAGGGCATGAATACCGGCATGCAGGATGCTATCAACCTTGGCTGGAAACTTGCTCTCGTCATTCGCGGTGATGCAGACAAGGCCTTGCTGGACAGCTACAGTCCTGAACGGAGCGCGGTTGGTGACGCAGTACTGAAAGCGGCTGAGCGGCTGACCGCCGTTGCGACGATTTGCAACCCGGTAGCACAGCGACTCCGCAATCTCGCCGGTCACCTTGCGCTGGGACTCACGCACTTCACCCGTGGTGTTGCCGAAACGATGTCGGAGGTAGACGTCCATTACCCCAATAGCCCGCTCAATGGTCCGCATCACGGCGGACTGGTGCCTGGCGCGCGAGTGGCGCCGGTCGAAGGTTATCCTTCGGCCGGATCAGGCCCACGACCCTTGTTCGTATTGTTCGGGGCACGTGACCCCGGCGTTGAGCAATTACTGAAAATGTATCCTGACTTGATCGACGGCAATGTCAGGCCGGCTTTGCAAGACGACGTAATCTCACTCGTGCGCCCTGACGGGTACCTCGCCTGTTCTGCAAGTGATATCGAAGCCGTTTCGGCGTATCTCGATCGCTTGACATCGCCCAGTTGATTCGCTAAATCCGCTTTGGGGTGGTGTTGAAAAGTGTCGTGAGCCCTGGGGTGTCCTCCGACCATTTGCATCGAAATGGCATCGGCGCACCGTGCATAATTTCTGCGGTGCTTCCGGCTCCCGCGCAATGGTCCGACAGTTGCTACCTCGTCGACCAATCATGACTTACTGTATCGACCCTGAAGGACAAAGCATGACGAGCAGACATTCGGCCACAATCCCGCCTCTCGACAAGCAGGATTTCGAAGCCATGTCAAACTTCCGCTATGAGTTGCGCAAATTTCTGCGCGCTTCGGAAGAGATCTCCAACGCCGCCGGCATTACGACGCTCCAATATCAACTGCTCCTGCACGTTCGCGGTTTCGAGGGCCGTCAATGGGCCACTGTCGGCGAGCTCGCCGAGCGCCTGCAGGCTGCACCGAATGGCACCGCCGCGTTGGTGTCGCGATGCGAAGCGGCGGGTCTCGTCAAACGCCGCGCGGATGAAACTGATGGCCGGCAAGTGCAGGTTCACCTCACCGCAAGAGGCGAGCGGTGCTTGCTCAAACTAGCCGCAGAGCACAAGGCGCAGTACGGATCGTTCGGCTGGATCTTTTTGCAGAATCGAGAGTAAGACGATATGCAGGATGTCGATGCATAGAATCCAGTCGCTCGTTTACGGCACAATGTGCCTTATTTTGGACCGACGTCCCCGATGCATTTACTCCGGCTCTTCGATCGACGAACGATCCTGCGCGCTCGTCGTCTCTGGCTGCACTACGGCGTATTCTGGCTGGGCGCAATTGCGACCGGCCTGGTCGCGGTGCTGTATGCGCGTTTGATCGATGTCGGATACGGCCTGTTTCTGCGTCTTGAAAGCCGGTACTTCTGGCTTCCGCTGTTCATCACGCCTGCCATCGCAGCGCTGGCTGTATGGCTCACGCGGCGCTTTTTCCCTGGCGCGGAGGGAAGCGGCATACCGCAAGTCATCGCGACGTTGCACGACGGACGCGAAGCGGCGTCGCGTCTCTTAAGTCTACGAGTGCTCGTTGGCAAGGTTGTCGTATCGTTCTTCTCGATTCTTGGTGGATTCACGATTGGACGCGAAGGACCGACCATTCACGTCGGAGCCGCGCTCATGTTCAGCTTGCGGCGCTTTTACCCGAGGCGGCTGCGTCGCCTTGGCGGTGCCGCGTTCGAACGCAATCTGGCGCTCGCAGGTGCAGCGGCGGGATTGTCCGCGGCCTTCAATGCGCCGCTCGCGGGCGTCGTGTTCGCCATCGAAGAGTTGACACGCAGCTTCGAGGCGCGAACCAGCGGCGTGCTCATCACGGCGATCATCTTTGCCGGCGTCGTCTCGCTCGCCTTGCAAGGGAATTACACGTATTTCGGCACGATCAATATCGATGGACACTTCCCGGATCTGCTCGCGCTCGTCGTCGTTTTGCTCGGTGTAATCACGGGTATCGCAGGCGGCGTCTTCTGCTGGCTTCTGCTCAACACGCATCGCTGGATGCCACGGAGGCTGGTTGAATGGCGCAAGGCGCATCCAGTCATGTTCGGCGGCGCATGTGGGCTGATGATTGCGCTTATTGGCCTGGTCGCGGGCGGTCATACGTTCGGCAGCGGTTATGTGGAAGCGCGCGGCATGCTCGAAGGCACGTCACAGCTCGGTGTGAGTTATCCGGTGCTCAAGATGGCGTCGATGATCTGGTCGTACTTGCCGGGTGCGCCGGGCGGCCTGTTCGCGCCGTCGCTGGCAATCGGGGCCGGCGTGGGAAATGCGCTGCATCTAGTGTTCGCGCACGTGCAGTTGCCGATGCTGATCGCGCTCGGCATGGTCGGTTATCTTGCCGCGGTGACGCAGAGTCCGATCACGGCATTCGTCATCGTGATCGAGATGATCAACGGGCACACGCTCGTCCTGTCGCTGATGTCGACTGCGTTGATCGCGAGCCGCGTGTCGAGACTTTTTGCTCCGCCGCTGTACGAAGCGCTCGCGCGTCGTTACGACAGCACTAAGGCAGCGCAATGAAACGGTCGCGTCGATACGTCCTTAGGTTCAGCGCACGCGCTTTATCCCGCTGGAGCTTACATGGCCAAATTCCATCTTTTTCTCTTCGTTTTGCTGCTAGCAAGCTTTTTTTCAGCAGCTGTGCAGGCGAAACGCATCGTGGAACATATCGCAAGACACCACATCAACAAGCATCACTTGTCCGGTCATCATGTTGGCAAGCAGCATGTCAGAAAGAAGCGCAGCCATCAGCCCTTGGTACGATCCTGCGCTGCCATCGCGCTCGACCTCACAACGGGACGGACCCTATATGCGAAAAATGCGGATCGGCGCATGCCCATCGCCTCACTCACGAAGCTGATGACCGCCATGGTAGTGATCGATTCCGACCGCTCTTTGATCAAACCCGCGCGCATTACCGATGCTGACGTCGACCGCCTGAAGAGGTCGAGCTCGCGTCTGCCGGTTGGTTCGTTGCTGTTGCGCCGAACCATGTTGCACATTGCGTTGATGTCGTCTGAGAATCGCGCAGCCTTTGCGCTTAGCCGGGACTATTCTGGCGGCCGAAAGGGCTTCGTGCATGCGATGAATCTCACCGCAAGCAACTTGCAGATGCGTCACACTCGTTTCGTCGATCCGACCGGGCTGTCACCTAATAACGTGTCGACCGCTCGGGACCTTACGCGGCTGGCGCGCGCTGCATACGCGTACCCAACGATCCGTGAATATGCGACGTCGCACGAAAAATTCGTGCTCGGCGGCGATGGCCCGCTCATGTATCACAACACTGATCCGCTCGTCTACGATGCGTCGTGGAACGTCCGCTTGCAGAAGACCGGTTTCACAAACGAGGCGGGGCATTGCCTCATCATCGTTACCATGGTGTCGGGTCATCCGACGCTGCTCGTACTGCTCGGCGCGCCAGATTCGCGTGCGCATTTCAATGACGCGGCGGCTTTGCGAAGCTGGCTGCTAAGGGGCGCTCAGCGAAATCGATTCAATTGACTGGAAGCTTGATGCGCGCGCGATGGCTTGCATTTGCTCGCCAGAAAATACAGAGTTCGAACGGTCTCCCCCGGATAACGTCGCAATGAGCAAGCCGATTGAAGACTATGCCATGTTGGGTGATGGCGAAACCGCCGCGCTGGTGAGTCGCGACGGCTCCATTGACTGGTTGTGCTGGCTGCGCTTCGATGACGACGCTTGCTTTGCCGCGCTGCTCGGCACGGCGGAGAACGGCCATTGGTCGATGACGCCAGTCGGACCGGTCAGCCGTCAGCGCCGCCGCTATCAGCAATACGCTCGTCATGGAGACCGACTTCGAAACAGAAGACGCGCGATCGGCGAAGCGGCGGGAAGCCCGCAGTTCACGCATGTCTCTGTCGACGATTTCCGGATCGTGCGCGACAACATGGCAGGCGGACATCGCAGCACGAGCGACCGGCTGATTCCGTACACGCTGTTCACTGATCCGCCTCTGGCGCGCGTCGGCCTCAACGAAACCGACGCACGGCGCGCGGGAATCGGCGTGCGCATTGCGACGCTACCGATGAGCAACGTCCTGCGCACCGAAGCGACGGACGAAACGCAGGGCTTCAAGAAAAAACTCGTGGGCGCTGACGACGACCGCATCCTCGGCTTCACGATGAACGGCTCGGAAGCAGGCGAAGTGCTTGCGGCGATTCAGACTGCGATGATCGCCGAGCTTCCGTACCAGAAGCTATGTGACGCCGTGATTTCTCATCTGACCGTGGCGGAGGGTCTGGGGCCGTTGTTGGCCAGGGTGCCCGAACGCGCGGCTACGTGAGACTTGTAGCCGGACGGTTGGGCTTGTTCATCGAGCGTTGTCTGGCTAACTTTACTATGCCGTGTATCGCTGCGCGCCTGCTAAGGCGCGCGAGCGCTTTCTGCGGCGGACTGGGCCGGCGTCGTCGACGCAAGGGTATTCGTAAGCCGGTGGATGCAATGCGTGATGCGCGGTTGCATTGAGTGCGAGAGCCCCGCGTTTCGGGCGATCTGAGCCGATATCTGCGACTGGCTGTTGTCTTGAAGAGGCGACGTCCGACCTATCGCTCTGCGAGCGGCCGGTGAGGGTCGTTCATCGGCAGTCGACTACGCGTTGCCCAACGCCATATTCCTCCGGCAGTATCGCTTCTTCCTCGTCGGTGTGCGGCGAGTTGCGGGTCGGACGCGCCTAGAACTTAAGCGTCGAAAAGTGTTTCGCTTTGCTTGAATGAATCGATAAGGTGCTGCATGACCGCGCGTATTGTCAGGACGTTTCGGTCCTGTCTGCGTATCAATAGCCACATATCTCGCGGCGGGGGCAACGGCCCCAGCGAGCACGGGATCAGCCCAGGCAAGCTTCGGCCTAGATAATGAGGCAACAAGCCTAGGCCCGCACCGTCTCGCGCGGCGATTGCCTGCAAGATGTGATTCTCGGCGCGAAGTGAAACGCGCGAGTGCTGGAAGTGCTGTGTCAGCCAGTTCGTGCCCGGCATGTCGGCGCTTTCCTCGTTGAAGCTCACGAAAACCGGCACCTCCCCGCGTTCGGCTCGTTCGCACTGCGCTGGTGCGCCATAGAAGCCGAACGCCATGCGACCGAGTGGCTTTGCGATCAGGTCCGCGTCGACGAGGTGACCTACACGCACCGCAATGTCGGCTTTGTGACGATCGAGACTGACGGAACGAAGGTTTGTCGCAAGATCAATGTCGATACCGGGATAGGACTCGGTAATCTGTGTGAGGCGTGCAAGGATGAAGCCCTGACATAGTGCGGGCGGTGCATTTATGCGCACCAGGCCTCGAAGGATAGCGTCGCCATCGCTCGGCTGCGCATGCCCTATCGTCAGCGCCGCGGTTTCCATTTCCGCTGCAACTTGTAACGCGTGTGTTCCAGCAGGCGTCAGTGCGTAGCCCTCAGGCCGGCGCTCGACGAGCTTCTGACCGACGCTTTTCTCGAGTGACTGGATACGGCGGGCAATCGTCGCGTGATTGACCCGCAGGGCGCGGGCAGCGGCGGACAGGCTTCGATAGCGCCCCAGCGCCAGGAATATCCGCATGTCCTGCCAGTCGAGTTCTGTGCGTTTTTTATCAGTCATTGCGCGAGGATAGCGGCTCCTCTTTCCGAAAGTCCAGCGATAACCTGCTGTCCATACCACGGGATGCCAACTGCATCCAGGTTCACTCAACAGCCAGGAGAAACAGCATGAGCCAGAAAAAAGTAGCCATTGTCACCGGCGCTTCGCAGGGCATTGGCGAAGGCATCGTCAACGGCTTTCGCGCCCGGGGCTACGGCGTTGTCGCTACATCGCGCTCGATCCAGCCTTCAGCCGATCCTGACCTCGTGACCATCGCCGGCGACATCGGCGACCCCGACACGGGTAAGCATCTGGTCGCGGCAGCTCTCGACAGCTTCGGCCGCATTGATACATTGGTGAACAACGCCGGCATCTTCATCGGCAAGCCGTTCACTGAATATACCGAAGAGGATTACCGGCTCAAGGTGAAGACCAACCTCGACGGCTTTTTCTTTACCACGCAGCAAGTAATTCCAATGATGCTCAAGCAGGGCAGCGGCCATGTCGTCCAGATTACGGCTTCGACGGCGGAATTCGCGAGCTCGCGCTCGCCCGCCTTCATCGCCATGCTCACGAAGGGCGGGATGAACGCCGCGACCAAGAGCATGGCGATCGAGTACGCCACGCGCGGCATCCGCGTGAACGCCGTGGCTCCGGGCGTTATCCGCACACCGATGCACGATCCGAGCATGGTTGGCAAGCTGGCCGCCTTCCATCCCATGAACAAGCTCGGCGAAGTCGAGGATATCGTTCGAGCGGTGCTATATCTCGAGGACGCCGCCTTTACAACCGGCGAGATCCTTCACGTTGACGGCGGTCTTATCGCCGGACGTTGACCAACCAAGGGGCGCCCAAGGAGCGCCCCTTTGCGCCGGGAGGACCGTGTGCCGTTATGGAGGGATGCGGTGAGCAGCGAGGGCACTCGACCTGCTCCGGCTCGAGTCTCGAAAAGGAGGTGTGTCGGTGCCGGCCGTCACAAAGAGGCTTCAAAATGCAGCTATGGGCATAATCCCGTATTGGGATGCAGCTGACCTGCGCCCGCCGTTCTTCCCGGCGGCCTTGCGCCGGCTCCCGGCCATGAACGGCCATTCCAAAACGTCTTCCAGTTGCCATGGTCGGGATCCGATAGGCGCCTTGCTCAACGAACGCTTTTCGGCGTAACACTATCTCGACCCCGACCAGGAGTCGCCGGTCTAGGCCGACATCTAGCTTGATCAGCCACGCTCTCGTTTCCCCCCGCTCGCTGGCCGTTTTGAGGCAGGCAAATTGCCGAGCGCTGCGGTTTCCTTTTTGGGCGCCCGGTACTGGAGCAAGGGGGATGGACGACTTCCGCCATAATGGATGTCACATAGCACTACGATCATATACATGTCAGCGATAAAACCTCAGGCGTCTTACCCCTATCGTTGGACCGATCGGGCGATTTGCGTCAAACGCAGGCATCCACGGATCTTGATAGTCGATGACAACACCAATGCGGCTGAAGCGCTTGCCGCATATCTTGACGGTGGCCCATTCAAAGTGCTGGCCGTCTACGGCGGTGCGGCCGCGATCGCCGCAGCATGCATCTGGAAACCGGACGCCCTGCTGCTGGACATCTCAATGCCAGTAATAGACGGCTTCTCGGTCGCTCGAGCGTTCCGGCAGAACGCTAAGACTTCGTCGATGGTGATTGTTGCTCTGACAGCGCACGATGACGCCTTCGTAAAGCAACGGGCGTCCGAAGGTGACTTCGATGGCTACTGTCAGAAAGGCCTGATGCTGCAATCGCTTATGGCGCTTTTACACAGCTTCATCGAAAGCGCAAACTGCCTAGGTTTGAGGTAATGGCCTGTCCACCTTATATAGCTGTCGTGCCGCAAAAGGGCTTCAATACCAGGCCCTGTCTGTCCGTGCTAGCCTGCGCGATTGTTTCTGCCTACCTTTACATCCATGGACCTGTCCGTACTGTTTGGAAACGACAGCCGCGTCGCGCGGTATTTGCATAGCATCGAATGGAACCGAAGTCCCGTGGGTCCCGTCGAACGATGGGACGTCTGCTTGCAAGCGTCGTTCACTAGCTGTGTGTGGTGTTCGTTTCCCGCGTGCGTCTTGTGGGGCTCGGAACTGGCTGTTATCCCAAATCAGGAGCTATGCGATCTGTTTGATATGAAAGCGGCAGGGACCATCGGTCGACCGCCCGCAGATGTTTGGCCCGGCAGGTGGGATGCGTTGCGACAAACCGTGGCGCAAGCGCTGAAACAGCGTGCCCCCGTCCGCTCCGACGATATTCAGCTTCCGGCCGTGAGCGTTTGTTCAGAGGGCGAACCCCATTTCGCGGTCTCGTGCAGCCCTATTTACGACAGCAAGGGACGCACTCCCGGTGTCTTCTGCATCTTCAACGAAACCACGGAGATAGCTATCGCCAAGAAGCGCGTCGCATGTGAGCAAAGCGCCGTGCGAACGGCGCGACGCATGGATGAGCATCGGCTACAGACCATTATTGATCAATTGCCGGCGGGTGTCGGTCTCACCGACCAGAGCGGCCAGTGGACGCTCAGCAACGAATTGATGAGGCGATACATACCGACGGCTGTTCCATCGACGCTTCCAGAACGGGCTGCATTTTGGCAAGCATGGGACGCTCATGGAGTACCAATCCCTCCGCACGACTGGCCCGGCGCACGAGCGCTACGTGGGGAAACGGTGCTCCCCGGCCAAGAAATGCTTTACACCGGTGTCCCGGGACGGCGTATTTGGATGCGAGTGAGCGCAGCGCCTCTACGCGATGAGGCCGATGACCTGATCGGCACATGTTCGATAGTCCAGGACATTAGTGATTTGAAGGTTGCCGAGGAAGCGCTGAAAGACGCGGATCACCGTAAGGATGAGTTTCTTGCAGTGCTCGCTCACGAACTTCGAAACCCATTGGCGCCGATTCGAAACGGCCTCCATGTTTTAGATCATGCGACCAACGGCGATACGCGCATCCGTGTTCATCGCATGTTCAAGCGCCAGATGTCTCACATCGTCCGCCTTGTAGACGATTTGCTAGAAGTCTCGCGTATTAAAAGTGGCAAGATCGAGCTGCGAAAGCAGGCACTAAATCTGTCTAAGATTCTGACAAACGCTGTGGAGACGAGTCGGCCTGTCATTGATAAAGGTCAGCACCAGCTTACATTAAGCTTTTCAGCGGAGCCGCTGAATGTGATCGGCGATCCGGTACGGCTCACGCAGATCTTCGCGAATCTGCTGAACAACGCGTCAAAATACTCTAATGTGGGCGGCCATATCCAGGTTACGGCCATGCGCGATGACACGGATGCTGTTGTGTCCGTGCGTGATGATGGTATCGGGATATCCGAAGCGATGCTGCCAATAGTCTTCGACATGTTTAGTCAGGCGGAAAATTCCCGTCAACATGCGCAAGGGGGTTTGGGCATCGGATTGACACTTGTTCAAAGCCTTGTTCGGTTGCATGGTGGTTCTGTCTGTGCACGCAGCGATGGTCTGAATCAAGGCAGTGAATTCACAATCCGTCTACCGCTCTTAACCACCGCCACCGCCATGCGGAATCAAAAGCCCGAAGATGAGCCATTTCGGCAGAAGTCCCTTGCGGGTAGGAGGATTCTCATCGTTGACGACAATGTTGACGCGGCAGACAGCCTTGCCATGCTTTTAGAGATGTTGGGTGCCGAGACACGCACTGCGCACGGTGGACTCGCTGCGCTAGACATGCTGAAGAGGATACAAGCTGATACCGTTCTTTTGGACGTCGGCATGCCCGATATAGATGGTTACGAACTTGCACGACGCATCCGTGCGATCGACGCTTTAGCTGGCTCAACATTAATAGCCATCACTGGCTGGGGCCAGGAGGAAGACAAGCGAAAGTCACACGAGGCTGGGATTGATCGCCACCTTGTCAAACCGGTTGATATTGTTCTGCTTCTGGAGGCGCTGACAGCTCCAACAGACTGACAGCAGGAATGAGCATCGGTTTGCTTCGAATTTCGATTCACGCTGCATTCGCTCAATGTTCTCCATCCGACGGGTAGGGTAGCAGCCATCTTGATAGGCCAATGAATGCTGCAAAGCGGCACGTCATCGAGTGGCTGTTTGGGGTGACTCTTCAAGATCTGCAACGGCCGCTAAGCGGCACTCAAGTCTGCAGCGTCCCCGGTCAAAATGAGTGACCGGTTTGGAGAGTTTTGTATGGCTGAAGTGGGTCGCTTTCACCCCTTTGGGAAACGAGGGAACTGTAGCCGGGTGACGTCGCGAGAAATGAGTGCGGTGGTGGAGGGCGGTGATTGTCCCTCATGATGGACTGGGCAGCCGGCATTAGGCCCAAGGCAAGTTAGCAAGCCAGGTTTCCAAGCTGGACATTTGTCGGATAGACTCAACTAAAGGTTTTCACTGATACCCTCGACGACGACTGCAGTTAATCGCGGCGAGCAGAGGGCAATTGATTTACCGCGTCCAAAGCTATCTTGACAGCGAGTGTCCGCCGCTATGTGAACAGATGCCTACGAACGCCTGAACCGCTTCGGCGATGATCGGCGAAGTCTCGCCGCTGTCGAGTGGCAGCACGGATGTAGTGACGACCGTTTCACCCATGCTCGGACAACCCGGCTGGCTCACGCGGTGAGACGCTGAACGACGCGCTTCGTGCGGATAACTAACGGAAAATCGCTGATTACCATTTTGTCGAAGCTGACGAATCGATTTACTTACCCGCAGCGGCAGGGGCAACTTTCGAGCGCGACGACCGAGAACTCGATGCGTAGCCCTACGCCGCACAGCTCAGCCCTTCGCTTTTCTAAGCTGCCGATTGCGTGTCTGCAGATTGATCTTGTCCGATACAAGCGCAGCAAGTGTGCGCAGCATCGCCATTTGCGGTGCTTTAAATGCCCGTGGCGCGCGATCAATTACGCACAGCGCGCCAAGCGCGTACCCCTCATAGTCGATGATCGACGCTCCGGCGTAAAACCTTATGCCCATATCGCCGGTGACAAGTGGATTGGCGCGGAACCGTACATCTTCGGCCGCATCCTCGACAATCAATCCGTCCGGTTGCGCGATGGTGTAAGCACAAAACGCGTAGTCTCTGGGTGTCTCCTGAGTCGCCAAGCCGTAGCGGGCCTTGAACCATTGTTCCCTGGCGGTGAGCAACGTAATCAATGCAATCGGCACCTTCGCGACGTTTGCCGCCAACGCAACGATCTCGTCGAATTCTTCCTGCTGCGGACTGTTGACCAGATTTGTGCGGGCAACCGCCTGCAAGCGCGCCAACTCCTGTGCGGCCGCAATATCGGCGACGGCTTCCAGATACGGCGCGATTGCAGCGCGCAATTGTTCCGGTGCAGCGCGCTTGCTCACGAGACGCATGCGCGTATCGCCGAGATCGAAGCGCAACTCTTCCGCATTTAAATCGGACAGTACGACGATGTTCGAATGCGCAAGTCTTGGCGATGCAAGGAGCCGCTTGAGCAAGGCGATCCGCTCCCAATCGAGCCGATCGATCTCCAT
This sequence comes from Caballeronia sp. LZ001, assembly GCF_031450875.1. Classification (NCBI taxonomy): domain Bacteria; kingdom Pseudomonadati; phylum Pseudomonadota; class Betaproteobacteria; order Burkholderiales; family Burkholderiaceae; genus Caballeronia; species Caballeronia sp. LZ001. The sequence continues at coordinate 157,627 of NZ_JARTVX010000001.1, read as the reverse complement.
CACGACCGATGCCGGCATTTGATGCCCCGCCTCGATCAAACCCAGCAGCGCGTCATTGGCTACGCTGACCTGAACGGCGGGCACGCTGGCCAAGCTTTCGCTGCATCGCCTGCCTGCGCCTTCGCTGGCAATGATCAGGACGGTATAGGCGGTTTGAACCGGCGCGACCAGCCGCCGCTCGCGAAGCGCGAATACGGCGCTTCGCCGGACGCGGCGGTGCCCGCCCGGCGTTTTCCACGAGTCGATCGCACCTTCTTCCACCCAGGTTTGAACCGTGCGAATCGATACGCCGAGTATTTCGGCTGCCTCGCGCGTAGTCAGGATCGGGTCGCTTTCCATGTCTATGACGTTACTCAAAGCTCTTGCGGCCGAAGATAACGAAAGCTCTGCAAACATGCAACCGTATGCTGGAAGGGAAAATCTGGCAAAAATGAAACATCGCTCGGTGCCATGCGCGTCGACCGTTTGCATGTTCGCATGCGTATTTTAGGCGGTAGTTTAAGCCGACGTGAGTGATCGACCGTATGCTTTCAGCGGTGACTTTACCGGCAAACGTTAAAAATTTGGAAAAAACTTAAGTTCGCCGGAGTGCTGCCGTAAGGGGAGTCATGGCGCGTATTAGGATCGTCCGGCATGGGCCGAGTCTTCAACGCGACAACGACAACGACGAAACGGACCACGACATGAGAGCTTTACGAAATATAAGAATTGGGGCGAAGCTGGGCATCGGCTTCGGATTGACGCTGATGGCGCTTTGCTTGATTAGTGGACTGGCCCTTTTTCAGGTCTCGCAGGTCTACAAGGGAACGGCGGAACTCGCAAACGACTGGCTGCCGAGCGTGCTCACGCTTGGGGATATCCGCTCCGGAACGAATGCGGTAAGACGCGGCTCGATGGGCGCGCTGCTGGCGACCAATGCACAGGAAAAGGCAGCGCAAGTGCAGAAGCGTCGTGAAGGTCTGGCGACGCTCGATCGCGCGATGACGGCTTATCAGCCCTTGATCTCCAACGCAGAAGAGAAGCAACTCTTCGACGACTTCAACACGGCTTGGGCTGCATACCTCGTCGCGGACAACAAGATCAATGCGTTGAACGATGCCGGCGATGACCACTTCACTGCCGCGCGTGAAGCTGCCGCGAATGAATCGGCACCTTTGTTTGTGGCGGTATCGACATTGATCGATCGTGATATCGCGCTCAATACCAAGGGGGCGCGCGAATCGGCCGAAACGGCTGCAGCCGACTATCACCGCACGCTGATCGTCACTTCAGTCCTTGCCTCGTTTGCCATTGCGCTCAGCATCGCGATCGGATTCTCGATCACGCGTTCGATCTTGGTGCCAATCCGCCGTTCGCTCGAAGTCGCCGAGACGGTCGCTCAAGGTGATTTGACGTCGCATATCGTCGATGACAGCAAGGACGAAACGGGTCAACTGCTTCAGGCACTGCGCAACATGAACGAACGGCTCGTCGATATCGTCGGCCGTGTCCGGAATGGTAGCGAGAACATTGCGACGGCTTCCGCCGAGATCGCGTCGGGCAACACCGATTTGAGTCAGCGCACGGAAGAGCAAGCGGCATCGCTTCAGCAAACGGCTGCGAGTATGGAGCAACTGACATCGACCGTGAAGCAGAACACGGAAAACGCGCAGCAAGGCAACACACTTGCAGCGAACGCGTCCGAGGTAGCGGTGCGCGGCGGTGCGGTCGTGAGCCGTGTCGTCGATACGATGAAGGACATCAGCACGAGCTCCGCGAGGGTGGCGGAGATCATCGCGGTGATTGAGGGAATCGCGTTTCAGACCAATATTCTTGCGCTGAATGCTGCCGTGGAAGCGGCGAGAGCGGGTGAGGAAGGGCGCGGCTTTGCCGTCGTCGCCGGCGAAGTGCGCACGCTCGCGCAGCGAAGCGCTGCGGCCGCGAAGGAGATTAAGGACCTGATTGGCGAATCGGTCGCCAAGGTCAGCGTGGGAGCGGAACTTGTCGAAGAAGCGGGACGGACGATGAGCGAAGTCGTGCAGTCGGTGAAGCGCGTCGCCGATCTGATGGGCGAGATTTCGGCCGCGTCATCCGAACAGCATACGGGCATCGAGCAGGTCAATGTCGCTGTATCGCAGATGGATGAAGTGACGCAACAGAATGCCGCGCTGGTCGAACAGGCGAGCGCCGCGGCGCAGTCGATGGCGCAACAATCCGGTGCGCTTCGCGATCTGGTTTCCGTGTTCCGTCTGAGTGGCAGTCCGCAAAGGGACGTGGGCATTCGAGTCGAGACAAATCGAAAGCTGGAGCCAAAACGAACGCAACGTGCGGAACGCGCGAACGCCGCGCCTCGCGCTACCGCAACACCGGCTCGTGTGACGGGACCTGCGTCGGGCGAATGGCAGACCTTTTAATCGACAGAAATTCGTCTCCTGACGGACGTCGCACATGAATGCTCGTAGATCGGATTATGCACGTGGGCGCGGCTTTGCAAGACGCGCTTATGTGTTGCGGACTGTAGGACTCACCCTTGGGCTGGTTTTCGTCCAGATGATCCTTTGGCGCGAGCATTCGTCGTATGCGGTGAAGGCCTATATTGCGGTGTATTGCGTCGTCTGGCCACACATCGCATACCTGTTGGCGCGCCGGTCGCGCACGCCGGCAAATGCGGAAAGAATCAACATGTATGTGGACGATTTCGTGAGCGGAACGTCTGTTGCAGCAATGAGTTTCACGTGGCTTCCCAGCACCCTTGTCCTGCTCATGTTCATGATGAACAATGTAGCAGCAGGCGGTTGGCGCCAGTTGGCCAAGGGGTTCCTGTCGTGCGCCTTGGGGACGTTGATCGGGGCAGCCGCTTTTGGCGGGCGGATGGAGCCAGAGTGGATTCCCGATGCACCGACGTTGTTGGCCTGTTTGCCCATGCTCGTGGTGTATCCCTTGGCGCTCGGGTTGGCGAGTTATCGCACCGCATTGAAGCTCGCGGAGCGATCGAAAGCATTGAGAAGCCTGAGCGAGCATGATCCCCTGACCGGTTTGCTGAACCGGGGCACGTTGAGTTCCCAACTGGGTCTTCTGCTCGATTCCCAACGCGGCAAGCGTCAATTGCTCAACGTGCTCTTTATCGATCTCGACGATTTCAAAATCGTCAACGACTCGCTCGGGCATCGCGTCGGCGATCAGCTTTTGACGATTGTTGCGTCGAGACTGCGGGACGCAACGGACGATGCCACCGAAGACATCGCCCGGTATGGCGGCGACGAGTTCGTTATCGTGTCCATCCGCTCGCCTGTGGAAGCCGTCAGGGGTCTGGCGGGCAAGGTCATCGAGGTGATCAATCAGCCGGTCACCCTCGCGGGGCAGGTGATACAAGTGCGTGCGAGCATCGGCATCAGCACGTTCCCGGATCACGGCAATGATCCTCAGGCGCTGCTGAGTCGCGCTGATGTCGCCATGTACGCCGCAAAGGCGGGCGGGCGCAATCGCATCGTACAATTTAACGAGCAGTTGCATCTTGCCGCTGCCCGACGCCTCAATCTCACCGCACGCCTGCAAACGGCCCGATCGATCAACGCGTTCGAGTTGCTGTATCAACCGCAAGTCGATATGGGTTCGGGGCATATCATCGGCGCGGAGGCTTTGATACGGTGGAACGATCCGTTGCTCGGCAGCATTTCCCCGACGACGTTCATCCCTATCGCTGAGTCCGACGGGCAGATTCATGCGATCGGCGAATGGGTGCTGGCCGAAGCGCTTGAACAGGGACGAAGATGGCTCGATGCGGGATTGCCGCCCATGCGCATCGGCGTGAATGTCTCTCCTGTTCAGCTCGAAGAGCCGCGCTTTCTAGAACGAGTTCAGCGCTCACTGACCTTGCACGAGTTCCCGCCACAATGGCTGGAACTCGAACTGACTGAAGGCGCGTTGATACGCGATATCGATACAGTCGAGCAGACGCTCGAAAGGCTAAACGAAGTCGGGGTATCGATCGCGATCGACGACTTCGGGACGGGGTATTCGAGTCTCGCTTCGTTGCAGCGCTTCGACATCGACCGAATCAAGATCGATCAGAAGTTCGTTCAGGCAATCGGTGTGGCGCCGCGCGGCGAGGCGATCATCAAGGCGGTGATCACACTGGCGGACGCACTTGGGTTTCAGATCGTTGCAGAAGGGGTCGAGACCGTCGAACAGCGCGACTTTCTAACGGAGAGTGGTTGTGTGATCGGACAGGGGTTCCTGTTTGACAAACCCCTGACGGCCGACGCGATGGAAGCACGATTGCGACAGCGCCTTCTGCCTCACGATACCAGTAATAAGGATAATGGATGCATAACCATTTGCGACACTCCCTAGTCGCACAAATCCTCGACTGCATCGTCGATGCGCACGATCGCCACACGATGCTTCTCGCCGCCCTCGTGTGCGCCGTCGGCATTTATGCGTCGATCGCGATTGCACGTCACGCCGCGCGATCGAGCGGCGCGGTGCGCATCCGGTGGGGTTCGACGAGCGTGCTGTCGAGCGGCTGCACAGCGTGGGCGACGCACTTTATCGTCTTGCTTGCCTATCAGCCTAATATGCGGGTGGCGTTCGAACCTGTTCTCACGGCGATCTCGCTGACATGCGCGGTCGTAGGTATCGGCGGGGGCGTAGTCGTGTCTCTCAGCAGCCGTCGCGGTCCAAGGCAATTCGCAGCGGGAGTGATTATCGGCGTGGGCGTCGCGGCGTTGCATTATGTAGGACAAAGCGCGTATCTGGTGCAAGGAACGATCAGATGGGATCTTACTCTGGTCATTCCATCGATCATTGTGAGCCTGCCGATCTTCGGGTTCTCGATGATGGCGATCGCAAGCCGCAATAGGACATGGCAAACATGTGCCGCGCCGTTGATGCTTTTGGGCATCGCCATATTGCACTTTTGCGGCATGGCGGCGATGACCTTGCAACAAGACCCCAGCATCGAGTTTCCGTCGGATGCCGTTGCGCCGCAGACGATCACACCAATCGTTGCAGGGATTTCTTTGGCGTTGATCGCGCTTGCTTTTCTGGGCTGGCGCTTCGATCTTGCAGCTACAGCCAGAATCCGTCAAGACAGGAAGAGGTTGCGTGATCTCGCGGATGTTGCGCTTGAAGGGCTGTTGATTACGCAGAACAACATAATCATCGCGGCAAACCGGAGCATAGAGCGCCTGTCAGGTTTGAAGCAGGACGATCTGACGGGAAGCGAAGTCAGCCGGCTTCTGCCGGCGCTCGAACTCACCACGCTTTTAGAGAATGAAGAGCGCGAAGCGAATCTCATTGGCGTAGACGGGATCATCGTTCCAGTGCGCGTGCTGCGCTCCACGGTTCCACTTGGGCACAGTGTACAGACGGTCATCGCAGTGCGCGATCAGCGCGAAAGGCTGCGCACCGAAGAAAAGATGCGCCGACTCGCGTTTGCCGATCCGCTGACGGGCTTGCACAACCGCACAAAGTTCACCGAGTTGCTGGAGCGGCATACGTGCACCGAACGACGCACCGACCAGGGCCTCGCAATACTGCTCATCGACCTAGATAGCTTCAAGATAGTGAACGATACCCTCGGTCATGCGGTAGGCGACGCCGTGCTGCAAGACGTCTCCATTCGACTTTCGACGCTCGTCAAAGACAGAGGTATCGTCGCGCGGCTCGGGGGCGATGAATTCGTCGTGATGCTTACCGGCGACGTCAGCGATGTATCCGCGTTTGATATCGCGAGCAAGGTCGTCGAGCAACTTGGTGCGCGGCCGTTTGATATCGATGGTAGAACAATTCATATCGGTGCAAGCGTCGGGCTTGCGTTGTTCCCCGAAGACGGCGGCGACCCCTCGTCGCTGCTGCGCAATGCCGATCTCGCAATGTATCTCGCGAAGAGCGAAGGCAAGGGGACGGTTCGGCGTTTTGAGAAGATCCTGCATGAGCGGCTTCAAGAACGGCAGAGCCTTGAAGCGGGTCTTCGCATAGCATTGTCGAGTGGTCAACTCGAAGTTCATTATCAACCGCTCGTCGATGCGGCATCAGGCCGTATTACGTCAGCCGAAGCCTTGGTGCGCTGGCGGCATCCATCGCTTGGACTTATCGCCCCCGCCACCTTTATTAGTCTTGCGGAGGAGACGGGGCTGATCGTGCCGCTCGGGACTTTTGTGCTAAAGACTGCGTGTGCCGAGGCTGCAACCTGGCCGCCTGAGATTGGCTTGGCGGTCAATCTGTCGCCTGCGCAATTTCACGACAAGTCGATTGCGTCGATCGTGGCATCGGCTATCGAGGATGCACATCTTCTTCCGCAGCGACTCGAAGTGGAGGTGACGGAAGGCGTGCTGCTTGCCGATACGGGCGCGACGCTCGAAACGCTCAACCGCCTGCGCAGCATGGGTGTTCGCGTTTCAATGGATGACTTCGGAACCGGTTACTCGTCCCTCAGCTATTTGCGCAGATTTCCTTTCGATCGATTGAAGATCGACCGATCGTTCGTACGCGGCATTCCGTCCGATGCGGAGAGCGTCGCGATCGCTCGAGCCATCATTACGATGAGCACGTGTCTTGGTTTGCTGGTGACTGTGGAAGGTGTCGAAACCGCTGAACAGTATGCCTTTGCGGTCTCAGAAGGTTGTACGAGTATTCAAGGCTATTACATCAGTCGGCCAATGCGGGCGGAGGCGTTCGCCGCGTTTTTGATTGCCTGGAATAATCAGGCACCGCCGAATCCATCGACGGGCAGAAAGATCGCTGAAAAGAGCATAGTGCTGCATCATAGCGACCTAAGGTCTGTTTTGAATTGGTAGACCTATGCAGCAGCCCCTGCAAGCTATATGTAAATAGTCGCGAAAAATGGAGAAACACTTTGTGAGGGCGGTACCACGCGGACGACGCGTCGTGAGATTCCACTACTTCGCGGGGAGTGGCATCCGGAAGTCTGCGCTGCACGTATCATCCGGTCGACACGGCGCGACGGTCTGTCCACTCCGCCTCTAGCTTGATGCGTAGAGCGGATTGTTCGCGACGGCCGGTCGTGCGGCGTGCTAGTTTGATGCCATGCCGCATTACTTCTGCAACCGAGAACGATAATGGAAATCCGCTACCGGCTTCATCGACTACTCATCACTGAACAGCCAGCTGCTGACGGCAACCGCTGCCCTGTTCTTCTTCGGATAATTAGCGCTGACGGGTATCACTTGCCCACGCTCTCCCTCGTTACCGAACCGGGTATCGATCGGGTATATCGCTCGGCTTTCGAGCGAGGGTTGAGCATGGTAGATGATGCTTGCGACAGTCGATTGACGAATCCACTGGACGAAGTTCAACCGCGCTATTAACTGCGCCGCTCAGCAATCAGTTGATCTTTAGCCAATCGGCGCCCGTTCACAGCCGCCATGGCAGGTGTTGCACAGGCAGCAGTCAGTGCAGGAGCTCAATCTACGGTTCCCGGCGAGCCGCGCAACCGCACATAAGGTTCGAAGCCACCAGACGACCGTGCGTACCCTCCGGACTTCTTTTTTCCCATTAGCGTTATCAACGAACATGAGTAGCAGAATTGGACGTCAACAGCTACTGCAGACTAGTCAAGCTGCTCGCGCAGGAGAGCTGTGCGAACAATCCCTTCGGCGCGAAGCGGCGGCTCAGAAAGGTTACGAAAGGGCGTGCACAGAGAAGCGCTCGATCGATGTTTGGGTACGAACGTCGGCAAGCGGCGAGAAGCGGCCGGCCACGGGGCATCAAGGTTGCCCCCAAGGAACAAGCGTTGACAATCGAGAAAAGATTAAATGACTTACAGCGCAGTCCGCACGAACGGGCAAACTGAGACGTAACCGGTTTTGAGGCGGCTGGACGGCGGCATTACGGAGCAGATGTTGAGCTCCGAAGAAACGAATGCAACGCCGACTCCTGCCGCGACCGATGCAGGACAGATTGCACGTCATCGGCCCGTTGCGTGATGCTCGGTGTAAATCCATGCTCGCTGCATCATGCGTCGCCTTGCGCAGCTATTCCAGGTCCGCGCGCGCGGCGCAAGACCAGGAGATCACAGTAGCGGTTGTAGACGAGCACCAGACCGTAAACATTACCTCTCAACCTGTCCAAACCGACAACGCGACTACTGCTTTCTTCAGAAACATCGTGACGAAGCCGTTAGCCATGTATGGTAACCGTCGATGGTGGAAACAGATGAACAATGATCAGCATGATATTGAACAAAGAGTCCGTTTAGCGGGCAGCAACATGTTCGAATTGTTGCTTTTTCGACTCGGCGCAACGCCTGGTACCGGCGCTCGCGAGCTCTATGGCATCAACGTTTTTAAGGTTCGGGAGATCGTGACAATGCCGACGCTCACGGAACTGGCGGGCTCGTCCAACAAAATTCTCGGCGTGGCGGACGTACGCGGCGAAATCATCCCGGTCATCGACCTCGCACGCGTCACGGGATGTACCCCACGCGAGGGAAGCCGTATTCTCTTGGTGACGGAGTTCGCTCGCACGACGCAGGGCTTCGCCGTCGAAGAGGTTGACGATATCGTGCGCCTCGAGTGGAATCGAGTGCTTTCGGCAGAGGGTCACTCCAGCGGTAAAGCAGTGACGAGCATCGCGCGCCTGGATGCCCACGCGGGCGGTCGGCTTGCGCAGGTCCTTGATGTCGAGCAAATTCTTCGCGACGCGCTGCCTGCGAGCGAACCGGAGATCAATGAGCAGAACACTGGACGCTTGACGCTGCCGCCGGGCGCACGAGTACTTGCCGCAGACGACTCCGGCGTTGCACGCGCCCTTATCGAAGAGAGCCTGAAGTCAATGGGGGTACCGTTCATTATAGCCAAGACGGGCCAGGAAGCGTGGGAACTGCTGGAGAAGGCAGGCGCAAAAGCGGCGAAGGAGGGTAGGAAGGTCACGGATGACATTGCATTAGTGCTTACCGACCTTGAAATGCCGGAAATGGACGGCTTCACGCTTACCCGCAAAATTAAAGCGGCCGCTGCGTTGCAGATGATCCCCGTGGTCATTCACTCTTCATTGTCGGGATCCGCGAATGAACAGCACGTGCGAAAGGTAGGTGCAAACGCTTATGTATCGAAGTTTGTTGCGGCCGAACTTGCTGACGTAATGCGCCAGGCAATGTTACGGACAGCCGCGTGAACCACTCGCTCGACATCGCTTCGACGCCAACACTCCCGATCGCTAAAGATGCAAGCGGCAAATGGCAAGGTGGCCGACGGCCGAAAATTCATGTTGTCGGTCGTTGATCAAGTTGATTAAGTGATTCTCTTGCCCGTCGTTTCGATCGGGCAGCTGCATGCGTTCGCGAATGCTGAAGAGGGCAAAGAATTCGTTGACCTCAAAGCAGCGTACGAAACGCTTGCGCCGTCGGCTCACGATCTAATGCGGTACGAACTGCATTCGTTGCTCGGCTGACTGGTTGCAGCGAACCGTCGCAATTCAACTATTCACCTCGATGATCCAAACTGATTGACCTGTGCGGAGGTGGCGAATCTGCGCTCTCCGGCGAAGTATGCAGCCTTAAACTATGCAATGCATCTGAGCACTCGCTTAAGCATCCTCGTTACCTTTGCAACGCCCTGTGCACGACCGTGGACGGCTTTGTCGCGGACAGAGCGAGATCGCGAATTGACTACAGTATCAGTAGGATTGCTTATGTTGCCAGTGAGTAAAACTGCTGGGCATGAGAGCATCCGACGCCCCGTGCTTGCATTTGGCCTTTGGCGATCATGTGCATGAGCTCGATGCCGCTCAGCAGTATCCAGGCACAACGGAACTTCTTGAAGGCAAGCATAGGCCGCGTGCGTCGCTTGACTGCCCGATGATCTTGCTCGATAACATTGTTCAGATACTTCTTCTGGCGAATCTTGATCGGTCTCGTACCAAGGCCGGATTCCGAGCCGTCATCAAGCGTCCAATCGTTCGTAGTGCTGGGGTCACATGATAGCCGACGTGACGCTTATTGCGACAAGCCGTTTCTCGGCCACCACGTACGCGACAACCTGAAGGTCGCGCCGACACGCTGGATAAGTTTAGTTTGAGTCAGATGTCAAAAGATGTTATAGGTAAAAGGCAGTTTGTTCGATCTCAAGCCACACCGAAAACATGTCCGCCTCCATTGGCCGACCAGTAAAGTACCCTTGAACTTCGTCGCATCCCCACTCTCGGACCTTTCCAAGTATTTCGGCGGTTTCTACCCCTTCGGCGACAGCCGTGAAGCCTAACTCATGAACGAGACGGATCACCGTGCGAACAATGGTCGCGTCACGTGGGCTATCGGAGACCGCTCTGACAAGCGCCTGGTCTATCTTCACGGTAGCCACGTCGAGATGGCTGAGTTGCGCAAGGTTGCTGAATCCGGACCCGAAATCGTCGATCGCAAGCGTCACGCCGAGCTCTCGAAGCTGACTTACCGCCAAGGCGCTGCGATCGGAATGTCGCATGAGCGAGCCTTCCGTTACTTCGATCTCCAATAGATGAGGGTTCACCCGAAAGCTTTTAAGCGTGGATTCGACCAACGGAACGAATCCGTCACGCGTCAGGTCCGATCCCACAGCATTGAGCGATAATCGAATTGTCGGATGGCTCGATTGCCACATCGCAAGCTGTCTTACGGCAGTTGCGAGCACCCAATCAGTCAGTGTGTTGACGAGCGCTGTGTTCTCGACAAGTGGAATAAATTCGCCCGGAGAAATGTCGCCAAGTTGGGGATGCCGCCAACGAACCAATGCTTCTGCGCCCAGGCAGACTCCATCGCTCAACCGCATGCGGGGCTGATAGACGAGGCGCAGTTGATTTTTCGAAAGCGCATCCTTAAACGAGTTAATAAGGAGAAACGCACGGTTGCGATGACGGCCCATTTCCGAGTCGTAGTACACCGCTTGCTTTTGCTCATCACGCGCACGCTCTACAGCGAAAATCAACGCAGCGATCAAGTCGGAGGGGTTAGCGGCTTCAACAAGTCGAACGACCCCAATCGAAGGCGTGACATCGATGGGCAGATCCGCAGCAACGGTCAAAGGTCGTTCGAACGCGCGGGTGACGCGGTCAAGAAGTTTTTCAATCTCTTTGCAGGACGCCTTCGTAACGAGACCATATCGCGCATAGCCGATTCGATAGAGCGTCATGCCTGGGCCGAGCGCGGCCGTGAGCCTTTTTGTGGTATCGACCGCCACGGCATTAATGGACTCCAGCCCGATAGCAATGACCATGCGGTTGATATAGTCCAGCGTGCATACATCAATGAGCACTGCCCGCGTAGTTGTCTCTACATCGGCTTCGCACTGCTCATCGAAAAGTGCTAGATCATCTAAGAATCGTGTCAGATTTGGAAGTCCGGTCACCTTGTCTCGGCAAGCCGTCGAGCGCAATGCGTCTATGCGCTGCGCGATTAAGTTGGCCAACGCTGAAAGGTGGGACCTCTCCCGAACACTGAAAGACGCCCGGGGCCGTGTACCAATGATGCACAACGTTCCAACAGCGTGGCCGTTGTTTGTTGTGAGCGGCGCACCCGCGTAGAACCGAATGAACGGCGCGCCGGCTACTAGCGGATTGTCATGAAAACGATCGTCATGATGGGTGTCGAGCACCACCATCGGTTCCCGGGACAAGATCGCATGGGCACAAAATGATGTCTCCCTTGATGTCTCGGCCACTGGCATGCCGACACGCGATTTGAACCACTGGCGGTCCGCGTCCACTAAAGTCACCAGCGAGATCGGCACGTCGAAAATGTCGGAGGCAAGGCGAGTTATGTCGTCAAAAAACGAATCGGGCGGTGTATCTAGCACACACGCGGAATGTAGTGTTCTTAGTCGAGCATCTTCATCGAGAGGGTAGGGCGGTGCGATCATTGCTTATTCATGCCAACGGAGTATCGCCCTCTCGCCCGACATCGGAATTGCCTTACTTTCGATCGGTGATAGCGCCGGTGCTCCCTCGGATGCTCCTTAGTTTGGTTAGATGGCCCGGACGTGTTGTCATGGCCGAAAATTGAACATCCCTAAAAGATGACGGCAGGCCGGGATGGAACTTGAGGGTTAAACCGTGCGTCAGCCTGTCTTCTTCGGACGAGTGGCAAAAGCCAACCGAAGAGGTCTAAGTGCAAGTCGGCGCGCCGAAACCGTTTAGGCGTCGCTGATGGAAAAGAAAGCAACCGCGGCGGTAAGGTGTATCCCTTGATCATGAAGCGCCTGAGCGGCGGCCGCCGCCTCCTCAACCAGAGCGGCGTTTTGCTGGGTGACCTGATCCATTTGCACGATGGCCTGATTCACTTGTTCGATGCCGCGACTTTGTTCGCCTGACGCCGCAGCAATTTCCTGCATGATGTCAGTCACTTTGGTCACAGCAGCGGTCACTTCAGCCATCGTCCGCCCCGCATCGCTTGCAAGGAGCGCTCCGTCCTGAACTTTTTGGACCGAGTTCTCGATCAAGATCTTGATGTCCTTGGCGGCGCTTGACGAGCGTTGAGCGAGTGTTCGAACCTCGCTGGCGACGACCGCAAAGCCGCGCCCTTGTTCGCCGGCACGCGCCGCTTCTACTGCCGCATTCAACGCCAGGATATTCGTCTGGAATGCGATGCCCTCAATGATTGCGGTGATGTTGGCGATCTCGGTCGAGCTGTCGCTGATGCCGTTCATCGTTTCAACCACGCGGCCAACCACTGCGTTTCCTCGTCGAGCGATGTCGAAAGCGTTGCCCGCGAGCGATGCCGCATGTGAGGCGCTTTCGGAGTTGCTTTTAACGGCCGAATTAAGTTGTTCCATGCTGGCAGCGGTTTCTTCCAGCGATGCAGCCTGCTCCTCGGTGCGTTGGCTGAGGTCAGTGTTGCCGGTGGCAATCTCCCTTGCAGCGCATTCGACAGCGGTGCTGCTTTCTCGTACTTGGCCGATTGTTGCGGTCAATCGATCATTCATCTGTTGGAGCGCCCGCAACAGCGACGCCGTCTCGTCGCGACCTGAAACATGCAAGGTCGTTCGTAAGTCGCCTTGCGCGACCGCGTTGGCCGTCTGAACCGCGCGCTTGAGAGGCTCGACAATCGAGCGGGTGATGGCCGCTGCTGCACCGATCGCCAGCAGAATGGCGGCGAGACAAACGCCGAGCTGGATATTGCGGGTCAGGACGTACTGCTGATCATAATCGGCTGCGATCTCAGCTTCTTTTTGTCGCGTGAGCGCCGCATACTCGTCTGTGGCATGGGTCAGCTTGGCAAGCAAGGGGCGGCACTCTGCGTTCATTTTCGCAATCGCCGCGTCCCGACGACCTGCATTCTCAAGCTCCAAGATCGCAGTAGCGACAGGGGCATAAGCCTGCTCAATCTTATCAATACGGCCAACGAGTGCGCGGGCCTGATCCAATGCATCGGGTCTCGCAACCAGCCGCTTGAGTTCCGTCAGATGTGCCTGAACGTCGGAATGGGCCGCGACGACATCCGTCTTCTCCAGTGCAAGATCAGACGCGGTGGTGACTAACACAATATTGCGCGCGGCGATGGCGCGTCGGTCGACCGCCGCGCGTAGTTGTGCGGCAACGTTTGCGCGCGCATTAACACCTTCCAAATAAGACTCGAATGCTTGTCGTGACTGATTGAGCGCGTAAATGGAGTTGATCGAAATACAGACCACCATGACAGTCAGAACCGAGAACGCGTATGCCAGCTTACTTTTGACGCTTAGATTGTGGAGCATCTTTTCTCTCAGGGGAAGTACTTAATCTAGGTGGTTATTTGCCACTTTCTCGCAATACGGCCCGCGGCTGTACCCGAATATGCTTAACGACCGATACTTTCTGAAGCTGATACTGAAAACGCGAAGTTTGCGTTAGTTGAGTGTTTTCTTGGCAGTATTTCTTTCCGACAGCATGTCCCTTATCCAATAATAAAAAGACGCCGTCACAGGATGGCGACGCCTGGGTAATCCCCCCACTTTTAACGCGAGTCAGAAGTAGAGGCTATGCGGCGGCGATAAGCCACTGTTTTGGCGTCATGCCGCCAAGGCCCATGTTCGGGCGCTCGTGATTGTATTGCCACATCCATTCGGTTGCGAAGTGCTGCACGTGCGCGAGGTCGTCCCAGTAGTATTGCGACAGCCATTCATAGCGCACCGTCCGGTTGAATCTCTCCACATAGGCGTTCTGCTGCGGCTTGCCAGGCTGAATGTGGTTCAAGGCGATGCCAAGCCTTGCAGCCCATTGCGTGATCGCATCACTGAGGTACTCCGGACCGTTATCGCACCGTATCGCCAACGGCTTTCCTCTCCAGCCGATGATTTGCTCCAAGGCCCGGATGACACGTTCCGAGGGTAACGAGAAGTCGATCTCGATGCCCAACGCTTCGCGGTTAAAGTCGTCGATCACGTTGAACAGCCGGATACTGCGCCCGTCCTTCAACTGGTCGTGCATGAAGTCCATCGACCACACCGCATTCACCGACGCCGGCACGATCAGCGGCTCCGGCGCCTGCCGTACAAGCCGCTTGCGAGGCTTGATGAGCAGGTTCAGCTCCAGTTCTCGGTAAATCCGGTACACGCGCTTATGGTTCCAACCGAAGCCCTTCACGTTGCGCAGGTACAGAAAACACAGCCCAAAGCCCCAATTGCGTTGATTGTCGGTCAGCCGTAGCAGCCAGTCGGCAATCTGCTCGTTCTCTGCATTGCGCTGCCGCTCGTAGCGGTAGCACGTCTGGCTTATGCCAAATGCCTCGCATGCGAGCCGGATCGACACGCCCCGGCTCGCTACTGCTTCTCTGGCCATCTCGCGGCGAGTAGATGGCCTCAGTCTTTTTTGCCAGCGCCTCTGCGACAACCTCCGCCTTGATCTTCTCTTCGACGTACATCTTGCGCAGTCGCGCATTCTCCGCTTCCAGCTCCTTCATCCGCGCCATCAGCGACACGTCCATCCCGCCGTACTTGCTGCGCCAGCTGTAGAACGTTGCCGTGCTGATGCCCAACTCCCGGCAAACCTCCGGCACCGTCACGCCAGCTTCCGCGCGCTTGAGCGCGTCCATGTTCTGGCTATCCGTGAACTTCGACTTCTTCATTGCGTAGAACTCCTTTTGCTGGAAATTCTACTTCTGATCCCGCTTACTGGACGGGAGGAATACCGATTCAGATATAAATTTAATTAACTTCTAGCCAGAATTTCGCAGCTAGCGCCTTTAAAGTCGACTGCATGATGTTAGCCGGACGCGTCATGGAGAATGGCGGACCGCTTCTGTGAGAAGTATCATGTGCTTACTTTAGACGGTAACGATATCGCGGAAATCCTCGTTGAAGCTCGAAAGTGAAGAGTGGGAGGCACTTTCCTTGCTAAGAGTGGATGCCCGCATGTTGCCGGCGAAAAGGAGCGACGCCATGAATGAAGACCAAGTCAAGGGAGTAGGGGAGAAGGTGAAGGGCAAAATCAATGAGGGCATTGGAAAAATGACGAATGATCCAGCCCAGGAAGCGAAAGGCGACGCACAGCAAGCAGCAGGCGAAGTGCGCAAAGATGTAGGCGACGCCAAAGAAGATCTTGAGGACGCGGCCAACGATAGGTCGAAGCCGTAATGGATGTCTGACGTAGGACGGATGTACGCCCGCCTCCATCTCGCGGGCGTCATTCATCGCGGCGCTCAACAATCACTGAGTGCGTGAGTAGCAATCTCCACATGGATTGTTCGTCCTTGTCTAGAAAAAATCTTTACGATAGCTTAAGTTCCTTCGCGAAACTTTTTCAGTTCATAGCATAGCCGTCGCATCACATGTAGAGCTGCCGGCCGAACAGTTGCGTAGGCATTGCGATTGCGCTCTCGTCTGGAAAGTCAGCCTGTGCTGTTGCATTATTGGAGAAGTAATGACGAGCGAACGCGAAGACAGCGCATTGAAGTTTTACATCGCTGAGTTTCAACGGCTCGCCGCAAAAGGCGAGAATGGCGAAGATGTCTCCGAGTTAATCGCCATTCTTCCTGAAAACGCTATAAAGCACTTAGACCCGTGGAAAAGTGGAGGCCAAACCTACAACCGTCCAAAGCTAATCGCGCAGCTTAAGATGAGGGCTAATTACGTTGCTCACTCGTCGCCTAGAGCCGCAAAGGTACTGGAGGAGGCGGCAAAAATATTAGCAAATTAGCGGGTTCTCTTTTGCTCCGACAGCATGTATTGTCAGTCGGCTAAACTACCCTCGCCTGGATGTTCTACCATAACATTTCGGCTTATTTGCGTGGTCCACCGCCCTATAGTTGGCGCTGTGCATTGTCAAGCGCATGAAGCTCTGCTCGATTTTGACACATTAGTCCGCGAGTATGCGAGTGCATTGACTTCGGCGGTAGCGCAAACCGCTGCCGGTGCCAACGGGACCGAACCAGAGCTGGTCAATGGACATTGTCAGCGACGGGTTGGCCAATCGTCGGCGCTTTCGCTGTCTGAACGTGGCGTCTCGTTCAGTTGAAGCCGATCCGTTGAAACTTGTAAAACGAGCTGCTCAAGTTTGGAATGTTGGTGCCGTTGATAGGAGGATGCAGCGCCTCGGCTGCTGTCTCTCAGTAGTTTCGCCCGCCCTCGGTGGCGGGCTCTTTTTGGCACCGCTTTCGGCGTTTTGACTGCACGAGGGATTGCTACCTCGAACCGTCCATGTTCGACAAAAAAGAATGCCGTCTAAGAACGAATGCCTCTTACGCTTTCAAAATGTATAACTTAAAGAACACCGTCGGCAATGACCCTGCATTGTTTCCACGTAAAGCAAATCATGCAGCGATCAACCTAGCCTCGTATCGACGGCTCCCGCGGTCCTTTTTCGAATTGGTAAAAGAAGAAGAGCATTCGAAGCTAGAAAATAGCTATTCCTTTCTATCTTTGCCGCGCCCTCGCTGCGAGCTGCCCCGGAATTATTCGGTAGCGATAGTTCTTTCGGGCCACGGAATGGAATTCGCGCCACTGCTCCGCCATGGCGCTTGCGAGGTCGCTGTAGCCATGCGTGCCCTCTGGAGATCCGGGCACCTTGATCTCGACAATTAGCAGGGTCAGTGCGATCGCGAAAACCGCGTCGCTGAATCCCCCGAAGCGGTCAAATCCGCGCTGGCCCCATGCGTTTCCGCGTCGGCAGGTCGTTTGCGTAGCATCGTCTGAGTCCCTTCGCATACGCCGGGGCCGCTCTGCTCGGAGCACAGCACGCACAATCTATGTCGTAGTCGCAGGCTTACTTGCTGAACGAGAAAAGTTGCGTAAGTGCGACCGACTAAGAATGAGCGCTTCTGGCCGAAGCCGATCAAAAGGCTTCTAAGCCTGTGCTTCCGGCATCTCATTAGGATCAAGAGTTTGACGAAGGCGAGTGGCGGTGCGGTGGCTGGATAGGCCCATGAGGTTGCTCACCTGTTCGTTGGTCCTGCCTGCTGCGACGTGCCGGCGACCGTAAGTGTTCCGGAGCAAGCGCGGGCTCTCGTCGGCCGCAGTCAAGCCGGCCCGCTTAAGAGCGACACGCACGCATTTGAGCATCGTGTCCGGCTGCATTGGTTTTCCTGCCGCGGTGGCGATGAACAACCATTGCGTCACGCACTGGATGCTTCGACGCGCTTCATAGTAGGCGCGCAGAACGTTTGCGGCAAAAGGGTCGATGGGCACCCGTCGCGCGATGCGAGGTCCGTGTTTGTCGACGAAGACAGTAGGGCGATCGTAGGCGACATCAAGATCATCGGACCTCAGTTGCCTCAACTCGGCCGCCGTCAAACCCGAGGCGAGAAAGAGCGCAACGATTGCCATGTTCCGCAGTTCTCTTAACGCAGCGCCTTGCGTGTCGACGCAGACGGCCTGTAGGCGCAAATCGTCTTCTAGCGAGAGATAGATCGGCGTCGGTTCGTCATCTGGCCAGCTCTCATTGATGAGCATCAGCGCGGCCGGATTGTCCGCACGCAAATCGATGTTGATGAGGTGCCGCGTGAACCGGTCGATCAGCTTGAGATAGCGCAGGCGGGTGGTCGTGCCGGGCGCGCAATCCTGTGCAAGGACGGTGAAGAAGCCGTCGAGGTGGTCCGCCCCGTAGCTGGCCACAGTCGCACGGTGAGCAATCAGAAAATCGTTGAACCGCGAAAACATTGACCGGTGCTGAACGATCGACTGGTCGGCGAACGCGCGGCGATCGGCGCCGGTAGCTTCCTCCCGTTGCCACTGCGCATAAGCGTCTTCCGGTGCGATAAGCCAAAGATCGTCAGACATAGATGTCGATATACTGAAGTTCGCTAAACCCCAACCCTACCGCGAAGCTAACGCTTCGCCAACCCCCAGCTTCCAAGGACCGGGGGCACTCCTGGCGACTTCTCTATCGATTGCATCAGGCAGCCGTCGGTCCACCGACGACGACCCGTGCAGAGCACGCGAGCATTAGATTGACGCTCAGGCCGAAGTCTTCGATGAGGGAGCCGCCCGCGCAGTGAGCGCCATCGCTTTCGGTAGCCGCCGCCTCAACGCGCTGAGCCAGCGTCGATTTGTTGGATCGATATCCATAAAACGGGCTTCCCTAGCGCCACCGCAAGGCCGACTTCGAGGCAGTGCTGCTGTCCGGCTCGCCCGCGCCCCGAAAATGATCGAGGTTCGCCATGACAATATCGGCCGAACGGCTCAACTGGACGTTCGCCTTAAAGAATATGGCGGGCTGCATTCTGCGCCGGGAGCGAGAAGGGAACCTCGCCGTCGAGCGGATAGAGCCCAACGAAGCCGCGATCGCGGCAGAGCTGCTTCAGGTGCTCGCCATGCGCCTTTGTGTCACGTCGAAGGACGGCAAAACAGGCAAGGGAGATAAGCGGCTGAGTCGCGGCACGCTCGATGGGACGATGCCGTTATCCTTGCGGCAACACAAACGGAACTCAGACGATGCAAGACCTGCTAACGGAACAAGCGGTCCGTGCACGCGCTTACCACTTAGGGGAGGCAGATGGACGTCAGCAAGGCCGCGACGAGTATTATTGGTACTAGCCATCGATCTTCTTGACGAAGAGGCTCAGCTATCCAAAAACATTTCCACTTCGGTGTCAGCGTCGGCTGAAGCCAATCAGCAACGCTCACCAACTATTTCCAGACAGTGGCTCTCTCACTGACGTGGCATCAGGAGACACACGAAATGTTCAAACACTCAGCCTGGAGAAAACGATGGGCGACGTTAAACCAGTGAAAACATCTAGAACGAAGTTCACCAAGGTAAGGGCGGCCCGCATTTAAATTCGACGGCCGGATGGTCACTTGAGCTGGGCTGGCCGTTAGGCGTAATAGACCTAGCAGGCCGTTGAAATATCCCTTCGTGAACGCGCACTCGATTATTCGGAAGAGCTAGCGCGATGCAGGGTTCCAAATGAATTGACGCCGACTTTTCTGTGATTCAGATGCTGCCGATGCCGCTTTCCTTCTCGCGTACTCTTTCAAGCTGTCCTGGCAGCAAGCGTTCGCATGCGAGTGAGGTTGTACGCCGCCTGAGTCAGCACGAAGAGCTGGTCGACTCGCTTCAGACCTCGATACATCGCCTGCCGAATCCTGCCGACTGTCTTGCCCCATCCAAACACTTGCTCGATGCGTTTGCGTTTGCACTGACTGATTGCATAGCCGGGCCATCGTGTGGTTCGAGCGTCAATCGCGGAACCGCCCGCGCGTGCATCGTTTTGCGCCACGTGCGGTGTCACGTTGTTCTCGCGGCACGTCGCCACGAATCCGGCCGTATCGTAGTTCTTGTCGGCACCGACCGTTATGGTCGTACCGGCAAATCGCGCAGCATCCGCAAGCATCTGCTCGGCCGCGTCCCGTTCGGCCGTGCCGTTGGCCTGCGTGACTTGTGCGTTCACCACCAGACCATGCCGATTATCAGTCAGCACGTGACCCATGTAGCAAAGCACCGCGCCCGTGCCACGACTCTTGCGAAACAGGCGCGCCTGAGTGTCCGTGCTGGATTCATGGGTGTCGTTGCTGCGTTTCTCGCCGCGCCAGTTCTTCCTGCGAGCCGCCTCCGCCCTCAGGCGGCGAATCGTCATCCGGTTTCGTCTTGGGCACGAAGCTCTTGTGCCCCGCCCACGCCTGAATGAGCGTGCCGTCCACGCTGAAGTGTTCGCCCGACAGGTGACCTCGCACGCGCGCCGTCTCGACAGTTTCGTTGAACAGGCTGACCATGACATCGTGGACCATCAGCCGGTCGCGGTTCTTGCTGAAGGTGGAGTGGTCCCAGACCGCATCGTCCATCGCCAGTCCGACGAACCAGCGAAACAGCATGTTGTAGGAGATTTGCTCCATCAGCATGCGTTCGCTGCGAATCGAATACAGCACCTGCAACAACAGAGCGCGTATCAGCTTCTCCGGCGCGATGCTCGGGCGACCGCCTTTGGCCTCGCTCTCGTACATGCGCGAAAACACCTCGTCCATGCGCGTGAGCGCCTCGTTCAGCCACAGGCGAATCGGTCGCAGCGGATGATTGGCCGGAACGAAATCGTCCAGTCTGGACATCGTGAACATCGATTCGGTACAGCCGTCGGGGCCGCGCATCGCTTTGGGCTCAGTGTCGTTTGATTCTTTAAATCAACGTTTCTCCCTTGCGCACGGATGACCCGCGCAGAGGGTATTTCAACAGCCTGTTAGATCAGTCTACTGATTTTACCAGTCGCCTTCAAAGATCGCCGCCATCCGTCCGTGTCTTCACTGTCACCGCTATGGTGGAGACGCCTCGCTCAAATCCTTCTCACTCACCTCGCAGCTGGCTCGGAAAACGGGGGCAAGTTCTCATGGGCCCTCGTTCCACCAACGGCGACGTTCCTTGGCAAACTCCATGGCGCTGCGTGTCCGACATCCACATCTGTACCGGGCGCGGCCCGTCTAGACCAAAAAGCGGACAGATGTTGCACATATTGCATTTATTTCATCTATCGCGTACTCTAACCCAGAAAACTTAACGAGGGTATCCCCATGACAACGACGAATCGAATCCGGGAGGTGTCTCCGCCGCCGATGAGTCAGAGTGATCTCGAAATGGCGCGGGTTGCCCAGCGTTGCATTATGGAAGCGCTCAATCACTCGCGTGCAGCCGCGATTACGTTGACGACCGACACGGGCGAGCATCCTTCTATCGACGTGCCTCCAGCGGCACTCAAGCTAATTAGCCAGCTGCTGGGCGCAATGAGCGAAGGGCGGGCGATTTCGGTCGTGCCAAGCCAGAAAGAGTTCACGACCGTCGAAGCGGCGCACTTCCTCAACGTATCTCGGCCTTTCGTGATCAAGGAAATTGAAGCGGGAAGACTCCCGCATCGGATGGTCGGGACGCATCGGCGAGTTGCTTTCGGAGATCTGATGGCCTACGCCAATCAAATGCGCGAGCGACAAGAATCTGCATTGGACCGCATGGCAGACAACGCACGCAATCTGGGCCTGGACTACTGATGGCTGGGAATGCGCGTTACACAGCCGTACTTGATGCTTGTGTGCTCTTCTCCATCGCCCAGACGGATGCGCTGCTCAGTTTGGCCACTGCCGGGCTTTTCAGCGCCAAATGGTCGAGCAAAATCGAAGAAGAATGGATGCTGGCGCTTGTACAGCGTCGCCCGGAGCTGAAGGGCAGGCTTTGGGTACGACGAGACGCCATGCGCGACGCCGTACCCGACTGGCAAGTGCTTGATGAAGCGTGGTCTCCGCTGGTCGAGAGTCTCAATCTCCCCGACGCTAACGACAGGCATGTTCTAGCGGCCGCCCTAGCGGGTCACGCGGATTGCATCGTCACCGCTAATGTCCGCGATTTCCCTGAAAGCGCTGTTGCGCCGTACGGAATTGAAATCGTACATCCCGATCGATTCATCGTGAACCAATGGGATCTTGAGCCGCTAGTCGCGATCTCATCATTCAAACGAATGCGTGCTCGACGCAAACGACCACAAAGTTCAGTGGAAGAATTCGCGACAGTGCTCGAACAAAATGAGCTGCCAATGACCGCTCATCGAATTCGTGAAGCTGCCGAGCTGATCTAAACACTGCAGCGCTCGTGCAAGGCCCGCTGCTCCTCAGTGAACTTCCGAAGCGTTCCTCCGATTGAGCATTTCGCACTACATATGAATGTGTGGCAATGTTACTTATGTCTAGTGCCGGTGATGACGTTTCTTGACACGACTAGCTACGACGCGAGCAGCGCTTGTGAATTCGCCGGTACGGCCTTGGAAGCTGCAACCACCCTGCGAAGCTGGTAACTGGCCGTGATCGCCTGTGCGTAGCCGCCTGCGAAGCGCAACCGATTTCTGCGAAGTGACGCGAGTAACGCGCCCCTGAGTCGGATGGGCATCAGCTTGCCGTCGCGGCCAGCGCCTCAATCCGTGAAATAGCGGCTTGCACGGCAGGACGCTGGCTAATGCGTTCGTACCAGCGGGCCACATGTGGCGTGTCCGTAAGTTCGAGTGCGAGAAATGCCCGCCTCCAGATCCAATCGAAGTGGCCGATGTCCGCGATCGAATAATCGTTTCCCGCGGCGAATTCCCGCTGCGCGAGCTTGCCGTCGAGCAGTCGTAGGTGCCGCTGCGCCTCGTTGCCGAAGCGCTCGATTGCGTGTGCGGAACATTCAACAGGGGCCATCTTCCGAAAAATAGCCGGCCTGCCCGAACGCGGGACTCAGTCCCGAAGCATGAACGAACAACTGCTCGAACGTACGGGCCCGCGAGAACGGTTCGGTCGAGAGTAACTTGCCGTGCAGCTCCGCCAGGTGAACGAGAATGGCCGCCAATTCGGTCAGCACGAAAGTCCGATGTGTATCGGTGAGAACCGGCACCTTGCCGTTCCGGTTGAGCGCCAGAAAGTCGTCGCGCTTCTGCTCTCCCTTCTTTACGTTGACGGCGTGCAGTTCGTAATGGAGGCCGAGTTCTTCCAGCTCAATCGGCACTTGACGCTATTTGGCGTTGCAAAGGCAAAGACGTGATGCATGATTAGAGTTCTTGTCCGACGGGGGCCAAGGGGCCAACGGGTCGATAACGACGGACGGAACTTTGCCTTCCCGATGCCGGCGGCTGAAGTATGGTGCACGGCATGAATGTGATTCCGTTGGCGAATGGTGTCGGTGTATTCCGCGACGGAATAGGTGTTATCACTGGGGGATGACTTCTATCGCCAGAGTACGGCGTCGATGATGACGCCTCTAGCCTCCATACAGCACTCGCCGCTTGCCACGAATCCTCTCTTGAGTCCAGTTCGAGTTGGTCCGTATTCTCACCGTATCGTGCTGGCGCCGCTCACGCGGATGCGCACCGACACGGACAACGTGCCGGGCGATCTGATGGTTGAATACTACGCACAGCGGGCGAGTGCTGGCGCGCTGCTGGTCACGGATGCGACGACGGTGTCGCCGCTCGGCGTTGCGTACGCCGGTGCGCCGGCCCTATACAGCAATGCTCACGCGCGTGGTTGGCGGCGTGACCGACGCGGTGCATGCGAAAGGCGCTCGCATATTCGTGCAGCTCTGGCACGCGAGGCGGCAGGCGCATCCCGCCAATATCGACGGTGCGGTGCCTGTCGCGCCGTCTGCGATCCAGGCGCGCGAGCACGCCGCGATCCGAGATGCGGCCGGCAATATCGTGGAAGTCGAGCAGGTGATGCCCCGGGCGCTGGACACCTACGGAATCGCGGGCGTAGTCGACGAGTTCCGGCGTGCGGCGACCCTTGCGATCGACACCGGTTTCGACGGTGTCGAACTTCATGCGGCCAACGGCTATCTGCTGGAGCAGTTCCTGCCCGATGGCTCGAACCATCGTACGGACAAATACGGCGGTTCCTCGAAAACCGTGGGCGCTTTCTGTTGGAGGTGCTCGATGCGGCCGTGTCGGTCTGGGGCGCCGACCGCGTTGCGATGCGTGTGTCGCCCAGCGGCACCTACGGCACGATGTCGGACAGCGATCCGCACGCCACCTTCGCATACGTGAGCCGCCACCTCGACGGCTACGGCCTGGCTTATCTTCAGGTGATCGAACCGCGGATTCGCGGCAACGAGGATACCGAGACCGCGGCATCCGCCGTGCGACCGCCGATATCCGCTGTGTGTACACTGGCACGATCGTCGCGGCCGGCGGGTTCACCGCGGAAAGTGCGCTGCATGCCGTCGACGCAGGCGTCGCCGATCTCGTCGCTTTCGGGCGGCTGTTCGTCTCGAACCCCGACTTTCCGGAACGGCTGCGCGTGGACGCACCGCTAAATCGCTACGACCGCACGACGTTCTACGGCGACTACGCGCATGGCTACACCGACTACGCTTTCTATCAAGCGGAAACGGCCTGACTGCGGCTGATTGGCCGCGACGCCTACGCCGGCCGTACCGTGCCCGATTGCCGGTACGGCCGCTTTGCGTTTCGTGTCGTCGAGCGCACGGCGAAATAACCTAACGGAGCAGGGGTTTGCATGGATCGGATGGCAGCAATGGAAACGTTCGTCGCGGTAGTCGAGGCGGGGTCGTTCTCGGCCGCTGCACGGCGCCTTGCACTGGGGCAGCCTGCAGTGTCGAAATCTGTCGCGCAGCTTGAAGGCCATCTGGGCGCCCGTTTGCTGCTGCGTTCGACGCGTGGTCTGACGCCGACAGATGCCGGACAGCGCTTCTACGAACATGCGCGCCGCGCGATCGAGGCGGCCGACCATGCGGAACAGGCCGTGCATGAATCGTCCGCGGGTTTGTCAGGCCGTCTACGCATCAGCGCTGCGGTGACATTTTCGCGTTTGCACGTGCTGCCCGCGCTGAAGGTTTTTCTCGACCGCCACCCGAACCTCGAACTCGACGTCATCCTCGACGACCGCTCGATCGACCTGCTGGAGGAGGGCGTGGATGTCGCGTTGAGAATGGGCTCGCTCGACGATTCGTCGATGACTGCACGCCATGTCTCGCGAAGCCGCCGTCTCGTGGTCGCCACGCCGGACTATTTCGCGCAGATGGGCGTGCCCGGCACGCCGGCCGAGCTGAGCCGTCATCAGGCCATCGTTTACTCGTTACGCGGCGGCGGAGAATCGTGGGCATTTAGTCAGAACGGCACCGAAGTCGCTGTCGTGGTGTCCGGACGTGTGCGCGTGAGCGCCGCTGAAGGCATGCGCACGGCCGTGCTCGGCCACTTGGGGCTGGCAATTGCGTCGGAGTGGATGTTTTCGCCGGAACTGGCCGACGGCACCGTGCGAGCGGCGCTCACGGACTGGAGTTTGCCACCCGTCGATCTGTGGGCGGTTTTTCCGGCTGGCCGCATGCCGACGTCGAAGGCGCGTGCGTTCGTTGCATTTGTCGAGGAGGTACTGGGCGCAGCGGCGGGCGCCGCCGCACCGGGCCAGCTTCAGAAAGCCAGCTTGCCGATTGATGCGCCGCCGTCAACGTACAGCGTCTGCCCGGTCATGAAGCCGGCTTCGTCCGAAAGCAGGAACGCGATGGTCGCCGCGATCTCGTCGGGCTGGCCAAAGCGGCCCATCGGCACGGCGGACAGGTAACGCCGCTCGCCTTCGCTGCCGGGCTGGTTGTTCGCGCGGAACAGTTCGGTTTCGGTCGGTCCTGGCGCGACCGCGTTGACCGTGATGCCGGTATCCGCGAGTTCCAGCGCCCACGAACGCGCGAAGCTGATGAGCGCGGCCTTCGCAGCCGCATAGGCGGTGCGCTCTGTCTTGCCGAGAATCGTCAGGCTCGATATGTTGACGACGCGCCCCCAGCGCCGCGAACACATGCCGGGCAGCAACGCCTGCACGGCCTGCACAGCCGGATGCAGATTGACCGCGAACACGTCGTCGAGAGAGGCGAGGTCGACGTGGCCGATGCGCTGCGGCTTCACGAGACCGACGTTGTTGACGACGCCGTCGAAGGCGAAGCGGCGCGTCAGGTCAAGCAAGACGGCGTCTGTTGCCGCGCGGTCGCCGAGATCGACGGTCACGAGCTCGCCGGGGAAGTCGGCATCGGCGCGTGCAAGGCCGACGACCCGGTGACCGGCGTTCACGAGCCGCTTGCTGAGTGCGAGGCCGATGCCTTTGGTCGCGCCGGTGACCAGGAAGGTACGCGGGGTAGGTTGAGTCATCCGTGAAGTCTCACAAGGAAATCACCGCCCGGTGTGCTGCTTCGGGCGGTGCAAGGAAGGGTGTCGGCCTGCGGCCTTTTCGAGCACCGGAATCATGTCGGTCGGCTCCGGTCGGTGCGTGTAGTCGGGGTTGACCTCCGAGTACAGCACGACGCCGTCTTGTCCGATCACGTAGCGCGCCGGCATCGGCAGCGTCCAGGATGGGTCGTCGTTGAACGCGGGCAGGTCGTTCTTCAGCTTCTGGTAGAGCGCGACCAGATAATCGGGCAGCGAGAAGCGCAAGCCGAACGCCGCGCCGGTTTCGCCTTTTTCGTCGCTCAGTACGGGGAAGTCGAGGCTGTTGTCGCGTACCGACTTGCGGCTGTTCACGGATGTCTGCGGCGAGATCGCGACGACGTTGGCACCCTGCGCGCGGATCTGCGGCAACACCTCGTTCAGCGCCTGCAACTCGATGTTGCAGTACGGACACCACACACCGCGATAGAACGTAATGACGAGCGGCCCTTGCGCGAGCAGGTCGGCGGACGACACCGGATGGCCGTTCTGATCGTTCAGGGTGAATTGCGGCGCGCGGTCACCGGCCTTGATCGAGCGGCCTGCGTGGCCGCTCGCGATCAGCTCGGCCGTGGCGCGCTCCATGATCGGGTGGATTTCCGGCGGCACGTTGTATGGCGGCTTGCCGCCCTTGAAGTCGGCCTTAAATGCATCGAGTTTCTGCTGCAGGGACATGTTGGTTCTCCGTCGTTCGATTCCGTTATGCCGAAACAGCCTGCGGCTTCGTCCACTCGTTGCCCTGCATGAACGCGTCATACGGCGTGTGCACGATGTGGTTCGTGTAGTTGCTCATGACTTTCGTCGCGACGCCGAGGATCACTTCCAGCACGTTGCGGCGGGTGTAGCCGGCGGCGAGGAACGCGTCGACATCAGTGTCCGGCACGAATCCGCGCGCGCGGACAACGAGCGTGGTGAAGCGATGCAGCGCTTCGAGCTTCGCATCGGGCAGCGGCGTGCCGGCGCGTAGCGCGGCGATCACGCCTTCGTCCATATGGATCATCTTCGCGAGCGTGCTGTGCCCCGCCATGCAGTAATGGCAGTCGTTCTCGAAGTTCGAGGTGAGATAGACGACCTGCTGTTCGTGCGGCGTCAGCGTGCTTTTCGAAAACAGGTCCCAAAGCGCCGAGTAGCCGGCCAGTAGCTCGGGCGCTTCAGCCATGTACGACTGCAGGTTTGGCACGAAGCCAAACGCTTTTTTCGTGCCTTCAAGATGGGCTTTGGACGCTTCGGGCGCGTCGTCGATCGTGTGTTTCGGGAAGGTGCTCATCGCGGTCGAGAAGTTGAGTTGCGGTGAGCAGATGATCGGACGCCGTGGGCCTTTGGAGAAGATCGCCGGCGGCAATAACAGCCATTACCGTATGGAATGGCCGCCGGACCAGAGGCGACCAATCGCAAGATGCATTTGCTATATTGTCGAATCCACAGACTTCAGAGAGCCTGCAATGCCACGCATCCAGCGTCCCGGCGTCCCGTTGGCTCCGTCGTCGACGCGCAGGACCGCACGCCCGGCGGCCGCGAAGACCGCGACCTCGCGCCGCATGGCGCCGGAAGAACGCGAAAAGCAGATCGTCGATAAAGCAATCGAGCATTTCGCGACCCACGCTTTTCCGGCAGCCCGCGCGAGTTGGCGCGACAGATCGGCGTTACTCAGCCGCTGCTGTACCGATATTTTCCAAGCAAGGAAGCACTCATCGACCGCGTGTACAGCGAGATCTATCGCTGGGATCCGCTATGGGACGCGTTGATCGCCGATCGCACCGTCGACCTGCAGGCGCGGCTCACCGCGTTCTATCAGGCGTATTCGAGCGTCATGCTGACGCGTCCGCTGATCCGCACGTTCATCTTCGCGGGATTGGCGCGCGAGGGCATCAACACACGTTATCTCGAACAAATGTGCGAGCGAGTGCTCAAGCCGGTGATCGACGAAATCCGCGAGTCTACGGCCCACCGCCCGCCACCGACAAAGCGACGCGTGAAGTCGACATGGAACTGGTGTGGAGTCTGCATGCAAGCATCTTCTACGTCGGCGTGCGTCAGTGGGTTAAAGGCATGCCGTTCCCAAACTGTCTTGAAGCGCACGTCGACCGTCAGGCCGATGCAATCCTTAACGGCACACCCGCAGTGCTCATCAATCTAACGAAAGCTACGAAAGCCGTCGATACGGCGAAAAGCGAAAAAAGGCGAAGCCCGGTCTCCCGGCAAGCGCCGGTTTTCCACCGTATCTCCGTCAGCGGACTGTTCCACGAGGGTATGCGCTGGCGCGGCAACACTGGTCAGGTCGTTCCGTCGAACTACCATTTAACGATCGATCGATAAATGATCGCGAACTAAATTATTGCAGAGGCGAAACGGTGTGTGGATCCGTGAAATCTTGCTGCGCGCGTGACAGGATCCACTCGCGGAACGCGACGCTCTGCGGCAGCGGCTGATCTCCGGCGGGAAGGAAGAGGTAATAGCTCAGTCCCGTGCGCAACGGCCGGTCGATCGCGAGCATCACCGCGCCGGACGCCAGCTCTTCCTGGATCAAAAAACTGGGCACGAGCCCGATCCCGATGCCGGAGGAGACCGCTTCGATCAAGTGCGACGTCAGCTCGAATTGCGGGCCGACGTTCATCGAGCGCTCGTCGATATGCTGATCCTCGAACCAGCGGATCCAGGAATCGGATCGTGCCGTCACGCGCAACAGCAAATGGCGCGTCAGATCCTGCGGAGACTGGATGGGTTGTACCTGCGCGACTGACGGGCTGATGATCGGCAGCAAGGTTTCGTCGCAGAGCTTGTACGACACAAGCCCTGGCCACGCGCCGTCCCCTACGCCGATTGCCGCGTCGATGCCGTTGCGTTCGAAGTCGAACTGGCCAATGCGCGAGTGCAGGTTGATCAGCACGCCTGGATGCCGCTCATAGAAGTCGGATAGGCGGGGCATTAGCCACTTGCTCGCAAAAGTTGGTAGTGCAGCGAGGTCAAGGCTGCCGCGTCCCGTCTGCGACGCGATCGCCTGCAACGAGGCGCTGCGCACGCGCTGCAACGCCTGGCCTATGTCCCGGTGGTAGACCGCGCCGATCGCCGTGAGCGTCAGCTTGCGATTCATGCGGCGAAATAGCGGCACGCCCAGCAGTTCCTCAAGCGCTTGCACCTGGCGGCTCACGGCGCTTTGGGTCAGGGCGAGATCGGATGCGGCATCGGTGAAGCTCAGCCGGCGCGCGGCGGCGTCGAAGGCGATCAGAAGCGACATCGACGGAGTCAGACGACGTGGGTTCATTCATAAACCTCATGGAAAAGCCGACCAAAATTCGTTTGAGCGTCGAGTATGAGACGTCCAAACTATGAGAACTACAGGGGGAATCGCTAGGTATCCAAGCGCGGCGTGCCGTACGAACGCGATAACTCCCAGGCGCACATTTCAATCGAACGGAGACAACAATGAGTCAGGACATTTCGGCTGCATTCCCCTATGACATGCAACGCGTGAAAGTGCGCGACGCGGAAATGGCATATGTCGATGTCGGCGAGGGCGATCCGATCGTGTTCCTGCATGGCAACCCGACCTCGTCCTACACGTGGCGCAACGTGATTCCCCATCTCGAATCGCTCGGCCGGTGTCTTGCGCCGGATCTAATCGGCATGGGCCAATCAAGCGATTCGCCGACGTATTCCTATCGCTTCGACGACCACGCTGACTATCTCGACGCGTGGTTCGAGCAGTTGGGGTTGAGCAAGAACATCGTGCTCGTCGTGCAGGATTGGGGAGCGGCGCTGGGCTTCGATCGCGCTGTGCGTTATCCGGGATCGGTATCAGGCATTGCGTACATGGAGGCAATGGTGCGCCCGCGCCTTTGGACCGACATGCCGCCGGAACGTCAGGCGGTGTTTCGCCGCCTGCGTGGCGAGGAAGGCGAACAGATGGTGCTTGAAGATAACTTCTTCGTCGACAAGATGCTGTTCGAGCTCGGCGTGAAACGCGCGCTGACCGACGCAGAAAAACAGGTATATGCGCAGCGTTTCCTAAGGCCCGGCGTGTCGCGGTTGCCGACGCTGGTGTTCCCGCGCCAGATTCCCTTCGATGGCGATCCGCCCGAGACCTACGCTCGAGTCAAGCGCTATAGCGACTGGCTCTCGCAAAGTACGAATCTGCCCAAGCTTTTCATCAACGCGGACGAAGGCCACGGCACAGCGGGCGCTGCGCGCGAATTTTGCCGCGCTTGGCCGAATCAAGAGGAGCTCACCGTCAGCGCGAAGCACTATGTCCCAGAGGATTGCCCGCATGCGATCGGCGAAGCGGTGGCCAAGTTCGTCAGGCGGCTGCGCGGCTGACCGCAACTCCAATTCAGCGCCGATCACAGCGCCAATCGCAATCGACAACAAACGAGCCCAACTTTCCATGTCGTCAACGATTTCTCCTCCGGTCGACACCGGCCTGCCCGCGTCGGATACCGACGGAGCGCACCCAGTCGATCGCGCTTCGAGCGCGTTCGCGCGCGACCTGCAAAGCACGCTGGGCGAATCAGTGCACTTCGATCGCGGGCATCTCGCAGTCTATGCATCCGACGCATCCAACTACCGGCAGGTGCCGGTCGCGGTCGTAATGCCCCGCTCGCTTGACGAACTGGCGGCCGGAATCGGCGCTTGCCGGCGCCATGGCGCGCCAGTGCTGATGCGCGGCGCAGGAACATCGATGAGTGGACAGACGGTTAATTCCGCCGTCGTTTTCGACGTGTCTCGACATTGTGCGTCGATCATCGAACTCGATTCGAAGGCAGGACGCGCTGTGGTGGAGCCCGGCGTCATCTGCGATCAGCTGCGTGACGCGGCCGAACAGCACGGCCTCACCTTCGCCCCCGATCCGTCGACGCACAGCCGCTGCACGCTTGGCGGCATGATCGCGAACAATTCCTGCGGGCCGCACTCGGTCATGGCTGGCAAGACGCTAGAGAACGTCGAGGCGCTAGAGGTGATGACCTACGACGGCACACGCTTCTGGACCGGACCGACAAGCGACGCCCAGCTCGACGCCATCATCGCTGCGGGCGGCCGTCAGGGCGAAATCTACGCTGGACTGCGTGCGCTGCGTGACCGCTACGCGCCGCTGATTCGTGCGCGCTTCCCCTCGCTCAGGCGCCGCGTGTCCGGCTACAACCTGGATCAGCTGTTGCCTGAGAACGGCTTCAACGTCGCGCGCGCGCTGGTTGGCACCGAAGGCACCTGTGCGCTCACGCTGCACGCGCAGGTGCGGCTGGTGCACAGCCCAAGCGAACGTGTTGTATTGGCGCTCGGTTTTCCAGACATCTATACAGCCGCCGACGCCGTTCCAGAATATTTGCGCTACGAGCCGATCGCCGCCGAGGGCCTCGATCGAGAGATCGTGCGCGGTTTGCAGGCGCGCAAGCTGGCTGCCACCGAAATTGCAATGCTTCCCGGCGGCGACGCGTGGGTGCTGCTCGAATTCGGCGCCGACACCGTGCAGGCCGCGATCGCATTGGCCGAGCGCGCCCGCGACGCGTTGTGCAGCCGTGACGCCGGACCGCGTCCGACGAGCCGCCTGATCACGAGCCGCGACGAGCAGCGGCACATCTGGTCGATCCGCGAGAATGGCGCGTCGAGCACGCAGTTGTCGATCGATCCGAACGTCGTGGATCCGAAAGTCGGGTGGGAAGACGCTGCGGTCGTTCCGGCGCGGCTCGGCGATTATCTGCGCGGGTTTCAGGCGCTCGTCGATCGCTACGGCTACCGTACGTCGCTGTTCGGCCACTTCGGCGACGGCTGCGTGCACGCGCGCGTGACCTTCGACCTGCGCACCGCACAGGGCGTGTTCGATTACCGCAACTTCGCGCGCGAGGCTGCGCAGTTGGTGGTCGATTTCGGCGGATCGCTGTCCGGAGAACACGGCGACGGCCAGGCGCGTGCCGAGCTGCTGCCGATCATGTTCGGCGACGAGTTGATGGAAGCGATGCGCATGTTCAAGCGCATCTGGGACCCGCAAAACCGCATGAATCCCGGCAAGGTCGTTGACGCTTACCGCATCGACGACAATCTGCGCGCTGGTCCGGGATACAAAGTCGTCAACTTTGCGACGAAGCTGCAGTTCCGCAGCGCCGAAGGTAACGGCTTCCAGCGCGCGCTTGAACGCTGCGTCGGTATGGGACGATGCCGCGCGCAGAAGGGCGGCACGATGTGCCCGAGCTTCCGCGCGACGCAAGACGAACGTTTCTCGACGCGCGGCCGCGCGCGACTGCTGTGGGAGATGCTGCAAGGTGATCTGATCGATGACGGCTGGCAGAGCGAATCCGTCAAGGAAGCGCTCGACACATGCCTCGCGTGCAAAGGCTGCCGCAGTGATTGCCCGACGCACACGGACATGGCGGCTTACAAGGCCGAATTTCTGTCGCATTACTACGAGAAGCGCCGACGTCCGCGCCAAGCGCTGGCGATGGGCCGCATCGGCGACTGGGCGCCGCTCGCCGCGCGCATGCCGGGGCTTGTCAATCTCGTCAATCGCACGCCCGGCGTCGCCACGCTCGCCAAGCGCATCGCGGGTGTGGACCCGGCGCGCACGTTGCCCAAATTCGCCAGGACCACCTATCGGCGTCTTGCGGCACATCGCATCGGACAGGCCGCAGGCGAAGGCCGGCGCGTGATCCTGTGGGTCGATACGTTCTGCGAGCACTTCCATCCGGAGATTGCCGAGGCGGCGGCGCGCGTGCTCGAACATGCAGGCTTTGTTGCCGTGCTGCCGCCGACGCCGTTGTGCTGCGGCCGGCCGTTGTACGACTTCGGCTATCTTGATCGCGCGCGAGGCCGGCTTGCCGCGATCCTCGATGCGCTCACGCCGATGTTTGCTGCGGACGACGCGCCGGTTGCGCTGGTCGGGCTTGAACCGGGCTGCATGTCGGTGTTCCGCGACGAACTGCTCAAGACTTTTCCGGATGATCCGCGCGCTCACGCTTTGAGTGCGAAAGCGCAGATGTTGGGTGATTTTCTCGTGGCGCACGACTACCGGCCGCCGCGCTTCGATGCCCAGGTCATCGTGCATACGCATTGCCATCAGAAGTCGCTCTTCGGCGCGCAGGGCGACAAGGCGCTGCTCGACGCGATGGGCGCGCACGCGACGCTGCTCGACAGCGGCTGCTGCGGCATGGCCGGTTCGTTCGGTTTCGACGAAAAACATGCGGAGATCTCCGCGCAGGTCGGCGAACTGGTACTGCTGCCGGCGGTGCGCCGCGCGCCGCCCGCCGCCTTCATTCTGAGCAACGGCTTCAGTTGCCGCGAGCAGATTGAGCAGCGGGCCGGCCGCAAAGTCGTGCACCTTGCCGAACTGCTGGCGCTTGCGCACGACGCGTCGGCGCGCGCCGAGCCGCGGACCGACGATCACACGCATCGCATTTCGACCGCGGACGAGCCCGCCTGAGCCCGGCCACGCGTCTCACCTTTCTAACGCAAACGGATGACTTACATGACCTATGCCGACGCCGCATCGACTCCCGCCATGACCGGCGTCCTCGCGCCCGCGCTGACGCCGTTCGACACGGCCGGCGACATCGATCAACCCGCGTTCGAATCGCACTGCCGCTGGCTGCTGGACGCGGGTGTCGGGCTCGCCGTGTTCGGGACCAATTCCGAGGCAGCCTCGCTATCGTTCGGCGAGCGCCTCCACGCGCTCGAAGCGCTGATCACGGCAGGCCTCGATCCCGCGCGCTTCATGCCGGGCACCGGCACGTGTTCCGGGCGCGAAACCGTCGACCTGACCCGGCAGGCGCTCGGGCTCGGCATTCATCGCGTGCTGATGCTGCCGCCGTTCTATTTTCCGCAGCCTTCGGAGGCGGGCTTGCTGCGCTACTACCTGGACGTGATTGAGCAGGTGGCCGATGCGCGCTTGCGCCTGTACCTCTATCACATTCCTCAGATGACAGGCGTGCCGATCACGCTGTCCCTGATCGAGCAGCTGCGAAGCCGTTACCCGTCCATCGTATGCGGCATCAAGGATTCGTCCGGCGATTGGGCGAACCTGGAAGCTACGCTGAAGACGTTCGCCGCCGACGGCTTCTCGGTGTTTCCCGCCAGCGAAGCATTGCTTTCACGTGCATTACCGCTTGGCGCTGCCGGCTGCATCAGCGCGACGGCGAACATGAATCCGGCGGGACTCGTGCGTTACTTTGCGGCACTGTCGGCTAACGCGCCTGCGCCCGACGAGCAGATGGCGCTCGCCGTGCGCAGCGTTTTCGCATCGATGCCAATGATCCCTGCGATGAAAAGCGTGCTGGCGCGTAGCGGGGCGACGCCCGACTGGGCGCACGTACGTGCGCCGCTGACCGCGCTCGATCAGCGCCAGGGCGATGCGCTGATGCAGTCGCTCGACGATATCGGCTTTCGCCTCGAAGGACTGACCGTAAACGCATAGAAACCTTTTCGGCGCGTCAGTTCGCGCGCCGGGTAAATCGCACAAAAGAGCTTGCACGGACCGAGACGGCGTCACCGTCGAGGTTCAGACGAGCCATCGGATGCATACACAGGAGACAACGATGAACGGCATGCAAGGCTACGCGCAACACGACTTCGCGAAGATGGCGCCTGACCGCCTGTCACGACCGATGCTGATCCTGGTGATGGGCCTGCTCGGCACGTCGTACATGTTCAACGCGATGGATCGCCAGGTGTTTCCATCGCTGCTGAGCGCGATACGCACGACGTACGGACTCTCGCTCGCGCAGGCGGGATTTGTTAGCACGGTATTCACGTTCAGCGTGGCGATCGTCGGTCCGGTCGCTGGCTGGTTCTATGCAAGATATACACGCAAATCGATTCTAGTGGGCGGGCTGATTGGCTATTCGGTGTTCACGCTCATCACGCCGCTGGCCCAGGGATTCACGACGCTGGCGGCATTCCGTGGCTTGACGGGCGTCGGCGAAGCGCTGCAGGTCGGCGCCGTCTATTG
The DNA here is from genome assembly GCF_031450875.1 of Caballeronia sp. LZ001. NCBI lineage: Bacteria > Pseudomonadati > Pseudomonadota > Betaproteobacteria > Burkholderiales > Burkholderiaceae > Caballeronia > Caballeronia sp. LZ001. The sequence continues at coordinate 122,669 of NZ_JARTVX010000001.1, read as the reverse complement.
CTGTCTCGGCGGCTACTTCGGCCGTACGCGCGGTGCCGCGATGGGTTGGATGCAGGCGTTTTTCGGCTTCGGCGCGCTGGTGGGGCCAGTGATCGGCTTCCATCTGCATCGCGCTTTCGGGCAATGGGAACTGCCGTTTTACGTGTTCGGCGTCGCTGGCATTGTGGTCGCGCTGCTGCTCGCGCGCTTCATGCCGGGCCGCTTCAGCGAAGCGATTGAGCCCGCCGAGCGCACCGGAATTTTCGAGAAAGCGCCGTCGCTGCCACGGCTTCTAAACCGCAACGTGTGCCTCGCTTCGGCGTCTTTCGCGCTTGTCGGACTGTCGTTCTTCTCCTACACCGCGCTGTACGCGACGTATCTGCGCGAGCACCTGAACTACACGTCGGTCGCGGCGGGATCGGCGCTCGGAATGTACGGGCTGGGCGCGATGGGTGCGGTCATCGGCGGCTGGGCGGGCGACAGGCTCGGCAAGGCGGGCATTTTCTGCGGACTGGCGATACTCGCGGCGGCTAGCTTCCTGATGTTCAACGGAACCGTGCAGCCTCTTGCCCACGCAGGACTCTCGCTGTTGTTCGGCTTGATGGTGAGCGGCTTTTTCTACGCGCGATTCGTCTCAGTGATCCAGCGCAGCGCGCATCCGCTGCAAATCGGCTATGCGGTGTCCGCCGCGATGACGGGTTTTTACATGAGCGGCCCGTTCGCGGGCTTCCTGTTCGGCGAACTAGTCGAGCTGTGGGGTTGGTCCGCCGCCGCCAACGTCATGGTAGTCGCGCCGCCTTGCGTGGCGATGGTGCTAATGGCGTTCTTCGATTATTCGCGGCTGCGTGACGCCTGAGCTCGCCGTTACGTGCCGGGCCGCCCTGCACGCGCATGCCTTTCTCTCTACTCATTTAGCGTATTGCCAAGAGGTTCAAGCGATGAACATGCATTCCACCCATCCAGCGCGCCCTCGCGCGCTGGTGATCGGCGCATCGATGGCCGGACTCTTTGCCACGGCGTTGCTGCACAAGGCTGGCTGGTCGGTCGACCTTTTCGAGCGCTCCGACGTCGAACTGTTCGGGCGCGGCGCGGGCATCGTCACGCATGGCGAGCTGCTGGACGCGCTCGTCGAAAGCGGCGCGGACATCGAGCGTCTGGGCGTAGCAATTAAGGACCGTATCGCGATCGATCAATCGGACAACGTGCTCGAGCATCTCGATTATCCGCAGATCGTCACGTCCTGGGACCGGCTGCATCAGTCGATGCGCGCGACCATTCCCGACGGCCATCATCACCTCGGCTGCAATCTCGTGTCGATCGACCAGCGCGATGACGGCGTGACCGCGCATTTCTCCAACGGCAGACAGGAGCACGCCGATTTGCTGATCGCCGCAGACGGCTACCGCTCGGGGATTCGCGGCATGGTGATGCCCTCGGTACAGCCGATCTATGCGGGCTACGTGATCTGGCGCGGCGTCGCCGACGAGGCGACAATACCGGCATCCGCGCGCGACACGATCTTCGACAAGTTCGCGTTCTTTCTCCCACCAAACAATAAGATCATCGGCTATCCGATTCCGGGTCTCGATCACGCGCTCGACGTGGGCCGGCGGCGCTACAACTGGGTCTGGTACCGGCCGGTCGCCCCTCGGACGCTCGAAACGATGCTCGTCGATGAACAGGGTAACCATCATCCGGTTTCGATTCCGCCGCCCCTCGTGCGTCAGGAATTGATCGACGAACTCAAGGACGCGGCGCGTAGGCAGTTGCCGCCGTCGTTCAGCGACACGCTCGCGGTGATCGAGCGGCCGTTTTTTACGCCGATCTACGACCTGTTCTCGCCCAAGATGGTGTTCGGGCGCATTGCGCTGATCGGCGATGCCGCCTCGGTCGGGCGACCACATATTGGAATGGGCGTCGCCAAGGCGGCCTCAGATGCGCAGGTGCTTGCGCATGCGTTGGGAAATCGGGCACTGTCGATCGATGACGCACTCGCACATTTTGAAAAGGAGCGGCTCGTCGAAGGGCGCATGGCGTTCGAGCGCGGCCGCACGCTGGGCGAGTATCTGCTCGCCAACGAAGCGTCGGAGCACGCAGCCGACGATGCGCATTGGCGGGAATTCCACAGCGTGACCGGCATCCTTCGCAACACCGCGTCGTCCGATTTTTTAAAAGCGCTGTGAAGGCACGTATTTATCCGATTTCAACTGGAGAAAGTTATGTCCGCAGCAGAGCTTCCGGTTCCCGATTTTGCGCGCGATATGCGCCTGATCGGATACTGCGACCAAGGCGGGCGCCCGGACGGCGTTCAGCTCATGGTGCATCGCGGCTACGCGTACATTGGCCACATGTTCTCGAAGGGCTTCAGCGTCATCGATGTGCGTGATCCGCGCCGGCCCACGCCGATCCATTACGCGGCGGCGCCGCCGGATACCTGGAACATCCATCTGCAGGCGCATGACGATCTGCTGCTCGTCATCAACGCGAAAGATATGTTCGCCGCCACCGAGTTCCAGGACGAGCGCGCGTATTACAGTGGCGCGCTCGGCGAGAAAGTGGGCACCGCGAGCCGGTCCGGCGGGGTGCGCCACTGGCGAGCAGGTCTGGCGGTGTACGACATCTCGACGCCCGACGCGCCGCGCGAGGTCGGCTTCATGTCCGTCGAGGGCGGCGGCATTCATCGTGTCTGGTACACCGGCGGGCGCTGGGCTTATGCTTCGGCGCTCCTTGACGGCTTCACCGATTACATCTTCATCACCATCGACATGGCCGATCCGCGCCGTCCGGTCGAGGCGGGGCGCTACTGGATTCCCGGCATGCACGCGGCGGGCGGTGAGACCCCAGTCTGGGATAGCACGCGACGTTTCGGGCTGCATCATCCGATTGTGCATGGCGATACCGCCTACTGCGCGTGGCGCGATGCCGGCATGGTGATCCTCGATGTCGCCGACCGCGCCGCGCCGAAGCTGGTCGCGCATCGCAACTGGTCGCCGCCGTTCGGTGGCGGAACGCACAACTGCCTGCCGCTGCCTGATCGCGATCTGCTCGTGGTGCTCGACGAAGCGGTACTTGACAATCAGGCCGACGGCGAGAAGTTCATCTGGATGTTCGACATCCGAGAGCCGTCGAACCCGGTAAGCATCGCGACCATGCCATCGCCAGCAGAGATCGATTATGCGGCGAAGCCCGGTCACTTCGGGCCGCACAATCTGCATGAGAATCGCCCTGGCACGTTCGTCAGTTCGGAGATCATCGTAGCGACGTATCAGAACGCGGGCGTGCGCGTATTTGATATTCGTGACCCCTATCGGCCGGCCGAGATTGCGGCGCTCGTGCCGCCGACGCCGGATCGGCTGGTCGACCACCGACAAAACCGGCCCCTCGTGATCCAGTCGGCAGATGTGTTTGTTGACGCAACCGGTTTGATCTACTCGACAGACTATAACGGCGGTCTGTACGTGATGGAGGTCGAGTCATGGCGTTGAAGGCGGCGCTGGTCGGGCTTGGATGGTGGGGACGGCACCTGCTTGGCCAAATGCACGCGTCGCCGGCGTTGCAGTTCGTTGCCGCAATAGGAAGCCGCGATGCTCATCGTCCAGTCGCCGAAGAGTTTGGCGTGCCGTTTTCCACCGACTATGAAGCGATGCTCGCTTGCACTGACATTGACCTTGTCGTGATTGCGACGCCGCATCGGCTGCACGCGCAGCAGGTAACAAGCGCTGCCGCGCACGGCAAGCATGTGTTCTGTGAGAAGCCGCTCGCAATGAGCCGTGAAGACGCACGAGCCTGCATCGAGGCGTGCGCGCGTGCTGGGGTGCGGCTGGGCACTGGTCACGAGCGCCGCTTCGAGGCGGGAGTGATCGCGCTCGCGAAATTGGTGCGCGACGGTGAGCTCGGCGCGATCGTCCACGCGGAAGCCAACTTCAGCCACGACAAGCTCGCGAGTCTCGCCGCCGACAATTGGCGCGTGGTCGAGAGCGATGCCGTGCCGCTGGCGATGACCGGAACGGCAATTCACATGACCGACCTGCTGGCTGATCTGCTCGGTGAGATCGAAGAGGTCTTCGCGACGGCGCCTGCACGCGAGGTTTCGCAAGCGGGGCGGACATTGTCGCTCCAGGTGCGATTTGCGACCGGCGCTACCGGCTATATCAATTCGATCCTCGAAACGCCGCTTTATATGCGCGTCGCGATGTATGGAGCGCAAGGCTGGGCCGAGCTGCGCAATGCCGATCATCCGGATTCAAAGGGTGCGAGTCATCTCTGTGTGCGTCGCGCCGACGGAACGGAACGGTGGGCCGCATTCGAGTGGAATGATTCGGTGAGGGACAACATCGAGTGCTTCTGCGCGGCGATTGGTGGGCAGGCGAACTATCCCGTTAGCACTAACCAAATGCTTTCGAATGTTGCGGTCATGGAAGCGGTTGCGCAGTCGCTTCAGCACGGCCGGGCAGTGCGCATCGTTCCGTCGCCATAGCAGACAAGGAGCATACCCACTAGGCACGTGACAAAATCAATGAGGAGACAGAGATGGCTAAAATACATAGGATAACGAAATATATTGGCCCAGCATGTGTCGCTAGTCTGTTTGGCATGTCAAATTTGGCGCATGCGCAGGCATCGACGGTCAAGTTGTATGGGTTGCTGGATTCCGTAATCGGAAACTTTAAGGCGAGCGGTGATCCTTCGTCGGTCGTCGGCATGCTCAACGGCGGGCAGATCACCTCGTTTTACGGAATGCGTGGAATCGAAGATCTCGGCGGTGGGCTGAAAGCGGGTTTCGCGATCGAGAGTTACATCTTCGTGAATAACGGTCAGGTTGGCCGATTCGCCGGCGATGGCGCATTCTCGCGCAATGCATACGTTGAGCTGGCGAGTCCGTACGGCATGATCCGCATGGGACGGCAGGTGACGCCGCTGTTCTACATCATGGCGCGCTCCAATCCGATGGGAGGATCGTTTCGCTTCAGTCCGTTGATGACCCAGTCATGGATCGTGAACTATGGCAGGACCGTGCTTGGCGATACGGGCTGGGACAGCTCAATCCTTTACCAGTCACCGTCGCTTGGCGGCCTCACGTTTTCTGTGCAGACGACTGCGCCAGGAAATGGCGCGCACGACGAAACCGCCACGCTCGTCTACGATCGAGGGCCGTTGTACTTGGCGGGAGTCATTCAGCGCGTCAGGACCGGACTGGGCATCGTCACGCCGGTCGATCACCAGAATGCGTGGTATCTAGGAGCGAGCTACAACCTCAACTTTGTGCAGTTGTATGCGACCTACACGCACACGGCATCATTTGATTTCGGTTCGACCAACAACACCTATCACGGCGGCGTGACAATCCCGATTGGTGTGTCCGCGCTGGAACTCGCTTATTCCCGCACTAACACGCGGTTATCGCTGAACTCAGTGTCCTATGATCGCAACACGGCCGGCGTGACTTTCGATTATCCGCTGTCAAAGCGTACCGATGTTTACGCGAGCTACATGTACGACAAGCTGAGCACAGCAGGTACCTCGAACAGCTTCGGAGGGGGGATAAGACACCGCTTTTGAGCACTCGCCACCGAGCTGGTGGCGAGCGTGCTCAAGAGGCAAACTGCCTCTGGCGCTCACTGGTGTGTTCATGCGGCAGCAGCGCTGTGACACACATTACACTGACAAGATGCAATCGGAGACTATTAAATGGCATTAGATGGCAAGAAGATCCTTGTATTGGGCGGCTCTTCGGGCATTGGTCTTGGCGTGGCCACGGCTGCGATAGCACAGGGAGCCAAGGTAACTATCGCGTCGCGTTCTGCGAGTAAGGTTCATGATGCGCTTGCAAGGCTTGGCGGGTTCGCTGCCGGTACGAGCCTTGATACCGGCGATAACGCTGCCCTCGAAGTGTTCTTCGACGAACAAGGATGCTTCGATCATGTATTCTGTTCTGCGGCGCAAACCATGGTCGCCGCCGTGCGTGAGCTTCCGCTAGAGAGCGCTTTTGCCTCGTTTGAATCGAAGTTTTGGGGCGCATACCGGCTGGCGCGTTCGGCGAAGATCGTTGACGGTGGCTCGCTGACGTTGACCTCGGGATTTCTGTCAGTGCGTCCAAAGGCCGGTGCCGCCATCCAAGGGGCGATCAATGCCGCGCTCGAAGGGCTGACTCGCGGCTTGGCCCTGGAGTTTGCGCCTGTACGGGTCAACTGCGTCTCGCCTGGCTTAGTCGTGACCGAGATGTACGACGCACTTGACCGCGACCGTCGTCATGCCATATTCGATGCAGCGGCAAAAAGGTTGCCAGTCGGTCGAGTCGGAACGCCTGAAGACGTCGCCGCGCAGGTCATTGCCCTGATGAGCAATGCCTACATGACGGGAACTACTGTTTTCGTCGATGGCGGTGGCGCCATTGCCTGAGCTTGGGGCAAGGTTGGCGCGAGCTAGTTGAGACGACAATTGATGCGTTTATTGCTCTAGCGTCGAGGAGATACCTTCGGATCACCGACTCCTGGCGCAAGTGCTATTGATGGAGCGGGAGTGGACGGTTTCCACCGCGCCACCGGGGTACACAGGATAAGCCGCAACGATATAAACGCGTTCGACGCGCGAGTAACGCCGACGCCGTCCCTCGACTTGCTTACTTTCGCGGGATGCACGCTTCTAAGCGCTTACTCTCTCGCTGAACCTAGACAGGATCACACAACAAATAGTCAGGGGTGACAGTACCCAATTATATAGAGGCATTTGATGAAAGTGAGGCCGGGTAAATCACCTCTCCTCTCCCGTCATACAACGCGTTCTCCTGAAGCGGGCGCCTTCGATCACCGGATTTTGCCGCCTGTGGAGGGCGACGCTAGCTTTCTAATTTGCCTGTTCCTAGTCTGACCTTGAAGGCGGATCAGACAACGACAGTGTGCCAAGGCGACCCCGGTCGTCTATACCAAAGAGGAAAAGTCAAGATGCAAAGCAAGCCAGTGATCTCAATCGAAGATGTTTCCCGCATCCTCACCGCCGCTCGCGCTGAGGCTGACAAGCAGAAGTGGCCGGTTGCCATCTCAGTCGTAGACGATGGTGGTCATTTGCTCGGCATGCTTCGTCTCGACGGATGTGCAGCTATCGGTGCCGAAATCTCCATCGGTAAAGCCCGCACTGCAGCGCTTGGTCGGCGTGAATCGAAGGCATACGAAGAAATGATTAATGGTGGGCGTACGGCTTTTAGCACCGCTCCACTTATCACGGCTCTTGAGGGTGGCGTGCCTCTCATCGCAGAAGGCCATGTTGTCGGTGCAATCGGCGTGTCCGGAATGAAGCCCGCAGAAGACACGCAGGTTGCGAAAGCTGGCGTTGCTGCGCTCGTCTGAGGACAACATCGATTTGCCCTCCTTCCTGACGGGAGGCAAATGCGCGCCGAGTCAGTCACCACATAACGTTTCGAATGGGGTATGCGTTGAGCCGTCGCACCGATGTCACCTTGCCATTTCCGCGGCGTGCTTCGAAATCTTCGAAAATCTTGGTCGCGTAAATGAATAATGAAGTCAGCAGACCTCTACATAAGGACTGCGTCAGTAAGATTTTTGAACACAAAAGTCGCATACCTTCATCTACTCATGCGCTATCCTGAATATCTCAACCGACGCGTAATCGTGCGCGGTAGGCGGCTGTGGCTGCACTACGGTGTGTTCTGGCTCGGCGCGGTCGTGACTGGGCTCGTCGCAGTGATGTACGCGAGGCTGATCGATTTCGGCTTCGACACTTTTGTGCGCGTTACGAAACTCTGCTGGTGGCTGCCTTTGATGTTGACTCCCGCGGTTAGCGCTTTAAGTGTATGGCTTACCCGGCGCTTCTTTCCCGGCGCGGAGGGCAGTGGGATTCCGCAGGTCATCGCAATGCTGCATAACAGGCGTGATTTAGGATCGAGCCTGCTTACAGTACGCATTCTTATCGGCAAAATTATCTTGTCGTATCTGTCGATCCTCGGCGGATTCACGATCGGGCGAGAAGGCCCAACCATCCATGTCGGCGCGGCACTCATGTTCAGCCTGCGCCGCTTTTACCCATTGCGACTTCTCAGGCTGAGCGGCGGCGCACTTGAGCGCAACTTGGCACTCGCGGGGGCAGCGGCGGGATTGTCAGCCGCGTTTAATGCGCCGCTCGCTGGGGTGGTTTTCGCCATCGAAGAACTCATGCGGACTTTCGAGCAACGCTCTAGCGGGGTGTCGATCACAGCGATCATTTTTGCCGGCATCGTGTCGCTCGCGCTACAAGGCAACTACACCTATTTTGGCACGATCAACTTGGAAGGGCGCTTTCCTCACTCGCTGGCAATGGCCGTTGTTCTGATAGGTTCCGCAACGGGCATCGCGGGCGGAACATTTTGCTGGCTTCTGCTGAATACGCAACGTTGGATGCCCGCGCGTGTGGTCAGCTGGCGTCAGGCGCACCCGGTGTCCTTCGGTGCGGCATGCGGCCTTCTCATCGCGATGGTTGGCGTGACCGCCGGCGGTCACACGTTCGGGAGCGGGTATGCGGAAGCGCGCGGCATGCTCGAAGGTCAATCACAAGTGGGCGCGAGCTATCCTTTATTCAAAATGGCGTCGATGATCTGCTCCTATCTTCCTGGCGCGCCTGGCGGACTTTTCGCGCCATCGCTCGCAATCGGTGCGGGGATCGGCAACGCGCTGCACCTCACTTTTGCAAACATACAGTTGCCGATGCTTATCGCGCTAGGTATGGTCGGCTATCTTGCCGCCGTGACGCAGAGCCCGATCACCGCATTTGTGATTGTCTTCGAGATGATCAACGGACACGCACTGGTGTTGTCTCTCATGGCAACGGCGCTCATCTCAGGTCAAGTTTCGAAGCTGTTTGGACCGCCGCTGTACGAGGCGCTCGCACAGAAGTATTCAAACACTTGATAGCCGGGCATAGGCCCACGCTCCTCGCGTTAATGAAGGATGCATATTGACAGGGCCAGTTAGAATTTCGTAACGACAGTTGGATCCAGATGTCGCTCTTCGAAGGCTGTTGCGTCCAATCCGCCTTTAAGAGCGCGGGTTGAACGGTCAGGGTGCGTGTGTATGAGTTTCGCGGTTTCTGACGGCAGAGCTGCTTTTTGCTGACGCTGCTCCGCGCTTGCGTTCATTCAACTGGCCTTTCGTTGCTTCCAGATTTCTCAACGACACGTTAGTTTCCCCAAAACTTTCGCAGCAAATGTCGCAACCTGTATATGCGTGGTAATCAGGCGGTTTTGGGATCGGGTGAGCTCTCCCGATGGCGACCTCGGCGCCGGCGCGACACTTGGGCGGATGCCGGGTGTAAATAGGATTAACGGTTGGGTGGATGGTCAGAGAGCATATCGGCGCCGTGCACGGACGATAAGAGTGTGAAGCGCCCCGGGTTCCGGATATCCCAAGGCCTTTGTCGTTGCTGCCAGACACTGGCCGTTGCTCATGTAGTGGTCCGTGGCCGCCTTTTTTTGTTCTGCCGAGTAGCGCGGCCTCAAGCAAATACGTTCCCTCGGCAAATCCAGGAATCGCTCGTACGCGTGATACCAACGTTCGAGAGATTTCGTTGTGGGATAGCCCAATTGACGAACGGTCGCGGTAAGGCGCTTCCCAAGCTTCAAGCAGAGCTTCACTGCTCGGATGCGGTCTTCGTACGAATACATGGATTAGCTCCTCATAGTCCAAGAATTCCGCCGCACCCCCAAACACGACATTAGGATATTGCCGCTACAAAGCGAACGTCTATAAACTTCTATTATGTAAAACAAGATACAAAGGCGATGCTCCAAATGATCAGCGTGTTCGGCTAGGTCGATGCAGGAGGGCGTGGAAAGGCGCTGACTACCTACGCTCGCTATGGGTCTATTTCGTTGAAAAACTCGCCTGAAAGTCGGATTGTTCGTTATCCTTGATTCATCAATCGACGGAGTGCATCGTCATGATGGGTCAGCGAAGTGGCAATCAGGAGCAGCTGTTTTACGCGTTCAACCTTGATGATCATGTTCCGAAAGACCATCTGTTACGCGGCATAGATCATTTCTTCGATGCCAGAGATCTGCGTCGGCACATGGCGTCTTTTACAGTCATACGGGGCGCCCTTCGATCGATCCAGAGTTGATCATTCGCATGCTGATCATCGGATACTGCTTCGGCATCCGCTCCGAACGGCGCCTGTGTGAAGAGGTTCATCTGAATCTGGCGTATCGCTGGTTTTGTCGCCTCGGCCTCGAAGATGCGGTGCTCGATCACTCAACTTTTTCAAAGAATCGCCATGGCCGGTTTCGCGACAGCGACATGCTGCGTCATGTATCCGAATCAGTTTTACGTCGCTGCATGAGCGAAGGTCTCGTAGATGGTGAAGGGTTCGCAATCGACGCCAGCGTCATCAAAGCCGACGCCAATCGCACTCGAGGCATCGCCCGGGACTCAAGCGATCGGCTGGGGGCATGGCGAAAGGCCCAGCCGTGCGGTACGTGAGTATCTGGCGACGCTCGACGCGAACAACACTGACGCCCAAGACATGGAACCTCCGCCGGAACCTGTCACACAACCGAAGAACATTTCACTAACCGATCCTGCTGCACGTTGGACAGCAGCACCCGGTGGCCCGGCGTTCTATGCCTACTCGACCAACTACTTGATTGATCTGCACGCGGGAATCATCGTGGATGTCGAGGCCACCCCCGCATATCGCACACAGGAAGTGGACTCAACAAGGACCATGATCGATCGGGTCGAGCAGCGCTTCCGCCTCAAGCCACAACGTCTGGTAGGTGACACCGCATATGGCACTGCGTCGACGCTTGCCTGGATGATCAATGAGAAGGCGATTGAGCCGCATGTTCCAGTGTGGGAGAAAGGAAAGCGTAGCGACGAGACCTTCGAGAACAGCGATTTTCAGTGGCTCGAGCAAAGCAATGAGTATCGCTGTCCGGCCGGACACGCACTGCGCAGCGAACGGCGTCCGTTCACGAATCCGCGCACGCACATCACCAAGGCCAACACGGTCGTCTATCGATCAAGCCAGATGGACTGCGCTGAATGTTCATTGAAAGACCAATGCTGTCCGAACACACCCATACGGAAGATAGCCCGAAGCGTCCACGAATCAGCACGCGATAAGGCAAGGGCTATTGCGAAAACACCGGCATACAGGCAGTCACGCAAGGACCGCAAGAAAGTTGAGATCCTGTTCGCTCACCTCAAACGCGTCATGAAGCTGGATCGTCTCCGACTGCGAGGTCCGTCAGGTGCTCATGACGAGTTCTTGCTAGCTGCAACTGCGCAGAACCTGCGGCGAATGGCGAAGTGGTTGATGCCAAAGCAGGAAGAAACGGCGGCAGCGGCCGCTTGAAATGCATCGCAGAGCAACGCCCAGATGCGGCATGTTCGGAAAGAGCCCTGAGCGCGTCGATTGCACGCCCAGACATGCGCGCCCATGGGCGATAACCGGGTTTTTCAACGAAATAGGCCACTTGCAGTCGTTCGTTGGGCGAATAAGGAGGCCACTCAGACGGCCGCTTCAAGGGCGGATTCAACCGGTCGTCGCAACACCCTTGATCGCGGAGGTGTTGCATGGTGCGAAGTGCAAAGCAGGTGTATCGGTTGACCGGTCGAGCAGCGATGTACTCGCCGGGCGCGCCATCGCTTAGAAACGAGATTGAGCGTCGCTTTTGGCAACAAATCGCGACTGGCATTACGAGCGAGAAGGCAGCGCAGGCGGTAGGCGCGTCTCAGGCGGTGGGCTCGCGCTGGTTCCGCTATCGTGGCGGCATGCCACTATTCATGTCCAAACCGATCACTGGTCGTTACTTGTCGTTCTCTGAGCGAGAAGAGATAGCCTTGCTCTCTGTCCAAGGACTTGGAGTGCGTGAGATCGCTCGGCGTATCGGACGCAGTCCGTCAACCGTTTCGCGAGAACTGACGCGCAATGCCGCAACGCGCAGTGGGTATCTGGAGTATCGTGCCTCTGTCGCGCAGTGGAAGGCGGATCGATTCGCTAAAAGACCGAAGCCAGCGAAGCTGGCGACTAATGAACGACTGCGCGATTATGTACAGGAGTGGAACAGCCCCCTGAAAGACCGGACACAGTCTCCCACTTACAATAGCGGGTAGGCATAAGACTGTGTATATGACTCACAACAAGAACGAAGTGATGGAAGTGTTGACGGGACCTGAGCGCCGACGGCGCTGGTCGGCTGATGAGAAGCTGGCGATGGTTCGGGAGACGTTCGAGCCGGGCAAGACAGTTTCGATGGTGGCTCGGCTGCACGGCATCAATCCAAATCAGCTGTTTCAGTGGCGCAAGCTGCATCAGGACGGCAGCCTGTCGGCAGTGAGCGCTGGAGAAGAAGTTGTGCCAGCGTCCGAGTTGAGCGACGCGCTGAAGCAGATAAAGGAGCTCCAGCGCCTGCTGGGCAAGAAGACCATGGAGAACGAGATTCTCCGGGAAGCCGTGGAGGTCATGAAGTCGCGAAAATGGATTGCGCGCTCACCCTCATTACCGGGGGACGGCCAGTGAAGCAGGTCTGTGACGTTCTCGGTGTAGCGCGCTCAAATGTGTCGGTAAAGCTCGCCCGGACTGCTGACTGGCAGGATGGCCGGCGCGCACGCAAAACGGATGATGCTGGCATTGTCGACGAAATTCGTTTGCTCGTTGCTGACTTGCCCAGCTACGGCTATCGACGCGTCTGGGGCCTGCTGCGAAGCGAGCGGGAATTGCGGTGTGAGGTTCCAGTGAATGCGAAACGTGTTTATCGCGTGATGCGCCAGCACGATTTGTTGCTTCACAGGAGGCCTGCGAGGCCGAGCATCGAGCGTCGGCATGAAGGTACGGTGGCGGTGCCCAGAAGCAATCAGCGATGGTGCTCTGACGGCTTCGAGTTTCGTTGCGACAACGGCGCGCCGCTGCGCGTGACGTTCGCACTCGATTGCTGTGACCGCGAAGCGATCAGCTGGGCAGCGACGACAGGCGGTCATAGCGGCGACGTTGTGCGCGATGTCATGCTGGCGGCTGTCGAACATCGTTTCGGGAACGTTCGCAAAACGCCCGCGCAAATCGAATGGCTCAGCGACAACGGTTCGGGTTACATTGCCGAAAAGACCCGCGCGTTCGCTTCAGATATTGGTCTCAAGCCGTTGACCACGCCCGTATGCAGCCCGCAGAGCAATGGCATGGCAGAAAGCTTCGTCAAGACGATGAAGCGCGATTACGTTGCGTTCATGCCGAAGCCGGACGCGGCGACCGCCGTGCGCAATTTGGCCGTCGCATTCGAACACTACAACGACAAACACCCGCATAGCGCGCTGAAATACCGCTCGCCGCGCGAGTTCCGACGTAAAGCCGATTCATCAACCTTGGTGTGAGATGGTGTCCGGAACTACGGGGGCAAATCCACTGGAGTAGCCCCTTGAATCTCAGGACACGAGACACCCCTTAAAATAAGAGGGAATCTTGTGACTAGTTTCAAGCCTAGGCAAATCGTGAAAAGCATTGAAGTTCTGACCGAGCCGGAGCGCCGTCGTCGACGTTCGGTCCAGGAGAAGGTGGCCATCGTGCAGGAAACCCTGGAGCCGGGAGCAACGGTTTCAGCGGTTGCCCGGCGGCACGGGGTCAACCCAAACCAGGTGTTTGCGTGGCGCAAGCAATACGAGGAAGGCAGCCTGGCTGCGGTGAAGGCTGGAGAAGCCGTGGTACCCGCTTCGCAGTTGGCCACAGCGATGAAGGAAATCAGGGAACTGCAGCGTCTGCTTGGCAAGAAGACGCAGGAGGCAGAAATCTGAAGGAAGCAGTCGAGTATGGCCGCTCAAAAAATGTATGGTCCGCTCCGGTTTTGCAAGCGGGTTTTTCAGGCGAGACAGTTTGCGTAAATGTATCCGGCCTCTCGCGAGTCAGCTGCTTTTGGCAGCAAGGCCATGATGGGATATGCGCGGTCGGTTCCCAACAAATGGACAGACCTCAGCGGCCGGTTTTTGTCCCGGGCTTACCGAACGCCAGTGCACTGTTTCGTCATCAATTACCGTCTGCAAACTTTGAAGAGAGTGGGCTGATCATCGCGCTTGGGGCTGTCGCAAGTAGAACGTTCCTTGGCGTGTGAGAATCGTCCACGCGATACGTGCGAGTTTGTTGGCAAGCGCAACAATTACTTTGTTTCGATGGATTCCCTTCGCCTCCATCTGCGAGATCCAGACTCCAAGGTGATCTTTGGTGCGGTCGAGCTGGAGAACACAAGCACGTGCGCCGTGAATCAATAGTCTGCGCAGATAGGGGTTTCCACGCTTCGTAATTCCGAGCAGATGTTGTTTGCCGCCGGTGGAAAATTCTCCAGGCACGAGTCCTAGCCACGCTGCAAAATGGCGACCGGATTTAAACTGTGTTCCGGTGCCCGAGAAAGCTGTAATGGCTGTCGCGGTGAGGTGTGCAATACCCGGAACCGAGGTAAGTCGCGTTGCGACGTCGTCGGCGCCAGCGATTGCTTCGATCTGACGACGCAATTGCAATAGCCGAGCTTCGACGGAGCGATATTCTTGCCATTGCTCCTGCAAAACTTGTCGCATCGATACCGTCAGCCCATTGTTCTCGTCGGAGATAATGCGCGGCATATCGCGAACAAAGTAGGCGGGACCTGTGCCGATAGTAATGCCATATTCCAGCAAGAAAGCGCGGGCCTGATTGACGATAGCGGTCTTGCAAGACACCAGGCGTTGCCTGACTCGATGGAGAGCCTGCAAATCGAGCTGAGCTTCGGTCTTGGGCTGGGTGAAGCGCATGGTAGGACGAGAAATCGCTTCGGCTATGGCCTCCGCATCGACAATATCAGTCTTGTTGGACTTGACGAAGGGCTTGACGAACTGCGCGGGGACGATGCGAATCTGATGTCCGTAGGCGGCCGCTTTGCGTGCGAGCCAGTTGGTACCAGGACAAGCTTCCATACCAACGATGGTCGGAGACGCGCGAGCGAGAAACTCCAACAGCCGTTCACGATTGAATCGGCCCTTGAATACTGGCTTGCCTTTCGCGTCCAGACCGACGACATGGAAGACAGACTTCCCGATATCAATGCCCATGCGGGCGACAGCGGTGGAACTCAATTGACTCATGACACACCTCCGAAAAAGGGTCGGCGTCAGCGTCGATTATGCCCCTATGAGAGGAGCGGACCATCCTATTACTGGATTGCGCGCTCGCCCTTACTGCCCGGGGACGACCAATGAAAACGGTCTGCGATGTTCTCGGCGTGGCGCGCTCTGCTTTGGCAGTCAGAAAAGCCCGCTCTCCAGACTGGCAGGACGGCCGCCGCGCCCGACAGACCGACGACACGGAACTGGTCGCTGCAATCCACGAGCATGTGGCGGGCTTGCCGACTTATGGATACCGACGAGTCTGGGCATTGCTGCGACGTAGTCACGAATTGACCGGTGCGCCGTGCGTGAACGCCAAGCGGGTCTATCGCGTCATGCGTGACCATCAGTTGCTGCTCCGGCGCCTTGGCCAGCGACGCGATACCCGCCGACATGATGGACGCATTGCCGTTGACCAGAGTAACGTCCGCTGGTGCTCGGACGGCTTCGAGTTCCGTTGTGACGATGGCTCGCCGTTGCGCGTGACGTTCGCGCTGGACTGCCATGACCGGGAAGCTATTAGTTGGGCAGCGACTACTGGCAGCCATAGCGGCGACGTCGTGCGCGATGTGATGCTCGCAGCGGTCGAGCAACGCTTCGGCACGCCGCAGGCAGGCGCACCCATCGAATGGCTGTCGGACAACGGCTCTGCCTACATCGACCACCGTACGCGCAGCTTTGCCCGCGAGTTGGGTCTGGAACCGTTGACGACGCCTGTTCGTTCGCCGCAGAGTAAGGAGTAGGCTTCATATTGCACCTTGTCCGGTAGCTCAAGCGGTTATAAAGGTTGGTGGTGTTGCTTTACGTCCTCCTGTGCCCCTCAAAAGCACGACGTCACCGAGAGGTTCGTACAGGCATCTGTGATCGTGCCCGTAAATCTGGCGCTTCAAAAGACCTTGCCGCCCCCATTGATGGATGGTGGTCTGGCTAACTTCCAACTGCGCAGCGAGTTCTGCACCGGTAAGCAGGCCGAGCGAGCGCAGTCGCTCAAATCGGCTTCGAAGGCTGTAGGTCGTCCGAATCAGTGCAACCTTCCTGGCAGTAAATCTCTGATGTTGCCAGTTCGTATGCCCGAGTTCATTGAGCCGCGTAGCGACCTCCTGATCTGTATACGTCTCCAGAAGCTCATCGATGACCGACACGACAGCCGGTTGTGTTTTGCGAACAAGTGCCATGGATTTGGGTTTGTCGACGTCGAGTGACGTCGTGCAGCCTCCTCGGAAGCGCACGTGAATCGAGACCCTCTCCGACTTTATCAAAGTAACGTCTTCAATCAAGAGTCCGAGCATACGCTTTCGTTCGACGGATTCGACACGCTTGTCGTTCCAAAGGTTAGCGAAGTCATCGGCGAGAACGCGGATGCGAGTGCGGGCCTCATCGCCGAGTAAGTTCTGGTCTGACTGTCGTAGGCGATCGTGTTCTTGTTGTAATGCGTCGAGCCGACGAAGCCGATCGTTCCAGTCGGCCTCAAGCGTATCGGCAACCATCCGGTTTGCGGGGTCGACATTCATATAACGACGACGGGCGAGTTCTGCTTCGTAACGCGCTCGCTCCAGCTGTTTCAAACGCATGGAGTTGGCTTGCTCAATACGCTCGGCGATCTCGTCTTCGACTGCGAGCGCTACTTCGATGGCGGCTGGTCTGACCGTCTCGATGAGTAATAGACTAATGGCATCGTCGATCGCACTCCCCCGTACAGACTGGCACGGCTCACCCGCATCGTGAGCGGCAACATCGTGACAGACGTAGTATGGTTCTAGTCTTGCGCTGACCCTCTGATAGCGAACACGCATGCGATTGCCGCATCGGCCGCAAATGACACGCCCCTGTAGCAGCCCGCCCCGGCGGTCGGTCAAACTCCTCCGGGTATGGTCACTTCAAACTCCCCCACCTGACGACCGTCGGCTGAGCCACTAAAGCTGCCGGGAGAGGTGTTGCAGGACGTCTATCTTCATCTCCTTCGCACAAGAAGGAGTTCAGGGAGTGAACGTCTTGAAGCCGCACTTGCAAAGCACCGTATTCACATTACTCGAACGCAACAAGAGCCAGCGCCAGATCGAGCGACTCACGGGCATCGACCGCAAGACGATCCGTCGCTATCAGGCGATCTTCGAGTCGGAGAAGTCCGCTGCAGCAAACTCCCCCACGGTGACCACCGGCTCTGAAACCGCCGAACCGCAAACTCCCCCACTGTCGCGACCACCGGCAACCGCCGATTCCAGTGCGGTCACAACGTTCAATTTCGCCCGCTCGGCAAGCGAACCGCATCGCGAATGGATCGAGCAGCAGGTCCGCCTGAGGCGCAACGCGCAGGCGATCTATCAGGATCTGGTCGACCAGTTCGGATTCGCCGCCAGCTACGAGAGCGTCAAGCGTTTCGTTCGCGCCTTGCGCCACATTGATCCCGAGCAGTTCGACCGTCTTGAGTTTGCCCCTGGCGAAGAAGCGCAGGTCGACTATGGCGAAGGCGCACTGACCCGCGATCCGAGGACCGGCCGGTACCGGCGCCCGCGGTTGTTCGTCATGACGCTTCGATATTCGCGGCGCAGTTTCCGGTGCGTGGTCTGGAAATCCAGCAAGCAGGTCTGGGCCCAGCTCCACGAGGACGCCTTCCGCTACTTCGGCGGCGCTGTCAGCTATGTCGTCCTGGACAATCTCCGGGAAGGCGTCATCACGCCCGACCTGTACGAACCCGAGATCAACCGGCTCTATGAGGCGATGCTCGAGCATTACGGTGTCGTCGCCGACCCTGCCCGCGTACGCGACCCGAATCGAAAGGGGACTGTCGAGAACGCGATTCAACACACGCAGGGCACCGCGCTGGCCGGCCGCCGTTTCGAGTCGATCGAGGCCCAGAACGAATTCCTGATGCACTGGGAGGCGAACTGGGCGGCCAAACGCATCCATGGCAGCACCCGGCGACAGGTCGAAGCCATGTTCCAGGAGGAGAGGCCGCATCTGCGGCCGTTGCCGACCACCGGCTTTCGCTACTTCACGGAGGTGTGCGTACCGTCTGGGACGATACCACTGTCAACATCGATCGCAGCAACTATGCGGCACGACCTGCACCGATCGGCAGTCTCGTTTCAGTGCGCATCTACGATTGCACCATCGAGATTCGCGACCGCCGTACGCAGGCGTTGCTGCGCACCCATTCTCGCGCCCTGCAGGCCGGTTCGCTTGCACTGCCTGAAGACGAACGCCCGTTCAATCCGTCCCGCCAGAGCGCCTTCCTGCTCGCGAGCGCTGGCGACATCGGGTCGCAAACAAAGGCGCTGTGCCAGCACATGTTTGACAGTGAAGGTCGCGTTGGCCACCGCGCCATGTGGGGCATCGTCGGTCTGGCGAAGAAATATCCCTCCCGGCTTGTCGAACAGGCCTGCGATCACGCCTTACGTCATCACGTCTACCGCTACAAACAGGTGCGCGCGATCGTCGAGCGGCTGTTCGAGCAGGCACTCGAGCGTCTCGATCAGGCACCGCAACTCGAGCTGCCTCTCACGCAGGAACACCCGCTGATCCGTCCTGCCGCCGAATACGGCGAACTCTTTACCCTCGGTGCGCAGCACGGCACCGAACCTCAACCTCCAACTGGAGAAACACAGGTATGAGCATGACATTACCGGAAATCGAACGGGCTCTCGGACAGCTTCGCCTGTCCGGCGTGCGTGACACGCTCGAAACGCGCGTGCTGCAGGCACAAAGCTCCCAGCAGGCGTTTCTTGAAACCTTCGCACTGATCCTGCAGGACGAACTAGATCGCCGCCAGTCACGGCTCATCGAACGCCGCTACAAGCTCTCCGGCCTCGAAGAGAAACTCACGCTCGCCGAATTCGACTGGGGCTTCAATCCCAAAGTGCCTCGCCAGGCCTGCTTCCAGCTGCACGCGCTGAAGTTCATCGCCGCCGGCGACAACGCGCTGATCATCGGTAAACCAGGCACCGGGAAATCGCACGTCGCGAAGGCCATCGCCTATCAGGCCGTCCTGCAAGGCCACAAAGTTCAGTATCTTGAAACCGACGACTTCTTTAATCGTTACGCGCTGAGCCCGACTGCTCAGCGCGAAGCCCGGCTGCGGGCCATTCTCGAGAGCGATCTGCTCGTACTGGACGACCTGTTCCTGTCGCGTACGATTCCCGACGCCGCCGGCGCGCTGCTGCAAACCCTGATCCATCAACGCTACAAACTGCATCGCAGCGTTCTCGTCACGTCCAATCGCGTTGTGCAGGATTGGGGCGCATACCTTGGCGACAATACGATGAGCACCACGATCCTCGACCGGCTCATGCACCACTGCCACCTGCTCGAGTTCGACGGCCGCAGCTACCGCCTCAAAGAAGCCGCTGAAACGCTTGCGCGGAAATCGAAAACCAGCTAAATAAAATCCTTAGTCCTGCTCTACAGGGTGGGGGAATTTACGCGACCATAAGTGGGGGAGTTTCAACTGACCGTCCGGGTTTGAACGCGGCGATCACCGGCCTGAAGTTCTTCTTCGGTACGACGCTCGCTCAAGAAGCGTTGATGGCGAAGATGCGTCCGATTTATCTCCCGCGTACCTTGCCGGTCATACTCAGCCGCGAAGAAGTTGGGCGGCTGATCGCGGCGGCGACCAACCTGAAGCATCAAACGGCGCTGGCGCTCGCCTACGGAACGGGATTAAGCGCCAGCGAGGTAACAGCCCTGAAGGTCGGTGACATCGATAGCGAGCGTATGACGCTGCGCGTTGAGCAGGGCAAAGGCCAGAAGGACAGATATGCCATGCTGTCGCCGATCCTGCTTGAGCGTTTGCGGGTCTGGTGGCGGGTTGCACGAGCTCAGGGAAAGATGCTCGACGGAGGCTGGTTGTTTCCCGGACTTAACCCGACCGAACCGCTCAGCACCCGTCAGCTTAACCGAGCGGTTCATGCTGCAGCCGAGGCTGCGGGAATCGACAAGCGCGTGTCCATGCATACGTTGCGGCACAGCTTTGCCACGCATCTGCTGGAGCAGAAGGTCGATATCCGGGTGATCCAGGTCATGCTCGGACACAAGAAGCTTGAGACCACAGCGCTTTATGCCCAGGTTGCACGTGCGCCGCTTGGCACGCTCAATGACGAAGAACGCAGCGCATTTGCGAAACTCGTTAAACCCTTGCTGCGCAACGCTCAGTAATCTGCATGGCCTCGAAACTGGAATTCGTGCGTTTTCCCGCTCCTGATGGCGTCAACGGCTGGTGGGAGACTCTTCTACCGGCGCAGCAAGCTAAAAGCGTCGTTGGAGAACGTCACTTCGACTTTGCCGTGGTCGGCGGTGGCATTACCGGTTTATGTGCTGCCCGCCGGCTAGCGGAACTGGCGCCTGAGGCATCGATCGCGCTGATCGAAGCTGATCGTATCGGCCGGTCCACGGCGGGGCGCAACTCTGGGTTCTTCGTGGACCTGCCGCACGACATCAGTAGCGAAAGTTACTCACGCAGCGTCGAGGTCGACAAGGCGGATGTGCGGCTACAGCGACACGGCATCGACTACGTCCGTTCGACCGTGCGACAACATGGAATCGATTGCGACTGGCGCGATGACGGCAAGTTTCACGCGTCCGTTTATAAAAAGGGACACACGGCGCTCGAGCATTTTGCAGAGGGACTGGATCGTATTGACGAGCCGTACCAATGGCTTGATGAAGCGGCTATCACGAAAGTGACAGGCACACGTTTCTATCGAGGCGCGCTCTTCACGCCGGGTTGCAGCACGGTGCAGCCTGCCGCATTGATGCGCGGTCTTGCAGCGACACAGCCTGGGAACGTCAACGTGTTCGAATCGAGCGCAGTGACGAGCATGGGAACGGGCGGACAAGCCCGCGTTTTGGACTTCGCAGCAGGCAAGATCGTAGCGAAGCAGGTGATTCTTTGCACCAACGCGTATGCGGCCACGTTCGGCGGACATCCGAATGGTTTGCTGCCGGTGTATACCTTCGCATCGATGTCGCGCGTCATGAACGAAGACGAGGTCGCCAAGCTCGGCGGTCAGTCATCGTGGGCGCTAATCCCTGCCGATCCGATGGGAACCACCGTGCGCAGGCTTTCAACAAACCGCATATGTGTTCGCAATCATTTCGCGTTCAGGCCCGATCTCGCGGTCTCCGCGGCCGATCTCGCAAAAGCTAGGCATATGCATCAACGTTCTTTCGACCGCCGCTTTCCCATGCTCAAGAATGTTGAGTTGCAGTACACGTGGGGCGGCGCGCTGTGTCTTTCAGCGAACAATGGCGCGCTCTTCGGGCAGCGTAGCGATGGGGTGTTCGAAGCGGTTGGATGCAACGGCCTGGGTCTGAGCCGCGGATCGGCCGCGGGCAAGCTCATCGCTGAGTTTGCGTTGGGGCAATCGAACGTGTTGATTGAACAACTGCTCAAGCAACCGCACCCCCGATCGTTGCCCATGCGGCCGATTGCGGACGTCGCAGTATCGGCGGCAATCTGGATGAAGGAATTCTCGGCAGGCGCCGAGCTTTGAATCTCAAGGACATGAAATGGCAACGCATGAAGAATGGCAGCGAAGAGCAGCGAATCTCAAGCTCGACGGCAGAGCGTTCATCGCGGGAGAGCGTTCGGCTGCGCTGTCGAATGAAACTTTCAGCACGCTCAATCCATCGACCGGAAAGGTGCTCGCCAAAGTAGCGAAATGCGATACGAAAGACGTCGATCGCGCGGTTGTCGCCGCGCGCGTCGCCTTCCAGTCTGGCGTATGGTCGAAAGCTGCGCCATCGCAGAGAAAAGCTGTGCTCCTGCGGCTTGCGCAATTAGTCGACGAACATGCCGAAGAACTGGCGTTGCTCGAAGCGCTCGAAGCAGGTAAGCCGATTAGCGAATGCCTCGGACTTGACATTCCGGAATCCGCGGCCTGTATCCGCTGGCACGCGGAAGTCACTGACAAGCGTTACGATGCGCTTTCGCCCTCCGGAGCTAGCGTGGTGAGCATGATCACGCGCGAAGCCATTGGCGTGGTCGGTGCGGTACTGCCGTGGAATTTTCCGGCATTGATGCTCGCATGGAAGGTCGGGCCGGCGTTGTCCGTCGGCAATAGCGTGATCGTGAAGCCCGCCGAGCAGACGTCGCTGTCCACCCTACGTATCGCCGATCTCGCCGCTGAAGCAGGCCTGCCGCCAGGCGTGTTCAGCGTGGTGACAGGCTTTGGTGAGAGTGCGGGGCAGGCACTCGGCTGTCACGGCGATGTGGACCTAATCGCGTTCACAGGTTCAACCGAAACTGGCAAGCGCTTCCTGCGCTATTCGGCTGATACGAACCTCAAGCGCGTGGTGCTTGAATGCGGCGGCAAAAATCCGCAAGTGATCTTGCCTGATGTTGCGAATCTTGATCCCGTTGCTGAGCAGGCCGTCGCGGCAGCGTTCTGGAACATGGGCGAAAACTGTAGCGCGGGCTCGCGTATCCTCGTTCATCGTAGTCAGAAGGCGGAATTGTTGCGCAAGGTGCAAGGCGTACTGAAAGGTTGGCGCACAGGCAACCCGCTCGATCCGGACGTCAAGCTCGGTTCGCTAATCGAAAAAAAGCACTATGAGAAGGTGCTCGGTCACATCGAAAAAGCGAAGACGGAAGGCGCGCGGGTTGTGTGCGGTGGCAAAGCTACACTTTCCGAAACGGGCGGCTGGTTCGTCGAGCCGACCATCTTCGACAATGTCACGCCGGAGATGAGCATCGCGCGCGATGAAGTGTTTGGACCAGTCGTATGCTTCATCGAATACGACGATATAGACGATGCCGTTCAAATTGCCAACGACACATGCTATGGACTTGCAGCTTCTCTTTGGACCGACAACGTGAATCAAGCACACAAGATCGCGGCACGCATCCGTGCGGGCACGGTGACGGTGAACTGCTTCGGCGAAGGCGATTTGTCGACGCCTTTTGGCGGTTTTAAGCAATCTGGCTTTGGCGGAAGAGACAAGTCAGTCTGGGCACACGATCAATACTGCGAGCTTAAGACTACGTGGCTCAAGCTCGACTGAACCACTTTCTACCAGATCAGATCAGACGAGGCACTATGCGCTTTGGATTTATCGGCACCGGCACGATCACGCGGGCCGTCGTGACCGGAATGATTCGATTCGATGTTCCTTTCGAGAATATTGCCCTTTCGCCGCGCAATGCTGAGATCACGGGGAAGCTCGCAGGTCTCGATGCGCGCGTCACCGTCTGCAAGAGCAACCAGGACGTGCTGGATAGCTCGGACGTGGTCTGTCTTGCCGTCGTGCCGCAAGTCGCGTCCGATGTGCTCGGCGAACTCAAATTCGATGCGCGGCATCAGATAATCAGCTTCATGGCTGGCGTGTCAATCGAGCAAGTCTTTGGCATGGTGCGCACGGCTGCGAGCGTCGTACGCACGGTGCCATTGCCGGCGGTCGCGGAAGGCAAGGGCAGCACGGCTATTTGTCCGCCGAGCAAAATTTCGCGAGCGCTCTTTGCGCCGCTAGGTAAGGCGGTAGAAGTGGACACCGAACAACAGTTCGACGCATTGTCGGCGGTTACGGCGACCATGGCCAGTTTTTATGCGGTACTGGAAGAGCAAGCGGCGTGGCTCGTTCGCCAGGGGCTGCCGTATGATGCGGCCCGGTCGTTTTTGTCGGGCTACCATGTCGGGCTGGCACACGATACGACGCGAGGCGATCAACCGTTCTCTAAGATGATCGAAGAGTCGAGCACCCCCGGCGGCATAAACGAGCAGCTGAACGCCGAATTGCAGCAAAAGGGAATATTCGCCAGTTACTCAGAGGCCCTCGACCGGATCATGCGAAGAGTTCAGGGAAGGAACTAGGCCACGCGCTCGGCGCCCCCGGGGCGTATGCTGAACAATTGAAAAATTGGCACTAAGTTCGACAGCCCTTGCGAGACTCCTGGAAGGTGGTTCATATGCAGAAGAAACAGCAATTTGCCGACCGGCTTCTCGCGCAGATGCCGTCATTGCGAGCGCTCCGATGCTTCGTCACGGCGGCGCGCTACGAAAGCTTCACGCAGGCCGCCGAAGTGCTGTGCGTTACGCAGGCGGCGGTAAGCCGGCAGATCAAGGAGCTGGAAGACACGCTCGAAGTGCCGCTGTTCGAGCGCACAGGGCGTCATATTGCGCTAACGGATGCAGGCCGCATTCTCTACAACGCGTCCTACTTGTCGATCATGAATATTGCGGAAGCGGCGCAGGCCGTTCGACGTGTTGATCGTCATGCATTGACCGTCTGCATTTCTCATACATTTTCGGCGCTTTGGCTGTCGTCTCGATTGCCCGCATTCCGCCAGCGCTTTCCCAATATTCGCCTGCATGTGATGGTGACCGAGCACTTCATGGAACTTGACGATCTCATGGAGCCTGACATCATCATCACGAAGAACCCGACACGCGAGACGCAATACGAAGTTAAGCCCTTATTCCATGACATCGTTTATCCCGTGTGCAGCACGCAGTTTTACGAGCGGCACTTCCACGGGCGTTCGCTCAAGCCACTCGATCTTCTTGCGTTTCCCACGTTGAGCCTTTCCCTGCTGGGTCGCGCGCAGGTTTGCGAGCATGTGGACTGGCGCGTTTGGAAGAACTGGTATCAACAAGGTGATGGTTCCGATCGCCTTGACCAAGACGATAACTTCGAGAGCAACGACTACCGGCTGCTCGTCGCGCAGGCCGAAGCGGGCGAGGGCACGTTGCTTGGATGGCATCATCTCGTGCATCGTCAGGTCGAACAGAAAAAATTGGTGCGGCCCGTGAGTGATT
Source organism: Caballeronia sp. LZ001 (assembly GCF_031450875.1). Taxonomy (NCBI): domain Bacteria; kingdom Pseudomonadati; phylum Pseudomonadota; class Betaproteobacteria; order Burkholderiales; family Burkholderiaceae; genus Caballeronia; species Caballeronia sp. LZ001. The sequence continues at coordinate 97,834 of NZ_JARTVX010000001.1, read as the reverse complement.
CTCTTGTGTTCCACGACCGCCACCATTATTTAATCACGCATCGCAACGCTAAAGCGCGGCCCGAATATTTCCAGTTTCGCGAATGGCTCGACGAAGAGATTGACACGATGATGCGAGGCTGGCCGGGCGTGGAGACGGAACAGCCGCAGGTTTCGGTCTGATGCACGACCATGAGCGGTCGGTCTACATTCATGGTAGCAGCAGACCCGCTTCGCACTGGCATCGTGCTGTTACCGAACTTTACCCTAACGGCATTTTCGGGCTTCGTTTATGTGCTCAGACTCGCGAGCGATGAAGGCGACATGAGCAGGCCGGTTCGCTGCGCGTGGACCATCGTGGGCGAATCGAAAATTCCCATTAGGGCGAGTTGCGGCATTCAAATTACGCCGTGGGTGACGTTCGACGAAGCGCAAGCATTCGACTATATCGTGGTGGTTGGTGGCCTGCTGCATTCAGGCTCATCTGCAAGCGATGCGACGCTGCGTTTTCTGCGTTCCGCAGGCGACAGCGATGCCACGCTGGTTGGTATCTGCACGGGAGTCTTTGCACTTGCGCGAGCAAAGACACTAGTAGGCTATAAAGTCTGCGTGAGCTGGTTCCATTACTGGGATTTTATCGAACGCTTTCCAGAGGTCGATGAAAGCAGGTTGATCGCAGATCGCCTGTTCGTGATCGATCGAAGACGCATTACGTGCTCGGGAGGACGTGCATCCATTGATGTGGCGGTGGCCATCCTTTTACGACATGTGGAGGCGAGCGTCGTGCAGAAGGCGCTACGTATTTTGCTCGTCGACGATGCACAGAAAGGCAATGCGCCGCAGCCCCATCCACCAGGTATTCGGCCCGCGACGCATCCCAAGGTCAAGCGCGCCATCTTGTTGATGGAGCAGCACATAGGGCAGCCACTTTCGCTAAGCGAGATCGCAAAACGGCTCGAAATGTCAGTGCGTCAGCTCGAACGTCTCTTTAACCTGGAGACAGGGGAGTCGCCTTACGCTTATGGCCGACAGCTCCGTGTAAAAACTGCTTCATGGTTGTTGACCAGTTCTGATCGCACCGTCGCTGACATTGCGACCTCGTGTGGATTCTCCGATGCATCGCATCTAGGCCGTGAGTTCAGAAAGTTGCATGGCGAATCACCTCGCGATTACCGCACGCGCCATCACTCCGACGCCGCACCGGCTCCCGTTCACCTTTAAAAACTAGACTGCTCGACCATGTCACCTCAGAACGAAACGCTGCAACCGTGGCCGCTTGCCGGTCTTCGAGAGAAAGACGGTCGCCGCTGGTACGCGATCGCCGAAAGCGACTGGCGGCCGATGATGATCGGCGACACAATTTTGTCCGGTTTCTTCTGGATACCTGTAACGAGCGATGAGACCGGCGCCTGGAGCAGCTACTGGATGCGTCTTTCCGCAGGCGCTCGCTCCATGCGCCATCAACACCACAGCACCGAACTGATCATGGTGCTGGAAGGTGTCTTCACCGATGACGATGGCGCTGAGTTTCTTCCCGGCCAGACCGTGTCGTATCCAGCGGGCTCGCGACATAGCACGTACTCGGCGAAGGGCTGCACGGTGCTTGTCGTCGAAGGCGAGGCTTCGTCGATTGTATTGAAATGAACGTGCGTCACCGTTCGCATCAATCGCCAACTTGAAGGAGGGCGCCTAAGAACGCCTCGTTTAAGCGAATGAAAACTGCGTCGACTCGAAACAGGGGATACCGGCGGCTCATCCCTTCCATGAACGCCTTGGTGGATTTCGAAGCGGCCGTCCGTCTCGGGAGTTTCACCTTGGCCGCCAACGAGTTGGGGGTGACGCAAGCAGCCGTTAGCCGACAGATCAAGGCGCTGGAAGAGACGCTGGGAGCCCTGCTTTTTCGTCGCTTGCATCGCGCAATTGAGCCCACGGACGCGGGTAGCGAATTGTATGTGGTCGTTGCCGAGTCGATGAAAAAGATTGCGGGTGTGTACGACCGATTAGCAAGCGCGCGAACGCAGCAGGAGTTTGTACTTGCTACCACATCCGCGTTCTCGCATCTGCGCCTTCTTCCACGTCTAGCACAGCTGAAAAAAGCGCTGCCGGACTTACGGCTCCAACTCACGACCCAAATGTTCACCGCCGACCTTCAACACAAGGATATCGATGTCGCAGTTCGCTTTGGAAACGGCGCGTGGGCAGACGGAGCGGCGACTCTTTTATTCGATGAAGAAGTTTTTCCCGTGTGTTCTCCCGACTGGCTGCGCTCACAAGGTGCGTGTGAATCGATCGACGAGATAGCGCAAGCACCGCTCATCGAATCCGATGCGACATCCGAGGGCTGGATGAAGTGGGAAGAATGGTTTCTTGCGCTAGGTCACCGGCGTGTACGCTTAGACTTCGCATTGCGGTGCACGCTTTACACGGACGCCATTCAGGCGGCTCGATATGGACAAGGCATCGCACTCGGATGGGGCCGTCTGGTACATGACCTTCTGAAGTCCGGAGACCTCGTCAGGCTGTCGGCGGCGACGTACAAATCTACGGATTCGTACTACGTCTTCGTGCCTCACGGCCGCACTATAACGCCCGCTCTGGATCACTTGATCGAAGGACTGCGCTCCGATGCCTAGAGCGTTGTGTTTTGGTTTCCATTGACTTACGCATGATCCAAAGTAATCTCAACGTGAAAAATTTGCGCGTTGACGTCGCTTCTCGACAAACGAATACTCCGCACATGCGGGAGCATGAGCTCAATAAACATCGTGTGGAGAAAGACCGTGTCTGAGATTCAAATAATTTCCCATGGGGACTTAATTCGTAGCCGCAGTCCTGGGCACGGCATGGCCGGTGCATTGTTCAGTCGCGAAGACGTGTTCGAGAAAGACCTCGAGGTCTTCTTCCATAAGCATTGGATTCTCGCAGGCGTGACAGCGGACGTACCGGAACCGGGCGACGTATCGACGATCGATATCGGCAGGGCGTCGATTATCATCGTTCGGGACGATGACAAGGATATCCGCACTTACCGGAACGTTTGCCGCCATCGCGGAGCGCGCCTCAAGGAACCGGGGAAGTCGTCGGTGGGCATGCTCGTCTGTCCTTATCACCAATGGACTTACGACTTGGACGGCATGCTTCGACACGCGGCGCACATGGGGAAAGACTTCGACTTGACCTGCCGCAGCTTGATTCCCGTGCACACGAAGGTGATAGGAACGCACATTTTTGTATGCCTGGCCGAAGACGCACCGGAAGATATCGCGACGCTCGATCAAGCGATGACTGCGCGATTCGCGCCATTCGATTTGCAAAACACGAAGATTGCATTCGAGCAGGAGATCGTGGAGAAGGGCAACTGGAAGCTCGTGATCGAGAACAACCGCGAGTGTTACCACTGCCAAGCGACGCATCCTGAGCTGACAGCCTCGTTTCTGCCGGAAGACTTCGGCTATTGTCCCGAGAACCTCAGCGAAGAGTCTCTCGGCGCGCTTGCGGACTACAAGCAGCGCAATGCCCTCTGCCAAGCCAGCTGGCAGCGGGACGGGTTCATTAGCGAAGCTATTGAGCGGCTCGACGAAAAAGCAGTGACGCAGTTTCGCATGCAGCAACTAGTCATTGCCGGTGCGGGCGAATCGCAGACGCTTAGTACCAAAGTCGCCAGCACCCGACTTTTCGGTTCGCTCACCCGCCGTGACCTCGGTGACCAGCATCTTTGGACTCACAACTCATGGACGCATGTTATGAGTGACCACGCCGTCGTCTCCTACATCATTCCGCTCGCCGCCGATAAGACGTTGGTGCGTTCGAAGTGGCTGGTTCACGCCAATGCCGTCGAAGGTGTCGACTATGACGTCGAAGAGATGACTGAAGTCTGGTTTGCGACGAACTTGCAGGACAAGCATTTGGTAGAGATCACGCACAAGGGTACGCAGGATCCGGCATATAGACCAGGTACTTTCTCTCCATTTACGGAAACGTATGTCGAACAGTTTTCGCGATGGTATGCCGCCAGGTTAAGCGCCCACGACGTTTAGCCTAATATCGAGTTTGGAAACAATTGTTGAATTTCTCAGCCGTATTCATTTTCAATTGCAGAGGGCCGCGTCGCGCCCGGTCAATGCTCGCTCAAATTGCGGCGGCGACGAGGAGCAGCTTCGATTACGATACGGCCAAAGCCTTTGTCATACGCCTGTCGAAGATCATATGATTTAGAGGCGTTAACAAAATGACGTTCGCAGTTGTCGCCAGCATATGATGCAGCAGGCGATTTTCATGAAGGCCTCGTGGATGAAAGCGAGCCGTTCGAAGCGGATGCGTAGCCGGCGAAAGTTGTGAAGCCATGAAATGGTTCGCTCCACGACTCAGCGAGTTTTACCCAGCCCGCTGCCGTGAGGCTGACCGCGCAGAGCGATTTCTGTCGCAATGCCTGAACGCCGCGATCACCGGCCTGAAGTTTTTCTTCGGTACGACGCTCGCTCAAGAAGCGTTGATGGCGAAGATGCGTCCGATTTATCTTCCGCGTACGTTGCCCATCATACTCAGCCGCGAAGAAGTTGGGCGGCTGATCGCGGCGGCGACCAACCTGAAGCATCAAACGGCGCTGGCGCTCGCCTACGGAACGGGATTAAGCGCCAGCGAGGTAACAGCCCTGAAGGTCGGTGACATCGATAGCGAGCGTATGACGCTGCGCGTTGAGCAGGGCAAAGGCCAGAAGGACAGATATGCCATGCTGTCGCCGATCCTGCTTGAGCGTTTGCGGGTCTGGTGGCGGGTTGCACGAGCTCAGGGAAAGATGCTCGACGGAGGCTGGTTGTTTCCCGGACTTAACCCGACCGAACCGCTCAGCACCCGTCAGCTTAACCGAGCGGTTCATGCTGCAGCCGAGGCTGCGGGAATCGACAAGCGCGTGTCCATGCATACGTTGCGGCACAGCTTTGCCACGCATCTGCTGGAGCAGAAGGTCGATATCCGGGTGATCCAGGTCATGCTCGGGCACAAGAAGCTTGAGACCACAGCGCTTTATGCCCAGGTTGCCACCGATATTCTGCGCGAGGTGGTTAGCCCTCTCGAGAGTTTGCGTACTGAGTAGCTGTCATCGTGGCGCATTGCGCGCTTGAGGTCGCAGACGTCTTCCGCTCTCTTGGTCCAGCGTGGCATCGCTCCGCTAATCTGAGCCTCGGGCAGCTGAAGGTCATGTCCGCAATCGAACAGTGCCGCACCGCGGCGCTGGGAGGGCACCTGCTGCGCTGCGACGGATGCGCGGCGATCGAAGTCGCCTACAACTCGTGCCGCAACAGACATTGCCCACGGTGAGTTAGGCTGAAGAAATTGGAGATCAATGTTTCGTAGAATGAGCGAAACGGAGATCAAATGAATCGAGTACCGAAGGGCACCTATACGAAGGAATTTCGCGAGCAGGCGGTGAGGCTCGTGGTTGTTGACGGGCTCACACAGCGCGAAGCGGCCAGCCGTTTGTCTTTGTCGGTCAAGACACTGGGTGCCTGGGTTGTTGCTGAACGCAAAGGTACGTTGGCCAAAGTCGGTGAGACGCAAAAGCCGCAAAGCGAGCTCGAAGCGGAGTTGGCGCGGGTGAAGCGAGAGCTTGCAACAGTCATGATGGAGCGAGATGTTCTAAAAAAAGCGACGGCGCGTTCAATTGGTGAACGCAACACCCATGCTGGCATCTAGTTTATCTGCTGGCGTCATGAAACCTAATGTCTTTCGGGGTCGTTGATTCAGTTCTAAGGCAATTCTGTTCAGATCGCCCTGCGAGTATCCGGCCAAGCTGGTGCCTTTGGGGAAGTATTGCCGGAGCAATCCGTTGGTATTCTCGTTCGTGCCACGTTGCCACGGGCTTTGTGGATCGCAAAAATAGACCTGCACGTCGGTCGCAACTGTGAATTGCTTGTGCTTTGCGAGTTCCATGCCCCGGTCCCATGTGACCGATCGGCGCAGCTCCACAGGCAACTTGCGCACCTGTTTGCTCAGCGCCGACACGACGCTTTCAGTGTCCTTGCCCTTCACCTTCACCTTCACGAGGATGGTGAAGCGCGAATAACGTTCAACCAGCGTCGCGATGTGTGTATTGTTTGAGCCGCTTAGCAAGTCGCCTTCCCAGTGCCCCGGAACAGCCCGGTCTTCGGCTTCGGCGGGCCGCTCGCGGATTGATACCGCATCAATGATCTGTCCGCGCGGTTGTCCCTTTGCTGACGCTTTCTTCGAACGTCGCATCATTCGACGCGTGCGCAGATGCTTCATCAGTTCTGCTTTCAGCACTCCACGGGTTTGAATGAACAGACTGCGGTAAATCGTTTCGTGCGAGACCTGCATTGATTCATCGTCGGGATATTGCTGCTTTAACCAGCCGGCGATCTGCTGTGGCGCCCATTTCAGTTGCAGCTTCCTGGCGACTAGTCGACGCAATTTAGCGTTGACGGCAAGGCGGCAGCGCTTCGGTCGCTTGGCCCTATCCCAGGCGCTTGCGTCAGCCAGCGCCGCCCTGTAATTGTTCAGGCCGCCATGCCGTGCCACTTCACGACTGATCGTCGACGGCGACCGACCGAGGCTCGCCGCGATCTGACGGATTGATACGTCTGCATGGACGCCACGCGAGATTTCTTCTCTCTCAGCAAGCGTTAGCACTCTGGTCGACCGTTTCCTCATCATCGGCATAATGCCGCCGTGCGGCCGCACGATCGCGTGAATCGACGCCGCGTGCTTGCCTAACGAGCGGCCGATGTCGCTTAGCGACTCACCATCTTTCCATCTTTGCCACAACAACGTCTTTTGTGCAGGCGATAGCCCGCATCTTCTCTTTTGATTCACCTACGTTTCCTCCTGGGCCGACATTAGACCAGAAGGTGTTGCAACGACCGGTTGAACGCGCCACGGTCTATTTCGCGAAGGAGTCGCGGTGAAATACGACCGGATCGAAGCAATGCGACATGACTATCCGATCGCACTGCTATGTCGGGTGTTCGAGGTGGGAGCCAGTAGCTATTACGCTTGGCGTCGACGTGCTGAGTCGCCACGTGCACAGGAGAACGCACGGCTTGAAGTTGAAATTGCTGCAGCCCATGAACGAACCCGGCACACTTATGGCCGCGAGCGGCTGCAAGCCGATTTGCAGGATCACGGCGTGCGAGTTGGTCTTCATCGCATCAGGCGCATTCGCTCCAAACTGGGACTTCGCTGTAAGCAGAAGCGCAAGTTTAGAAATACAACGGATTCCAAGCACGATCTGCCAGTCGCACCGAATTTGCTGGAACGCAATTTCGACATGAGCGCGCCGAACCAGGCTTGGGTAAGTGATATCACTTACTTATGGACCGATGAAGGCTGGTTGTATCTTGCCGGCATCAAGGACCTCTTCAACGGCGAATTGGTCGGCTACGCCATGAGCGAACGGATGACTCGCAGCTTGGTGATGCAAGCGCTTTTCAGCGCGGTGTCGCTCAAACGGCCACAAGCTGGACTGATTGTTCATTCCGATCGCGGCGCTCAATACTGCTCGCACGATTATCGGGATCTGACAAAACAGTTCGACGTGACGGTGTCGATGAGCCGCAAGGGCGATTGCTACGACAACGCACCAATGGAAAGTTTCTGGGGGTCGCTCAAAAACGAACTCGTGCATCACTGCCGGTTCGAGACACGCGCTGAGGCTCGACAGGCCGTCACTGAATACATCGAGATCTTTTACAACCGGCAGCGAAAGCAGGCCCGTCTTGGCTATCTATCTCCTGCCGCCTTCACACAACGATTTTATAAGATGCAACTTGCAGCCTAGGCCATTGCTCTCCACGATTGACGACCGACCTCACGGTGCCAGGCTGGCGCGGCGCGTCGCTGGCTGGAAGCGCGCGAGGCCGATCTCCTGCCCGTCGAGTACTACCACGTGGTCTTCACGCTACCCGCTGCGATCAGCGCGATTGCGTATTACAACAAGACCGTCATCTACGAACGAAGGCGCACCAATTCCTGCTGCCGCGTTGCTCGTGCTTTTTGATCCGCTAACGTGTGCCAGCACGACACCCGAGAACAAGCGTGTCTCATCCGGTATGGAGCTGGAACTCTACATTTGCCGCAGCATTGCTCAGGCACACAACGGCACCATCGACGTCGTGTCGGACGGCAACGAGACGGTATTTACGGTCAAAATTCCGAGGACGTCGCCGCCGAGCAGTTCAGTCTGAGTTTGGACTAGACGATGCCTCCTTGCGCGCGTTTGAGTAGCGCCTCGAATTCCTCCGGCGTGCCAATGTCGAATTCGTGGGTGTTGAGCGTCAGCCGCACGATGCGTCCAGTGCGGCCTTGCCGCCAGGCAAGCGCGGCGCGCGCTACCGTTGGTCCGATTGCTTGCGCAAGCGGCACGACGAATTCGCCAGTAAAGCCCCGATCGTCCGCGACGCCGGGCATCGTGAACGACACGGCGCTTATCCGCGTGCGGTCAGCTCGCACCAGTTGATAAAACTGGCTCAGTTCGCGTTGATAGTTCGGGCTGAACACCGCTTCGTCGACCGTTGAACGCACTAGCGTCAAACGCAGCGTAGCGATGTGTTCCATCATCCCCCTCCTTGATGATCGAACGAACCGTGATTTGAATATGGCAGTACTAAGACGCACGATGCCGAGGCGTCGTGTATGTCATGCCAGTCCGAAGAACGGAATCCGTTTTTGTTAACGTTGGCCAATTTTATTAATGGGTTTTTAACTCAAGCGCTCGCGCAGACCCAAGGTGTCCACGCGAAGCGAGGCTCAGTCTAGCAGGTTGGGCATCGGCCTTTGCTTGCTCTCGATGTTGATCTTCGCGAGCCAAGATAGCGTTACAAAGGTGCTACAGGAACTGCGCGCCACTCAGTTTGGTAGACTCGTTTTCGTCGCGGTGGGTCTTTTGAAAACAGCAGGATTGTCCTATCAATATGGCGATCGAAGATAGGACAATCAGACCGGTCAGTACGCACGACGCGCTCGCGCTTTGCGTATTCCCTAAGTCTCCGATGCAGGACGCTAGCGCGAAGCCCCAACCCAGCGGCTTTAAACAATGCTTAGGCTCGACGAAGTAGCAAATAGTGAAGGTTTCCCCGAGCGATGCGATGTCGCGGTAATTGGCGGTGGCATCATTGGTGTCAGCGCGGCGTATGAATTGGTACGACGCGGCGTATCGGTGGTTCTGCTCGAAAAAGGTGTCATCGGCGGCGAACAGTCGGGGCGCAATTGGGGCTGGGTGCGTCAGCAGAATCGCGATCTCTACGAGTTGCCCCTCGCGATGCACAGCCTGAAACGATGGAGCGAACTGAGCGAAGAACTGGGCGAGGACATCGGCTTTCGAAGGGCCGGCATTCTTTACGGCACAGAGCATCAGTCTGACCTTGCGCAATGGGAATCGTGGCTGGTCCGCGCGCGCGAAGTCGGTTTTAGCAGCGAGATCCTCAGCGCACGCGCACTGGCCGCGCGCACTCCGTCTGGCCGCGCGAAGTGGGCGGGCGGCCTGTGGTCGGCGACGGATGGCCGCGGGGAACCGTCGAAAGCCGCACCGGCGATCGCGCGCGGCGCGCAAAGGCTCGGCGCGAAGGTATATCAAAATTGCGCGGTAAGAACGCTCGACATGAGTGCCGGCCGAGTTTCCGGTATCTGGACCGAGCGCGGTCTGCTCGCCGCCGATACCGTGGTCCTTGCGGGAGGCGCGTGGAGCGCGCTCTTCTGTCAGCATCATGGCATCGACTTGCCTGCCATCAACGTAATAGGCACGGCGTTGCGAACCGCCGAGGCGCCGCAGGTCATCGATGGCTGTTTCTCCGGGCCTGAGTTCGCGCTCAGGCGCAGGCTGGACGGCGGCTACACCATCGCCGTGCCCGGGTACGGACGCGTGGAACTCGCGCCACAGAACCTGCGGCATTCGATCAAGTTCCGAACCATGTTTCGCAGCAAGTTAAAGAAGAAACTAAAGATCCGCGTCGGCTCCAGTTTCTTTCACGGACCAGAGGCCGGTGCGGACTGGCGCGACGACGACGTGTCTCCGTTCGAAAGAATGCGCGTGCTGGATCCCGAACCAGATAGAGAATGGCTCCAACGTGCGCTGGAAAATGTCGCGAGCGTGTTTCCAACGTTGTCGGGCTTACGGATCGCACATGCATGGGCCGGTGCGATTGACACCACGCCGGATCTCATTCCAGTCATTTCAAAGGTCGATGCAAAACCCGGTCTCGTGATCGCGTCTGGCTTTAGCGGGCACGGTTTTGGGTTGGGGCCTGGCGCGGGTTTGCTCGCGAGCCAACTGGTGTTAGACGAGGCGCCAGATTTCGACATTGGGCGCTACCGATTGGCCCGCTTCACCGACGGCACGAAGCTCACTCATCCACAAATGATGTAAGGCGGACCGTCAATAAGGACAACTAATTAAAATGCGTTAAATTATATTATGTCAGGTTCGCTGTTTATTGCATGATGCTTGCCAGGTCAACGCCATGTACCATGAAGGTTATTGAGAACTGCTCCTGCTGCGCGAGAGCCGAGTGTTCTCCTGACTCGTCCCATACTCCACTTCGGTCGCTGTAACGACGCCAGCTTTCGCACCGTCAAGGTCTACGCGCACCGTGCCTTCGATGAGACATGTCCAGTAGCGTTGGCCGCGGCACCATAGCTTGACGCCGTTACGAGCGTCTCGCTCGCTCAGTCCGAGCGACGCCGCTCGGGTAAGCATGTCCAACAAATCCATACCTTAAGCGGCACCTTTGGACAAGATTTCGCGGAAAGGCGCGCGCGAAACGTCGTTGCAGCGTGGTTCCTGCGTGCGCCGCTGCGGTAGCGGACGATCGCGCAGGTCTCTGTGGCTGCTCGATTTCGGTTGACGCTTACTTGCGATAACGTCGAGCGTGGCGCAACGTTTTGCTGCCTCGGTTCAGGTGAGCTTTGAACGCAACGGGCTGTTGGAATCCCATCGCCTGCACTCAGTCGGCGCATTTTACCAGTCGTCTTCATCACCGTCGTTAAGCCTAACTGCGGTCGTTTGCCGCGTGGCCAGGAAGCCAGGCTAAGGCGACAAAGTTGACAAACGCGACAAAAGTGTTCAAAGTGCCGGTATGTGTCTCGCACGAGGCCAAATCATGTCCAAGCCAATGCCCACCATAGATTTCCCTGAGATCACCGCTGAAGACGCTCATCGTTTCGAACGCGCCGTACGCATCGATGATGAGGATGCCTTCATCGCAGAGCTGAACGCGTTGATTCGAGAGAAATTTGCGGAAGCCGCGCCCTCGCCCCTCCAGCTCAACACGGACCTGCGAGCGAAAGCACGCTCGCTTCGGGCCGAGTCACCCTGGCAGCCGTCGGCGACCGATGTGCAGCGCGGACGTGCAGCGTTGTTGCGCGCATACGATGCACCCGGGAACATTCCACTGACGGAGTTTGCGCGGTTCGCACACAAGTCGCGCCAACAGATTTATAAAGATCTGTCAGCACAGCCTCGGCGGCTTCTCTCATTAGACGTGGGTCGTCGGGGTCAGCGACTGCCCGATTGGCAGCTTGATCCGCTGAAGCTTAAATTTACGCGCGAAGCGCTCACCCGAGCGGCGTCGGTTGACTCATGGACGCTCTATCGAGCGCTGTCGTCTCGAAATGATGCGCTCGGTGGTCACTCACCTATCGAAGCCGTGACGCCAGGTAACTTTGATCGACTTGTCGAGGTTGTCCTGAACGCGGTCGGTATTCACGGTGAGGAAGCGGTTTGACTTTGTCGATTCCAAGCCGCGTCATTGCGGCCGGAGAACTGCTCCAGCACATCAGCCGAGTCGAATACGCCGCCACGCCGCTCTATTTTGGTACAAGCTCCGCAAATCGATACGACGATCCGACCGGTGACTATGGGGTTCTGTACTTGGGCTTCGACCTTCCGACAGTATTGATGGAGTCGGTCTTCCATCAGCACCAATGGCACCGGAGCCGTTCGCGTACCATTACGCTAAGCGAGATTCGTGGACGCATTGTGCGTGCTGTCGGCGTAGTCGAGCGACTGAACTTGGCTGACATGACCGCGCCAGGCGTGATGGCGCGGGAATTCGGCCTCAATCTCGGCCAACTGGCGAGCCGACGTTACATCCACACGCAGCGTATTTCTCGGCAGATTCACAAAGCGCTCGACTACAGCGGCATCCCAGCCTTCGACGGTCTGCTTTATCCCTCGCGGAATAATTTCCCAGCGACATGCATTGCTCTCTTCTGCCGGGCACGAGCGAAAGTCGTGGTGGTTGACGATCTCCCGCTGGCGCAACATGTCGACTGGCCCGCTTTCGTAAATAAGTATCGCATTGACGTGGCCAAAGTCCGAAGCCGTTGACCGCACAGAGGGTCCGAAGTATTTCCCTGGCGCCTGAGTCGATCCTCAAATTTAAGGTAGCGGAAACACTAACGGGTTTCCCTATACTCTTCGAAAGGTCGAGACTCACCAGCCTACTAGGGAACAGTTATATAGCAACCCTAAATAACAAACGATCAATTCCTTTATGTTAAATCGGTGTATGGTTCGGTTCCGGCATCCCCAGCACCCAGTGGGATTCTCAACTTCCGTAGACGGCCCAGACCGTGTCAAAACTCCGAGAGAGCCACACTGTGCGCGGCGCTCCGCCGAGTGCATGAGCAAACTGCGAAGTCGCCGAACTTGATCTTGCTCTTGCGTCTTCGGCAACATCGAGACCGCCGTCTCGCTTACACCCTCATCGCCTCGATAAGTCTTGTTGAACCGAGCAGCGCAATCACGCGCTTCATGTTGTAGGCAAGCACGTGCAAGCTCATCTCGGTACTGACGTGTCCGATGGTCTTTGTCAGGAAGTGAGTGGCTCCCATCCAAGCCTTGATCGTGCCGAATGGATGCTCGACAGTCTGTCGTCGGATTCTCATCATCTCGGGCGCATGGTCGAGTCTTGCCTGCATCGCTTCGAGCACAGTCTCATGCTCCCAGCGTGTCACACGGCGTTGCGGACCTGGAGTGCAGTTCTCTTTTAACGCGCACTGTTGGCAGTTTGAGCTCCAATATTTACTGAGCTTCAGTCCGCGCTCGACAGTCGAGAACCTCCAGATGAGGCGCTCGCCTGCGGGACAGTGAAATTCGTTCGCCTGTGGGTCGTAAATGAAATCGTCTCGACTGAAGCGACCGTGAGCCGTCGCGCTCGACGTGATGGTTTTCGGTACATACACGGTGATGCCCGCTTCGTGACAGGCGAGCATCTCCTCGCTCTTGTAGTAACCACGATCCGCAATCGCCGTGAGCTTCTCGACGCCCATTTCCGTGCGAGCAAGCTTCGCCATTGACGTCAATTGATCACGATCAATGCCCTCGTTGGTCACCGCGTGCGCCACGATCAAATGGTGCTTTGTATCGACTGCCGTCTGGACGTTGTAGCCAACGACTCCTGTTCCGCGCGTCTTCATCGAGCGTGCATCAGGATCGGTGAGTGACACTTGCGCGTCGGGTGCCGCTTTAAGTTGAAACTCAATCTCCTTCAGGCTTCGCATTTGCTCTTTGAGAGCTTTAATCTTGTCCTGAAGTCGTTCCGTTCTGACCTTTGCTATTCCCGGCTCCTGTCGGTCTGCCGTGTCCATCGCTAAGAGGTACCGGCCGATGCTCTCCTCAATGTCCCGCATACGACGCTCGAGCTTCGCGCTCGTAAAGTTGCGGTCGCGATGGTTGACGGCTTTAAATTTGCTACCGTCGATCGCTACGAGTGCCTCCGCAAACAGGTCAAGGCGCTGGCACAGCACCACGAATTGACGGCAGACGCTGCGAATCGCCTTGCCGTTGTCCCGACGGAAGCGAGAGATCGTTTTGAAGTCGGGAGTCAAGCGGCCAGTCAACCACATCAACTCAATATTGCGTTGGGCTTCACGCTCAAGTCGACGGCTGGATTGAATGCGGTTCAGATAGCCGTAGATATAGATCTTGAGCATCACCTCGGGGTGGTACGAGGGGCGCCCAGTGAGAGCAGGATCGACTCCCTCAAAACCTAACTGCCGAAGATCTAGTTCATCGACGAAAACGTCGACGACGCGCACGGGATTCGTGTCCGTTACGTAATCGTCCAACGCCTCAGGAAGAAGAAAGCTTTGCGTACGGCTATCGCCTTGAACGAATCGCTTCATCTCGCTCGCCTCCGCTATCGGATACGAAAATCATAACGCTTCAAAATGACGTTTTGACACGGTCTGGGCCACGTGCAGTCATATGCTTCGAGGAAGAAAGAGCAGTCAGACGGCCGCCCAGCATCGTAAAGTTGCCGACGAGGGTTTCAACATCGAGTGATTGTGCCGCAGAATAGCGGCACGCTCAAGACGTATCGCGGCTTGTCGCACGGCATGTTGACAGTGAACGCGATACGCTTAACGCCGATCTGCTCGCATTCGTGCAAAGCCGAAGGCGAAGCACGCTGTCTTCTGCCATTCGCACTGTTGATGGAGCGGTTACTCGAGCTGCTGGTCCGATCACAAATCCGCCCGAGGCCTAATACACGAATATCGACCGTTGCTAACCCTGATCGACATGACCGCCTAGAAAAAGCTCGGATGCTGGTGGCGCGATGGCACGCGACCGTTACTTTGGCAGCTTGTCGATGCTTTCCAAGTGGTGGCTGTTAGAACTTAGGGCGAATACCGACGACGGCCAATACTTGATTCTGCGTCGACGAAGCGCTGGCTCCTGTCAAGTTGGCTACCGCTTTGTTGCCGGTAGAGTCGGTCCCTGAAGCGTGCTGATAGACCACGTCCGCGTAAACGTCAGTACGTTTCGAGAGCAGATAGTCGGCGCCTATAACACCTTGATGATACTGTGCATCGTTCACACCATAGCCTTTCGTGTAGTTGTAGCCTATCCCAAAGGAAGTGGACGGCGTGAACTGATAGCGGACGTTCAATTCACCATTATGAAACTTTGCATCGCCGCCCGCGCCCGTTGCCGGCAACCCTGCCAAGGTGCCGATGTCCTTGAACTGCGTTTTGCTGTACGTCGCGAGCCCGCACCCTTTTTCGATTACACGATCACCCATGAGACGATGCGTGTGGGCGGCGCGTCGTTCTTCGTGTTGACGAAAATCGCCGACTGCTTGGCGAGCCATTACGCGCTTCACGGTCGGACGCAGCGCCTGGCGAGCGATCGACTGACCCGTTTCATGGAATGCGTGATCTCCTCGATCGATCTGTTCGACGAAGAGTTCGACACGAGCATCGCCATCGAAATCGAGAGTTGTGACACGGAGGGCGCGCTGCGCGTGACGGCAAGCGGCCTGCAGCATGCTCCGGGACCGTCGGGGATGACGCCCGTGTTCGAGCGCTGGAAACACCAGACGACTGTCCACTTCTAAAGCGCGAGCGGCTATGACACACGAAGTCGACGAGCAACAACCGCCCGAAAGACGTGGACTTGTCGGAGATCGACCGAAAAGATCTGATCCGGCAATTCGAACAGGCTTACGGGTGCAGTTACGAGGTTATCCCAAGACCAGATACGGGCTTCGATTGCGATAAGAACGGCATGTACTCGAATCGAGCACGCGCGTGGGATGGGAGATGTACTGCGCGGCCTTGGGTCTGGGTGTGGACCCGTTTTCCGGCGAGCGGTTGCCCGGCGCTATTGTGCGCAAAGGCTGATGCTCACAGGCGCCCATTGCCCGAGCTAAACCAGCGACGCCAGACTTTATGTCATAAAACGCCCGCTGACCCCGATAAATCAAGCGGGCGTTTTAGCGACGTAAGGCGAAGCGGGTTATTTAGGGTGCGCGCTGATGAAGTTTTTTATGGTGGCGTACCGGGCCTTTTTGGTGCCGTCATACTTCAAAACGCCATAGTTCATCTCGTCACCAGTAAGCGGCGTACTGGTATCTCCGGCAGCGTCGATGATTTGATAGTAATCGCAGCCTGTGATGTTGTACTGCGCAGCCACAGAGACCCATTTCGCCATCAAGTTCGGTCCGATAACGGCATTCTTTACGCTGGTTTCATTGCTTCCGTAAACATTCCAATTCGCACCAAACTCGTTGATCCGGATAGGTTTGCCCCAAGTTGCGGCATGCGCCAGCAGATTATACCCACCCTCCGAGCTCTCGGGGTTGTCATTGTTCGAGTTGGAATTGGTGTACCAGTGAAGCGCCACCAAATCGACGACCACTTTGGTGTGGCCACTCGTGCCATCCGGCTGAGTACCGGCGAATAGCATGTCATTAAAGGCCGTGTGAAGCCAGGTAATCCCAGCCATCATAATCGGCGTCGTTAAATCAGCTGTGCGGATGCCAGCGATCACGCCCAGAAAATAACCGCGGATGACAGTGAACCGACGGTTATCGTAGTGACTGGGCTGAATACCGTTGTAACTTCCCGAGAGCAAGGCATACGAGTCCTCCTCATTACCTATTTCGTACCACGGTACATAACCTTTCAGCGCCGCCGCGGTCTGCCCGATCGCATAACCGACGTTATAGGCCGATGTCTCGGTTGCCGTGTGTCCGTCCTGCGTTGGATCATAGTCGCCCTCGATGTTGGGATAAACGCAAATACCGTTCGGCGTAGCATAATTATTGATAAAATCTTGCCAAATCGCCACTTCGCCACCCCAGCCCGCAAAGCCGTTCCGAAAAGTCTTCATGCCGAGATCTTTCATTGCAGCGACGATGACATTATAGACCGCCGCAGTTGGCTGGACACCTTGTCGATCAACCCCGCTACCGCCCCAATCGAAATGACCATTCACGCCATAGAAAGTAGGTTGGACGGGGCTAGGGTAGTTGTTTCCGCGGGGATCAGTGGTCTGATTCCAGGTGTTGGTCGATGAATCGTACTCGTAATAGTTCTGATCGTCTCCAAGCACATAAAACGATTTGCCATAGTACAGCAAAGAAAGAACATGATCCGTATTGCCGATTTGCACGCCGTTTTTGTACACGACGTTCGCATATGTAGGATCGTCGTGTAGCGTCCAGATGCCGCCTGCAGCATCGATAAGCGAGGCCGCGTTGCTTGAGATGGTAGCACCATTCGCGCTTTCGACCACTTGGTTCCACGAATTCGATGTCGCATTGAATTCGTAATAGTTCTGGTCATCGCCAAGCGCATAAAACGCTTTGCCAACGTATAACAAGGACAGTACATGATCGGTATTCCCGATTTGCACGCCGTTTTTATAGACCACGTTGCCGTAGGTCGGATCGTTGTGCAAGGTCCAAACACCCCCCGCCGCATCAACAATCGAGGCAGTGTTGCTCGAAATAACGGTCCCGTCAGCCGATTCGGGAACGGTCTTGTTGAAGGGAACGTTCACAGTATCGCCAGAACTGTTGTGCAATACGTAGGTATTCGCGCCGATTGGCGACGCAGATACATCCACCGCGTCGCTGAAAGACTGCGGCGCAAGCTCCTTTCCATCAATTGATTGCGTGCTTGTGCCGACGATGGTGAGAATGTTTCCATTCAAGGTTGCGCTTGTTACGCTAAGTGCCATGCTTGCTCCTTTTTGTGGACTACGAGATAGAAGTAAATGCCGCCAGCAGAATCGGTTATCTTGAAGACCTAACCCAACTTACGTCTTTTACTTGAACCCAAAATTATTCAACACAACGTGGAACAGGCAGTTGTAGCGGTTTGCCATGACTTCGGCGATGGCCGCGGCACACGACAATCACTAGTCTGAGGCGGCGGGCAACTATTCATTGCTTTGACGATATCTCTCAATACGACGACTATCGGGCATTTCGGCGTTCACGATTTATTCGATGATTCGAGACAGCGCGTCTTGCAACCTCGGCGAAGCGGACTGCAGAGTGAACGCATGAGTGCCTGCTATCCGAAGAGCGTGTGAAAGAAGACGGTTGTCGTTTTCATCCTAGATCTCTTATCCGCTGTGGGCACTTATCAGCGCCAGTCGATTGTTGCACACGATAATGATCATATCAATACCGAAAACTGCTTTACTCTCGGTGATCGCCGAATGTTTGTTTGACGCCGTACAGTCCAAAACTGGGAGACTGGTTACTCTTTCCAACGAATCTCTGACGCTCGCAACCAAAACAACGTTTAAACAATGCCTTCAGCGACTATCAGTAACACCCCCGAAATGCGGAAGTTTCGACACCGTGACGGCGCTTCAGTAAACACGAATACGCCGCCGGCGCCGGGGAAATCACGGGAAGCTGACGCGCTCCCTAGCGGCGATTCTCTTGCGCCCCTTTCAGTGTTTCATGAACCTTGGTGGCTCGACATCGCTACTGATGGAAACTGGAGCATTGCGAAGGTCCTACAAGACGGCGAAGTCTTGGCGCAGATGCCCTATTCCTTGATTAAGCGAGGACCCTGGCAAACGTCACATATGCCTTCGCTAACTAGAACGCTCGGTCCAGTGTTCAAAGAAAATGAGAAAGATCCGGTGCGGGCAATGGCTGAGCGCGTGAGCCTCACCAATGAGTTGATCGCACAGATCCCGACGGTCCATAGCTTCTACCAAATCTTTGATCCGCGCGTCGAAGATGCACTGGCGTTTGGGTTGAAGGGATTCACGGTATCAACCCGTTACACGCTTCAGTTTCCAGTTGGACGAACTGTGGAAGATTTATGGAAGGGCTTGCATTATAAGACGCGGAACATGGTTCGTACCGGTCAAAAGTTCGTGACTATCCAGCCGCTTGCGCCGGACGAATTTAACCGGTTTTACGATAGCAACCTTGAGGCTCGAAGCCGTAAGAACATCTACGGGTCGCAAGTCATGCACCGACTTGTTACCGAATTCACTCAGCGCGGCGCAGGATACGTTCTTGGAGCCTACAACGCTGACGGGGCCCTCGTCGCGGCAATCGGTGTGGCCATGGACTCGCATGCGGCGTATTACATCTTGTCGTCCCGCACGCAAAATGCCCATGGCGGCGCGATCAGCGTTCTAGTTTGGGAAGCCATCAAGAACGCCGCCGAGCGAAATTTAACATTTGATTTCGACGGCATTCCCAACGAGAATACGTTTAAATTTTTGAGCGGCTTCCGGCCAACACTTAAGCCGCGGCTCGTGATAGAACGACATAGCCCGATATGGTCTGCGGCGAAGGCCGGCTGGGACTATTTCGCCGAGGTGGGTCCGACTGGTTCGTCACAACGGTGTGAAACCTCTCCATAGGATGGAACATGAAGAACAATTTTACGTCTTGGGTCGCGTTTCAACTTCGTGAAGTCCGCGAATGGGTACAGGCGATCACGCCGCTTTTCAAGCGTGATCGTAAGCATTGCGAGTACGATATCCGCGGAAAATAGGCGGTTAGCATTTGGCCGATGTTCGGCTGACAACGGTGCGGGTATTGCCGCGCCGATCCAAATGACCCAAAACACGAAAGAAAACGTGGTCTGCAACCGTTGTTGGAAATTTGGAGATGAGTAGCTCTAGCGCGCATACGGGCGCGTTAGTCACTTTTCCCGTCGTGCACAGCATTCGAATGCGACTGTCACGACGCGTCCCGAGACGAGCTGCCCGCGTGTGTGGCAACACTAGGCAGTTTCGGTGCCTGCATAGCTGGCACCCACTGCAATCTGGTTACACAATCGCATTTGGGCATATCATTGCCGAAGCAAAGCAGCGGATGTTATACAGCGTGACTTCGGCTATTGTCGCAGGGCTGCGTCAAATGCGGCTTCTTGCCCGTCGCCTCTCGCTTGCTGAGACCCGACGCACTCTCAGCAGCTGATCGCCGTTAAGCGTCCCAGCCTCGTAGACGGCGACCATGGCGGTCTAAATCTTTGCGTTGGTGAAGCGCGCTTGTTTCGGGCGCGGTCGCGGCGTCTAGACATCGATCGTTCCGGATGCGCGCAGACGGATCCAGGTCATGCCTTCACTCAGCCCGGCAAGCACGGCCTCATACTCGTTGTCGAAGATGCGTGCGTGCCTGAACCGGTGCACAAACCGCCCGCGCTCGGCATCGTGCTGTTCCACGCCTATCGAACATACGATGCCTTCCGTCACCTGCTCCGTGTTGCAGGTGATGCTCCAGTCCGTATCGTCCACTTGTCCCTTGAGCGACATGACGCTCTCCTTGTATTGATAAACGCATTCCTTGGCACGCGAATCCGAACGTCTGATACACGAGGAGCCAGCTTGGCGTCGCCAGAAACGCCCGGGCCATCCCGTGACCGACTCTACGAGTATCGCGCTACGCGCCCTTGAGCCAGATCAACCGATCATGTCGCGAGTCTCGCCTTGTGATCGCTTGATTTGAGTCAAGGACGGACGTCCGGACATCCGTAGACTTGGCTTGCAGCAAGGTCAATCCTCTCCAGGGAAGTTCGCCATGTACGCCCGCATTCTCGCGCCGGTCGACGGTAGCACTATCTCCTCGCATGCTTTCGACGAGGCCCTGAAAGTCGCGCGAGCCAACGACGCGATACTCCAGCCGCTCTATGTCGTCGATCCGCAGCCTCTCGCCTACGACACCACCGCTACCTTCTATTCCGACATGCGCGACGCGCTTCTCGAAGAGGGCCGACGCGTCACTGCACAAGCCGCCGAGCGCATGACCCGGGAAGGCGTGAAAGGAACCCCGCGCTTGAGCGAAGTCGAGCTGACAGGTGATGACATCGCCCAGCGCATCGCGACTTGCGCGGAGGAATTCGGCGCGGACCTCGTCGTGATGGGCACGCATGGCCGGCGCGGCTGGCGACGTCTCGTGCTCGGCAGCGTCGCGGAGCGCTTCATGCGACTGGCGCGCGTCCCGGTCATGCTCATGCCGGGACGCGAAGCCGAAGCTCGGGCGAAACCCGGGGAGCCGGCAGCGCAGTCAGCCGGCTGAGCGTCGCACGAGTCTCGCGCGCGACTGCGCACTCTGCATAGGTCACGCGGTTCGCATGGACCTCGCCGAACCGAGCACAGCGAATGTCAGGCGCTTGCTCAGCTCAAGGGATCGGCGATAATTGATCGAGCTTTCGCTCCCGTGCGGTCCGCCCACGCGCGTCCGCAGACTATCGGTGCTTGTCACCAGGTCCCTATGAGCAGAAACGAACGCCGACCTTCCATACTCATGAATGGTGCGCCCGGCTGGCGCACCGGGTCGCGCCATGGGATCGCGCTGGCAGCATTGGTTGCGGCGGCCTTGATCGTCGCATGGTCGACCGGACTTCAACGCCTGTTGTCCGCTTGCGCGCTCAGCGGACTCGCGCAATTCTGGTTGTGGGCGGGCGCGGTGACGTCGACCCTGCTGCTGACCGCATCGATCCTGCTTTTCGGCGCGCAGCGCACCGCGCGCGCCTCGGCCGACCGCGCCGTTCTTGGCCAAAAGCGGCTGGAGGGTATCCTCCGCTCCACGACGGAGGCCACTATCACGGTCGATTCGGCGCAGCGCATCGTGATGTTCAATCCGATGGCGGAGAAGGTCTTCCGCTGCAATTCGAGCGACGCGATAGGCGCGCCGCTGTCTCGCCTGATACCTGAACGCTATCGCGCGGGACATGAGCGCCAAGTCAGGCTTTTCGAACGAACAGGCGTATCGGATCGCCAGATGGGCGGGAGCCGCGTAATGCACGGGCTGCGCGCGGACGGCGAGGAGTTTCCTCTCGAGGCATCGATATCGCAGACCGAAGACGGTGACGGCAAGCTGCTCACCGTCATCCTGCGCGACGTGACCGAGCGCGTGAAAGCAGAAGCCATCCTCAGGCAATCGCGCGAGGAACTTCGCGCGCTTTCTGCGAATCTTCAGCAGATGCGCGAGCAGGAAAAGAGCCGGATCGCGCGTGAACTGCATGACGACCTCGGCCAGACGCTCAGCGCATTGAAGATGGAAATGTCCGTGCTCAAGGCGCGGCTCGACGCGCAGGGCAAGTTCGACGATGGCATCGCCGCCCAAATGCAGCGCATGCTTGGCCTGGTCGACTGCAATATCGCGTCGCTCAGGCGCATCGCTGCGCATCAACGGCCGGTCATGCTCGACGATCTCGGTTTGCCGGCGGCCATCGACTGGCTCGTCGAGGATTTCATTCAGCGCCACGGCATCGAGGTCAGGCACGAGTTCGACACTGGCGATCTCGCGTTCAATACGGACGCGGCGACCGCTGTTTTTCGCATCGTCGAAGAGGCGCTCACGAATATCGTTCGCCATGCGCACGCGAGCCGCGTCGATCTGTCGCTCAGCGCCGACCGCGACAATTGCGTGCTGCGCGTGGGCGACGACGGAATCGGCGCTTCGGCCTTGCCATCGGCGAACGCGAAATCGTTCGGCTTGCTGGGCGTGCGCGAGCGGGCGAACGCGCTGGGCGGGCGCGTCCAGATAGATTCGATGCCGGAAAGCGGCTTCGTGCTGACCGTAGTTCTGCCGCGCGACGCCGTGCGGGAAAAGGAATCGCAACCATGACGATAAAAGTGCTGATCGCGGACGACCACACGCTGGTACGCGACGGACTGCGCCATATTCTTGCCGACGCGAGCGGCTTCGAGGTCGCCGGCGAAGCGAGCGACGCGGCCAGTACGCTTGCTCTCGTTCGTTCGACGCCGGCGCACGTGCTGGTCCTCGATCTGTCGATGCCGGGCCGCAGCGGCCTCGATCTGCTCGGCCAGATCAAGGAGGAAAAGCCCGGCCTGCGCATTCTCGTACTCACCATGCACGCGGAGCAGCAATACGCCACGCGGGCGTTCAAGGCAGGCGCATCCGGCTATCTCACCAAGGAAAGCGCGAGCTCGGAACTGGTCTCTGCCGTGACCAAGGTCGCCGCGGGGGGCGCGTACGTGAGCCTCGCGATGGCTGAACGCTTCGCGCAGAACCTGAGCGGGCGCGCCGAGCTTCTACCGCATGAACATCTGTCGGACCGCGAATTCGAAGTCTTCCGGCGGCTTTGCGCGGGCGAGTCCATCAATATGATCGGCGAGACGCTGTGCGTGAGCGCCAAGACGATCAGCACATACAAGGCGCGCATACTCGAGAAAATGCAGATGTCGCATGAAGCGGCGCTCGTGCGTTATGCAGTCAAGCATAAGCTGTTCGACGACGAAGACAACGAAGTCTGACCGGCCTCCCGCGTGTCAGGATTTCCCTACACGCCTTCCCAAATCCCTACCGACCTTTCCATCGCTGCCGATTTGCTTTCGAGATAGCGCGGCTGATAATCGATGCATGGATTCATGCGGCGTATCGAACTTCCGGGTCTCACGACATTCGGCTCGGACGCGAATCTGAAATTCGACAGGAGCCTTGCATGTTACTCGATAGCGAACACAGATCCATCGCCGTTCGATCCGAAGCGCCGGCGCCGCGCTGCGCTTTTCAGATCGCGGAAAGTTCCAGGTCCGCCGCGACACGCAACGGCGTGCGCTGCTCGACCTGTTCGATGCAGCGAATCTGCATGCCGGGCGGGCTCTCGCGCGATGAATACGAGCGGCTCGATGCGATCATCTGCGCGACGCGGACCGTACGGCGCGGCGAAACGCTCTACCGCTGCGGCGACGCATTCCGCAGCCTCTATGCCGTACGCAGCGGCTGCTTCAAGACCGTCGTCATGCATCGCGAAGGCAACGGGCAAGTCACGGGCTTTCACCTGGCGGGCGACGCGCTCGGGCTCGACGGCGTGAGTTCGGACCACTATAGCTGCGACGCCACCGCACTGGAGGAGAGCGTGGTTTGCGTCATTCCGTTCGATCTGCTCGAACGGCTGTGCCGCGAGGTCAGGACCATTCAGCATCACGTACATCGTCTGATGGGCAGCGAAATCGTGCGCGAATCCAGGCTCATGATGCTGCTCGGCACGATGTCGGCGGAACAGCGCGTCGCTGCGTTCCTGCTCAATCTCTCGTCGCGCATGAAGGCGCGCGGCTATTCGCCGGCGCAGTTCGTGCTGCGAATGACGCGCGAGGAAATCGGCAGTTATCTGGGCCTCAAGCTGGAAACGGTGAGCCGGATGTTCTCAAAGCTGCATAAGGCTGGCGTGGTGGACACGCGAGGCAAGGAAGTGCGGATTCTGGATCGCGAGGGGCTCGAACGGGTATGAGCAACGCCTCGGGTTAAAGAGCGGGACTGGCGCACGCGCGGAGCGCTCTTCGTGTGAGCGCCCGGAAGTATGCGCTCTGCGCATCCGGTGACCGACGCGCATCGCTTCGTAGATCATGCGCTGCTTCTCTGCCGAAGAAGGCGCACGGCATGCTCGAACACCTGATGGATCGCCGCGCTCAAATCGGAACTCGAGATACTCCCGGCCGAGACGACGTCGAATTCGCGCGTCACCAGATCGAGCCGGGCATCATAGAGGCAGGTTCCCGACTGGTCGAGATGGGCCTCGATGCTCAAGTGGCAGTTGGCAATGTCTTTCGCGACGCGTTCGAGCCGAACCAGACCGACGCCGGCTTCTCGCTCTATCTCATCCGAGCCGGCAAAACCCAGACAGGCGATCTGCATTCCGAGGCCCATGGTCTTTCTCTCCCTTCCTTCACGGTTCCTGCATACACTGCGAAGCGGGCGTCTGATGCGCTACATGCTTCACCATCGGCGCGTCACCGGCGACTCATCCCCGCGGCGTGCGATCACGCCGCGTCGTCTATCGGACCGTCAGCCGGCGCCAGCACGAAGGCGCGAAACTTCATCTCGATGCTGCGTATCTGGCTCGCGCATCGCGCATATAGCAGGCCCGGCCCGCCATCCATTCCATACATGCCCCGGCACATGCCTTTGAGGCTTATGCGCGCATCGTCACTGCTCGTACCCGACGGCGTGCGTGTCGCCTACAGATAGACGACGCCGGCTTCGAGCGGGCGTCCCGTTTCTATCTCGGCGGCGTTCGCACGGCGGATGCGCGTGGCGGAGTAGCGCGCGACATACTCCCGGGTCCGCTCCCAACGGCGCGAGCATTCGTCCGGGCCGGCGCAATCCATCGCGGCAAATTCCCGCGCCTCGACGAGCGCCGGCTCCGTTTGCCTGAATCGATTCCAGCGGTCATCGGGCGCGCATGCCGCGAGTCCGAGCAGCAATGCTGCGCACAGCGCCGACTTTCTCATCTTGCACTCCGCTCCAGAGGCTTCGTCGATGCCACGACGATACCGGCGCGCGGGCGCTCCGGGTTTGATTTAACTCATCGGAACGCGGTGCCGGCGCGCCCGCTCATCGGGGCGCGCGCCTCGTGGCTTGCTTTGTGGCATCGTGGTTGGTGGCAGCATCCGGGCGAGAGCGCAGTTCACGCAGCGTGCTCAGGTCTTCCCGCATGTCCGCCATCTCCGTCTCGAGGCGCTTGATATCTTTGTGCATGTCCCGCCGAAGCTGCTTTTCTTCGTTGCCGATGAGCAGCGCCGCGATGCTCGCGAAGGTGAGCGACAGCATGCCGTAGCCCAACAGCACGATGAACACGGCGAAGACCCGCGAGGCCGGCGTCGTCGGAGCGATGTCGCCGTAGCCGACGCTCGCGCTGCTTTCGAACGCGAGCCAAAAACCGTCCGCGTATGTCTGCACGCGCGGTTCCAGACAATAGAAGCCGCCGCCCGCAAGCAAGATGAGCACCGCGCCGATCGACAGCAAGATCAACAGGCGATGAGGAACGAACAACGCCCGCAGCGCGAGCACGATACGCAATGCGAGCGCGCCCATGAACACGAGTCTCAGCACCCATCCGCTCGCCGACCAGCGTGCGGCGCTCGCGAAGACGCTCAGTAGCGCGGCCAAGCCGAGGCCCGCGTCCAAGGCATTGCTACGCAGAAACGCCGCGCGATGACGGGTCAGCGCGAGCATGTGACCCATCACGCCGATGCATGCAAGGCCAGCGAATACGTCGAGCCCGCGCGCCCAGAACAGCGCGACGGACGGACCGATGAGTTCGAGGTAGAAAGCTGGAACAAGCAGGAGCTGAGCGGCGAACGGCGGCCAGCGCAGCAGATGCCAGGCGCGCACGGCGGCGGGTGCATCGTGCGTTTCGACGCCGCCCGCGCCCACTTCACGCATCCAGTGTCCCATGTCGCGATAGTCTGGTTTCGAAGCGGTCCGATTTGAATGCCCTGAACGGTCGCCTTGTCATGCCTGAGGACGTGAGCGAATCATAAGCACGGGGCATGTCGAATTTCTCAAGAACGCCTCCGCGACGCTGCCCAGCACCAGCCGCCGAAATCCGGCGCGGCCGTGCGTTCCCATCACGACGAGATCGGCCGACCGTTCCACCGCGCAGCGCTGGAGGCATCGCGCAACCGGATCGGCGTGGCTTTGCGTTTCCAGCAGTTGCGTTTCGCATTCGGTGCCCGCGGCGTGCAAATGCGCCTGCGCGTCGTCGAGCATGCGACGCGCATGGCCGAACACCTCCGAGCGGTAGCGCGCCGGATACGATGAGAGCGCTGCCGCATCCGCCACGAAGACGATGTGCACCCGCGCGTTCGAACACTTCGCAATGTGCGCCGTTTCGTCCAGCGCGCGCTGCGACGATTTACTCCCGTCGAGCGCGACCATGATGTTCCGGTACGTGAAGGCTCTCCTTGGGGGCGTCTCGCTCAGACCACCGACTCCAGATTGTCGATCCGCGCGAGTCTGCGTTCGATCTGCTTAACGAAGGTATCGATGACGCGCCGCTCATCGTCCGCGCGGGGTGTGCCTGTGATCGTGCAGCGCGCGACGGGCTGCTTGCCGACGAACTTCTTCATGTCCGCGAAGACCGTGGCCGCGCCGCACGCGCGTTGTGTGCAGAAGAAAGCCACATGCGGCAGCTTGCGCCGGTTGGCCGCCAGCCACGCGCGCACCGGCGCGCTGACTTTGCCGGCCCACACGGGCGTGCCGATGATGACCACGTCGTAACGCGTCACATTGTGCTGTGGCGGATCGAGGCGCACGCTTCGTCCGAACAGGGTGTCGGCAAGCGAGCGCAGATATCCGGACACGCCCGCGCGATCGGCGGGCTCCGTGATCGCCTCGAAATCGGCGCGCAAACATGCGGCGAGCGTCGTGCCCAGCGAGCGCGTCCTGCCGCTGCGTGAAAAGCAGACCACCAGCACTCTCGACACCTTCGTTCTCCCGGACCGCGTAATTGGCGATCGGCAGAAGGCGGCGCGACTTTCCGTTTGCTCTCGCCTTCTGCCGCGTGCGCCGCCTCGGGCGATTCATGAGACCTCGATCAGGACCTTAAGCGCGTGAGTGTCCGCCGCGTTGCTGAAGGTCGCATACGCATCCAGCACGTCGCCCAGCGAGAAGCGATGCGTGATGAGCCGCTGCGGATCCAGGCGCCCCGCGCGCACCGTCTTGAGCAGCATGGGCGTGCTCACCGTGTCGACCAGCCGCGTGGTGATCGTGACGTTGCGGTCCCACAGCGTTTCGAGATGCAGATCGGCTTTCGCGCCATGCACGCCCACGTTCGCGACGGTCCCGCCTGCCGCGATGATCGACTGGCACAGCTCGAAGGTCGAAGGCACGCCGACCGCTTCCACCGCGCAATCCACGCCCGCGCCATCCGTCAGGCGCAAGACCTCGGCGACAGGTTCCGTCGGTCCGATATCGATGCACGCGGTCGCACCGAAAGTGCGCGCCACTTCAAGACGATGCTTGTCGCGATCGATCATGATGATCTGCGCCGGCGCATAGAACTGCGCGGTGAGCAAGGCGGCAAGACCAATCGGCCCTGCGCCTACGATCGCGACCGTGCTGCCGGGCTGCACGCGGCCATTGAGCACGCCGCATTCGAAGCCCGTCGGAAGAATATCCGACAGCATGGCGAGCGCCTCTTCCTCCACACCGGGCGGGATCGGGTAAAGGCTCGTGTCGGCATGCGGAATGCGAACATACTCGGCCTGCGTGCCGTCGATGCGATTGCCGAGTATCCAGCCGCCCGTCGCGCAATGCGAATACATGCTGCGCCGGGATGCCTCGCACTTGCCGCAAGAGGAGATGCACGAGATCAGCACGTGATCGCCCGGCTTGAATGCGGCAACGGCCGCGCCCACTTCTTCGACGATGCCGACGCCCTCGTGTCCGAGCACGCGGCCGGGCTCGCAGCTCGGCACGTCGCCCTTGAGGATGTGCAGATCGGTGCCGCAGATGGTCGTTCGCGTCACGCGCACGATCGCATCCGTGGCGTTGGCGAGCTTCGGAACGGGGCGCTCGTCGAGCGACTTTTTCCCCGGGCCATGATAGACAAGTGCTTTCATCTTCGAACTCCTCGTGAGCGCATGACGTTGTGTCGACGCGGCCACTGTATGGCCCGGGCCGGCATCGGCGATTGACCTGAGTCAACGGAAGCGGACCACGGCGACGAAGCGCCGCGCCGTTGACCTGCATCAATCGGATCTCCGCGCCACGTCTCTAGACTCATTGGCTGTGAGGATCCGTGCAATCGACGTGTTCACCTGCTTGCCCTTCGGTTCAAGGAGTGACGTGATGAGCTACAAGACCGTTCTCGTGCATCTCGACACCAGCGTGCGTGCGCATCCGAGGCTGGAAACCGCCTTGCAGCTCGCGAGGCGCTTCGACGCACACATCGTCGGACTATTCGCGATCTTCGAACCCGACCCGCGCGCGTTCGAAGTCATGGCGGGGACCGCCGGATACTACGAGCAGCACGCGGCCATGCGGCGCGAAAGGCGCGGCGCGATCGAGCGGCTGTTTCACGCGGAGCTGAAGCGCGCGGGCGTGCCCGGCGAATGGATCGAAACGACCGAGCCTGCGAACGTCGTGGTGCCGCGTCTCGCGCGCTGCGCGGATCTGGTGGTCGTGAGCCAGGACGATCCGGGCGATGCAGAAGCCTACGTCGGCGATCATTTTCCGGAGACACTTATTTTGTCCTCCGGGCGTCCGGTCCTGCTCCTTCCCTACACGGGCTTTTTCGCCGAGCCCAGCCGACGTTCCATGGTCGCCTGGAACGGAAGTCGCGAAGCGGCCCGAGCCGTTCACGACGCAATGCCCCTGCTCAAGACGGCTGAGCGCGTGTCGATTGTCAGCATCGATACGGACCGGGGCGGAGCGCATGGCGAGCGCATTCCCGGCGCGGATATCGCGAAGTCCCTCGCGCGACACGGCGTGAAGGCCGAGATCTCGCCGAGCGTCGGCGCGACCGATGCCTCAGCGGGCGAGTTACTGCTTTCCCGCGCGGCAGACCTGAATGCGGACCTGGTGGTGATGGGCGGCTATGGTCACGCGCGCTGGCAGGAACTCGTGCTCGGCGGCGTCACGCGAACGCTCCTCGCGTCGATGACCGTTCCCGTGCTCATGTCTCACTGAACGGCCGGTTCGCCAATTCGATTGAAGGCGGACGCGGCCGCCTGCATCACGAACGATAGACCGGTCCCTATCGAATGTCCCCCGATACCTGGGGGCCATTTTTGATTTGCGTCAGTGTTTCTTCGAGTTCGTTCCATCCACAATGACCTGCCCGGAGATCCGGCCATTGTGGCCCCGGTTCCCGCTCACGTCGGCGCGCGTCGAGGAAACGAATGAACGACAGGGAAGATTCGATCCATCCAGAGCAGAAGCCGCGAACCCAAGAGCTGGAAAGGTCCGCTCGAGCCGCACGACCGGCGACTTCTATCCAGTCGGCGCGCGAAGACGAACGCAAGCGCATCGCGCGGGAGCTTCATGACGATCTCGGACAGAATCTCACCGCGCTCAAGATGGCGCTTGCCGACCTCGAGAAGCTGCTTCGCGAAAGCGGCATCATCACCGCTCCGTCATCGACGCGCGTCAGAGATATGGAATGCCTCATTGACATGACGGTTGCGTCGCTGCGGCGTATTGCAAGCGGCATGCGTCCCGTTGCCTTCGAGACGCTGGGACTTGCCGCCGCGATCGAAAGACTCGTCGAGGAATTCGTGCAACGGTATGGCATCGAGGTGGATGCCCGCTTCAGCACCGATGACCTCGGCCTCGAACCGAGTGCCGAGGAAAACTTGTTTCATATCGTGCAGGAGGCTTTGACCAACGTCGCACGGCATGCGTGTGCCGGCAAAATTACCATCGATCTGAAACGTGCGGGAAACATCGGCATCCTGCATATTTCCGACAACGGGCGAGGAACAGCGCTTTCCATGCTGGACGGTGGAAGCTCGTTGGGACTAATCGGCATGCGCGAGCGCGCCGATGAAATCGAGGGCACGCTGTCGCTCGACAGCGGGCCGGGCCGCGGTTTCCGCGTGCATCTCACCTTCCCGATTCCACCCACGGAAGATGCGGTCTCCTCGCCGATTTCGCCCCTCGCGCAAAGGTGAGACCCGCCGCGACGATCCGCTTCTCCGCAATCGTTGATTTGCGTCAACGCGGCCATCTTCGCAAGACGCTACATTTCTCCCGCAGCGCAACATAGTGCACGGTGCGCGATGCAAACCGCCATCGGCCGATCTCAAAGAATCGGTCAGAGCACGCACGCGAGCATGGCGAGACCTCTTCAGTATTCCAGAACGACAGGAAGCGACGAATGGATGCCCGTCTCAGTTCCGCCCCGCCGGGGAACGACTTGGTTCACGAAGACACACGGCGCAGCGTGCCCGAAGCACCGTTTCGGGCGCTGGATCATGCGAAGGAAGCGATGATCGCCCGAACGACGGCAGGACTGTCGCCGGCAGCATTGACGCTGGCGCTCGCGGACTGGTCCATCCATCTTGCCGCCGCGCCCGGTAAGCGCATGGAACTGGCCGCGCTCGCCATGCAGAACGCCAGGGGCATCATCGACTATGTGCGAGACGTCGCAGCCGGGCTTTATGTCGCGCCGCTCGTCGACGCCACGCCGGGCGATAACCGCTTCACCGCTCTTGCATGGCAGACGGAACCGTATCGGCTGTGGCAGCAGAGCTTTCTGCTCGCGGAGCAATGGTGGAACACGGCGACCCGTGACGTGCCCGGTACGACGCGTCATCACGAGGATGTCGTCTCGTTCGTCGCGCGCCAATGGCTCGACATCTTCGCGCCGACAAACTTCTCGTTGACGAATCCGGAGGTCTTCGAGCGAGCCGCTTCGACGTTCGGCCTGAGCCTTCTGCAAGGCGCCGGCAACGCGGTGGAAGACGTTCTGCGTCAGGCGGCCGGGCAGCCGCCCGCGGGCGTGGATCAGTTCAAGGTCGGTGTCGATCTGGCCGTCACGCCCGGCAAGGTCGTGTTTCGCAACCATCTGATCGAACTGATTCAGTACAGCCCGGCAACGGCCAAAGTGCTCGGCGAGCCGGTACTGATCGTGCCCGCCTGGATCATGAAGTACTACATTCTCGACCTGTCGCCGCGCAACTCGCTGATCCGCTATCTGGTGGGACAGGGCTACACGGTGTTTTGCATCTCATGGCTCAACGTCGGCGCGCAAGACCGGGACATCGGCCTCGACGACTATCGGCGACTCGGCGTGATGGCCGCGCTCGACAGCATCTCGGCAATCGTGCCGGGGCGGCGTATCCACGCCACGGGCTACTGTTTGGGCGGCACCCTGCTTGCGATCGCCGCCGCGGCGATGGCTGGCGCGGGCGACGAGCGGCTCGCATCGGTCTCGCTGTTCGCCGCGCAAACCGATTTCAGCGAGCCGGGCGAGCTGCAACTTTTCATCGACGACAGCGAAGTCTATTTCCTCGAAAGCATGATGTGGTCGGAGGGTTATCTCACAGCCGGTCAGATGTCCGGGGCCTTCCAGTTGCTGCAGTCGAACGACCTCGTCTGGTCGCGCGTCGTTCACGACTATCTGCTCGGCGTGCGAGCGCCGATGATCGACGTGATGGCATGGAATGCCGACGCCACGCGCATGCCCTATCGCATGCATTCCGAATATTTGCGCAAGCTCTTTCTCGACAACGATCTCGCATGCGGTCGATATCGGGTCGACGGGCGGCCCGTCTCGATCCGCGATATTCGCACGCCGATGTTTGTGGTCGGCACGGAACGCGATCATATCGCGCCGTGGCACTCGGTATTCAAGATCCACAATCTCTCGGATACCGACATCACCTTCGTGCTGACGAGCGGCGGTCACAACGCCGGGATCGTCAGCGAGCCGGGGCATCCCCATCGCCACTTTAGGTTGAAGCACACGGAAGCGGGCGATCTGCGCATGGATCCCGAAGCATGGATGGCGGTCGCTCCGACGCAGGAGGGCTCGTGGTGGCTCGCGTGGACCGACTGGCTCGCTGCGCACTCGGGACCGAAACGCATCGCGCCGCCCGCCATGGGGGAAAGCGACGACGCAACAACGCTCGCCGATGCGCCCGGCACTTATGTCTTCCAGTCCTAGGAGCCATGCCATGAACGACGACATGCTCATGCGCAACCGGACCTTCGACCAGCTCGCGATCGGCGAATCGGCTTCGATCGTGCGCACCGCCGGGCAGAACGACATCGACCTCTTCGCCGCGATGTCGGGCGACGTCAACCCCGCGCACATGGATGCGTCCTTCGCCGCGACTGATCTGTTCGGCCATGTGGTCGTGCACGGCATGTGGACCGGCGCGCTGATTTCCGCGCTGCTCGGCACGCGACTGCCGGGCCCGGGCACCATCTATCTCGATCAGACACTGCAGTTCCGCCATCCGGTCACGCCGGGCGACACCATCACCGCTACCGTGACGGTCACCGAAAAGCGCGCCGAGAAGCGCATCGTGCTGCTGGACACGCGCTGCACGAACCAGAAAGGCGAGGTCGTACTGCTGGGCGTCGCCACGGTGATCGCGCCTGCCGCGCCGATCGCGTGGCCGTCCATGCCGCGCCCGGAAGTGGGCGTGCGCCGGCATGATCGCTATGAAGCGTTCATCCGCGAGGCACGGCAGCGGCCCTCGTTGCGCACTGCAATCGTTCATCCCTGCTCGGCCGATGCCATCGGTGCGGCGCTGGAAGCGCGCGACCAGGGGCTGCTCGATCCCATCCTGATCGGACCGGAAGCCCGGATTCGCGCCATTGCCGATGCCGGGGGCCTCAGTCTCGAAGGCGTGGAGATCGAACCGGTCGAGCACAGCCATGCTGCCGCCGCGCGCGCGGTCGAACTAGGCGCGTCGGGGAAGATCGGCGCATTGATGAAAGGCAGCCTGCATACCGATGAACTGCTCTCGGCCATGGTCGCATCGGGGTCCGGGCTGCGCACGGATCGCAGGATCAGCCACGTCTATGCGATGGACATTCCGGCCTACGCGAAACCGCTGCTGGTCACCGACGCCGCCGTCAACATCGCGCCGACACTCGACCAGAAGCGCGACATCTGCCAGAACGCGATCGACCTGATGCATCTGCTGGGCGTCGAAAAACCGCGCGTCGCCGTCCTCGCGGCGGAAGAGACCGTCAATCCGAGAATGCCCACGACGCTCGACGCGGCCGCGCTTACCGTCATGGCGGCGCGCGGACAGATCACGGGCGCGTGGATGGACGGCCCGCTTGCGTTCGACAACGCGATCAGCGCGGCTGCGGCGCAAGTCAAGGGCATCGACTCTCCCGTCGCGGGACAGGCCGATATTCTGCTGGCGCCCGATCTGGAAGCCGGCAACATTCTGGCCAAGCAACTGGTGTATTTCGCGGGCGCCGATGCAGCGGGCATCGTGCTCGGCGCGCGCCTGCCGATCATTCTCACGAGCCGCGCCGACAGCCTGCGCGTGCGCCTCGCATCCGCTGCGCTCGCGAAACTCGCGTTCGAACGCGCTCAAAGAGGCGCGCGGACATCATGAGTGCGCCGCTTCTGCTGACCTTCAATCCCGGCTCGTCGACGATCAAGATCGGGCTGTTTCGCGTGGCATCCGGCGTGGCGGAGCGAATGGGACAGGCCACGATCGACTTTCGTGAGACGCCGCTGCGCCTGCATCTCACGAAAGACGGCGAGCGCGCCGACATCGCGCTGACTTCGCGCGTCACGGAAGACTTGCACGATGTCCTCGACGAAACGCTCGGCTGGTTCGCCACGCATTTCGCGCTCGACGATCTCGCGTCCGTCGGCCATCGCGTCGTGCATGGAGGCGATCGTTTCACGGGACCGGTCGCGATCGACGACGACGCGCTTGCCGCGATCACCGCGCTGATACCGCTCGCGCCGCTGCATCAGCCGCAAAGCGTGCGGCTGATCCGCGCGATCCGGCATCTGCGGCCGCGCCTTCTGCAGTCGGCCTCGTTCGATACCGCGTTTCACGCGACGCAGACCGACCTCGTGCGCCGCTTCGCGCTTCCTCGCGCGTTGTTCGATGAAGGCATCAAGCGGTACGGCTTTCATGGTCTGTCGTACCGGTTCGTTACGGAGCGGCTGGCGCAGACGTTCCCGCGCCTGGCGCGTGGCAAGGTGATCGCGGTTCATCTGGGCAGCGGCGCGAGCCTCGCGGCTTTCGATGCGGGCATCAGCCGGGACAGCAGCATGGGCTTTTCGACGCTCGACGGCATTCCGATGGCGACGCGCTGCGGCGCGCTGGACGCGGGCGTCGTGCTGCATCTGCTCGAGCAGCGGCGCATGGCCGTGGACGCGGTCGAGTATATGCTGTACCGGCAATCCGGGCTGCTCGGCGTATCGGGCATCAGCGCGGACAGCCGCGAATTGCAGGCGAGCGATCGGCCGGAAGCCCGCGAAGCGCTGGCGCTCTTCGCCTTTCGCATCGCGGGCGAAGCGGCGCGTCTCGCGGCCACGCTCGGCGGTATCGACACTTTCGTGTTCACCGCAGGCATCGGCGAGCATCAGCCGCAGGTGCGCAGTGCCGTGTGCGAGCGGCTCGCGTGGCTCGGCGTCGAACTCGATCCGCAGTCCAATGCCGGCAACGCACGCGTCATCAGCAGCGCGCGCAGCCGGGTGACGGTGCTGGTGATGCCAACCGACGAAGAACAGATCATCGCCGACGAAACCGTGGCCGTTCACCATCGCGAGGAGTCCATCGAATGAATCCGGTTATCGATCTGACAGGCAAGCGCGGGCTCGTGGTCGGCATCGCCAACGAACACAGCATCGCCACCGGCTGCGCCAGAATGTTGCGGGACGCGGGAGCGGAGATCGCCGTGACGTATCTCAACGAGAAGGCGAGGCCCTTCGTCGAACCCGTTGCGCAGGCGCTCGGGGCGTCAATCGTGTTGCCTTGCGACGTCACGGTTTCCGGTCAAATGGAAGCAGTGTTCGAGCACCTGACCCATGACTGGGGTAGGCTCGATTTCCTGCTTCATTCGATCGCCTACGCGAGCGCCGACGCATTGCACGCGAACCTCATCGACTGCCCGGCCGATGGCTTCGCGCTCGCCATGGCGGTGTCATGTCATTCATTCATCCGCATGGCGAAGCTCGCCCTGCCGTTGATGGCCGACGGCGGCAGCCTCATGACCGTGAGCTTTTATGGCGCCGAGCGCGCGGTCGATCACTACAACGTGATGGGTCCGGTGAAGGCGGCGCTCGAATCGAGCGTGCGCTATCTCGCCGCCGACCTGGCCGCGCGCCGCATCCACGTGCACGCGATTTCCGCGGGCGCCGTGAAGACGCGCGCGGCATCCGGCATCGATCATTTCGACGCGCTGCTCGACAACGTTCGCGCGCATACGCCGGCGCAGCACCTCGTCACCATCGACGAGATCGGACGGATCGCCGCGGTGCTGGCAAGCGACGCGGGCATGACGCTGACCGGTTCCACGATCTACGCGGACGCCGGTTTCCACATCACCGCATGACCATGGCTCAAGAACCATCCGATTCCGGCTCGGCGGCAAGCGGTCGCGTGATCGCGGTGCGCGGAGCGGTAATCGACGTCGCCTTCGATACCGCGGCGCTGCCGCTCATCGAAGAGTCGCTTTCGATCGACGCGGATAGCGGGCCGCCCATCATCGCCGAGGTGCAAGCGCACCTGGACGAATGCACGGTGCGTGCGCTCGCGCTGCATTTCACCAATGGCTTGCGGCGCGGCGCGCCGGTTCGCTGCGCGGGCGGCCCGATTCAGGTGCCGGTCGGCGAAGCCGTGCTCGGCCGCCTGATCGACGTCACCGGCACGCCGGGCGATCGCGGCGAGCCCCTCCCCGCCGACGTGCCGCGACGCCCGATCCATCGCCGGCCGCCGCCACTGTCGTCACAGGAGGCGGCCACGCAGATCTTCGCCACCGGCATCAAGATCATCGATCTGCTCACGCCGCTCGCGCAGGGTGGCAAGGCGGCCATGTTCGGCGGCGCGGGCGTCGGCAAGACGGTGCTGGTGATGGAACTGATCCACGCGATGGTCGAGCGCTATCAGGGCATCTCGGTCTTCGCCGGGGTCGGCGAGCGATCGCGCGAGGGCCATGAAATGCTGCTCGACATGCGCGGCTCGGGCGTATTACCGCGCACCGTGCTCGTCTACGGGCAAATGAACGAGCCGCCGGGCGCGCGCTGGCGCGTGCCGCTGACCGCGCTCACGGTCGCCGAATACTTTCGCGACGAGCGCCACCAGAACGTGCTGCTGTTGATGGACAACGTGTTTCGCTTCGTTCAGGCGGGCGCGGAAGTGTCCGGCCTGCTCGGACGGCTGCCGTCGCGGGTCGGTTATCAGCCGACGCTGGCGAGCGAAGTCGCCGCGTTGCAGGAGCGCATCGTGTCGGTCGGAGACGTATCGGTTACCGCGATCGAAGCTGTCTACGTGCCTGCCGACGATTTCACCGACCCCGCCGTGACCACCATCGCCGCGCATGTCGACAGCATGGTCGTGCTGTCGCGTTCGATGGCCGCCGAAGGCATGTACCCGGCGATCGATCCGATCGCGTCGTCGTCGGTGCTGCTCGATCCACTCGTCGTGGGGGAAGCGCATGCCGCGATCGCCATCGAAGTGCGGAGAACCATCGAGCATTATCGCGAGTTGCAGGACGTCATCTCGTTGCTGGGCGTGGACGAATTGGGCGCGGACGACCGCCGCATCGTGGGCCGCGCGCGACGCCTGCAGCGCTTTCTGACGCAGCCGTTCGCGGTCACCGAGGCGTTCACGGGCGTGCCCGGACGCTCGGTCTCGATCGCCGAGACGCTCGCCGGCTGCGAGGCCATCCTGTCCGGCAAGTGCGACACATGGCAGGAAAGTTCGCTCTACATGGTAGGCACGCTGGACGAGGCCCGCGCGCGGGAAGATGCATCGCGCGCAGCGACGCCGGGCGCGGCCGCCGGTGCTGCGCCATGAGCGGATCGCTGCGCCTGACCATCGCCACGCCGGACGCCGTGCTGGCCGACAGCCCCGATGTGGTGGCGCTGCGCGCGGAGGACGAAAGCGGCAGCTTCGGCATCTTGCCCGGCCATGCCGATTTCCTGACCGTGCTCGTCCCCGGCGTGATCCGCTGGCATGGCGCCGATGGCGCGCCGCATTTCTGCGCGGTGGAAGGCGGTGTCCTTCGCGTGTCAGGCGGCCGCGATGTGACGATCGCATGCCGCGGCGGCGTTCAAGGCGATACACTCGCCGCTCTAGAAGCCCGGGTCGAATCCGCGCGCGCGAAGCGCCTCGACGCGGCGCGGCGCGCTCGCGTCGAGCAGACGCGGCTTCATGCGCAGGCGGTTAGACAACTTCTGCGGCATCTTCGCCCGGGCGTGGCGATCGCGTTGCGCGAAGACGCCCGGGAAACGGACCCGAAAGCGCCATGAGTCGCGAGCAAGAACCCGTCGAACCCTCCGATCCGTCCACCGAACCGATGGCGCGCGCGGCCCGTCGAGCCACGGAGCGAGAGCGCGAGGCACGCGAGGAACCCGAGCCTTCGCTCGGCGCGCGCCTCGGTCAGATCGGCATCCTCGGCTGGACGATCGTGATGCCGACGCTCCTCGCGCTCTTGCTCGGCCGTTGGCTCGACCGCCGTTTCGGCACCGGCGTGTTTTTCTCCGCACCGCTTCTGATGATCGGCGCGGCGGCCGGACTGTGGTTCGCATGGAAATGGATGCATCGCCGAACGAGGAGGTGACGATGACCACTCAAATCGCAATCGGTCTGTCCGTCGGCGTGCTGGCCGGACTGATTCATTTCACGGGCTTGCGCTGGAACGTGCGGCTGCTCACGGCAGGGACGCCCGGCATCGCGATCGGGTTGCAGCTCGCGCGTCTCGGCGTGCTGGCGGCGGTGTTCTTCGCTCTGGCGCGGATCGGGCCGTGGGCGCTTCTATCCGGCGCGGCGGGGTTGCTGATCGCGCGGCAAGTGGTGCTTCGTCGGATCGGGGTGTCTTCATGATGCGCTCGCCGCTCGACACGCAAGCGCTGTTTCATCTCGGTCCCGTTCCGGTGTCAGCGCCGGTAGTCACAACGTGGGTCATCATCGTGCTGCTGGGAACGCTTGCCGCCTTGCTCACGCGCCGTCTTGCCCTTGTGCCTTCGAAGGCGCAGACAGTGCTGGAGATGCTGGTCGGAACGGTCGACGATCAGATCCGCGACACGATGCAGGCCGATCCGAACGCCTATCGCTCGCTCGTCGGCACGCTCTTTCTGTTCATCCTGACCGGCAACTGGTCCTCGCTCGTGCCGGGCGTCGAGCCGCCGACGGCGCACATCGAGACCGACGCCGCGCTCGCGGTGATCGTGTTCTGCGCGACGATCTTCTACGGCGTGCGCAGCCGCGGCCTCGCCCGCTATCTCGCGACGTTCGCCGAACCGACGTGGATCATGATTCCGCTCAACGTCGTCGAGCAGATCACGCGCACTTTCTCGCTGGTCGTGCGCCTGTTCGGCAACGTGATGAGCGGCGTGTTCGTCGTCGGCATCGTGCTGTCGCTCGCCGGCTTGCTGGTGCCGATTCCGCTGATGGCGCTCGATCTGCTGACCGGCGCGGTGCAAGCCTACATTTTCACGGTGCTCGCGATGGTGTTCATCGGCGCGGCGCTGGCCGACGCGGCACCCCGATCCACGAATCAACAAGAAGGCACACCATGAACAATCTAATTCAGGTCGTCAGCATCCTCGCCGCCGCGATCGCCGTATCGTTCGGCGCGATCGGTCCGGCGCTCGGCGAAGGGCGCGCCGTCGCGGCCGCGATGGATGCGCTGGCCCGCCAGCCCGAATCGTCCGGCACCATCTCGCGCACGCTGTTCGTGGGCCTCGCGATGATCGAGACGATGGCTATCTACTGCCTCGTGATCGCGCTGCTGGTGCTGTTCGCCAATCCGTTCATCAGATAGGCGCGAGACCCACATGCATATCGACTGGTGGACGCTCGGCCTGCAAACCGTCAATGCGCTCGTCCTGGTCTGGCTGCTCGCACGGTTTCTGTTCAAACCGGTCGCCCGCATGGTCAGCGAACGCCAGCAGGTCGTCGCCTCGCTCATGAACGGAGCCGCTGCAGCGAAGGCAACCGCGGTCGATGCCCAGGCGCAGGCCGCAGCCCAGACGGCGCAACTCGCGCAACATCGCGGAGGGCTGCTCGAAGCCGCCACCGCGGAGGCCGCGTCGCTGAAAGCATCGCTCGAAGCTGCGGCGCACGCCGATGCCGACCGACTGCGGGCCGCCGCCCGGGACGAAATCGACGCGATGCGGCGCGACGCGGCCCGGTCCGACGCCGCGCGCGCTTCGCAACTGGCACTCGACATCGCGGCGCGCCTGCTCGACCGCTTGCCGCCGCAAGCGCGTGTCGAAGGATTCGTCGAGGGTCTCGCCGACGCGCTCGGCCAGTTGCCACAGACCACGCGTGCGCAACTGGATGCCGGCGGCCTTCGGCTCGTCGCCGCACGAGCCTTGAATGACGATGAACTGGCTCACTGCCGCGCGGTGCTCGCGCAAACGCTGGGCCGTGAAGTCACGCTCGAAGCGTCGGTCGATCCGCAAGTGATCGCCGGCCTTTGAACTCGAAGCGCCCCATGCGATCGTGCGCAACAGCTTTCGCGCGGACCTTGCGCGCCTTCAAACGGAACTGCCCGGCCATGACACGAACCACGCCTGATCCGGCGGACGACTGGCTCGCGCGCAGCCGCGCGA
The DNA here is from genome assembly GCF_031450875.1 of Caballeronia sp. LZ001. Taxonomy (NCBI): domain Bacteria; kingdom Pseudomonadati; phylum Pseudomonadota; class Betaproteobacteria; order Burkholderiales; family Burkholderiaceae; genus Caballeronia; species Caballeronia sp. LZ001. The sequence continues at coordinate 58,112 of NZ_JARTVX010000001.1, read as the reverse complement.
CACTCGCGCAAACCCGCTTCTCGACGCAAGCGCAGACGGTAGGCCGCGTCGAGCATATTGCCGATGGCATCGCGCTCGTGTCGGGTCTGCCGGATGTCCGGCTCAACGAAATGCTGCGCTTCGACGGCGGTCTGCTCGGCTTCGCGCTCACGCTCGACGCCGACACCATCGGCGCCGTGTTGCTGGACGCAAGCGATTCGATTGCCGCCGGCTCGTGCGTTGCCGGCACGGGGCAAGTGATCGAGGTGCCGGTCGGTCCCGGCCTGCTGGGCCGCGTGGTCGATCCGTTGTGCCGGCCGCTCGATCGTGACGAAGCGGTTCCGGCCGCAGCGCGCATGCCGATCGAGCGCCCCGCGCCCGCGATCATCGAACGCGATCTGGTCGCGGAACCAGTGGAGACGGGCATTCTGCTGATCGACGCCCTGTTCGCGATCGGGCGTGGCCAGCGCGAACTGATCATCGGCGACCGGGCCACCGGCAAGACCTCGATCGCCCTCGATGCGATCATCAATCAGAAAGACTCGGACATGATCTGCGTGTACGTGGCGGTCGGCCAGCGGGCGACGGCGGTACAGCGAGCGATCGACGCCGTACGCCAGCATGGCGCGCCCGAACGATGCGTGTTCGTCGTTTCGTCCGCGGCAGCGTCCCCCGGTCTGCAATGGATCGCGCCGTTCACCGGCATGACGATCGCCGAATACTTTCGCGACCGGGGCCAGCACGCGCTCGTCGTCATCGACGATCTGACGAGACACGCCGCCACGCACCGGGAACTTGCGCTGTTGACGCGCGAACCGCCCGGCCGCGAAGCCTATCCCGGCGACATTTTCTATCTGCATGCGAGGCTGCTCGAACGCGCGGCGAAGCTGTCGGAAACGCTGGGCGGCGGCTCGCTCACCGCGCTGCCGATCGCGGAGACGGACGCCGGCAATCTGTCGGCGTATATCCCCACCAATCTGATCTCGATCACCGACGGGCAGATCGTGCTCGACGCCAGTCTGTTCGCGGCAAACCAGCGGCCCGCCGTGGATGTCGGACTAAGCGTGAGCCGAGTCGGCGGCAAGGCGCAGACCGCCGCGCTGCGGGGTGTATCCGGGCGTTTGAGGCTCGATTACTCGCAGTTCCTGGAGCTGGAAATGTTCACGCGCTTCGGCGGTCTCACCGATGCACGCGTCCAGGCCCAGGTGACGCGTGGTGAACGCATCCGCGCGCTGATCACGCAACCCCGTTTCGCGCGCCTTCGACCCGTCGATGAAATCGCTCTGCTCGCCGCCCTCGACGACGGCGTGTTCGACTCACTGCCTGTCGACTCCATTCCGCTCTTGCGCGCGCGGCTTGCCGCGCATCTGAATGCGCATCACAGCGCGACGGTGACGACTGGCGCGCTCGACGAGGCGACGCGCACGGCGCTCGTTGCCGCTGTCCGCGATCTCGCAGCGCAGCTGTCGACGCCTATCGGAGCCATCTCGCCGTGAGCAACAAACTCGGCGAGGTCGAAGCGCGCATTTCGAGCGTTCACGAACTGGAATCCGTCGTCGGCGCCATGCGCGGCATCGCGGCGGCGCGTTCGCAGGAAGCGCGCGGCCGGCTCGACGGCATCCGCGCCTGCGCCGCGATGATCGGCTCGGCCATCGGCGACGCGTTGATGCTCGACGACCGGCCCGCGCATGACGGCCCCACCCCGAACGATGGCGAAAGACATGTGGTCATCGTGATCTGTTCGGAGCAGGGCTTTGTCGGTGCCTTCAACGAACACATGATCGCGGAAGCGGAGCATGTTCCCGGTAGAGAGCCGCCCGATTACTTCGTGATCGGCGGCCGTGGCGCCATGGTTGCCGCAACGCGCGGGCTCTCCGTTGGCTGGTCCGCACCGATGGTCGCCCACGCGGCCGAAGTCGCCGCCCTCGGCAGCCGGATCACCGAAGTGCTGTACGGGCGTCTCGAGAAAGGCTTGGCGAAGCGCGTGACGCTCGTACATGCAGTACCGCAGCCGTCGGCGGGCTTCGATGTCGCGCGCACATCGTTGCTGCCTTTCGACTTCAAGCGCTTTGCCGCGCCTGCGCGCCGCGTGTCGCCGCTCGTCACGCTCCCGCCGTACCGCCTGCTGGCGACGCTTGCGGAGGAGTATGTCTACGCCCAACTGTGCGAAGCGCTCATGCTTTCTTTCGCGGCGGAAAACGAGGCTCGCATGCGCGCGATGATCGCGGCGCGCACCCACGTACGGGATACGCTCGACCAACTGACCGAAGACTTTCGCCGGTTGCGGCAGGAACAGATCACGGCGGGACTCGTCGAATTGGCCGCGGGCGGCTCGAGCGACGGCAGGGCTCGGCTCACGTCCCGTTCGTCACGCTGAGCTCGTCTGCGAAGTGCAGAAGCATTCGTGGTCACACGCGTGTTAATCCTCGATCGCCAGTTTTGCGAGCTGTGCCGGGTCAAGCAACGTGATCAGACGCGGGCCATGACGCCGAATTGCGCCCTGGGCTTCCAGATGATGCAGGGCGCGACTCACCGACTCGACAGACAGTCCCACGTAATCGGCAATATCGTGTCGAGCCATCGGCAAGATGAGTTCGCCAATCCTACGGGTCGGGGGCACGTATGCACGGTCAATCCATAGAAGGAAAGACGCCAGCCGAGCGGCGGCATCGTTCTTACTGATGGTTATGGCATGATGCTGGGAGCGACGCAATTCGTGACATAGCTTACAAAGCAGACCGATATCAAGCCGGGGATTACGCTCGAGGATCGCCTCGAGTGCTTCGACCGGAATTCGATAGGCGACAAGCGGCGTAAGCGCTTGAGCAGTCGAAACGTAGACGCCATTCTCACTAAGACCGATCAGGTCTCTCGGGAACAGGAATGCGGTGATTCTTCGCTCGCCATTCGAAACAAGCTGGTACGTTTCTGCCACGCCGCTGACAACGTTATAGACGAAGCGGGCCTCTCCCCCTTCCGGATAAAGCACGGTATTCCGCCGAATGCTGACAAGCCGCGAAACCTCCATTAATGCTTCCTGCTCCGCAACAGAGAGAAGCTCAACGGCTGATCCGTCGCCATCTCGCCGGAAGGGTGCCGCGAAGATTGAAGGTCGGTACTCGGATTTTTCAGTCTTTTTATCGTCCATAGAGCGTCTTCAGGGAGAGCTCAAGCATCGCCCTTCCTCGTCCAGAATGTTGCCATAGTTTCGCATACGCGCGACGCCTTGGGGAATAACCTACCTCGTACTTTCGAGCGAAGGATTCGCCTATCTCGATCGTTTCCAGTCTTCAAGATCATCAGTCTGCTCTCGCGCATCTCTAAATACGGAGCCGCATGCACGAAGCGGAATGCGTCGCCAAATCCTTGTCGACTACGCACACCTTTCTCAGTAGTTTTCGATGAGAACCGAGAGCAGAGCGGTTTGCCGTAATCGGCAGACTTTATTCAAGATAAGCAGACCCGATCACCCGTTGACTCAAAGCCGCCCATTGCGCAGGAGTAGTGCGCGCCATGACCACTTCCTCGCTGTAATCGCTCAACTCGGCGGCACACCTCTTCGTTTCTGCTTCTGCAAAGCAAGCACTGTTGTCAGAAAGCAGTTGCGCGATTCTCGCCACTGCCAAAACCGCCAACACTTTTTTGCTAGACGCATCATCATGCAGTCCAAAGAAGCTCGCTTCGTAGCGCTCCGTCTCTGCGGCTATCCACGCGTCCGCTGGCATGCAACCACCGAGACGTGCAGATCCCCAATGCATGCCTACGCCGCGGCAGTAAAATGAGACCCTCGCACCTTTCGTCAAGGTCGTCACGTAAGCTTGGCTCTCAGGCACCATCGTGACTGTGGGTCTCTGGAAGATGGTCGAGCCTCCACTCAGACGAACACCGACGAGCACACCATGCACGCGTTTAAATGAGGCGACGCGCCCCGTCACAATCAGATGTCTTCCACGGAACTCGCCATCCGCACGGTGCGTGTCGCGCTCATACTTCAGCTGCAACATGTCCGAAGTAATGGCATCCGGACGATCTACCATGTCCGGGTCGTCTGCATAAGAAGACTGCTGACCGTCTACATACGCGAGTATTTCCGACCTGACAGCATGCTTGAATACCTGACGTTCTCGAGCAGTCAAGTTGACTGTCGGCTCGCCTAATCCATTGGCCCGACCAAGATCACGCGCAGCGCTTCGGTCCACATTGCGAGGACTGCTCTGTTGAGCGATGGTTTCGTCCCTGTCGGCGTCCGCAACGTGGCATCCTCCGAGGAAGGGTAGGAAAGTCCACAGAATCAGGCAGCGAACTATCGGCATTCTAGTCTCGCGAAAGGTTGACGTATCTGGTTTACGACAGACGAGAGAGAAACCTTAATTGGGGCCGTCCATTACACTCATTGCCCAGTCCTCTGGGACAAACGGGCATCAAGTCTTTCGGCGAAAGGTCGATAACTGTTTAGTCACGCAAGAAAACTTTTTGAGAAATCAGATGCAACGGGATTGCAGCGAATTGGATGAGGAGGCACGACTCGCAGCGCTCTCGGAGTTCGGCGTCGACGAGGTACTGTCGGAGCCGGCCTTTGACCGTCTGGTTCAACTGGCGTCGAACATATTCAAGGTTCCTGTCGCGCTCGTATCGCTCGTAGACGGAGAGCGTCAACTGTTCGCGGCAGGCAAGGGACTCGACGTTTGCGAAACGTCGCGAGACGTCTCCTTTTGCGCCTACGCAATGTTGCAGCCTGGTGTTACGGTTGTCGCAGATGCCCTTAAGGATCCGCGTTTTTGCGAGAATCCTCTTGTCACCGGCGCTCCCCACATCCGTTTTTATGCGGGTGCGCCCTTACTTACCGTCGACGGGCATCCACTGGGCACTCTCTGCGTAATCGATCGTGTGCCCCGCGACGATTTCAGCCAGTCGGATTGCCGGAATCTCGAAGACCTCGCAGCCCTCGTTTTAGACCGGCTCGAGATGCGACGTTTGGAATTGGCGCGGCAGGCAAGTCAACTTCGATTCGAGAAGATTGCGGCGACATCGCCCGATGCCATCCTGTGTCTCGATGAATGCGGCCGCATCACGTTCTGGAACGAAGCGGCCCACGCCTTACTCGGATACACATCAGAGTCTGTCACAGGGTGCGGCGTGGAGCTTATCGCTTCCGATGAATTTGCCGCAAGAGTTCGACAATTAGCTTCCGATGACGCAACGCTCGCAGCGGGACGTACCACTGAAACCGTAGTGCGCGCCCTCGACGGAACCGAAAAACACGTCGAATTATCAGGTTCCATGTGGCGCGACCATGGAAAACCGAGCTTCGGAGCGATCTTACGCGACATTACTGAACGCAGGCGTAGCGAGGAACGCCTGGTCAACCTCGCCCTTTTCGATGCGCTGACCGGCTTGCCTAATCGGGCGTTGCTGCGCACCCGGCTGGAAGACTCGCTCGCGCACGACGCGTGCGCCTGCGTGATGATTGTCGATCTTGACGGTTTCAAGGACGTGAACGACAGCCTAGGACACCTCGGTGGAGATGCTGTGCTTATCGCTGTCGCTAAGCGCCTCACTTCCTGCGTACGTGAAGCAGATACCGTCGCCCGAATGGGCGGGGATGAGTTCGCGGTACTTCTTCCTCGATTGTCAAGCAGCAAAGAAGCTGCCCGCGTGGCGACTGCCATCATCAACTCGATCGCGAATCCGATAGTGATTGAAGGCGAATCTGTTTGCGTCGGCGCAAGCGTTGGCATCGCCCTCTGGCCACAACACGGTTCAACGGTACGCGAACTGTTAGGCAACGCCGATCTTGCCCTCTACCAGGCTAAATCTGAGGGACGTAGATGCTGGAGATTCTTCACTGCCCCGCTGCGCGAGGTGGCAAGTGCGCGTAGAGCATATCAAGGGGAGCTCTTACGGGCTTTTGAGCAGGGTGAATTTAAACTTTTCTATCAGCCGCAGGTACGACTTGCAGACGGCGCGCTCGTCGGCGTTGAAGCATTGTTGCGCTGGGACCACCCGCAAAAGGGTCTGCTTACGCCCGGTGCGTTTCTAGAAGCCGTCGAGGCCGGACAATTGACGCCGCAGATTGGTGAATGGATCATCCGGTCGGCATGTCACCAAGCAAGTGCGTGGCGAGAGCGGTTCGGGCTGCCGTTGAGAGTGGGTGTCAACCTTTTCGGGGCTCAATTCAGCACCGGGGATCTCGCCCGCAAAGTGCGTCAGGCACTCAGCGACTACGAACTACCTGCTTCCTGTCTGGAGTTGGAAATCACGGAGAACATCATTCTTCGACACGATGAACAAATGATCGAACCGCTTCGGGATCTGCATGATCTTGGAGTGAGCATCGCTTTCGACGACTATGGCACGGGCTACGCCTCTCTAAGCATGCTAAAGCGCTATCCCCTCACCCGACTGAAGGTAGACCAAAGCTTCGTCAGTGCGATGCTTGCCTCTTCAGAAGACGCGGCGATTATCAGAGCGATTCTATTTTTGGGGCATAGCTTCGGCCTTGAGGTCATCGCTGAAGGTGTGGAAACGGAAGAACAGGCAGAACGGTTACGCAAAAAAGGATGTGAAGTAGCTCAAGGCTTCCTTTACAGTGCAGCGCGAGATCCATTGGCGCTAGAAAAGCAGATTCAACGTCGCGGTGGGCAACTCTTCCTGACCATCTCTGCATGTGGAGAGGAGAAACGTCCCCAAGATGAGAAAGAAGCAAGTCAGACCTCCGACTGAAGCATCCAGACGCCGCATACGGCACCAGTCGGATCCAAGCCGAAGTGTCGCGCAGCATTTTTGCTGAAATGATGCGACGTCCTCGATTCGATGATGATCATGTACTCGACGGGACGATTGAAGCGCACCGGACTTCACACTTCAATGCCCGGTGCTGCTTCAGCTGACTGATTGCCTGAACCAAATATGGCGGTGACTGTGAGGAAGCCTAACCTCACGCCACGGGAACTGCGGGCTTCGGCTGGCGCGACAGGATCGCTCTCCAATACAGACACGCTTGTGCAGAACTCGTCAAAAAAGTCCTACCGGTTTCAATGGCCTCTCCGGCCGCCCGAGCGACTTCTATTAGAAATGCGCCGAGGCATCCTTACTTGTCACATAGCGCACATTTGGGCCAAGCGACTCGGAGGCAGACCGTCTGTTCCGAAGCCAAAACGTCGCGCCGGACTCACTAATAGATGTCACGCCGGTAACGTCCCTCCTTATCTAGCGCTTCGAGCCGGTTCTCACCGATTGCGTCGCAAAGAGCCGCATGTACGGAACGCCCCGTTCGCTCGGCGCTCCCGCACAGATAAATGGAGGCGCCTGCGTCGATCCACTGTCGCAACGTCGCGGGGGCTAATCGCACCACGTCTCCGACGTACCGACCTTCTAGGCGATCGCGAGACCATGCATAGTCGAGCCGCTGCAACAGACCTCTGCTTTGCCAATCGGTCAGGTCCTCCGCATGAAACTGATCATATGCGCGATTGCGTTCGCCGAAGATCAACCAGTTCGCAGTATGACCGCGCTGGGCCCTCGCTTTCAGGTGCGCGCGTAGACCCGCGAAGCCAGTTCCCGCACCGATAAGAATGAGTGGTCTGTCATCGGGTGGCGCATGAAACCTACGGTTCGTTCGCACACGCAGTTCGACCAGACATCCTACCGGTGCAAAGCGCGTCAGCCAGCCTGATGCAAGACCCAGCGCTGCGCCGCCGTTCGCGGATTGTCTTGCCTGATGAGTCTGACGCACAAGAAGCTCGATCTGGCCATCGGACGGCAAGGAAGATATCGAGTACTCGCGCGAAGGCAGAGGGCTCAACGATTCAACAAGCGATTTCGTTGTGTGAAAGTTTCGCTTCGCCTCCATCGAGGGCAGGACACGCGAAGCGAGTGCTTCCAGCACGCTCATGAATTCGCCATCACTTTCGACCCGTTCGGTTTCGTCGAAGTCTGCGGCTTGCAGCGTAAGCGACTCGGCTGGGCCAGTTCCTCATTCGTGCGCGCGTGAGGCATGATGGCGTTCATATGGATCACGACGGGGGATCGTGTCCATGATCAGCTGAACTGACCCCCGAAGGTTGCACCTATCTTTGGGGAATGTCTTGGGAAAATATACAGAACAAGCGAAGCTCGCTGCCGTTAAGGATTATTGCGCTGGCCATCACGGGCTCAAGGTCGTCGCGCGACGTCATGGCATCAACGTAGAATCGCTGCGTAGATGGGCAGCGCTTTACCGCGTACATGGCGCTGAAGGTGTGCAGGAGAAGCGTAGAGCGACCTATAGCTTAGAATTCAAGCTATCGGTTTTGCAACGTATGCGAGATGACGAATTGTCCTACCGCCAAGTTGCAGCCCTCTTTGACATCCGAAATTTCAACATCATTGGCAACTGGGAACACGCATACGACGAAGGCGGCATGGCCGGCTTGTCGCCGTACGCTTCCGTGCGCCGCCCAAGAATGAAAAAGCCGTCAACTAAAAAGCCTCAGCCGAAGTCATATGATGGCAGCTCCCCTAGCCGCAAAGAGTTGCTGGCAGAACTGGACCATCTTCGAATGGAGAACGCATACCTAAAAAAACTCGACGCCTTAGTTCAAGCGAAGAAGCAAGAAGCGCAGCAGTAAAAGCGCGAATCGTGCTTGAACTAAGGCAACAATATCCACTCGCTGGCTTGCTCAAGGTGGCGGGCCTGGCACGGAGTACCTTCTACTATCAGAAGAAGGCGCTCGGGATTGCCGACAAGTATGCAAGCCTGAAGGTCCGGATTCGCTCGATCTTTGACGAGCATAAGGGGCGGTATGGCTATCGCCGCATCACTGCCGTGATACGGCAAGAAGGCACCAAGATCAACCACAAGACAATTCAGCGCCTGATGGGTGAACTTCGGCTGAAGTCGTACGTCCGGTTGAAAAAGTACCGTGCATTCAGAGGCGAGGTGGGCCTTGCGGCACCGAACATTCTTGAACGGCGATTCGATGCGAAGCGTCCGAACGACAAATGGGTAACTGACGTCACCGAGTTCAATGTCGGTGGCGAGAAGCTGTATCTCTCGCCCGTTCTCGACCTGTACAACGCCGAGGTTATCGCTTTCGAGATAGCCCGACGACCTCTGTTCGACATGGTCGGGACCATGCTCAAGAGAGCGTTCGCGCGCCTCGGACCGAACGACAGACCCATACTCCACTCGGATCAAGGCTGGCAATACCGAATGCCGGTCTATCGGAAGGCTTTGGACAAGCATTCTGTCAAACAAAGCATGTCGCGCCGGGGCAATTGCCTCGACAACGCGGCGATGGAAAGCTTCTTTGGCACACTAAAGTCAGAATTCTTCCACCTAAACAAGTTTCGAGACGTTGATGAACTCCACGCCGGACTGAAAAACTACATTCACTACTACAATCACAAACGTATCAAGATGAAGCTAGGAGGCGTGAGCCCGGTCGCATACCGGTCTCTGCTCGCAACAGCATAGCTGTCACACCGTCCAACTTTCGGGGGTCACTTCATCAGCAATCGTGGACATGATCTATCCAAATCTATCCAGATCTATCCGGTTAAGGCGTAGGCGGAGTGGCCGGCTTCAGTTTGCCGGCCACGTTCCAGGGCAGCAATTCGTCGATGCGTGAGATCTTGTGGTCAGCGATATGGGTTAGGACGTATTCCAGGTAGGCGCGCGGATTGATCCCGTTGAGCTTTGCCGACCCGATCAAGCTATACATCGCGGCGGCTCGCTCGCCTCCGCTGTCGGAGCCGACGAACAGATAATTCTTGCGTCCGAGTGCGACACAGCGCAGCGCGTTCTCGGCAAGCACGTTGCTGATCTCGACTCGACCGTCCTCGCAGTAATACACGAGCGCCGCCCAGTGGTTCAGCGAGTAGTTGATGGCTTTGGCGAGCGCGGACTTCGTCGACAGTGTCGCGAGTTTCGCCCTAATTGTCGCTTCGAGCTTCGTGAGCAACGGCCTGGTCTTTTCCTGCCTGAAGCGCAGACGCTCGTCAGGCGCCTTGCCGCGGATGTCGGCTTCGATACTGTAGAGCTCGCCGATCATCTCGAGCAGTCGCTGGGTATCTGGAGTCGGTGTGCGCGCGTGAACATCGTAGATATACCTCCTCGCGTGGTCCCAGCATGCCGCTTCGTGGATCTCGCCGCTCGCATACAATTGATCGAAACCCGCGTAAGCATCGGCCTGCAGGGTCCCGCGGAATGCGGCGAGCCGGGTCTGAGGATGTACGCCTTTGCGATTCGACGAGAAGTCGAACCATACCGCAGCCGGCGCACTCGAGCCCGAGCGGTGATCGTCACGTACGTAGACCCAGAAGCGGCCGGTCACCGTCTTTCCGTTGCCTGGCGCGAGCACCGCAACCGGTGTGTCGTCGACGTGTACTTTGCCGGCGACGAGCACGTAGCGCTGGATTGCTTCCACAAGCGGCCCGCAGAGCTCGGCGATCTGCCCGATCCAGCGGCCCATGCTGGCGCGATCCAGCGTCACGCCGTCGCGTGCCGCAATCTCCGATTGGCGATACAGCGGTTGATGATCGGCGAACTTCGATACCGCAATGTCGGCCAGCAGGCTCGGATGCGCAATGCTGTGCTCGATCGGCAGGCTGGGCATCGCGGGCTGTTCGATGTGGCCGCAGTCAGGACAGCACAGCTTGTGACGGATCGTGCGGATCACTTTGAACACAGCCGCCACGCGCGCGAGTTGCTCGGAGGCATCCTCGCCGAGTCGCTGCATCGTTGTCGCACACTTGGGGCAAGCCGGATTCGGTGTGAGTTCGATTTCATCGCGTGGCAAGTGCGGCGGCAGCGGCTCTCGCGTGGGCGCTCGACCGGGCGGCGCCGTCGACGTCTTGTCTCGGTGTCCTCGCTTCTCGGCCGCGCCCTGACCGGCCGTCAGGTCTTCCAGCTGCGCCTCCCGTTTATCGATCTGCCGGGCCAGTTTCTCGGACTTGCTCCCGAAGTACATCCGCCTGAGCTTGTCGATCTGCGCCTTCAAGCGTTCGATTTCGTCGTCCCGTGCGGCAATCTCCCGCACCATGTTCTCGATCGACGCCTGCTGCTCGAGCACCAAAGCTTGGAGCTCAGCGACGGAGGTGGGAAGCGGCGCATCTCTGGACATGCGTCGCAGTTTACGAGCCTTCGATGTGGTTTACAACATCGACAGAGCGGCGGTGCGTTGTGGGTGTCGCCAGTCGATGCCTTCGAGGAGCATTGACAGCTGTGCGCTCGTTAGATGGATCTTTCCACCGTCGGCCTGTGGCCAGATGAACCGGCCTCGCTCCAATCGCTTTGCGAGCAGCCAGAGGCCATCGTCGGTTGCCCAAAGCAACTTCACGAGATCGCCGCGGCGGCCGCGGAAGATGAATACGTTGCCACCCAGCGGATTCTCCTTGAGCGCTGTCTGCACTTTCGCGGCCAGCCCCTGGAAGCCGCAGCGCATATCGGTCGCACCGGCCACGAGCCAAACGCGCGTACCTGCCGGCAGCGCGATCACTTCAGACAATCCTGCAGGAACGCTTCGGCGCGCTCGGCAGACAGGCCGCGAATCCTCACACGCCGTTTGCCAATCTCCACCTCGATTTCGCACGCAGGGGGCGGCATCGGTACGCCGCGTGGCGCTTGCGACGCCATTGCCGACTCCGGCGGCTGCAGTACCAATGCCGAGTCAACCACCTCGACGCTCAGCAAATTCATGCTGGGCACGCTCGACGCGGCTTCGAGTGCAGGGACAGGCAGCTTACCTTCACGGTATTGCTTGCGCCATCCAAACACTACATTGGCGTTGATGTCGTGCCGTCGCGCAACAATCGACACTGACATGCCGGGTTCCAATGTCTCCCTGATCACCTGCTGCTTGAATTCTTGCGCATACGTGCGACGGGGATGCGTACGGCCCGCTGCGTTCGACATGGCTGACTGTCTCCGTCAATCTGAACGCGCTTATCATGCATCGAGAAATTCAGTACTGTGAAACGGTCATGCCGAGTCGCTTACCTTGCAGCCATGTGCGAACTGTTTGAATCGCGTGCCGCGGCCGGATCTGCGCGATATCGCCTGCTTGCCACTCGAGCGTGGCCCTTTCTGTCGGCGTAAGGCAAATGTGATAAGCCGGACGTCCCGCGCTGCTCGGATTGAGCAACGTCCGATTCGTTAGTGTCCAGCGCTCGAATGGCTTCAATGCGGGCATCGGCGCGTTAGAATCGCCGCCCGCGATCGCCGATACATGCGCGTTCCATGTGCGCAAAGCGGCAGGATCGCCGTTATCGACTTCGATGATGTCGAAAAGCGGCTGCGCGCTGCGTTCGCGCAACCACGCGTGCACGCGATGACCGAAGCCGCAAAAGTCGCGGTAATGCCGATCGCCCAGCGCCAAAATACCGTACCGCAGCGTCGGAAGTGACGGAAGTTTCGGCGCGAGCGACTGCATGGCGTGACCGGCGAAACGCGATGCATTGTCCGGCGCATCTCCCTCACCCGTCGTGCTAACGATGAAGAACGCCCGCCGATAACGGTTGAGCGCCTCGGCATCGACTTCGTCCAGGGATTTCAGCTCGATGCACGCATCGCCCAAGAGACGCGCGCTGTGCGCGGCGCATTCTTCCGCGAAGCCGGTCTGGCTCGCGTACGCGACGAGCGTCGGCTTGTCCGCAGTATCGAAATGGCTCGCCGCCGTGGGATGACGACGCGCGCTGCGGGCCGCCAGACACATCGCCGCGTAAGACACGACAATGCCGCACGCCATGATCGGCCGCGCGCCACCGCAGCACACGGCGCAGGCGCTGCCAATGGACAGCGCCGACCACCACTGCGCCGCGCGCTTCATTCGAGCATCCCGGCGTACGCGGGGCTGACACTGTCGATGAAGCCGTCCACGGTCCGCACGACAAAGCGCGCCGCGATCCGCTCGCGCCGCGCGAACGCCATGCCGGCATCGTGGCCGAGCACCATCAACGCGGTCGAATATGCGTCCGCCCGCATGCATTCGCGATGCAGCACCGTCACGGAAGCAAGCGCATGACTCGCCGGATAGCCGGTACGCGGATCAACAATATGCGCATGATGACGCGCGGTTGCATCGACGAAATAGCGGCGGTAGTCGCCCGAAGTTGCAACCGACAATCCATGCAGCGCGATCAGATCGTGCGATAAAAGCGGCGCGCCGAGGTCCTGCTACGGCGGCGTCTCGATTTCGACCCACCAGGGCGAGCCATCAGGCTTCACGCCTTCGCCGCGCAACTCGCCGCCCACCACCAGCCGATGCGCGATACCCAGCGCGCCGAGCGCATCGTCAATCGCATCGACCGCGAAGCCTTTAGCAATCGATCCGAGATCGAGCACCGCTCCGCCGGGTTGCCTGACGCGATTCGCATCGCGATCGAGTTCGATGCGTTGCCATCCGCAGCGCCGCCGCATGGCTTCGACGTCGTCGGCGCAGGGCACGCGCTCGCAGCGCCCGGCGGGACCGAAGCCCCACAGATCGACCAGCGGACCCGCGCTCGGATCGAATGCGCCGCCCGTCAAACGCGCAACTTGCAGCGCCGTGTCGATCACGCGCAAACATGCGGGCGGCATGTCGATCCACGTATCTGACGGCGCGCGATTGAAGCGGCCGATGTCTGAGTCCGCGCGCCAATGGCTCATCTCCGCGATGATCGCGTCAAGCGCGTTTCGGATCGTCGAATCGACATGTGCGTCGTCATGTTGTGGCGACAGTACGCAGCCCACGGTCCATGTCGTGCCCATCGTGTCGCCGCCGAACTGCGCGAGGCGGCCATCGCTCATGGCGGCCAGCGTGTCCGGCATCAAGCCTAACGGCACGACGACGCGGCGCGCGCACGCGACGTCGATAGGTTCGACGTGGATCACTGAGGCATCACTTCGAGCGTCGCGCCGTAGTTCGCGCGCCGCGATTGCGCCTGCTTCGTGTTCGTCTGCGCGTCCTGCACGCCGGCCTCCATCCAGTACATGCCGGGCGCTGGCCATTTGACGCTGAACCGGCCATCGGCATCGGTCGTCACGTCAAGCTCGTTAAGCTGATCGCGATAGCGAATGCCGCCCGGCACCACCGTGACCTTCACGTTGGCTGCGGGCTTGCCGTCGAGCACAAGCCGGAAGCTCGCGGGCGTCCCGGCGACCAGATCGTTCGGATGAGTGAGCGGCGTCATTTCGAGTCCGCGCCCTGAGTTTGTAAGCGCGGTGGAGGTCGGCTTGCCCCGCGTCACGAACGATTCAACGCGCGTGTTGGATTCCGTCACCTTCAGATCCTGCGCGTCGGCGGGCACGTTCTTGTCGAGCGTCTCGGCATTGCCGCGCCAGCGTTTCGTTTCACCGTTGACCTTGTAGCTCGCGAACAGCGCGTGGCTTTCGACCGCGATCTTGTACGTGCCTTCCTGCGTCAGATGCACATCAAACACGCTGCGATAGCGGCCCGTGCTCGCGTTCTCCGACATGACCGCATTGCCATCCGGCCCCGTGACGACGAGACCATCGAGACACAGCGGAAAATGCTCGAAGTAGAAGAGGTCGTTGGAGACCGCTGCATCGACGGTGATCCACGGATCGGTGCCTGACAACACGGTCGCCGACGGCAGAATCCACATGCGATGCGCGTGCGACGCGGCGGGCGCCAGCGTCAGCGCAAGCGCGGACGCGAATATCGAATTCTTGAATGCGAGATGTCCTTGAGCCACTTCGTGCCTTCGCCGTCCTTTTTCTTTCCGTCGTACCAGACGGCCAGCGTCGTGACTGGCGTCTGATCCACCTTCTCGATCCACATCGACACATAAGGCTTGTGATACTCGGCGACATCGAGCCGGGGAATAACCACCGTGACGTTCATTTCCGCCGCGTGTGCCGCATCCGTGAGCGGCACAGCGACGGCGCTGACGAGCGTAACGGGTAGCAATCGACGCAAGTCGGCTCTCTTTTTATCGTTGATATTTAATGGATGAAAACGATCGCGAGCAACACCGGCGCGACGAATCCCAAACCGACGAGCGGCCACGTCGCGCCGCGATGGCGCGCGTGCAGCTTTATAAGAAACAGCCCGGTGATGCTGAAAACGACACATGCGCACGCGAAGACGTCTATGAAAAGACTCCACGCGCCGCCAGTGTTGCGGCCCTTGTGCAGGTCGTTAAGATAAGAAATCCAGCCGCGCTTCGTAAGTTCGTATTGGACGTTGCCGCTGGAGAGGTCGATGCTGACCCACGCATCGCCGCCGGGGCGTGGCAGCGCGATATACGCTTCCCCGCTCGACCACTCCGCGTCGCGCGCGTCCGTGTCGGTATTGAACTGGTCGTCGAGAAAGCGAGCGATTGCACCGGGCACGGCGCCATGCTTCGGCGCAGCGCTGAGGATTTTTAGAAGTGCATCGGGAAGCCGGGCAGACGCCCGTGTGACGCTCGGATGCGCCTCGATCTGGCTCGCGTGATTGAGCGTGAAGCCCGTTACGGCGAACGCTATCATGCCGACGAGGCAGACTGCCGAACTGATCCAATGCCAGCGATGCAGATGCCTGAGCCAGAAACCGCGTCGCTGCTTTGCCTGACCGGGCGTCGATGAAGGTGCCGAGAGAACGTTCATGGTTATGCTTTCGCGGCACGCTGCCGCCGATGTCAAAACACTTTCGGGGCCAATGAATGATTCGCGTTTGAAAACGCTATCCCCGCGCAGTACAAAAGCTGTAGTGCGCCGTATAGCCACGCGAACGGAAGACTGGATATTAAGAATGTCCTTTTAAGAAGCCATTGACTTCTGAATGCGAACCATTTACATTTGTCACGCTTTCTTACAAGGTCGTTTCGTAAGCTTTCCCTGTACTTTGGAAGGAGCGTGCAGCGCAATCGCGACGAGCACCGCGGTAGCCGAATCGCACTGGCCGCTCGACGTGCACCTCCTGCGCACGGGGGTCACGCCTCGTTTATTCGAGCGTCGATTCACTGCTCTAAATCACCGTCAGCCAATGCGCGGGAACGCATCGATGTCAATGCGCCCGATCGCCTAGCCAGCTCCGCTAATTACCGGGGCGTAACCGGTCCATGCGCCTGTATTCATACAGGACTCCTATTTTCATAGAGCTGAAGATGGCCTACATTCGTAGTCGAAAACTCGCGCCTTGTCGCGCCATTCCTGCTGGCACAACGTTGACCGGCGCCGCCGCACGGGCAACGATCGTGGGCGGTATCGCGCTGGCTTGCGCCCTGCCCGTCGCGGCACAGACCACCACGGACGCGCAAACGTCGCAAGTCGCGCAGACCGAAATTCAGTCGCAGACGCTGACGGCGTCGCAAAGCGAGACGCTGCCCGCCGTGCGCGTGACCGCGTCGCCGAACAGCGACTACAAGAGCGAAACGCTTGCATCGCCGAAATTCACGCAGCCGATCGAAGATACGACGCAAACCATCACGATCATCAACAAGGACGTGATACGCGATCAGCAGGCCACCACGCTCACCGAGGCGCTGCGCAACGTGCCGGGCGTCGGCACGTTCTACGCGGGTGAGAACGGCAGCACCAGCACGGGCGACGCGATCTACATGCGCGGCCTCGACACGTCGAATAGCATCTATATCGATGGCATCCGCGATACGAGCACGGTGTATCGCGACATGTTCAACTACGAGCAGGTTGAAGTCATCAAGGGACCGTCCGGCTCGGACTACGGACGCAGCGCGCCGAGCGGTTCCATTAATCTCGTGACGAAGCAGCCAAATCTCGAGAACACGTTCGATGCGAGTCTGTCCGGCGGCACGTCGGACTATGCGCGCGGCACGCTCGACTGGAATCATAAACTCAACGATACCTCCGCGTTCCGCCTGAACATGATGGGCCACAAGGCGGACGTCGCGGGCCGCGATGAAGTCGAAAACAAGCGCTGGGGGATTGCGCCATCGCTGGCGTTCGGGCTGAATACGCCGACGACGGTCTATATCGACTACATGCACGTGAAACAGGATAACGTTCCGGATGGCGGCGTATCGACCATCGGTCTGCCCGGCTACACCGCGCCGAGCGCGGCGCTCGGCGTGCTCGCGACCGCGCCGAAGGTCGACACGCACAATTTCTACGGCACCGCATCCGATCACGACGATTCGACTACGGACATGGCGACGGTGCGCATTGAGCATCGGCTGAACAACGCAACGACCATTCGCAACACCACGCGCTGGGCCGAAACGAAGCAGGACTATCTGCTGACGTCGTTTATGGCGGCCGCCAGCAATCTGACGATTCCGAATCCCGCGAATCCCGCGACGTGGACGATGACGCGCACGCCCAATCTGCGCGACAGCAACAACCGCATCCTGACCAATCAGACCAACGTCACGAGCACGTTCAATACCGGACCAGTCAAGCACGATGTCAGCGCGGGCTTCGAACTGACGCGCGAAGAGCAGACGATTTATGGTCACAACACGCCGACGGAACCGGCCGTCAGCATCTACGCGCCGAACAGCGACGTGTTCGCGACCAACTACGGCCGCAACGGCGCCAATGCCACCGGCACGACGAACACCATCGCCGCGTACGCGTTCGATACGATCTCGATCGGTAGCCGTATCGAACTGAATGGCGGTCTGCGCTGGGATCACTACAACACCGATTACAATAGCGCTACGGCGTGCGGCGGCACAGGCCGGACCGTCGTCACGTGTCCGACAGGCGTATCGGCAGGCTCGCCGGTCACGACGATCGATGCATCGACCAACGGCAATCTGATCGACTGGAAAGCGGGCGCGTTGTATCGCATCACAAACAACGGCAACGTCTACTTCAACTACGGCATCTCGCAGCAGCCGCCGGGCGGATCGAACTTCGCGCTCGCGGCGGGCGGCACGGGCAACAGTGTGAATCGCATTGACTTCGCGCCGCAAAAAGCCAAGACGTACGAACTCGGCACGAAGTGGGAACTCTTCGGGCATCGGCTGCTGGCGACCGCCGCGCTGTTCCGCACGGACATCACCAACGAAGTGCAATTGCTCGATGACGGCACATACGGACAGATCGGCAAGAAACGCGTGCAAGGCGTCGAATTGAGCGCGCAAGGTCAGATCACGCCGGCGTGGTCGGTCATCGCCGGTTATACATATCAGGACGCGAAGGTCGCCGCGGGCACCGCCGTGTCGCAGGACGGCTCGACGCTGCTTTCCTACACGCCGCGCAACGCGCTTTCGCTGTGGACGACGTACAAGCTGCCGTACGGCTTCACGCTCGGCGGCGGCGCGCGCTACGTGAGCGGCTTGCAAAGGGGCACGGACGGCGCGGTCGGCACGCCGGATCACACCGACGCATACTGGGTCTTCGACGCCCTGGCCACCTACAATGTGACCAAGAACCTGAACCTGCAACTGAACGTGTACAACATCTTCAATCGCAGCTATGTCGCGTCGATCAACAAGAGCGGTTATCGCTACTTCCCCGGCGCACCGCGCACGGCGGTCGTGACCGCGAACATCAGCTTCTGAGAACGGTCGCTCACCGCGTGGAATCATGGGCAACAACACGCACGGCGGGCGGCGCAATACAACACGGAATCACGCATCATGATGCTGCACATAACCGAAGTTCTGAGCGCCGACGAACTCGCGCATCTGCGTGAAAAGCTCGATGCCGCGCAGTGGGTCGATGGCCGTGTCACGGTTGGATCGCAAGGTGCGCATGTCAAGCAGAACCAGCAGTTGCCGGAACATGCGCCCGAGATGCCGGCGCTGCGTCTGCTCGTCGAGAATGCGCTGAAGCGCCACAGGCTTCTCTTTTCGGCCGCACTGCCCTTACGCGTGTCGCCGCCGCTGTTCAACCGTTACGAAGGCGCGCATCACGAGCATTACGGATTCCACGTTGATGGGGCCGTGCGCGCGACGCCGACGCAGCCCGGATGGATGCGCACGGACTTGTCAGCTACGCTTTTCGTCAGCGCGCCAGATGATTACGAGGGCGGCGATCTGACGGTGCGCGACACCTATGGCGAACATGAGGTGCGTCTTCCGGCGGGCGACCTGGTGCTCTATCCATCGTCCAGTCTGCATAGCGTTTCTCCGGTGACGAAAGGCGCGCGCGTCTGTTCTTTCCTGTGGATCCAAAGCATGATCCGCAACGATCAGAAGCGCACGATGCTCTTCGAACTGGACCAGACCATTCAATCGCTGCGCACGAAATACGGCGAAAGCGACGAGAGCCTGACGCTGTCCAATCACTATCACAACCTGTTGCGCGAGTGGTCGGAGATCTGATGGAGCAATGCGGCTCGTTGGCAGGGACATGACAGACAGCAACTCGATGCAATCGTCGGCAACAAATGTCTTTCTGATTACCTACCGGCAAACAAAGTACGTTTCATTGGCCCGCCAGTTGGCGCGCCACGACGTGCGGCTTCACGTTCAGACCGAACTTCACGCGCATCAACTGTCGGGTCTCGATATCGACGGAACGACGACCATCGTCGATCTGTCGATGCCTTCATTGGACGTATTGACGACGCTCGCGAGATTATGCGTACACCGTGGACGCACGCGCCTCGTGTTGCTGGCGACGTGCAATGAAGACATGGAGCGCGCCGCCGCGTTTGAACTCGGCAACGACGCGTGCATCAGCGCGCCGCTCGTTTGCACAAATCTTCTGTCGGTTCTTCGCACGCCAGCGCAGCCCGTCCAAAAAGCGACGTTCATCGATCAGGTGTTTGAGTCGCCGCTGATTCGCATCGATCCGAGAACACGTACGGCATTTCGCGGCCAAGCGGTACTGAATCTGACGGGCGCGCAATACACGCTTCTTTGCGCGTTCGTCCGTTTCCAATGCCGGCCCTTTCCCGGCTCAAGCTTACATCGCTCCTTCACGGAACACACTCGGATTTTGCGGAGCGACAAATTGACTTGCACGTCTGGCGACTGAGGCAAGCGATCGAGGAGGATCCAGGCACGCCTCGTCTGATCCAAACCATTCGCGAAGCGGGCTATATGTTCGTACCGGGTTAGCGATCGCGCGGCGGATTCAAAGACAATGCACACCGCCGTATTCCTTACACGGTCTTACCGAAATCACTCACGCCACCGCCCTCGCTTGCCTATCCCTCCGATTTAAACGATAATCATTCGCATCTTTAGTACGAACAATGCGTGCGTCTTCCGTCGGCTGGACAGAGTCGGACAGCACAATACTCATCCAGTGGTCGAACGCTATTACCGCGAACTCGTACGCTTTCTTTCACATCGCGTGAGGGATATCGACACGGCGGCGGACATCGCACAGGAAAGCTACGCGCGCGTGTTGGCGCTGCACGCGTCGGGCACGTCGATCACCGACCCGCGTGGTCTGCTCTATCGTACCGCGCGTAATCTGGTTATCGACACGTTCCGGCGCGCTCAAGTGCGCACTCAGCATCTCAGCGAATTCGATGACGACGAACCCGCCGCGCACGCATCCATCCAACCCGAACACGCCTTCGAGTCGGCACAACGGACGAAGGTGCTAATTGCGGCGATCGAATCATTGCCGCCGCGTTGCCGCGAGGCGTTCGTGCTGCATCGCTTCGACGGATTGAGCCATTCGCAGATCGCCGAAAGCATGGGCATCTCGCGCAACATGGTCGAAAAACATATCATTCGTGGTGTGCTGGCTTGCCCGGCGTGAACTGGCCGTCTGGGATGGCGAGGACTTCCCACCGCGCACGGCCGCCGATTGATCGCGTACGGATCCAATTCCACGGTCAGGTATCGGCCTCGTCATGCGTCTACTGCTTCATGCGCGATGACAACAGGACAATGAGACGACCCATCCAGCCTTCCGACGCATCGTCGGCCGAACGCGATATCGACGAGCAAGCCGCGACATGGTTCGTCAAACGCCGCGACGAACGCGATGCATCCGGCGACGCGGCCTTCGCGGAATGGCTCGCGCGGGACGAAGCGCATCGCGAAGCGTACGACGCAGTGGCCGATGCATGGCACGCGCTCGGCGACTTGCGCGGCGAGGACATCGCCCATCTAAAAAATGGCTATGCGTCGAGGGCCCTGGAATCGCCGGCCCGACGCGCGTTCGTTTCGCGTTTTGCCGTCGCGGGAACGGCGGTCGCGCTGGCGGCCGGCCCGCTCGGATGGCAGTTCTTGCGCGACGAATCACGCCGCACGCCGGCCTTCGCGCGGCGCTTCGACACGCGCCGCGGCGAGTTGCAGACCGTTGCGTTGCCCGACGGCAGCACGTTGCAACTCGATACCGACACGCATCTCGGCGCGCGTTTCTTTGAGGACCGCCGCGAAGTCCACGTGACGCGCGGTCAGGTGATGTTCGCCGTGCAATCGGATGCGGACGTGCCGTTTCGTGTGTTCGCGCGAAGCGTATCGGTCACGGTCGTTGGCACGCGCTTCGCCTTGCGCTGCACGGATACCGGCCTTGAGCACGGCAACGTGCGCATCGACGTTGAGGAAGGACGCGTGCGTGTGGAAGCGATGGCAGCGAGCGGCGTCGAACTCGTCGCGGGCCAGAGCGTTTCCACCGATGCCGATGGCCGCCTCGGCCACGTTGCATCGATCTCGCCGGACGATGTCGGGGCGTGGCGCGAAGGCCGCGTCAGTTTTGACGACACGTCGCTCGCGCGCGCGTTGCAGGAGTTCGAACGCTATACGCCGATGCACGTCGTCGTCGACGATCCAACGGTCGCAGCGATGCATCTCACCGGCAGCTTCGACGTGCGACAGGCCACGAGCTTCATCCGTGCGTTGCCGCGCGTGCTGCCAGTGCGCGTGCGCAAATGCGGCAGCGGCGTCGAAATCGTGCGCGCGGGTTGAACGCATTTGTTCGCATTCGCCCACTAAAAAACATGAACGATCGATGTCAGGTTTAGCGGCTGCGCTGCGTCTTCTTCGGGAATGACCTTTATTTCATTACTCGCTGGAGAGGCCGTCGATGCTGCACCCTCGCTTTCCGTTGTCCGCCATGACCGCGGCCATCGTCTTCGCCATCGCATCGCTCGATGCGTCCGACGCCCGCGCGCAAACCGCCGCTGTCGCTACACCCGCATCGAACCTCGAGTTCTCGATTCCGGCTCAGCCGCTTGGCAGCGCCTTGAACGAACTGGCGCGCGAGGCGCATGTGCAAGTGCTGGTCGATCCGTCGCTGGTGGCGAATCGCACCGCGCCTGCGGTCACCGGCCGCATGTCGGTGAAGCAGGCGTTCGAGCGCATGCTTGATGGAAACCGTCTCGTCGCGGCTAGCGAAGGCGACACCGTCACCATCCGCGAAGCATCGGCGGCATCCACGGCAGCAGCCCACCGCGCCGAAACGGCGCTGCCCGCCGTGAGCGTGACCGCGAGCGGCGGCAACGTTCAGCCGCCGACCGAAAAGACCGGTTCCTACACGATCAACTCGACCACGGCGGGCAGCAAGATCGCGCTTGTGCTGAAGGAAACGCCGCAGTCGGTGTCCGTGCTCACACGCGCCGAGATGAACGACTTCCAGCTCAACAGCGTGAACGATGCATTGCGTCACGTAACCGGCGTGACCGTCGAACCGTACGATTCCTACGCGACCGATTTTATGTCGCGCGGCTTTCACATCACGAATCTACAGTTTGATGGCGTCGGCACGCCGTTGGAATACACATCGCAATACGGCGATATTGACATGTCGCTGTATGACCGCGTCGAAGTCTTGCGCGGCGCGGACGGGCTGAACGCAGAAACCGGCAATCCGTCCGCGACGGTCAACTTCGTTCGCAAACGCCCGACTTACGAGATTCAGGCGTCCGGCGACGTGTCGTACGGATCGTGGGACACGAAACGGATCGACGTCGATATCTCCGGGCCGCTGAACAAGGCGGGAACCATCGCGGGCCGTCTCGTCGCAGTGCATCAGGATGGCAATTCGTTCACCGACCGGCTGCAGCCGAGCAAGGATATCGTCTACGGCGTCGTTGATATCAACGTCACACCGAGCACGCTCCTGACCGTGGGCGGCAGCTACGAATACAACCAGTTGAAAGGCGCGAGCTGGGGCGGCCTGCCTTTGCTCGATGCATCGGGCAATCAGTTGAGTTACGGCGTGGGCACGAGCCTGGCACCGAAGTGGGCGTACTTCAACACGCAGGAACAGCGCGCGTTCGCGGAACTCACTCAGCAACTCGGGCAGCGCTGGACGTGGAAGACCACGGTCAACTACAACGACATCTACAACAATGCGAAATTCTTCTATCCGTACGGTTCGCTGAACTCCGACGGCTCGGGCGTCAATTCGTACACGTCGTCGTATGTGTCGTCAAACCGGCAACTGGTGCTCGATTCGAACGTGACGGGCAAACTTGATCTGTTCGGGCGGACGCACGATATCGTGGTCGGCGCGAATTTCTCGCGCTCGCAATTTACGAATCCGTCAGCGGAAGGCGACGGCGATGGCGTGCCCGTCGCCTACGCCGACCTGCTCGCGGGTAACTATCCGGAACCGGTCTTCGGAGACGCGACCTCGCACGTCAATTATCTCGATGTGCGCCGCTCGCTCTATGCGTCGTCGCGATGGACGCTGACAGACCGCGCGCATCTGCTCCTCGGCATCAACTACACACAGTCGGCCAGCAGCGGCAGTTCCAACGGCGCGGGATACAACCAGCAGTCGTCGGGATCGGCGCCGTATATCGGTCTCACGTACGACCTAACGAAGCAGATCACCGCGTACGCGAGCTTCACCAAGATCTTCAATCCGCAGACCGATCTCGACGCCAACAATCACTTGCTCGGTCCCGCTCGCGGGCGCAGCGGCGAAATGGGCATCAAGGGCGCATTCTTCGATAACCGTCTGAACACGTCTCTGACGGCTTATCACATTCGGCAATCAAATATTGCGACGCAAGCGGGCTTCAATCCAGACACGGCGAATTACTACTACACCGGCGGCGACGCAACGTCGCAAGGTGTCGAGGCCGAAGTGTCGGGGCAGATTACGCATGACTGGAACGTCAGCGCGGGCGCTACGATCCTGCGCGTCTACGACGACAACGGTCAGTCGACACAGCTCTTCGTGCCGCGCAAATCGGCGCATCTGACGACGACGTATCGCCTGCCCTTCTTCGATCACAGGCTCACGCTCGGCAGCAGCGTGCGCTGGCAGAGCGCGACGCGCTATGTCGAAGATGGCTTGGGCACAGCCGAGCAAGGCTCGTATGTCGATGTCGATTTCATGGCGCGCTACGACGTAAACCGGCACTTTACCATCACCGGCACATTGAACAATGCGCTCAACAGAAAATATTGGGCCACGACCGAATACAACTATGGAACATACGGCGCGCCGCTCAATGGTAGCGTCAATCTGACCTGGCGGTATTGAACTGACGAGGGCGCGCCGCCGCGCGCGTCCATCCGCCCCTTTGCAGCTGCCGGGAGTTTTCGATCATCTGCTTGAACGACGATTAAGTGCCGAAAGTCAGCCAATGGCTTGTGCCACCGACCAATTCGAATCCCAAGGAGCAGCGAATAGCATTTTAAGGATGCGAGCCAGGATCATTCTCGAAAAGGCGATTTCAAAAGCACGTGAGCGGTTGGCAAGCGTTACTTAAGCGTTGACGGGTCGGACGTACCGAAAGCGAGAACGAGGGTAAGGCAGGACAGCTACACCGAGCACAATGCTGCAATTCGGAGAACAAATGACGCATTGGCATCGGCAACGAGTCCATCGACGCTTCTCGACAATCGAAATCATCTGCTTCACCTGACGCTCAATGGCCGCAGTAGAGAGGTGGCCCCTAAAATCTGGACAGTCGGTTAGGCGGAATCGCTGGGTTCTGAAATAGGCATAATGCCTACAAAGGAAACCAGACGATGACGAAGAGAACCCGGCG
The DNA here is from genome assembly GCF_031450875.1 of Caballeronia sp. LZ001. Taxonomy (NCBI): domain Bacteria; kingdom Pseudomonadati; phylum Pseudomonadota; class Betaproteobacteria; order Burkholderiales; family Burkholderiaceae; genus Caballeronia; species Caballeronia sp. LZ001. The sequence goes on along the minus strand of NZ_JARTVX010000001.1, from coordinate 33,324 downwards.
CACGCACTCCGCGGCGTTCAAGGCGAAGGTGGCACTGGCAGCCGTACGCGGCGAGCGCACGCTGGCAGAATTGGCGCAGCAGTTTGAGGTTCATCCGAACTAGATCACAGAATGGAAGCGGCAGTTGCAAGAACGAGCGGCCGATGTGTTCGGCGCGGCGGCCGTGCCCGTCATTGAGCCGCCGGTGGATCTGAAGACGCTTCACGCAAAGATCGGCCAATTGGCGCTGGAGAATGATTTTTTGTCCTGCGCGCTCGGCAAGGCAGGCCTGCTGAGCGCAAAGAAATGATTGATCGTGCCCACCCCCTACCTGTTTCCCGGCAGGTCAAGCTGGTCCGCATCAGTCGATCCAGTGCGTACTACGCGCCGAGCCCGGTCGGTGCCACAGGTCTGGCGCTCATGCGCCGCATCGACGAGTTGCACCTTGAGCATCCGTTTGCTGGGGCGCGCATGTTGATGCGCCTGCTCAAGCGAGAGGGCATAGTGGTTGGACGTAAGCACGTCGGCACGGGAAGATCGAGCGCAGCAACCAGGTGTTCGCACTCACGACCTTCGTGCCTATGGTACAGAGCTTCGTCTATCTGACTGCTGTGATTGATTGGGCTAGCCGTCGTGTTTTAGCGCTCTGGGTTGCGATCACGATGGAAGCTGAGCATGCGGTGCAGCACTTGAAGAAGCATTCGCGAAATATGGATTGCCTGAGATCGTCAACACCGATCAAGGTAGCCAATTTACCAGTACAGTCTTCACCGACGCGGTCCTGTCGCGCGGGGTCGCTTTGTAGATGGATGGCAAGGGAAGCTGGCGGAACAACGTTTTTATCTCACGACTGTTGCGCAGCGTGAAGTACGAAGAGATATATTTGAAGGCCAATGAGTCCGTCGACCAGGCACGGCAGTCGATCGCTAACTACCTGACGTGGTACAACCAGCAAAGGCTTCATTCAAGTCTGTCGGACAAGACCCCGGATGAAGCTTACTTCGCGATGCTGCCCGCGATGAAAACGGCAGCGTGACCGCCCAGCGTTCCACTTAAAATCGAAAAAACTGTCCGACCGTACGGGGCCACCTCTCTCAACCGCGCATACGAGGGGCATTGCTCTTCGCCGACGTCGCGCTAATGGGCCTGGTGCCGATCAGTAGTCGAGCGTCGAATTCACCGCCCGAGTGGAGCACGCACACCGCCTTAGGACTACGTTCGTAGAAAGAAGGGAACTGGCCACGAAGCGGATCCCTCGGAAAATGCCATGTGCCTCGGATGTCGAGGCGAAGCACGTCGCCTTTGAGAAAACGCGTCGCGTGGGGCTGCAACGCAATATCGGCTGGAATGATCTCGCCGGCACGCAGCGGCTCAGCGAAACGATGGGTGTGGACGGGCTGTACCGGGGTGGAAAGACATTCATCGAGCTCACGATGCGCGGCGCGTTGCCATCCTTTGGAGACCATGTCAGCCGAGAAGCCGAATGAGCCTTCGAACTGCATTTGCACGCCATCGCGATACTTGCGCACGCCTGCAAAAACGAAAATATCGTCGGCGCCCAGCACTTCAAGGTGCAAACGCAGCGCCATGGGGCCGATCACATCAATATCCTCCGGCACTGTCCACACGAAATGTACCGCCCCTCGTCGGGTATCAAACGATACGGATGTCGCCTGCTCCTGCATCGATCCTTCGATCAATGTTCCACGGCCCGCGTCAAGTGCAAGCGTGCGCCACTGCAGATCGTCGGGCGGCCAGTGATCCTCGCCAACAACGGTGACCGGTTCCGGCCCATGATCGTAAATCGCCAGACGTACTGCAGGCTCGCGGTCCCAGCCATTGTCGAGGCCCTTGAGCGTGTGATCAAAAAACCGCAGCCGCGCGGCAGATGCCTCTTCGCTGTAAAAAGCACACCACTTGCCGTCGCGATGCGTGTAGAGCGATTTGAGAACCGAGCCGGCGCGTCGGAACACCTCGAACGAACCTTGTGTGTGAAGTGAGTGGTCCGAGAAGCTGCCGCAGACCAGAATCGGTACCTCGATGCGCTCAAGATTGGGAACCGTCGATTCGTACCATTCGTCTCGATCCGGACGATCGACGATCTCTTTTCGAAATCGGGTGCAAGTCGCCACTCCGCCCCGCTTGAGTCCCTTGTCCCAGACGATCGTGAAGCCGTCCTCGCGAACTCCACCGGGACGGGCAAAGTCGCGATACAGATCGCTGAACCCCTCCCAAGGGCAAATGGCCGCAAGATGCGGCGGGCGCATCGCTGCCACTTTGTATTGACTGATCGCGAGGTACGACACGCCATTGAGCGCCACGCGCCCGCAACACCACGTTTGCGCCCCGACCCATTCGATCACGTCGAAGTAGTCTAGGGCTTCCTGATCGGAGAACAGTTCACCGACGCCTTCTGCGGTGCCTCCGCCGCGCAAATCGACGTTCACCACCGCGTAGCCATGCGGCACCCAAAAGCCGGGGTCGGGCGCCTCCCAGCTCGTCCATTCGGAGATAGTAACCGGCTGCGGCTGAGGAAACAGCCGATACTGCAGGTCGATGGCGCGGCCGCTTCGACTATGCGCGGCAATCCTGTCCTTGCCATATGGATGAGCCGACATGATCACCGGCGCCGGCTCGCCGCTTGACGGGCGAAACACGTTGACGCGCAGGATCGTACCGTCACGAACCTTCACGGGAACATCCCAATCCGCGTGGATGCCCCCGGGTATCTCATATAAACGCACCTGAGGACGAAACGCGTTCTTTATCCGACGAAACGCCAACGTCAGCGGCCCCACACCCTGTCGTGCTCTATGCGTAGTCATCGTGCGGGCCACGTCCAGTAGAGTATTCGAACGCCAGTCGTGCCTTTCGCAACTGCCCGGCGAGCCACAAGTCTTCAAACTGCTCACCCCACAGCGCCTGCTGTACAAGCGTGACGCCACGACATTCCGCAATGAAATCCAGCACCGCAAAAAACCGCTGGTCCTCCACGATCGCGTTCCCGCAGCTTTGGGCCAGCGCGGTCAGCACCGCGAGTTCGACGCCGCTCGGCCGAATGGGTAAAGGTGGCGAGGCGGCTGGATCGGAAAGCGATGCACTGGCCGCACGACGCCAGAGCGTCACGCTGTCGTCAAGCTAAGGGACCGCGCGGGCGATCTCTTGGCCGAAAGGCCGCGGTTGGCTTGTGCCACGGGGCGTTCGCCTCAGGTAACTGCGAAATAGCCAATTTTACCCTAAGACCTTATCCCGATAATATACTCATATCGGGCTAAGACTATTGATAGATCGCAGTTATTAACAGCGCGCTTGATGTGCTGGGGATGGGATATGGCGTTGTGCAAGCCTCTCCGCCGGGGCATGGTTGTTGCAATTGGGTTGCGTATGCTCATTCCAAGCGATGTTGCCGTACAACATTCGCCCGCGCTTATGGCTTCTCACATCTTCGAAGAAATCTTCAACACTGCTCCTGTTGGCAGCTACTTACTCTCCCCCACAGCAGACGCGACCGTCCTTGCGGTCAACGACGCCTTCCTTCATGTCTCTTCCTTGCTTCGCGAAGAAATGGTGGGGCGGAGCCTTTTTGAAGTATTTCGTCATAACGAAGCTGACGCAGAAGACACGGGCGTTGAAGCGTTGCGCCGATCAATCGCGCTCGCCGTTCAGACTGGCGAGACGCAAAGGATGCCGCTACAGCGCTTTCCCTTGTGGGTGACCGCCGAGGATGGATCGACGCGTTATGAAGAGCGGTTCTGGAGCGCCGTCAACACACCCATCTTCGACGCGGACGGCACAATGCTGTGCGTCTCTCATACGACAAACGATGTCACTGAATCTCATTTGACACGGCGGCAGCTCACCGCGAGCGAGCAACGGTACCGCACGCTCTTCGAGGCAATCAACCAGGGATTTTGTTTGATCGAGATATCGTTTGACGAAGCCGACGAGCCCGTCGACTACCGCTTTCTCACGGTCAATCCCGCGTTTGAGTTGCAGACCGGTCTTGCCGATGCGCAGGGTAAGTCGATATCTGAGTTGATCCCGGGCCACGATCGGCACTTCTTCGACATTTATGGCGCAGTCGCCAGGAATGGCGAGCCCATTCATGCGCAGCGAGAGGCTTCCCAGCTCAGACGTTGGTTCGATATCTATGCCTTTTGCCCTGATGCGAGTGTCCCAAACCAAGTCGGTGTCTTGTTTTCCGATATCATCGAACAGCGCAGAAATGAAGAGCGTCTGCTCCAAAGCGAGCGCAGCGCGCGCGCCGCTGCGCGCGCCGCACTTGAAGCGACACGTCGCCTTGACGCCGTATTGGAGGCCGCACCAATCGGCATCGTTGTCAGCGACGAGCACGGTGCTATCGAGCGTGTGAACCGGTCGTTTGCCAAATTATGGGGGGAGGAACATCCTCGTCCAGCAGAGATCGACGATTTCCAGATGTGGAAAGCGCGTTGGGCTGACCATTCCGACAAGCATGGCTAATTGCTTAACGCCGCGGATTGGACATCGGCGCGTGTTTTGCAAGGTGCCGAAAACACGCGGGATCTCGTTTCGATCGAGAACTTTGAGGATCCGCCTGCCACTCGAACGCTGCTGAGCACCGGGGCGCCCATAAAAGACGACCACGGCAAAATCGTCGGCGCCGTAGTGGCGCAACTCGACATCACCGATCGCGTAGACGCAGAAAAGCAACTGCGGCGTGCGGACAAGCGCAAGGACGAGTTCTTGGCCATGCTATCGCATGAATTGCGCAATCCGCTCTCTCCGATCGCGAGCGCTGCCGAACTGATGAGAGTCGCGCCAAGCAATGCCCGCCGCGTAAGCAAGGCGTCCGAGATCATCTCGCGACAGGTCCGACACATGACCGGCCTCATCGATGACCTCCTGGAGGTGTCACGGGTCACGCAAGGGCTGATTAAACTGAATCTGCAGGTCTTGGATACAAACCGCGTTGCGGCAGACGCGATAGAACAAGTCCGACCGCTGGTTGAGTTGAAAAGGCACCGTCTTAGTTTCCATTCCGCATCTTCCGCAGCACTTGTTCGAGCGGACGAGAAACGGCTCACGCAGGTCTTTGCCAACCTGCTCAACAACGCCGCGAAGTACACACCCGACGGCGGCGCGATTGATTTCTCTGTCGCGGTACGGGGGAAGTTCGTTCGGATCACGGTTACGGACAATGGAATTGGCATGACGCCAGAGGTCGCTGCCCGCGCGTTCGACCTTTTCGCTCAGGCAGAGCGAAGCTCGGATCGTTCTCAAGGAGGTCTAGGCATTGGGCTCGCCCTTGTTAAAAGCCTCGTGCAACTCCACGACGGCACAGTCGCGCTTGCCAGCGACGGACCGGGACAAGGTACCAGGTTCATCGTCTGCCTGAAACATGTCGAGACGGCTTCGGAACAAATGGTCGAAAATTCGCCACCGACAACTGATTCGCCCTCGCTTAGCCGTCTACGCGTGCTGGTTGTGGACGATAACATTGACGCCGCCGAGACGCTCGCCATGTTGGTGGACTCGCTAGGCAACGAAGTACGCGTGGCTCAAAGCGGCGCCGGCGCCCTGGCGGAAACCGAAAACTGGCACCCACATGTCTGCCTTCTAGATATCGGCTTGCCAGATATGGACGGCTATGAGCTTGCATCAAAGCTCAACCGCCGGCCGCAGACCGCCGACGCGGTGCTTATCGCCGTGACTGGATATGGACTTCCTCAGGACAAAGATAAAGCGCTGGCGGCCGGATTCGACCATCATTTTGTCAAACCGCTCGATGTGAATCGCTTGTTCACTCTCTTTGGTGCGATGGCTTCGCACCGAGCTAGCGAACCATGACGGCCTATGCAATGCGCCCTACGCTTTAGCCCTACGCGATACGCCATACGCCTCGTTATTTAAGAAATGCTCGGCGCCTCGAAGTCAGCAGACAGTCTTGTCTCTGTGATCATCTTTTTGACGTCGGAGAAGATCGCGGCAAATTCCATCCTGCACTCCAAGACAGCAGGAAGCTTAGAACCGCCAGCGCCCGAAAGTCACCGACTTCATGCGTTTGACGTGAAGCGTTAATGCCTCAAACGCTACCGCTAGGCAACGCGCGGCGAGGAGGAAAAACTGTGTATGAGGGCGATCAAAGCGTCGATTGGTTGACCTTTTTGAAAATAGCCATCGAAGTCGCCCACTTCCGATCGGGCACGAACGAATGTCTCATCGAATGCGGTGTAGGCGATAATGATGACGTCACGGGCGGCCTGCGTGCGGCGCAGGATTGCTGCGGTAACAAATCCATCTTGCTGCGGCATAGAGATATCTAACAGTACAAGTTGTGGGCGCAGCATTGCGCATGAGGCGACTGCCGCCGGACCGCTGTACACCGGGTGCGCTTCAAGACCCGCCGTGTCAAGCGCCGCCGCCACGCTGTCTGCGACCAACTCCTGGTCATCAACGACGACGGCCGTAAGGACGGCTCGATGGTCAAAGGTTCGTGTCGACCATTGACAATGGGATCTATGTACCTGCCTCACCGTCTCCTCGTATTGCGGTTCCTCGTCCTTTCATGCTGTCCCCATACGTCGGGGAATTGCCTGGCATTGCCTTGTCGACCAGCTACGGTAATCCCAGCAGCCGCATTCGTCATATCCTACATACTTATTCTAGCCCGACAAATCAACGGGCGGTGCGTCCCTATTTTTGCGAGGTCCGATACTGTCTCGCGTCTAGCGAAGCGTGGGAAACTGACCAATATTCTAGTTATTTAGCACTCCGCCAGCGGGCGGCCTTTGCGGGAGCAAGATCATCTCGATCGTTGGTCATTGGCAAAAGACGGCTTGGCGAACCGGCCAAGCTTCGCTTCGCTAAGACAATCCGAGAGGCGCAACATGCTCGATTAGCGCGACTGGCGAAGGCGGCGAGTGCCCCTTTCGGCAAAAGGCATCGATTTCCACCTCCTTGTCGCGCGCGATCACCTCTGCCCCGGCGAGCGAGGTGTACGCAATGATCGGCGTCCGGGCGAACCGTGCGGAACCGCGCATGAATAAAGCGACGAAAAAGCCGTCGCTGATCGGCTTTTCTATACCGAGCACGACGACATGCGGCGTCCAGGCCGACGGCGCATTGAACACGGCGCTGCCCTTAGTGAGAACGAGCTTTGAAGTCCTTCGCCGGTAAGTATGGCCGCCAATGCTTCGGCGCCGACGGGAGCGCGAGCGATCTCTTGTCGTAAAAGTTTGGAACGAGACATCGGACTTGGGCCTCATGCATTCTTCGAGTCAATCGAGAACGGGATTTGCTGTCTCCGATTAATACCCGATCCTCTTCTGACTCGAATGCCCAATGGTGCCTAAACCAAAGTCGCGAAAACCGATCCGTAGCGTCGCAAAAGCGGCAAGGCATAAGAAGGTCCTTTATCTTCCGCTCGATCCGGCTTCGGTCGCACAAATTTCCATCCAGGTCCGCATGGCGCTTGAAGTCGCCCGTGCCGGGCAAGGCGACGCGGCGACTTTGCGTTGCCTATCGCAAGCCGTGGCCTTAACGGGATTAATCGCAGCGGCCGGGCACGGCGAGATCGACGAGCGAAGCCTTGCCTCCGCCGAGGCTGCGCTTACTGGCGTCCTCGCGTCGGGAAATTTAAGCGGTTGGGGATTGAGCACGGATGAGATGGCAATTGCGACAGCGGTGGTCAACGAGCATGACCGCCAGCTTAGAGAGACGCGCCTTGACGTTGTTGTGCGTGCCTTTGAACAAATCGAGCGAGGACTTGGAACGGGGATGACGCTCGCCGGTCTGTTCGCGCTTCGGCGGCTAGTTCTTCATGCTCGGTAACCTCGCATTAGAAAAATCATGCAATCATCCAACGGCGTTGCATGTCAGGATGGAAAACCGATGCCTAGCTACGCGTTCAAGAACGTTGTTTGAGGAGTGTTCAAAAAGTTTTGACCGGCATAGCTATTTGTCCTCCGCCGAATTCCGCCGGACTGAGCATGAAGCCCTACGTTCTGCCATCCCGTCGTTGTAGCCCTTCACGGCTCGAAAGCGTCCGCGCTTGCGACGATATATGTAGGGCGGAAGAATGCGTCGGCAAGCGCAATGTTGTCACGTAGGCGAACCGGAGCAGGTGCTAGCACAATGGGTCGAAATGCTCACCCGCTTTGATGACCTTCGCCGTGCGGCTCGACACGTTTGCGGCGCAACATGGCGCTAAGGTCTTCTGCGTAGGGACCAACGACACGAGCGTGCTCACCGACATCCGACGCCACGGGCTCGCCAGCTCTACGCACTTACCCAATGCAGGCGAGTACATGCACCGCGATGCGTTCGACGTCGCGAAGCGATACGGCAAGGACCTGTTGGTCATCATCGACCGGTTCGGCACGTCCCGTTTGCCCATGTTTTTTGCATTGAGACGCGTTTCGATGCCGTGTTTGATCGCTATAGTTTCGTGCCGAAGCATTTTACCGATCGTGTGCTGCAATGGCTCAGCGGCCTAGCGCCGGAGCATCTCCCAGCACGTCTTGATGAGTATCACAGCCGGTACGAACATCATCTAGTGTTGAAGGTGCCGACAGCGGGCACCGATGAAGCGCGGGCGTGTCTGTCGGAACGCTTCGCGCACGCGAATGGCGCCTACTTCGAATGTACCGACGACGAAGGCCGCAAGGCGTTTCTGCATCGGTTCGCTGCGGCCAGCGCGGCGGTGCGTTACCTCGCAGTGCATTACCGTGAAGTAGAACATATCGTCGCGCTGGATATTGTGCTTCGACGCAACGACCGTAACTGGTTCGAGCGCTTGCCGGGGGAATCGAACAGGCCGTGATGCTCAAGCTGTGTTACGGAAACTTTCTATGTCATGCGTTTCACCTGGACTATATCGTCGCGAAGGGTCACGACTGCGTGGCGCTCGAACACGAGATGCTCGAGTGGCAGATGTCCGCGGTGCCGAACATCCTGCTGAACTCCAACGTGGGGCACTTGTACGAAGCTAAGCCCGCACTTGCGGATTTCTATAGAAGCTCGATCCGTGCAACTGCTTCAATCCGGGCATCGGCAAAACTTCCAAATACTCGGCGCATCGCGGCGACGAAGCGGAAGCGGTCGCGTAAGTCGCGTGGTTGGTGCATCAATCACAAGGGTGCGACGGCGAGCCGCTTTCACCACTCCTTGAGAACTCGCGCGGAAGCGAGGCCAGGCCAAAGAAAAGCATTTTACGGGTACACAACTTGCACCTGTGCGAAGGTGCCTAACTTACTGAACACTTAGCCGCATAAGGCATGATCTGAGTGGGAGACAATAACGTAAAGGCTTGCTGCACGCCGTTCAACTAGCGGAGGAAACATGGAAACGAATAAGGCGGAAGGAACGGTTCAGCAGATTACCGGTAAGGTGCAGGATGCGGTTGGTTCAGTAATGGCCGACACGGAAACACAGGTCGCAGGGAAGGCGAAAGAACTCGGCGGCAAGGCGCAACAACTGTACGCCGACACCGCCGACATTGTGCGCGATAAGACAACTGATAACCCGTTCACCGCGCTTGCGATCGTGGCCGGCCTAGGTTTCTTATTGGGCGCAATCTGGGCGAGTGCAAGCTCAGCGCCGCCCCGCCGCAACACGGCAAGATATCGCGGGGACGAAGATAACTACTGATCCTTTATAAAAGTCATCAAGCAGCGCGGCGGCAAGGCGTCATCCCCTTGCCACCGAACAGGGGCGAAACCATATGTCGATCCACTCTAAAATCACGCGTTGGCGCAACGTCGGTCAGTTCTGTACAGCGAGGGTGGCGGACTACAGCGAGCTGTTTCTCAGCGAACTTCAACAGGCCAAAGCCAAGGTTATGCGTGAGCTCATCGCAATGGTAACACTTGCGATAGGAATCTTGTTCACGCTGTCATTCCTTTGTTTCGCAATTATCGCAACCGCTTGGCAGACGCCCTACTTTCTTGCTTCCGTTTGGGGAATCGCCGGTCTTTGGCTGGTTGTTTCAATCGCCGCATTTCTCGTGATGCGGAAACAAAAACCAACAACGCCATTCAGGTCGCTTCGGTCCGAAATGCAAGCAGATATCGCGGCAGTTAAGGAGTCGATGAAGTGAGCGCAAACGACGTTAGCACCTCCCAACAGACGGTCCTCGTCCGAATGGGCGCGACACGGGCTGAATTGATCGCGGCCAACCATATCAACTCGTCGATTGCCGAAGCCCGGCGCGGCGAGCGCCCACGTCCAGCTCAACAGGGACCGGTGATTCTTCAGTCGCCTTATGCACAGCTGATTTCCGTGATTTTGGTCGCAACCGTTGTCCTGGGGCCCAAGCATGTGGTGAGATCGGTGTTGGGGCGAATATTCACTCCTTGGATGACATACTCGTTACGGAACTTGTTCCGTCGTTAAGACGGAACATGCGTCGCTAGGTATGCGCCCGCGAGAGTTGAGTCGCCTGGCCTGCCTGTGCAGGACGAAGCAAGCCGGCTCATCAAGGTTAAAGCGGTGTTTTCTTGGTATCAGAAGTAGTCGTCGACGTGCCTTCAAGGCCCGCGGTTCGTTCGACCTCTACCTCAGTCCCACGCACTGTGTCGTTGACGGTCTCGGTTCGATTTGATGCCTCTTTACCGACAACCACTTCCTCGACCACGCGCGCTGTCTTCGCAACGACGGGCTGTTCCGCTGTTTCCTTGATCTCGACAAACCCTTCCTTCAAGTCTGCCGCAGTTGCAGGCCGATCGACCGCCCGCCGTTCAATGCTTGCGTGCTCTTCGTGAAGCGATACGGACTCACTGACTGGCGTCTCCGTCAGCCGTGAGTACACTCGTACACCGCCCGTCTGGACGACACGCTTGCCGACTTCCAACGACTCCTGCACAACTGGAAACGCCTGTCGTTCGGCCGCAACCTGGTCAGCGGTGTAGGCAGGAGCGCTCCGATCGTAGCCGGTGTAGCCGGCACCGCGCCACTGAGCAACGCGCGAGTCAATATCAACAGCGCCAGCCGCATACAGCGAGTCGCGAACACGCTCGCTTGCGGATTCGTCCTGCACGTCCACCGACAAGAGCGCGCCGCCGCGACGAACCGCTTCTTGATAGTGGCCGACTTCCTCGGGACGATCGTCGTCGCCAAAGAGGTTTTTGAAGAAGTGTTCGATGCGTCCCATCGCCCCTTCGTGCTGCTCGCCGGTAGCGCCTGTCGTCACATCGCGCGTGGCCGTCTCGGCACCAAGAGTGGAACCGGCATCGTTCGCGTGCACGCTCATGTCGGAACGGGCGACGCCTTCTGCTTCGAGGCGACTCTGTGCAACCTCGGCATCTTGAAAACTATCGAATATCCCAATGATGGTTTGAGTCATAGCAGCATCTCCATAAAAAGGCCTACGCTAAGCCGGGAATGTTGCGCGTGCGCTGGTTCCGCAACCGCTGTTCCCGGTTACGGTCAATCCACGGTCGGGTCGCGCCTCCACTCGCCCTCCGCACCTTCGCGCCGTTCCACGATCAGCTCCTCGGTGTTGACGAGCACTTGATGCACCATGTCCCTTTGCGACTCGGTGGTCTTAATGTGTACCTCTTCCTTCAAGGTCAGTTGCATCCTGACCACAGGCACGTATTCGTAGACAGGGATGATCAGGGTGTTACCTTCCTGCCGTGGTTCGCTGCGCTCGTCGACCGCGCGGTTGACCGCAACGCGGCTGACTTCGACCTGTTCGCTCCTCAGCCGCATGGCGACGGATTGCATTTCCTCATGCACGACCTTACGCACGCGCACTGCGCCGGTTTCTGTTTTTCTGACGTCCACCGCAAGTTCCTCCTGCACGGCAGCGAGGCGAACCTCGTCAGACACGGCAGCAGGCGGCGGCGGAGCGTTTGGAGGCATTTTTGAGTTCATTGAAAGTTCCATCAAGTACGACGACCCGCTTGAACGGTGCGAGCACGTGCGGGGGCTACATCGCGATCGACTGCCGATCCGCCGCCTTCTTCAAACGGAGGCTGGTGACGGAAGCCGGTCGCGCCCGAAACGATGGCGATGATCGCGCCCACGATCAGCGCGGCAAATGAGAACCAGCTCGCTCGGGCAACGCCTCGCGCGGCGGCATCCGCTGCCGTACGCGCATTCTGCTCGGCGTCCGGGCCCGATGCCGCCGACGCAGCCGACGCCATTGCCGCCTGGATTTGTTGCTTGGCCGAGTCGACCATTTGATTTCCGCTGCCGGCCTGATTTGCAGCTGTCGCACCGACTTGCGCGCTTGTCGCGGCAACACTGCCCGCCGTACTGACGGCTCCAGAGATGAGCGAAGTCATGCCGTAGACAACCAGGAGTGTCATGACTGCCCAAGAGAGCAGGCCATGCAGCCAGCCAAGCACCGGTGCGCAGCGCCCCGCATAATAGGAACCGACGAAAACCGCAATGACGGTGGTGACGATAACCCACACCCCAGAGCCAAATCCAAAGCCGTGCAACGCATCGGGGTTAGACATCGGCGAAAGGAGCGAAGCGCCGACAGCCGCGCCTAGGACGCTCATGATCAAATAAACGATCATTGAAAGGATGACGCCCGCGATGACGGCCCCCCAAGACAAGCGTGGTAGTCCATCGCTGGTTGTAAGCAGTTTCATAACTCCTCCTGATGTTTGTTTAATTTTGTCCAAGCCTATGGTGGCCGCAAACGCCGTGCCATACAGTGAGCCGCAGGCATTCAAGTCCCGATCGATAAAGAATGGAGGTTGCCGTGAACAACGGAACCCTGGACATGAATTCGAGCGCATTTGCGATCTCACATAGCGGATAAAGGCCCGCCTTTAGCTTCCCGGGCGTTTTTTGATGCCGATGCCAGGGCAACACGTTGTCCGTCCATTGCGTTATGTTGGAGGTGGACGAACCCCCACCTGACTTGGCCACTTTCAACCGAGACTCCAGCGCTGACATGACACTAGATCCACGGGCCGACAACAGCACCGCCACGAGCATTTCTGAAGCGATTCACGAAAATCTGGAGAAGGTCTCGCAGTTTGCGCAGCGCGAGGATGCGAAGCGCACCGTGCTCCAAAGAGTGATTGAGCGAGTGAGCGTGTTCTTTGGCGAACCACGGTTCCTACTGACTTTCCTATGTGCGAGCGTGGCATGGATTGTCAGTGACGTCTTGTTGCATCACCTGGGCTATCGCTATTTCGACGAACCACCATTTTCTCTGTTGCAAGGCATTATCACTTTCATCGGCGTCCTAATCACGATGGCGGTGCTCACTCGGCAAAAGCGCTTAGCGCGTGTCGAGGAAGACCGCGCGCATCTTGAACTCCAGATTAATCTGCTGGCCGAGCAGAAAACCACCAAGATCATCATGTTGCTTGAGGAGCTTCGACGGGATCTTCCTCACGTACCTGATCGGCACGACCAACATGCGGAAACGCTACAGGCGGCGACCAATCCAGATGCCGTTCTTGAAGCAATTGAGCAACGAAAGGAGCAGCGCGAATAGCTTGTTTTGTCGATGGAGAGGTCCTCCTCATGTGCTCGGCGCCATTACCCCAAGAAGAGCAATCAAAGCGTCCAGTGCGTTTCCTTTTCGACAATAGGCGTCGATGCCTGCCGGTATGCCTTGCAAGAGTACAGCGTCTTCGGGTAGCGAGGTGTGAGCGACAATCGGTGTGTCGGCACATTGGCTCAGCTTGCGAAGCTCCTTGGCCACGCCGAAGCCGTTCATGAAAGGCATTTCGATGTCGAGCAGCACCACGTTCGGGGGCCATCTCTTGACTATTTCGAAGCAATGAACGCAGTCGGTTATTTTCACCTCGAAGCCTTCGACCTCGAGTACTGCAGCAAGCGCTTGGGCGATTCGTTCGTCGTCGTCGATGACCAGAGCGCAGACAGGCCTGTTCAATGGCTTAAAGATGCGCGTGCTCCAAACGCGGGAGGATGGCAAAAAGTGCGGCGCTTGACATGTGGTTTCCTGGAGGCAAGACCTTTCACACCCTCAGCAACGACGGTGCCAAAGACTGCGATTGGCAGCCTGAATAAGCCGACATCGGAAACGACGGTCATGCGGAAAGCTGTTTGCCATTTCGCTTCTTGCACGCACGGCCGCCCCACGGCCCTGCTCTATTCCGATCCCGACACGGACGGCAGTGGAAGTAGCGGGTTACCGGAACAGGCAGCATTATTCGATCGTGCAAGGACAGGCTCGAAATACTAAAGCTCGGGCCTCAGCGGGTCGCCATCGATGATCGCAAGCCCTTGTCGTTTCGCTGCGTCTACCGCATCTAGCTTGCTACCGAACGGCCCAATCTCTGCGGCGCCTTCAAACGGATAAAGCAGTCGACCATCGGTTTTTCGCACGACCGCCAAAGTTCCGTAGAATCCTCCAGACGGTGATCCGCGGTAGGAAGCGTAGACCTCGACGTCGCTTTCGCTGGTGCCCGCAACAGGAGGCACGACTTTCCTCGGCAAGCGAGTCGTTCTCGGACGCCGTTGCGTTGCATTCATAGCACCTCCCGGGTGAGGAGTCCGACGACACGAGTGCAATCCATGGTCCTCAACAACACCATAGTTGCATGTAGGTGCCTTACTAACGCCAAGTTTGACTAATGGACCTCGGAAGACCCGCGCGAATTCAACGTCAACGACTCGCCTTTCGCAAACCCAGCCACACTAAACGATTTCGGCGATGAACAAGAAATTGGCCAGTTCTAAGGAAGGGGACGAGATATCGGTGTCACGCAATCACCCGATCGTCGACACAAAACGCGCAAAGCTGATTCGCTGCCTCAGGATCCACGCTGCCGAGACCCTTGACCTACCCTTGGGACGTTTCAACCGCTCAGTGCTTGTTCAAGTAGACTCCCGCACGAAATACCGCACTAGCGGAACAAGCCGCTCGGCGTCAGTGGGCTTCGCACAGAACGCATCAAACGCCGCGCTTTTTGCGCGTTCACGGTCCGCGCTCTCTGCGGCGGCTGAATGTGCGATTAAAATCGTGTCGGCAAGGTGCGCTGACTTCCGGATTTGTTGGGAGACATCCAGCCCGCTTATGTCCGGCATCCAGATATCTAGCAACGCGACGTCGGGCTGCCAGTCGCGCGCTTTTCGAAGCGCTGACTCCCCTCCGTAGGCGACGGTCGTGTCGATATCAAACAGGCTCAGCACGCAACAAATAGCATCAGCTGTATCCCGAAAATCGTCAACCACGAGCACGCGAGGCATCGCGACGCCCCGTCTTTTTCGCATCGTCCAGAATTCACATCGAGGCGATAGTTCTGCATCCCACTTCATACGCTCTCCGATTGTTCGACCCGACAACGGTCTGCGGCCACAAGCGACGTTTCGTCGAGTTGATGATGGCTGTGCTCCGACTTCGCGCTCTCGATAATGAATTGTACGAGCACTTCTATAAGAAGCCCTAAAAAAAAGCGCGAACAGGCTACTTACTCTCGATGAACACCCTAACCTTCCATTGTATCGACGACGAGAATGGCTAAGCCGATCCTCCACGACGTACTGTGGGCACTCATTGAACGGCTGCTGCCCCTCCCAAACCGCGACGAATCCGTTACCCGGGACGCAAGCCGCTTGATAATCGAGCGGTGCTCACAGGCATCCTCCTTGTCTTACAGACGGGCCTGCGTGGGACCAATGCCTCGCGAGGTGGGCGACGGCAGTGGCATGAGTTCCTGAAGTCGTTCGCGTGACCGGCAAGCCGCCGGCGCATGGGAGGAGTTGCACGAGGCGCTGCTTGCGCGATTGCGTGTAGCCGACTTAGACCAACTCGACGGCGTAATCTCATCCCCATATTGTGGATCGAAGCCAGCGGATCTGGGCACGTAGGCTGACGTGTTGATCCGTTGATCCGCGTCAATGACGACGGCGAGAATGAGCCCCTCTTTGCGCTGGACAACGATGTGCCCTCTGCAAACGCCAGACGCGAACTAGTGGCTGGGAGAAGGTTTTCGCAGCAAGTTTGCATAGGGTCTTCAGCACCCGCCGCGCCCTAAGATTGATGCTCACGATCAGAGCGCTTCGCCCGATGTGTTAAGTAGCCGTTGGTCTGGGGACGTCGGCCCATCTAAAATAGCGGAGCGACGACCGAGACTTTCTTGGCCGCAAAACAGGGTGCCGGAGATGGACAGGAAAGTGGAAGCTAAAGTGCGGACCGTGCTTGTCGTTGATAGCAGCGCGTCAGATCGTGAGTTGACGACGGCAGCGCTTGCGAAAAGCGAGCGGCGCCTTAAGATGATCGCGGTGGAAGATGGTCAGCAAGCGCTCGATTTCCTGACGTGCAGAGGAGCTTGGAAGGACAGGCTGTCGATTTCGCCTGCGTTCGTTCTTCTAGGGTCTGTTTACATTCTCACTAGCGGTCCAAAGGCACAGGCAAGCGAAGCAAAGGCGAGATAGTTGCCGGCGAGCTTGTCGTAACGCGTGGCGACGCGACGAAAATGTTTGATACGGCAGAAAAAGCGCTCGACGATATTCCGAGTTCGATACAGCACTCGACTGTAACGGCGCTGGATCTTGCGATTCGAACGCGGCGGGATGACGGCCTTCGCGCCCGTCGCGCAGACGTTCTCGACAAACGTATTCGAGTCATAGCCCTTGTCGGCAATGACTGCTCCGGTACGCAGATGCTCTACCAGGGCATTCGCGTACGCGTGATCAGAGGCTTGCCCTTCGGTGACGATTAATCTCAGTGGACGTCCACCGTGATCGACGGCCACGTGCAATTTGGTCGTCAACCCGCCTCGCGAGCGGCCGATCGCTTGCGGACCGTTTCTTTTTTCGAGCGCCTGATGAGTGCTGGTGCGCGCGTACGATGGTCGAATCGATCAACACATGTTTGATCTCGGAATCGTCGGCTACCGCGTGTATCACACTCTCCCACACGCCCTTGCGGCGCCATCTGGAGAAACGCATGTACACCGTATGCCATTTCCCGAACGCCTTGGGCAAGTCGCGCCACGGACAACCCGTGCGGCCGATCCAGAGAACGGCCTCGATAAACCATCGGTTGTCGGCCGCTGTTCGCCCAGGATCGCCTTCCTTGCCCGGCAACACCGACTCGATTCGTGCCCATATCTCGTCACTTAGTAACGTTCGGATCATCTTGCCCCGCTCGTGCAAAAGACAAGACGTAAAACATTTCATCGAATGAAAACAGACCCTAATTATCGATTAATGGATTTGTCAAGTTGATTCCCAGCCTTCAACTTGACAGCGCCTATTGTCTGCGGCACGGAATGCTTGTGTGGGAATGCTTGGTTACGGCGTTGCCACTTATCGGGACTGGCGTCAAAGCGGCATTTACCTGTGATGGCTTATATGCTTCGTATTTTCTTTATTATCCGGGCGCCATTGGTTATATCCTGCAAGCTGATATTGTCATGTACTGGTAAAACCAATAGCCGGTGAAGGAAGGATATTGCGTTAGGTAACCGTCCATTCCCGGGGTGATAATCCGAGAAAACCGGATAACACGTAATTGGTTTCAGTTCATATCGGTATGGATCAGTCAGGAATTCTCTAGCAGCGAGTTCCTCCGCAAACCGCACCCCATCCGTATCGTCATCAAAAAGCATGATGCAGGCATAAGGGGCACTCGTACCGCTATCAGCGACCTGAATCGGTGCGAGATGTTTTACACCAGATAGATGTTCTTCCCACGCCACGCATAACTCCTGGCGCCGTGATAGATAGCTGGCAAGGTTACGGATGGCGTTCATCCCCGCAATAGCCTGGAATCCAGACAGTTTGTAATTCACACCAAACTGATTACCGTACGCCTTACCGTCAAAACCGAGTCTAATAAATGCCCGCAGGCGTTCGGCGATATCAGCATCGTTGGTTGTAATAAAACCACCTTCGCCCGTTGATAGCAGCTTGTACTCGTGAGTGCTAAAGCAACCAATTCGACCTTTTAATCCTTCCCGTCCACAGGGCGTTGACGCGCCCAGAGACTGTGCGGCATCTTCCAAAATCGGAACGTTAAACCTTTCAGAAAGTGACAGCATTGCTTTTGACGTACCGGGATTTCCCCACATTCCACAGGCGATGACCACTTTCAGACCCTTTTCCATCTCGCGTTCCAGTTGCTTCGGATCCATACAAAAGCTATCGCCATCGGAATCAATAACAACGGGTATAGCACCTAGCTGAACGACCGGCACTACTGTCATCACGGCACATATCGCTGGTACGGCGACACGACAACCTTTACCGATGCCCATAGCTACCAATCCGGCATGAATCGCCGCAGTCCCTGACGAGACGGCGATAACGTGATTGACCTGGAAATACGTTTCCAGCATTTTCTCGTATTCACGCACCACAGTGGAAGTGCCAGAATAGTCGCGGTATGTCAGCAGACTGCTCCTGTATGCCTCTGCTGTCTGGTCAGTGATGAGTTGAGGGCCAGTCGACTTAATCATTATGAGTGCTCCATCCCCACTCAAGGTAGGGCTCTGTTCCATCACCTGCCAAAGAAAGAAACACGGGAACGATATAATCCATTAGGTCAATATCAGGGCCCATCGGAGACATGAATCTTATTGCACTGCATTTATGTGGTTCGGTATTGACGGGTTGCCCCTGCCAGTTGGTCGCTTCCATAAACACGTCGATGACCCGACGATCTGCGGTTCTTCGGTGCATCATAGAATGAAATATCCAGTCCGTTTCCAAGACGGACAGACCAGTCTCTTCTTTTAACTCGCGACTGGCTGCCGTGGTTAAAGATTCTTTTTCATCAACGTGCCCGGCTGGGAACGACCATTTTCCATCAGCATAGCCGGTGTTTGCCCGCCGGAGCATAAGCACATGATTGCCATTGCGGACGATGCAGTAAATCGCCAGATAGGGGCGTTCGCGTTCGATAGTCATTTAACTGACCTTCCCGTGTTCATTTTTTGTGTAATTCCCATAGCAACAATTGAAACGACGATTAGTACCTCACCATTCATCTGAATCGGACTCCCTGAATAGCCGAAGAAGGGCAGCGATATCAGCGTTACGACCACGGGCGACAGCGCACGTAGCGCGGTAGCAACATGAAAATCAATGGTTCCTGCTGATTTGATGTAGGCAAACATTGAGTAGAATATAAATGCGGCACTCAATACGATGTAAATTATCCCATGAATCGCAATCTCGCTGAAGGGCCATCCCTTTTGACTAACGGATAAGCAACCAAGCAGTATCAGAAGACAAAAACCGTTGGTTCCCAGAGGTACACAGGGATGGATATCTGTCGGTTTCTTTTTCAAAACGGCGTAATTAAGTGCAAAAAGTAGTGAAGAAAGCAGCGTAAGCATCACCGCCTCGAAGGTGACGCTCCCTGCGGCGGCAGGCAGCGACGAAAGTACTACCCCTGTGATGCAAGCCAGCAACACGAAAAGCTTTGTCGTTGTCAGTTTTTCGCGGAACCATAGCACTGATATAAGCGTGCCGAAAATGATGTAGCTGCGCGCAACAAAGGAGTGCGTTCCTGGCGTCAATTTTTCCAGCCCTTTATAGAAACACCAAGTACCGAGCGAATTGAATAGAGCCGAAGCCAAACCATTCCGGGAGCAGAGATATTGGGCCAATTCGCTTACGCGAGCATACATTAACGCGAGAGAAATAAATGTCAGGGCGTAGATCGCGAGAAACGCGTTTTCACTGACCTGGTTAAGGGCGAGCTTAGCCAACAGCACAGAGAGTGCATTCAGAAGGACGGAAATAAGCTGACAATACATGAATCACCACAAGTAGTTTTTCATGATACGTGTAATTTTGCTGATGATGATTTTTTTCTTGTGCAGGGATGAGGGGGAACGCCCTCGTGCAAGATCGTGGTGTACATGTAGCGACCAGTCGCTACGGCTTCTCAGGTAATCGGTGGCGTAGTGAATCGGGGAATAGGTAACCTGCGAGCACGTCCGAACGTTGTAGCGATGGATCTCGCGGGCAATAAAGGCGATTTCGTTGTCAATTGACTCTACACCGCACTGCGCCAAATGCTGACGCTGTTGAAATGTTTCTTCTATGATCGTAGGAACTGACGCGTGGACACCAATCAAACCGTTGTCATTAAACTGTGCCATGCTGTTTTTTAACGTGATGGAGGGGCCGAGCCTTGTCAAACAACTGTACGTGTGGAACTGCGACGGTGTGAAAATTTTATCGTAGATATCGGAAGGCACTGTAAGTGCGCCCAGTTTACCGAAGTAAATGATTTCAGCAGGTCGAAAATTCTCGCAAATAGAACGCGCGATGCTCCCAGAAAGTCGGCCCCAGAAACTGAACTTACAGCCGAGGAAAACCACATTATTCTTCGCTTTCCAGCACATGTAAAAATCGTTTTCTTCAAACGAAATGATCTTGTCATGCATATCGGCAATTAACAAATCACAGCAACCGATGACAATTTGGCTACCCCGCGCGATATCGAGTTTATTTAGACCAGTCATGGCCGGATAACGACGATCGTTGAGAATATCATATCTAATCGTAATCAGATCCTGCGGACTTGATATTCGGGCTTTAAGGTAATGCAGTACCAGTGATGAGAAATGACGAATATAATCATAGCCGGATGGAATGCGAAGGATGACGGACTCATGTTGATCATCATCAACATGAGTATGCCAAGTGGGCCTTAAGCTATTAACCACTCTGTGGGTCTTCCTGTAACTAAAGTCAATTTGGTTCGGCAAAAATCTATCGCTTCCTTGGTTCTCCACTACGAGGCGGATGCGATTCGCGGCAACATGCTCCAGTAAGTCGGCGGGAAGTTTTTGCTCTACATACCGTTCAAGGCTATGCGACATGGTGTGTTCAAGTGCGTAAGACACTGGAATTTTATGAATCGGAATTTGACCTGTCCGCATAGAAATAAATCAAACTTTTTAAACATGATAGTGAAAGAGGTTCTCTCGCGATAGCGCTGTTGGGTTAGAGAAATCTTTCCACCGTCTCATCACGTTAGCCGACAAACTGCGGCTTCATCGTCCCGCAGCAAGCGCAACGCTCCGTCCATGTTGCCCGTCAAGAAGCTCAGTAGAATCAGCCAGGGCAGCGCTGCTACTGCCCAGAGATGACTTGGTCGCGTCCGGCGGCAAGAATCCAATGGAATTTCAAGCCCAATTACGGTCGATCGCGCACTTTCACCGTAATAGGCCCGACGACGAAGCGCGAAGTGCTGTGGGATCGGGCCAAAACATCAGCAAAAGCTTGCGTGCGACGCGCACCGCGAAAGCAAAGCGTCTTTAAGCTCAGAGCGTCGAGGAGAAGAGTCGCGCGTAAACAGGACAGAACCGAGGCACTTTTGAAGAGCATGCCCTTCTGAGGCCTCAGACCGATGATTGATAGCGCACCGACTGTTCAAACGTTGGCCGCTTGGTCGCGCGAACCAGAATTGATGACCGCTCGATGGGAGGATGGCAGCAGAATATTTACGTTTCATAGGCTTCTCTTGATTGAGTCGCAGCCGTACCAAAAAAGGGGGCAGTGATTCAGATTTGAGGGGCATTAGTCTGACCTATACTGCCCTAAAACGCAACCTGACAGTTACCATGCCTCGATTTCACGTACAGCAGAAAATTTGCTAATTTCTGTTTGTACGGAGGTTCGAATGTCAGAGAAGCTAGGGCCGGTATACATTCGATGAAATGTTTTACGTCTTGTCTTTTGCACGAGCGGGGCAAGATGATCCGAACGTTACTAAGTGACGAGATATGGGCACGAATCGAGTCGGTGTTGCCGGGCAAGGAAGGCGATCCTGGGCGAACAGCGGCCGACAACCGATGGTTTATCGAGGCCGTTCTCTGGATCGGCCGCACGGGTTGTCCGTGGCGCGACTTGCCCAAGGCGTTCGGGAAATGGCATACGGTGTACATGCGTTTCTCCAGATGGCGCCGCAAGGGCGTGTGGGAGAGTGTGATACACGCGGTAGCCGACGATTCCGAGATCAAACATGTGTTGATCGATTCGACCATCGTACGCGCGCACCAGCACTCATCAGGCGCTCGAAAAAGAAACGGTCCGCAAGCGATCGGCCGCTCGCGAGGCGGGTTGACGACCAAATTGCACGTGGCCGTCGATCACGGTGGACGTCCACTGAGATTAATCGTCACCGAAGGGCAAGCCTCTGATCACGCGTACGCGAATGCCCTGGTAGAGCATCTGCGTACCGGAGCAGTCATTGCCGACAAGGGCTATGACTCGAATACGTTTGTCGAGAACGTCTGCGCGACGGGCGCGAAGGCCGTCATCCCGCCGCGTTCGAATCGCAAGATCCAGCGCCGTTACAGTCGAGTGCTGTATCGAACTCGGAATATCGTCGAGCGCTTTTTCTGCCGTATCAAACATTTTCGTCGCGTCGCCACGCGTTACGACAAGCTCGCCGGCAACTATCTCGCCTTTGCTTCGCTTGCCTGTGCCTTTGGACCGCTAGTGAGAATGTAAACAGACCCTAGACGTCAAAATGCCGAGCTCCGATGGTTTTGACGTCCTGCGCCGAATACGGCAAGCTCCCGAACTTTCGAGGGTCCCGGTGGTGATGCTGACGTCGTCCAACGGACACGAAGACGTGCGTCGGGCTTACGAACTAGGAGCGAACGCTTACATCATTAAGCCACTTGTTGTTTCCGAATACTTCAACGCGATTCACCACGTCGCAAGCGTTTGGGGAGCATTGAACCACTCGCCGCGGTAGCCGTACAGCGCACCGTGAGGAGGTGTTTTGGAACGCCCAATTAAGCGCTTGAAAGACCTGAGTTGCGACAATCGCTTCGTTAAGACTCGCGCCTTCCGAATGGCGTCATTTTCGGCACCTACAACGTGTGGAATTTTGGCTGCGGCACGGCTCACGTTCGTTACCTAACAGTATGACTTCGTCACATTAGAGCAGATTGATTATCGTGTCTCGCAAGGGCACGTTCCTTCAGCCCGCTCTAACGATCGGCTTTTTTTAGTGGTACGTACGTTCGCGTATATTTGTAACTTTGATTGCGCCGATCCCGCTGCGGTTGACTCGACGCAAATTCTCTTTGGCTTTCAGTAAGCGGTAGCCTAAGATCAACAAGTGTCCTAGGTCTAGGCACATGTCACGATAGCAACGGTGTCGGCCCGCTTTGGCGGGCCGACCGCCTCTCTTCGCGATCACGAAATCGCGCGCCAGTGGAAACAGTCCGCCACACCACGAAGTCGGTAGGTCGTGACCGTAGCTGACTGTTCTCTGGCAACATCCGGTGATCGCGCCGCGCCGAGTTGAAGCGAGGGGTAAAGGCTATGTGGCCTCACCTAGTGGGCCTGCGTCTCATGGCACGACGATTGTTGAAGCATTCACAACTTGCGTTCGTTGTGGAGGCCACTATGGAAGCGTTATCACCGCAAGCCTTGCAGGTTGTCTCGGAACGCTGGAGCGTATTGCTCAATGTTTTGGACCGGCACCCTGGCCGATATCCGGAGCAGCTCTATGGCAACGTCATCGCGCTCATTGCTCAAACGGAGCGCCTCCTCGACGCGGATTATTTTGAGAATGAAGTTTTGCTAATCGCGAATCGGCTAGCGCAGGAAGGTAGTCTAAAAATGGCGCTCTTCCGACTCCACGAGATCATTGAAGCGCGCCGAGAAAGCTTGAGGCCAGACGCTCGCGTGCAATGAGCAAAGCGGCGTGCGCCACCGTAACCCGGTATGAAACCTGGCGCTTGCGTAGAGCTCGTGGAGCATTCGTCGGTACTGGTCAGTTACCGTTGATAGCCAGCTTAGCGTATTCGTCTGTAGGTGGAAGTGACTATGGAGGCTTGAAGTATTGCGTCAAGCCTCTCCCAAGCTCATCCGAAGCCGCTCAAGCGACACGGGCTTCGAGATGTGTCCGTCAAAGCCCGCCGCTAAAGCCTCACGCACCGAGGCCTCGCCACTTTCGCCACTTACTGCAAACGCCCGAATACGCTTCGGAGTTTCTAGACTTCGCGCCCGCTTGATCAGTTCGTACCCGGACATCTCCGTCATGCGGATATCTGACAACAGCACGTCGTAGTCTCCGGCTTCGAGCATGGTCAGTGCTCTTTTGGGACTGCTTGTCATGTCAACATCAGCTCCTTCGCCGCGAAGCAGCTCTGCGAATGCGGATAAGCTGTCGCCGTCGTCATCGACCAGCAGGATGCGATGATGCAAGGACATGGGGGATCGCGAGTCGTCGGGTTGTCTAAGTCCGGCGGCGGACAACGGTAACCTGACGCGAAAGCTCGTGCCCAAGCCCTTACCGGCCGAGCTTGCCTCAATGCTTCCGCCGTGGGCCCGAACCAGCTCCCTGACGAGCGCCAATCCAATACCCAGTCCGATCCGGCGCGGACTAATCGGTTCCGCCGCTTCACCCTGGCTAAAAAGCTCAAAGACCTTAGGCAGGAAATCGGGCGAAATACCGATGCCTGTATCGCTAACTTCGAGCGTCGCGTGGCGCTCATCAACGCTGACTGAGACACGTATGCTGCCGCCTGCGGGCGTGAACTTCACCGCGTTGCCGAGCAGATTCCAGATAATCTGCTCGAATCGTACCGCGTCACAGTCGCACACCACCGTGTCAGGCGCCTGCAACTGGAGCGTGATGTCCTTGCGTGCCACGTCCGGTGCCATGGCTTCGCTCAAGCGCCGGACAATCTCCACAACATCTATCGGTTGCCGATGCAGTCGTAGTTTTCCGGTCTGAACCCGGGAAAAATCAAGCAAGTCGTTGACGATTGTTTCTTGCGTCGATACCGCACGCATAATGGTCCCGCCGAGCCGCTGAACGGCAGCAGAGTGCCTTGTTTCCGGCAAACGGATCAAGAGCTCGGCATTGACCTGTATGAGATTCAGTGGTTGCTTAAGCTCATGCGCCATCTCAGCCAGGAAGCGATCCTTCAAGTCCGAGCCAGCCTTCACCCGGGCGCTCGCGCGCCGCTCTTGTGTCATCTGTTCATTGTATTTCGACTCTCGGCGCTTCGCATTCGATACGTCCCGGGCAATCTTGACAAATCCTCCTCCGTTGCTGGTGTTCAAGGGTGTCATGACGCCGCTACAAAAGAAGCGCGTTCCATCCTTGCGAAGATGCCAGCGTTCATCTGCAGCGCGGCCCGCTCGCGCCGCAGCGCTGCGCTCTTGCTTGGGCGCGCCCTCCGCACGGTCCTCCGGGGTGAAGAGGACGTCGATCGACTGACCTTTAATTTCGTCCGAACGATAGCCGAACATGACTGCAGCGCCTTCGTTCCAGGTCGTGATGACGCCGTGCAGGTCGGTGCTCAACACGGCAAAGTCTTTGCTTGACGCGATGGCATCCCGAAGGCGCTCTTCGGTGCGCTGAACGCGGCTTTCTGCCGCGCGCAGCTCGGTCACGTCGATGAAGGTCAAGACCGCTCCCCCGATCTTGTCCTGACTCGTGCGATACGGCTGAATGCGTGCAAGATAGTGCTCGTCGTCGACGCTCGTGACGCTGCGCTCGATGGGCACCAACTGCCTGAATGCAGCCGTTGCGTCTTCCACGATTTCGTCGTAACGAAGCCGGTTCGTCACATCCATGAGAGGCCGGCCGACATCCGACGGGATGAGAGAAAACAAGCGGCGCGCCTGCGGGGTAAAACGCTTCACGCGCATCCCAGAGTCAACAAAGACCGTTGCGATCTCCGACGCTTCCATCAAATTGCTCAGATCGTCGTTGTTCCGCCCGGCCTCGTCAACCTTCATGCGTAATTCGAAGTTGACCGTGGTCAACTCCTCGTTGGCGGACTGCAGCTCCTCCTTACTTGTCTCCAGCTCTTCCTTGGCCGAACGCAACTCTTCATTGATCGCCTGGAGCTCTTCGTTCGACGCTTTCAGTTCTTCGTTCGATACGGCTGAGCGATCAAGCGTGTCCTGCAGATGCGACTTCAATGCCCGGTTCTCATCTTCCAGGCGCTGGATGGCCGCTTCGTAGGTGGTGACATCACGGTCGCTTGCCTCTGAAAGAGGTGCACTGGCCTCAGGCGGTTGGTCAAAGAGTACCAGCCAGTACATCGACTCCTCGTCGGCCGACTTCACAGGGTCCACGGTAAGCGTCATGACGGGACCGGTGGCGCGGCCTTCTTGGTCACGTCGACTGAACACGGCCTTCACGCGCTGCTGGGAGGCACTCGCGCGATACAACGCGGCCCGCAGCTCCAGCCGAATGTCGGGTGCCACATTGTTCAAAAGATTACGCGTGGGCACGCCTGCACTGAAAACGATAAAGTCACTGGCGCCTCTCGAGACTCGTTCGATCTCGTAATCCGCGTTGATGAGCACACTCGGGGGCGACGCGGCGGCGAGCGCACGATCGTGCAGCGCCTCGAGCGGCTTGCCGCGACGCGTATCGAAGCTGTGGGTCACCGGTTTGCCTCGCGAACCAGACCGCGGATGGATTTCGGTGGCAATCAACCTCGATGGGATTCTGCCCCGGGCGTTCGCGCCAGCGTCACCGCGTAGTCGAAGAATTCGGTGCTCCTTGCTGATCGTCTCGAACGCCGTGCTGATCCCGTCGATCGATTCCGCATTGCCGAGAAATAAATAGCCGCCCGGCTTCAATGCATAGGCGAACATGTCGAGAACCACCGCCTGTGCGGTGCGATCAAGGTAGATCAGCAGATTGCGGCAACAGACCAGGTCGAGCCGTGAAAAGGGCGGGTCGCTTAGCACGTTATGCTGCGCAAAGACGATCATCTGTCGCACGCTGGGGTGCACGCGATACCGAAGATCTTCTTCCTTCTCGAAGTAGGCGAGTAATCGGGATTCGGTCACGTCGGCCGAGATGTTCGCCGGGTAGATGCCGGCTCGGGCTACCTCAAGCGCCGCTTCATTGATGTCAGTTGCAACAATCTGCACCCGCGGGGGCTGCGGCATCCGGTCCGCGTATTCCTGAATCAGGATCGCGACCGAGTAGCTCTCCTCTCCCGATGCGCAAGCCGGTACCCAGATGCGCGCCTCTTCTCCCGCTGGGACGCTATTCATCAGATTCGGAATGAGGTCGTTTTGCAGAGCGGAAAAGGAGCTCTGGTCGCGAAAGAAGCTGGTTACACTAATCAGGAGATCGGCCAGCAGCGGGCTCAACTCGCCGGGATTGCGCCGCACGAAGTCGCGATACTCTGCAATGCTGGTCAGCCGGTTGACTCGCATTCTGCGCTCGATGCGACGTTGCACCGTGGCGCGTTTGTAATGTCGGAAGTCGTGTTTGTTTCGATTTCGAAGTGCCGCCAGAATGTCGTACAACGCTTTTTCGTCGGACGTGTCGTCATCCACCTCGGCTTCAGCACCGGCGTCCGTCGCCAGCGCGGCATCGGAATCCGACGAACGGCTTCGGGGGGCTCTTGCGAGGTCGACCAACCGCCGGCCGATTTCCTCCGCGCTCAAGACCAGGTCGATCGCTCCTGTGTTGATGGCCGCTTGCGGCATCTCCCCGTACTCGGCGTCGTCCGGCTCCTGCGCAATCGTTAGCCCTCCTCGCTCCTTGATCGAAGCTAGCCCCAGTGAACCGTCTTGGCCCGTTCCAGACAGGACGATGCCGATCGCGCGTTCCTCATGCACTTCGCCTAGGGTTCGGAAGAAAAGATCGATGACGGATGAAGGCCTGTTGCGGCTTGCCTCACCCGGCTGCACATGCCCGTCATCAGTGATCAGCTTGGTCGCAGGCGCAATGACGTACACATGTCCCGCTTCTAAGCGCGTCCTGACGCGGACCTGGCTGACCGTCAGCGGTGTGACCCGCTGCAATATCTCGGCCGCGCTGCTTTCATGGTCAGGCGAGAGGTGCAGCACCACGACGATCGCCAAGGGAGCTTCGGCGCCAAGTGTTTCGAGCAACGCCATCGTGGCCTGCAAGCCACCGGCGGAACCTCCAATGCCTACGACCAGCGGTCTCGCCGAAGCATCGGGAAGAAGTGGAAGCGACCCCGCGCGGCCATCACCGGCATTTTGTTGATCTTGTTCCATGACTCACTCGGTCGGAAGACTCGGTCGGGCGACAGCGTGCTCTTCCCTTTGCGGCGACGTGCCCCGGGCGCAAACGCCAATGATTATGGTCTGGCCTGATGCTGCGTCCTCCTACGCGACGTTCCCGAGCGCGATCATGAAGCGGTTTTTAAGCGTGCGTGACAGTCCCAAGAACTCCGTAGCCGCCAACCTATCATAGCGTTGGTTTCACCGTGCGAACGGTCGACTGGCGAGCTCGACTGCTCGACTGCTCCGAGGCGGGGTCGGAAAAAATTGAAGGCAGGATGCTGGCAGCCTTTTAAAATAATCAAGTCGGAGCGAGCTCAGACGGTGCTTGCACTGTCCGATAGCTGGAAGGTCAGTCAGATGGCGCGTGATTTCAACGGCGCGCTTACCTTGCTGCTGTGCGCTATATCTCCGGATAAGCGAGATCTGCTGCGACGATCTCGGTCCCAAGCGTTACGGCGGCAACCGATGCCTCTTGTTTCGTGGGAAACGGACCAATGGGTCCTGCTCCGTCAAAGGGAAACAACAGCCGTCCGTCTGTGGTACGAACGACCTTTAACGTGCCATAAAAACCGCTTGCCAGTGTGCCCCTGTACGACGCATAGACAACGAAGTCGCCTTTGTCTGCGCCTGCTTTCGGTGGCACCGGCTTGGTCGGATAGAGGACTAGTTTGGGTCGCTTGCCTGTAGTGTGTGCCATCGACGTATGCCCTGTAAGTGAAGACAACTTAACCCAGCATTGCGTGAGCCCGGGAACATGTCCCTGTTTGGGAAATCAAAGGCGCTAGCAGGCGATGCAAGAGCCTTCCCTATCGCCGGCGGGGCTTCGATGGACGTACCTGCAGCGCGACGCGTCCGTTTTGTACCCCTTACGGACAAACCCTCAATTACGTTCTCGTCGGTTCGCCCGCGCCGCAGATCATTCCGTCGTCGCAATCTTTTACTCTTCGAGGCTTCTGGCCTGGACGAGCCGGCCGCGGACGAGCATTGGTGACGCACGTCAAATGCGTTGGGGTTGCAACTGTCAGCTATCGATCAGGCCCTCTCGCACGACGCGCAGAGTTGACGCTTTTGCCTCCTCAAGCTTAGCAACTCGGGCAACTAGATGCGAGACGTCAAGTCCGGCCACTTTTCCCTCTTCGAGTTGCTCGCGTGCCAAGAAAATCCGTTCTTCGATTGCCCGAATCGCCTGCCAGATTGCATTCTCGGATTGCCGGCGTTGCTCATCTTCCAGGGCCACCGCGGAAAACGCGTGACCGGTGTGACAGCGATAGCGCAGCGGCATCCCGCTACCGATGCGCCATACAACGCCGCCGCAGTCGGGGCAGGTCAGCGAGCTGCGCACGCCAATGGCATCGAGATCAGCGAGCTCGATCTTCCCGGTACGCATCATTCTGTCTTCCGACTCGGCCGCCAATGCGTCCGCTTGATTTTGTGCCTTTGGAGTGGTCATGGTTGCCTCCAGTGCTTGACGGATGGCCGTGCCTAGCTCCGCAATGGGAACCACGACGTCGGCGGTGGTGGCTCGCAGCGCATTGATGGGCATGCTAGGCGAGCGGCAATCAGCGGGATCCTGGACGATGGTGTACCCGCCGCAGGCGCGCACCGCCCGCATCCCTGCGGCCCCGTCGTCGAGGTCGCCGGTCAGAACCACGCCGATCACTCGTTGGCCGTACGTGACGGCCGCCGAGCGAAACAAAGGATCCGCCGCTGGGCGGGTGAAGTTCTCTTTCGGTCCATTGGATAGCAAAGTTCTGCCGTTTAAGAGCAGCAGGTGACGGTCCGGCGGCGCAATGTAAATTGTCGATAATGCAAAAGGCTCATTGTCCGCGGCATGTCTCACCGGCAAATTGCACACGGTTTGTAAGATGGCGGGCAAAATGCTCGGATAGGCGCCGATATGCATCACCACGAACACCGAGGCGGGCAGCTCCCTCGGCAGCGTGCTGAACAACTGCTTGAGCGCTTCCAAGCCGCCCGTCGACGCCGCTACTACTACGATATTTCGTCGTTCCATACGTTCCTCGCTTGGTGATAGCGCTGGGCGTGCTTGTCCTTGTTTTCCGCGCCGCTTAGGCAGCCATCAAGACAAGAGCGAGGCGTCGTGCTACGGGTACCTGACTGTTTATCAGACGCGGGCCAGGGGTCTTTAAAATTCGATCTCGCCTTTTATTCTTGTGTGCAACCGCCGATCCTGCGAAGCGGCGGAAACGCTCTTTTGGCATCGCAGATGCGCAGAGGCGAGGCGCAGGGCTAAGGCCCAAGGGCCGAACCAGTCGAAATTGTCGCTAGATGCGCACCCACGTCACGTAACGCGGCATTCAAGGCGCCAAGTGTTCCGGAACAACACGGTCGTTGTGGATAGCGCACAGCCGAGAATTGCGATCTGAGAAAGCCGTTCCGCGATGGTACACGACATGCTTAATCATCGGACGGTTTCCTTTTTATTACGGAATGCATTGAGGTCAAGACATGACAATACTTCTAGAGGAGTCAAATTTAAGGCAGGCTGACGGCGACGTTGGCGGCTCCTTCATCGAAGCCCCTGATCCGCTTCTTGACCGCCATCTCTACCCGAAACGCGCATATACCGATCTGACTTGGCGATTATTTTCGGAATGGCGATAGCCAGTGTTGCTTTTCCGAGCATTTTCTTATTACTTCTTTTGCTCGGATTTTAGGGGTCAGGGTTGGATCATACTGCGCGAACTGAGCAACGCATCGATATTTTTCGTGTTAGAGGCGGTTGTTCGGCGTTACAGCAAAAATAGTTCGTTGAGGTCGTTAAAGATTTGGCGCGCCGCGCCGATAGCGGGAAGGTGGAGTATCGCGTAGGCGCAGTGCCCAAGCATGCTTCATACATAGAGGCTGGCAATAGGCCCGGGTACCCGATCAGACTTTGCGCCCAAAAACCCTCGGATTCGTCAACTGAGAGAGACGCATACCGATGCAGACGACCGATCAGTACACCGGGCGAACGACACTACAACGTTGACCCCGAGGATCGAATCATGACGCAATTCTTCAAGCGCTATCTCAACGATACGCGCGGCATTACCGCAATCGAATACGGCCTGATCGCTGGCGTACTTGCGCTGGGCATCATGACCTCCGTGAGCGGACTCGCCACACAACTCTCGTCTACTTTTACCGCCATTACAACGAAGCTTTCGACAGTCCGCTAAGCGTGCATGGCTCGCCGCTGTTCATGCGGGCACGGCGGGCAGTTGACACCACGGGAGACGCATTCCCAGCGGTCTTGAGTGCACCGTGATCGTCGCAGCATGTCTGCGTTTGCTCGGCCGATCGATCCGTCGCGCTCGGCTAGAAGCTATTGGTGCTTACTGAAGCTTTCCCGGGCTACCTAATACTGTGGTTGCGTTTCGTCTATTGGGTATGCAAGTCGGGTTGCGCACGCGTCATCGACGACTTGTAAGCCGTAGTCAAACGCTCTCCTGTATTCATCGTCTATATCATCCGAAAGGCCGAAGGCGATTGGAGTCCACGACTGCGCACTCCGGTCCACGATCTGAAGTACCACAACTTCTTCCTGATCGACCGGCTGCAAAACGATAAGGCGATAACGGCGATAATAAAGTTCCATATAAACCTCATATCGGATTAGCTTCGGACGATGCAATGCCGCACGTCGCTTGCAGGAAAGCAGCTTTTTAAGGCGCGATGGCGCCGCCGCCCTGCAGTGCGAGCGCAACCCGCTCCAATCCCCCTTCATTCTTGTCGTGCTCCGTCATTCATGCTCCGTGAACTCGGTAGGACCTGCTCCTCCCGCGCATGCACAACAACAGAAAGTGGGCGAAGTCGAACCAGAAGATGGAGCAGTGCCGTGACAGGGAATCAGTCATGCGTGGACGTCGTGCCTCCGGCTGCTCGGCGGTCTTTCAACGAGCGCTTCTGAGAGCAGCCCGTGGCTAGCCAGAACCAATGCGGCTGACGCTTACAACTGCCGTGCAAGTCAGGCGCCGCGTCTGAGGTCAAACGCGGCGCGCCCGTTTCACTTGCTGATTTTTGCGCCTGCCTCCTCCTCAGATAGCTCTTGCTCGGCGAGCATCGTCAGCTTTTGGTCTGTGGCTTTTTCTTCTTCCAGGGTTTCGAGAAGAAGATTCATCGCGTCGGCGTACCCGAGCTTTTTGGCAAGGGCTGCGAGGGTGCCATAGCTCGCAATCTCGTAATGTTCGACCTTTTGCGCCGCGGCGATCAGTGCTGCATCAAGGATCGGACCTTTCTCGATTTCCTCGATGTGCTCTTGACCTTCTGCAACAAGCCCTTCCATCGCCACGCATTTGACGCGCTGGAGCTTGATTTCGGTGCTCGCTACCACCTGATCGATCCGCTCGATCTGCCCCTGCGTCTCCTCAAGGTGCGTCTTAAAAGCGGCTGCAAGATCCGGGTTGGTCGACGCGCGGGCGAGCTTCGGCAGCGCCTTCGTCAACTGCTTTTCTGCGCTATAAACGTCAGACAAGGCGTGGATAAACAAATCTTTTAACGTTGCTACAGCCATGGTAGTTCTCCTTAAAATTTATGAGCGCCGCGTTTCGAACAGGCCTGCACGTGTTCATTTCTCTCCCTAGACTTAGGAAGTCGAGCGCTTTCTTTGTCGTGAATGAGCGCCGTTATGCATAACACGATTGAGCAATGGGTATGCCGCGCGCTGAGCGAACGCATGGGCCAGGTCAATCAAATGAGCATTGGCGTAATGCCCGGTCAGCTATACGGCGAGGTCGCGACTAGCAAGCTGCTCCTCGGCGGAACTTCACTTATAAATGCAAAGGTAGAGCGCGAACTCGTCACCCCTGACGCTGGCGATAGCGCTGCTGTCACACTGCGGTTGCCCATCGCACTTTATCGCAACCGTATGGCCATCCCCTACTCGTGCGGCCGCTTGGCTGCTTCTAGTCGTCAGGTATTTTCACGGTTGAGCAGTTCTGGCAACTACGCTGTATATCCCGGCAAGTCAATGGTGAAGATGCAACCGACGCCCGGTCGGTTCTTGACGCTCAAGACGCCTTGATAGGTTTCAACGCTCTTTTTTGTAATCGATAGACCTAACCCAAGGCCGGTCTTATCGGCGGACTGCTGCGTAAAGGGTTCGAACATAACACGTGCCGCGTCGGGCGGAAGTCCGCCGCAATGGTCCTTGACGTCGATGAGGATTCGATCCGCTATCGCGTATGCGCTAAGGGTGACTGTGCTTCGCGGACGGGTGAACTTGAACGCAATTTGGATAAGGTTTCCAAGAGCCGAATACAGGGCATCGCGATCCGCGCGGAACGCGAGCGTATTGTCGACCGCTAGAACCGTGAGTCTTACGCCTCTAACCTGAGCAACTATCTGAGCCGCATGTGCGACCTCGGCAATAAACGCGGCCAGGCAGTGGGTTTCTGCCGCCTGTCCTGCGTTCTCAGCCGCTTC